>JAZLLT010000049.1:0-30814 GCA_045598325.1 Clostridia bacterium | reverse complement strand
CAAGGATCCTCCCCTTCAGCAACGGAGACCTGCAGTCCCTCTACGACCGAAGCGACGGCTTCTCCCGCCGCCAGCTCATCCTGACCACAAAAGAAAAGGCCCCGGACAGAGTGGACGATCCTGACCTCGCGGCGAAGATGTGCGGGGAAACGGAAGGCATCCTCCTGTGGTCACTCGAAGGCCTCAAGCGACTACACGCAAACCACTACCGCTTCACGGAAAGTGCCCGCGCCGTTTCAAACCGTAATGTGCTCAAACAGGATGCCACCAACGCACTTCTGTTCATGGAGGCGGAGGACTACATCCTGCACGAATCGGATGCAGCCGTGACATCCAGAGACCTGTACGGAGCGTACTGCCTGTGGTGTGAGGAAAACGGTGTTCAGCCGGTGAAATCCCGCTCCTTCTCCGACTTTCTGACGGTGAACGGCAAAAAGTACGGCATCGAGCATATCAACACCGTACGCAACAAGGATGGCAGGCGCGTGTGGGGCTTCAAAGGGATCCACATCCCGCTGCCGGTCCTGAACCGGATCGGAAGCGGTCCGAAGCTATACTACGACAAAGACTGCCCGTACACGGGGCAGATATAACCGGGCAACAATGGCAAAAACGCTGCAAACATACTGCGCGGTACGTACGTACATAGCGAAAAGGCGAAAATCATATACAAGGGGGATCATAATGCAAAGGAGTGATGAACTTGATTACCCCGTATACAAGCAAAACGATGGTGACGGGCAGAGCCGCATTGACCGGCTCTGCCGGAGTTGGAGGAATATATGGAGCGGAACGAATTATACAATGCGGTACTTCGTGAGTACCCGGATGTGATGGATATTGAACAGATGAGCAGGGCGCTCGGCATCAGTACGAAGACGGGTTACGGTTTGATCCGAAGCGGGGCTGTGACGGCGCTCAAGGTCGGAAGAGCATGGCGTATTCCCAAGGTACACCTGCTCACATATCTGAAGGTATTGGGAAAGGAAGAAAGGAAGGTGGCAGTATGACGGCAGGGCATCTGCAGGAAAAGAAAGGATACTTCTATGCTGTACTCAGCTATAAGGACGAACAGGGGAAACGGAAAACGAAATGGATTTCTACAGGTCTTGCAGTAAAGGGCAACAAAAAACGGGCGGAGGAATTTCTGATGGAGCAGCGTCTGAACTTCGATCCTCCCAAACAGACAAGGGACTATGAATTGTTTGCGGACTTTCTGCTGCGCTGGCTGGAAATCGTGAAGCCCTCAATCGCGCCGACGACCCACACATCCTACATCGGGCTCATCCGTAACCCGATTGAGCCGTGGTTCCGAGAGAAAGGAATCAAACTGAAGAATCTGAAGCCGACGGATTTACAGGATTTCTATGCCGAGCAGGGGAAGCGTGTGAGCCCCAATACGGTGCTGCACTATCATGCGGTGCTGCACAGGGCACTCCGCTGCGCGGAGCGGCTGGAACTCATCAAAAGCAATCCGGCTTCCAAGGTGGAGCGCCCGCGTAAAAAGCACTTTTCGGCATCGTTCTATTCGGATGAGGAACTGATGCAGCTGTTCCGTGAGGTGGAAAATACGGAAATTGCCATTCCTGTCAAACTGGCAGCATTCTTTGGACTTCGCAGAAGCGAGGTGCTGGGACTCCGGTGGGATGCCATCGATTTCGAAAGGAATACCATTTGCATCAAGCACACGGTCACAACCTGCAGAATTGACGGCAAGTACACCACTGTGGCGGCAGACACTACCAAAAACCGCTCCAGCCGCAGAACGCTTCCGATGGTGCAGCCCATGAGGGAACTGCTGCTTTCATGGCGTGAACAAACGGAACGGTACAGGGAATTGTGCGGGGATTGCTGGAAGGGTGAAGAAAACGGATATCTGTGCGTGAATGCGATGGGCGAACGTCTGAACCCCGGAGCACTGACAAAACGCTTTGAACGTCTGCTGGAACAGAAGGGCATGCGGCCGATCCGCTTTCATGATCTGAGACACAGCTGTGCAAGTCTCCTGCTGCGGCACGGGATCCCGCTCAAGCAAATTCAGGATTGGCTTGGTCACAGTGACTTCAGTACGACGGCGAACATCTACGCGCACCTTGATACGAACGCCAAACAGCAGTCGGCTCAGGCGTTGGAGGGCGCTTTGAAGTTGGCGTAAACGGTAATCTGTAAATCGACTTTTTGCTATGCAGTAATATTATAATAGACGGCTCTGATCGAGCCGTCTATCCGCATATTTATTATCCGCATGCGGTCTGCGGTGAGATGGCACCTCGCTCCTATTATACATGACAGGTGCCCATATATCAATAGGCAAAGGAGGATTCTATTTGCGAATCTGAGGATAGCGCCTCGTACCACTTGCGATTTCGGCTTGCAATCCGATTCGTAAAGTGCTACAATGTCATCAGGCAGGCAATTGCGTGTGGGGTCCGGATGTTACAGAAGGAGGATAGAAATGGTAACAGGACACCTACAGGAAAAGAAAGGTTACTACTATGCAGTGCTGACCTACAAGAACGCGCAGGGAAACCGCGCGACGAAATGGATCGCTACGGGACTTCTCGCCAAAGGCAACAAGCGCAAAGCGGAGATGATTCTGGAGGAAGCAAGGACGAGCTTCGTTCCCGAGGAACCCATTGCGGAAGGAGATATGCTTTTCGCGGACTATCTGCTTGAATGGCTCGAGACCGTGAAGAGCACCATTGCGATCACGACCTACAGCAGCTATGGAGGCCTCATCAGAACGCCGATTGAGCCGTGGTTTCGCAACAAGAAAGTGACGCTCAAAAACCTCACTGCGCGGATGATTCAGGAGTTCTACACTGAACAGCTTGAACGGGTATCGCCCAACACGGTCATTCATTATCATGTGGTACTCCACCGGGCGCTCCGCTATGCGGTCAAAGTCGATTTGCTGGACGTGAACCCCGCCGACAAGGTCGAACGTCCCAAGAAGATGAACTACCGGGCTTCATACTACGGAAAGGATGAACTGAAGCAACTGTTCGATGCCGTCGATGGGACACTTCTTGAGGTTCCTGTCAAGCTTGCGGCATTCTATGGTCTGCGCAGGAGCGAGGTGCTGGGGCTCAAGTGGGACGCGGTCGATTTTGAACGCGGTACGGTCATGATCTGTCACACCGTAACAAGCTGTAACGCCAACGGGAAGAAGCTTGTGATTGCGGCAGATACCACAAAGACAAAGTCCAGCCGCCGTACACTGCCGCTCATGGAACCGGTACGCGAGATGCTCGTGAATTTCCGAACCCGTCAGGCAGAGTATCGCAGACTCTGCGGGAACTGTTACTGCAGCGACTATGAGGATTATATCTGCGTGAACGAGATGGGGTACAGGATGCAGCCGGCGTGGCTCAGCAAGAACTTCGACAGGATGCTGAAAAGCAGAGGTTTGCGGCATATCCGTCTGCACGATCTGCGTCATAGCTGCGCAAGTCTCCTGCTCATGAATGGAGTGACACTCAAGCAGATTCAGGAATGGCTCGGCCACAGTGATTTCAGCACTACTGCCAATATTTATGCCCATCTTGATCCGGGTTCGGGACAGTCTACCGCAGCGGCCATGCTGCGGGGTCTGGGTTATCCGGAATAGGGCTGGACATAAAAAAGCCATACGGCAAAAACCGTATGGCACACCGGGACGGAAGCGGTGGGATTCGAACCCACGGACGGGGGATGCCCGTCACCTGATTTCGAGTCAGGGCCGTTATGACCACTTCGATACACTTCCGTATATTTTGGAGAGAACACCCGGAGAGAACAGGATCGGCTGTCCTCTCCCAGATAGCTCTCAACCCATGTGAAACAGTGTTTAGAGGTTAGTTTACCAAGAATGTCCGACGCTTTCGGGTCAGGGCCGTTATGACCACTTCGATACACTTCCATATCACCCGAGTATTATATATGCACGGGCGATTTTTGTCAACAAAGAATGAGTAAAACCTTACTTTTCCGTCCAGCGTCCCGCGGCGCCGCAGGGGAGGATGCCGCCGCCGTCCACGGGCAGGACCACTTCCGCCGCGTCCACGCTGCCGCCGAAGCGCTTCTTTACCGTGAGGGAGAGGATGTTGTTGAGCACCGCGGGCTGAAGCCCCGTGGTATAACTGTTGACGAGCACGAAAAGAGGATGGCCGGAAAGCACGCCCGCGCACTTGTCCACGAGACCGTACAGTTCGTCTTCCAGTTTCCAGATCTCGCCCTTGGGACCTCTGCCGTAACTGGGGGGATCCATGAGAATGCCGTCATAGCGGTTGCCGCGGCGGATCTCCCGCTCCACGAACTTGATGGCGTCGTCCACGATCCACCTGACGCGGGTCTCGTCGATTTTGCTGAGGGCGCGGTTCTCGCCCGCCCACTGTACCATGCCCTTGGCGGCGTCCACATGGGTCACATGGGCGCCCGCCGCGGCGCAGGCGAGGGTCGCGCCGCCCGTGTAGCCGAACAGGTTCAGTACCTTGCAGTCGCCGCGTTCACGGATGAGGCTCTGCATCCAGTCCCAGTTGACCGCCTGCTCGGGGAAGAGCCCCGTGTGCTTGAAGTTGGTGGGGTGGACATAGAATTCGAGGGAACCGTATTTGACTGTCCAGCGGTCGGGCAGTTTCCTCAGGAACTCCCATTCGCCGCCGCCCTTTGCCGAGCGGTGATACTGGGCATCTGCCTTGCTCCACAGTTCCGGGCGGGATTTGGGCCAGATGACCTGCGGGTCGGGACGGCTCAAAATCACCTTGCCCCAGCGCTCCAGTTTCATTCCGTCGCCGGTATCCAGGACTTCATAGTCCTTCCAGCCATTTGCTATAAACATGGTAACTCCTTCAACTATTTTTCGGGCAGCACGCGCATGACGGTATTGAACTCTCCGTTGCCGGCGCGGTAGTAGCGCATGACGAACGCGAGGGTCTCGGGCTTTTCGAGGCGGAGTTTATACTGATCCATGGGTTCGGGACCGCAGGAATTGCTGCCGATGCCGCCCTGCAGCCAGTCGATGGACACCACGGTCTCGCCCGCGCTGTTCAGTTCGGGCTGATGCCCGGCTTCATTCAGCGCCTCGTCCGTATAGTCGTGGCAGGTGAAGGAGAAGCCGTCGCCGCCCGCCTGCTCGCAGATGAACATGAGTCCGTTGTTCAGTTCGTCCGTCACCGCGAAGGCGCGGGTGTCGGCGTGGGCGCCGTTCTCCTGCGGGCGCACATAGGGCTCGTGGGTGTCGTCCACGGGCATATTGTAGGTGCCCACATTGGCGGCCAGTTTCAGGTCGGGATAACTCTCGACGGGACCTCTGCCGTACCATGTGAGGTTTTCGTAGGAAGCGGGCATGCGCATCTGCACGCCGATGCGGGGCAGATACGGATCGATGTTCACCAGGGGCTTATACACCACATTCACGCGGATGTCGCCGGAACCGAAGACGGTCCAGGTGGTCTCGGTCTCGATGAGGGGACGGATGTTCACGCTCATGTGTACATGAACGGCCTTGGCGACCACCACGGAAGGCGCAGCCTGTGTAATCTCGAAGGAGCGCAGTTTCACCTGCATGCGGTGCAGCTTCCAGCTCTCCCACTTATTCTTGATGTGGGAATCGTTGTCCGTATAGGCGCGGAAGAAGTTCGCCCGCATGGGCTCGCTGATCAATTGATTTTCATCGTGGATGAAGGAGACCAGTTCGCCCCTGCGCTCGTCAAAGCCCACCTCGAACTCGTCGCCGTACACCGTGTCGCCGTCCAGAACCAGGGTGGGCATGGCGGAAGCGGAGAGATAAGTGACATTCGGGATGTTCTCCAGAGTCAACTGGGTGTGGGCGACCTCAAAACCCGCCTTCACCGCGGGGGTGTCCGTGCCCTGCAGCACGCGGATATCGAGGATGTTTTCGCCCGCGGGCAGATTGCTTACGGGCAGCGCCGCCATCTTCTTTTTGAGGGGCGCGATGCCGGTCAGGGGCAGGATGCCGCTCATCGTCACCTTGCCGTCAGTCAGCAGGCTCCAAACGGCGATGTAGCCGTCAAGGCGGGTGAAACTCAGGCGGTTATAGATGGCGATCTTGCCGTTTTCAAGGTAGAAATTCACGGGCGCGTAGGCTTCACGCAGATTCCTGAGACCTGTGTGAGGCGTGCGGTCGGGGTAATTGAGCGCGTCCACGCAGAAGTTACCGTCATTGGGCCAGTCGCCGAAATCGCCGCCGTAGGCGTAGTAGGGTTCGCCGTCCTCGGTCATGACTTCGATGCCGTGGTCGACCCACTCCCACACGCAGCCGCCGATGAGGCGCGGATACTTGTAGATGGTCTCCCAGTACTCCTTGAGGGAGCCGGGGCCGAGGCCCATGGCGTGGGCGTACTCGCACATGAAGTAGGCGTTGGTGGCTTTCTTATCGGAACCCTGCTTGATGAGTTCGTATACGGAGGGATACATGGTGCTGCGCAGATCGGAGCAGCGGTTGTTGGCGCGGTCGCCCTCGTAGTGAATGGGACGGTACGGGTCGAGTGCGCGGATGGTCCCGTACATCTTTTCATGGTTGACGCCGATAGAACTCTCGTTGCCCAGCGACCAGAAAATGATGGAGGGGTGGTTGATGTCCCGCTTCACCATGCGCTCGGCGCGGTCAACATAAGCTTTCTCGAACAGCGGCTCATTGGAGAAATCGTACACCATTTCCTCGCTGCCGGTCGACCACTTGGCGTGGAACGCGCCGTGGCACTCGAGGTCTGCCTCGTCCACCACATACAGACCGTACTCGTCGCACAGGTCGAGAAAGCGCGGATCGTTGGGGTAATGGGAGGTGCGCACGCAGTTGATGTTGTTCTGCTTCATAAGGACCACATCCTTGACAAGGGTGTCGTAGGGCGTGGTGTGTCCCAGATGCAGATTGGTGTCGTGGCGGTCTACGCCGCGCAGTTTTACGGATACGCCGTTGATGAAGAGCCCTTTGTTGCTCATCTCCACGGTCTTGAAACCTACCATCACGCGGGAGACTTCCGCGACCTTGCGTCCTTTGGTCAGGGTCACGACGAGTTCATAGCGCTCGGGAGTTTCGGCGGTCCAACTCTTTACATCCTTCACCTCGAAGCGGACTGTGCCGTCCTTGACGGGCTTGGATGCGATCTCCGTACCCTTATAGTACAGAGTTGCTTTGCAGGAGGCGCTGCCGATTGCCGTGATGCAGGCGGTGAGTTCGCCGTCTTTGTAATTGTTTTTGAGGGTCGCAAAGGTCTTGATGTCGATCACATGGCAGTCGGGCACGGCCATCAAATACACATCGCGGAAGATGCCGCTTACGCGCCAGCAGTCCTGATCCTCCAGATAGGTGCCGTCGCTCCACTTGAATACTTTCACGGTCAGCAGGTTGTCGCCTTCCTGCGCAAAGGGGGTGATGTCGAACTCGGCGGGCATGCGGCTCACCTTGGAGAAACCCACTTTTTCGCCGTTCAGATAGACATAAAAAGCGCTGTCCACGCCGTCGAAGGTGAGATAGAGTTTGCCTTCCAACTGCGCTTTGGAAAGGTTGAACACCCTGCGGTAGAGGCCCACGGGGTTATTGTCCGGCACAAAGGGCGGATCCAGCGGAATGGGGAAGGTCACATTGGTGTACTGGGGGATGTCATAGCCGTTCATCTGCCAGCAGGAAGGCACATCCAACTTGTCCCAGCCTTCGGTGGCGTCAGTCAGACAGAACTCCTCGGGGCAGTCGCCGTCTTCAAAATACAAAAAATCCCAACTGCCGTTGAGGCTCTTGTAGAAAGGATTATAGTCGCGGGCGTTCCTGCGGGCGGTTTCGAGGTCGGGCGCGGGGAACAGCGTCGCGTGGGGTTTTTCACGATTGATGCCGGTAATGAGCGGGTTTTGCCAGTCACAGGTATATTCCATAAAAAATGCTCCTTCCGCAAACAACAGATTTGTTGAAATTATATCACGAAAACACGGTGAAATGCAAGCGCGTCCGGTAGAAAATACGCCCGCGGACGGATTTTATTTATGGTGCGGAGCGCCGCCGTGCAATGTGCCGCATCGAAAAAGCAGCCCGCGCAGGGCTGCTTGTTTTACGGTTTGTCTTTGTTGATCTCTTTGTACTTGTACATCATGTTGTCGGCTCTGTCGAGGGCGCACACCAGAGACTCGGGTTCACCGTTATAGACGCTGTAGCCGTGGGAGACCCAGGGAAAACGCTCGTCTTTTTCACGCCTCTCGCCGATGCGGGTATCGAAGATGCTGTTGATCTCCTGCATCGGGGGATGGGACTTGGTGATGAGCGCGCCGAATTCGTCTCCGCCCACGCGGTAGCAGCGGCCGTATTTTCCGTAGGTCTCGCGGATGATGTCCGCTACGCCGGAAAGGACTTCGTCACCGTACAGATGGCCGTGTTTGTCGTTGATATTTTTGAAGTTGTCCACATCGAAGTTGACGACGATGGTGTCCTTTTTGAGTTTCTTCAGGGCGCTGTCGTAACTGTTGCGGTTGAAGATGTGGGTCACGGGGTCCATGATGATGGTGGTCTCGATGAGGTACACATAGTACAGTAGCACCGCCATGCCGCCGACCAGCCAGTCATAGCGCAGCTCGGATTTCACGATGTGGGGTACGCAGCCCAGAACCAGCAGACCCACGATGCAGACCAGTCCGCCCGACCGCCAGTACTGGTTGCGGCGTCCCAACTGATAGGCTTCGTACATGAGATACACGATGCCGACCAGCACATACAGATAGTAAAGCACATAGACCGTGGAATGTTGGTAGAAGCCCGCCTCGTCGATGTAGAACACCCAGCCGGCAAACATCGAGACGAACTCCAGCAGGATGTTGGTGGACATGAAGCCCAGCACGACTTTGGCGCGCGCCTTCGAACTGTCGCTGATGGACATGATGACGGGCAGCATGGGCGCCAGAGAAAACTCGACGAACTTCACGAAGATATGCAGTCCGCACAGGAAAGGCGTGTTCTTGCCGTCAAGGAAAACGCCCAGCCACTCGCTTATGGCGGTAAGGCAGACGATGGCGAAGCAGACGACGAAACTCCTGCGGCGGGTGTGGCTCAGCACATCGCTGCGTCCCGACAGGTACAGGGAAATCTGCATGACCAGTATGATCAGGACCGTGTTGAGCGTATAGGTAAGCATATATCCGTCCATTGCAGCGCCTCCCTCCTGTTGTTGCAGAGCGGTATCTATGGGTTTATTATATATCATATACAGGCAAAATTCAATAGGTTACGCGTTATTATCACATGTGACTGTATTAAATAATGAGTAAATATGCAGAAAACGCCCCTTTTCCTATGAAAAATGCAGGAAATCATGAAATAGAGCCGTGAGTCTTGCAATTCGGAGGGAATGGAGGTATAATCGGGGCATGAGAACGAAAAAGCGAACGGAGTGTCGGGCATGTTTAAAAAAGGCCGCCCCGTCTGGGCTGAAGGACGGGAAAAGGAACTGAATCTCCATCTGGAATTTTTCCTGGATGTACCGCAGGGCGGAACGCTTCTGCGCATCACCGCGTCCACTGCGTATCAACTGTTCGCGGACGGGGCATTGATTGCCTATGGTCCCGCGCGGGCGGGCGACGGCTGTTTCCGTGTGGACGAGTGGGACATCCGGGGCAGAAAGCGCCTGCGCGTCCTCGTCGCGGGCTACTACGCCTCCTCCTTCCAGTATTGTCTGTACCCGAGTTTTCTGTGCTGCGAGGTGACCGGCGCGGATGGGAAAGTGCTGTTTGCCTCCTCGCCCGAAACGCTCACCGTACGGGAGTACGCGCCGCGGCTCCGCTATACGGACAAATACGCCCGTCAGCGGCTGTTCACGGAGGTCATGGACTTCACACGCCCCGCGGGGAAGACGGTGAAACTGACCTTTTTGCCTGCGCCCGGATATCTGCCCCGCCGCATCGCCCCCTTTTCGGGCCGGGTTTTCACGCCCGTGCGCGCGGTTTCGGACTTTACCGTGAAGCGCGACACGGAGGCAGAGAAGCAAAGATCGCCCTTCAGCCGCGGCATGAAATTCTATAATCCCGTTCACGACCGCTGCTTTGAAAATCAGGAATGCGATCTCTACGCCGAAACGATGCGGTTGCGTTTTGCGCCCGTTGAGGCAAGGGAAACTGATGTCCTTTCCGCGGGTGAGGCGCGTCTGTACGCCTTTGACCGGGACCGCGCGGGGCTCATCGGCATGACCGTGACGGCGGACGGGGAGAGCGAAATCTACCTCATCTTTGACGAGATCCTGACGGACGGCGATGTGCCGCCCCGCCGCAGCAACTGCCTGAACGCCCTCAAATTCATTCTGCCCGCGGGGAAACGGGAGGTACTGTCCTTTGAACCTTACACGCTGCGTTACCTGAAAGTCTGCGTGACGAAGGGGAAAATCAGCGGCGAGCCTTTCCTCATCGAGCAGGCGGGCGCCGATATCGCGCCGCTTACCTTCAAGGATCCACAGGTGCAGAGCATCTGGGACGCGGCGGTCAACACCTTCCGTCAGAACGCCACGGACATTTACATGGACTGCCCCTCCCGCGAGCGCGCGGGCTGGCTGTGCGATTCCTTCTTTACGGGCAGGAGCGAATATGCCCTCACGGGGAAGAGCACCGTGGAAACCAACTTCCTTGAGAATTTCGCGGTCAACGACGGCTTCCGCAAGGCGGAATCCATGCCCGACGGGATGCTGCCCATGCTGTATCCGGGCTCGTCCGACTATATCGGCGAGTGGATTGCCAACTGGGCGCTGTGGGGTGTCATCGAATGCGCGGAATACGCCCTTCTGCGCGGGGGAGACAAGGAACTGACGGAGAAACTCAAGCCCATGGCGGCGGGTGTGCTGAACGCGTTCAAGCAGTACGAAAACGCGGACGGACTCATCGAGGACCTGGGCGGCTGGGTGTTTGTGGAGTGGTCCCGCGCCAACGACAAGGATGTGGTCTGCGGCGTCAACTGGCCTACCAACATGCTCTACAGCGGCGCCTGCGAGGCGGCGGGACGGCTCTGCGGAGACGAAGCGCTTGTGCGGAAAGCGGAAAGACTCCGCTCTCTCATCCGCGAAAACGCCTATAACGGCAGGCTCTTCGCGGACAATTCCATCCGCGAAAACGGCGCTCTCGTCCGCACAAACAACACCACCGAAGTCTGCCAGTATTACGCGCTGTTCTTCGGCATCGCCGGCGAAAAGACACACCCGGATCTCGTGAAGATCATCACGGATTCCTTCGGACCTCTGCGCAAACAGAACAACGCCTATCCCGATGTGCCCTTCGCCAACTCCTTCATCGGCAACTATCTGCGTCTCGACTGTCTGATGAAACTGGGCAGATACGAACAGGTGCTCAGTGAAATCAAACTTTATTTCGGCTTCATGGCGGAGAAGAGCGGCTCCCTCTGGGAATACGACACCCCGCAGGCCAGCTGCTGCCACGGCTTCGCCTCCTACGCGGCGGTGTGGCTGAAGGAACTGAAAGGGAAATTGAATCTTTGATGACAATCATTCACCCGCATCCTTTGGATGCGGGTGAATGACTTATCAGTCTGCGTGAGGTATGGAGGGCCCGCAGGTCCTCCATCTTCTTTCCGCAGGGTGAACTTTGTCCGCCCGAGGAGAATTTTTGCGCAGGGGAGCCTGCCGACCCGGAGTCTAAAATTCATACCTCTCGGATTTTGCGCCCGAAAATTTCCGCAGAAATTTCAGTAAAATCCGCAAAACCCAAAAACTCCGCAGGGAAATATCCCCGCGGAGTTTTTGCCGATAGAAATGAATCTCCGATCCATTTCTATCGATAGCACAAGCGGCGTCAGACCGTTTCGCTCTGATAGGCGACGAGGGAGGCTTCTTCGACACCTTCGAGAGTGAGCAGTTTTGCGAGGAACTGTTCGCTCTTCTCGATGCGCACTTCGTAGGTGACTTCGATGCCCTTCTGGGTCATGGTCTTGCTCTTGAGCTGCTGATAGCGGACCTTGGAGAGCAGCTTCTGGGCGTTCGCCTCGCCGGTATGGTCGACGCGCATGACCAGCAGATAACTGTCGGTGCCCTTGGAGATGACCTTGCGGAGGATGAACACGATGACGGCGATGCCGACGACGGTGACGGCGGCAAGGAAGAACTGACCGGCGCCCAGCAGGATGCCCATGGTCAGCGCCCAGAACATGTAGCCGGTGTCGAGGGGATCCTTGACCGCGGTGCGGAAGCGGACGATGGAGAGCGCACCGACCATGCCCATGGACAACTCGAGGGAGTTGCGGATACAGAGCACGACGGGGGCGGTGATAACGGTCATGAGGACCAGAGTGAGGGCGAAGTTGTTGGAGAACATCACGCCGCGGTAGTTCTTCTTGTAGACCCAGTAGATGAACAGGCCCACTGCGAACGCCATGATGAGCGTGAAGAGAACGAGCAGCAGGGAGGATGTGCCGATGGACTGATTCTGGAAGATTTCAGCGATTTGAGTCTTGTTCACGAGGATTACCCCTTTCAAATGATGTCGTTATGGAATTCGGATCAGGTGAGCGGTTCAAAGCGGCGGCACAGCACATACTTGGAAATCGCGCAGTTTTCCACGGGTGTGCCCGCCAGCGCTTCGGCGACGAAGCCGGGAAGGTAGGTGTCGTATTTGACTTCGAGGATCTGACGGCTGTCATCGAGCGGGCTCAAAGTCAGCAGCTTCTTGCTGAACAGGTCGATGTGCCCGGGGCAGGTCGCCAGATGCTTATCGAAGGTGATGCGGGTGTTCTCGGCGGGGTGGATGTACGCTTCGCGGGTGTAGTCCACAAGGACCTTGGGCCGCAGAAGCCGCGTACGCATGAGCACATACATATCCTTGAGCAGCGGATTATCGCTCCCCAGCAGGGAAGAGGGATCGCCGGCCATCAGTTCTTCGGCGACTTCGCGGCTGATGCGCGCGGAAAACTTCTGAATCAGATCGCCCACCTTGCGCTTGCGCTCCAGGAAGATCACCTTGTCGGAAAGGTTGTAGATGCGGATGCGGTACTTGTCTCTGCCCATCACGCCGTCGATCTTGTCGTAATAGGCGGTGTTGTCGATGTCGTCGAAGTAGAGGGAACGGATGAAATACTCACCGTTTTTACCCGCGTGCTCGTCCGTATGGAGCACTTTGGACAGTTTCTCGCGGAGGGCGATCATATCGCCTTCGTTGATCCAGAATTTCTTTTCATGCCTCTCGGGAAGGCGCTCTCGTTTGTCCTGCATTGCGTTCCTCCTCCGGGCTTACTTGTAGTAGTGGGAACTGTTGCCCTTGTCGTCGATGAGGTCGACGGTCTTGGCGATTTCCCCGAAATAGTACTCGAACTCGCTCTTGGTCAGCACATTACTCCAGAAGTAAAGCAGGCGGCCCGGACGGGTCTTGGCGTAGGAAGTCATCTTCTTGACCGCGTTGTCATACTTGGAACGGGCAACGCCGAACTTGTCCAGATGCATATCGATCTCGGGCGCCAGTTCCTCGTAGCGGTCGCTCATGACCTGCAGCACATTCGCGGAGGACCAGGTGGTCGCCAGTTTCCGGCTGAACACCGTGAGGAAGTAGTCGCGGCAGTAGTTATTCTTCATCAGGGCGATGAACAGGCTGTTGTCGTACTTGTTTCCGTCGCCCACGCCGCCGGGAGTCAGCCAGCGTCTGGGGGAGTTGGTGTCGGTGTAGAAGGCCCAGTCGAAATCGAACAGGATCCATCTCCACACGCCGTCCACCTGCTCGCAGCGGTATTTCTTGCTGTTGAGCAGATCGGTGTTGCCGGTGAAGATCTCCACCGCGCAGTAGTTCAGGTAATTCTCCACATCGATGTACTTTCTCGCGTAGGCGAGTTCCTCATCGGTGTCGATGCCGTTTTTCTTGTACCAGGAAACGAATTCCGTCCAGGTGCTCTTGCTGCCCTTCATCAGGGTGTCATTGGCCTTCAAAAGGTCGATGCTGTCCTTGAGGGCGGGATCCCAGCCTTCCCACTGGCAGATGGAGAAGGTGTTGATGCGCTCGCGCATGTTGTACTGGCCCCAGTATTCGCCGTTCAGGTAGACCACGCACAGTTCGGTATCCTGATACATGACGCCCATATCGGCGGCGAGGGATGTGAGCACGCTGTCGCGCATGCGGGTCAGTTCGGTATCCTGACCGGAATTGCGCAGCACGAAGGACTGGTATTCGGTGTAGTCGCGGTTGGGGAACAGGGACGCGTTAAAGCGGTTGCTGCCGTAGGCGGAGCGGGCAATGATCTTGAAGGACTTCTGCTTTTCGCTCCTGCTGTACTGGCCGTGCAGGCGCACTCCGCAGCCCTGGGAAAGGACGGTGCTGCCATTCAAGTCGAACAGTTCGAGATTGCTCACCTTTTCGGCTGTGGTCCAGAAGTTGGCGCCCCGGTTCAGAGAACCGTAGGGATGTTCCGCCCACGCGTTGGGGCCCTTCACATAGAAGCCGGTGTTGTAGTCCCACAGGTCCGTGGGATCCATCACGAGGGAGATGACTTCCATCGTGTGGTTTACGCCGATGAAGTAGGTCTGGGTGTTCACCATGGAGGTCATCTGGCCGTTCTTCACGGACACGGCGCGGACCACGGTGGTGTCGTCGATGGTGATGGGACCGCTGTACACGCGGGTGATGTAGTTGTTGGATACGACGCCCGAGAACTCGGGATCCACCGTGAAGGTGGTACCGGAGAGGTTATTCGGGTCGGGCGTGGAGCAGTCCAGCGTGTAGTAGATGGTGGCGCCCTCTTCCGCAGTCATGGTGAGGGTCAGACGAGTGCCCGCCTCGTACATGCCGCCGTCCACGGAGAGGATGGGCATGCTCATGCGGCTCTCATAGCCGGTTTTCACATTTTCGGTGTTGGGGGTGGCGGCGGTCAGATAGTAAAATCCGTCCCGTTCGCCCATGCGGCCGTAGGAGATATCAGAATACTGCACGCCCAGCGGCACGCGGTCAACGATATGTCCCTCGGGGTCGGACAACACCAGCGTCTCGCCCTCCGTGGAGGAGAGGCGGAAGTTGGAGTGCAGGAAGGAACTGATCTTGCCGTCCAGTCCGCTCAGGTACACGCCCAGAAAGGAGCCGGAATTGATCTTCGTCCCTTCGGGGAACTGCCACTTGCGGGGCTTGGACGGATCGTCCGACAGACCCCATCCGCTCAAGTCCAAAGTTCCCGCGCCCGAGTTGCGGATCTCCACCCAGTCGTAGGAGGCCCCGTTTACATTGGTCGTCGAGGTGGAAGCCATTACCTCGTTAATAAAAACCCGGTTTGTATTTTGCGCCGCGAACTGACCGGAAATCAGCGCGGCGCTTGCGAATGTATTGGCCATGCCCGGGGTCGGCGCCGTATTCACGGACCAGGAGCCGTCCGAGGACAGGGAGTAGGACTGGTCGGCTTTCAGCAGGTCGTAGGAAACCTGACTGATGATGTTGCCGTTGGCGTCGATCAGAATGGCACCTTCCTTTTCGGTGCTGAGTTTGAAATTCGTATGGAGATTGCCGGCGGGATCGCGCCTGTCGTAGCCGGAGCAGTACACGAGCAGATATTCGCCCGAACCGATGGAAATGTTGGGGAAGGTCCACTTGCGCAGATTGGTCTCGTCGTCGGTCAGGGAGTAGCCGGAGAGGCTGATGGACTTGTTGGAGGAGTTGTAAATCTCGATCCAGTCCAGATATTCGCCGTTCTCATCGGGGGCGTAGGAGACATTCTTCGCCATGAGTTCGGTGATGTAGATGGGGCTGTCCACGACCTTGCGGTTCGAGCGGAGCAACTGGTAATTCTCCGTTGTGTTCGCCAACTGGGGCGTGTACTCGATGGTCACTTCCCAGCCGCCGTTTTTTTCGGCGTAGACCTGGTTGGCGGTCATCTCGGGCACCTGCACGGTCTGGACCGCCTTGCCCGCGGCGTTAAAGAGGATGAGTGTGTCGCCGGCGGAGGAGATCTTGAAAGGAGCGTGATAGGTGTAGCCGGGGGTGTTGCGCGTGGTGCTGGTGCAGAAGACCATCACGCGCTCGCCGCTTTTGACGATCTGGGAGGGGAACTCGAAAAACTTCACCATGGTGCTGGCGTCTTTGGCGATCTTCCAGCCGGTGACATCCACATCGTAGGACGCGATGTTGGTCAGTTCGATCCAGTCGGAATAGGCGCCGGTATCATCCTGCAGCGCGGAGGAGTTGGAACTCATGACCTCCGTGATGCGGAAGGAATTCGCCACATCGATGGGGCTGACCTGCGTTTCGGGCGCGGCGATCTGCGTTCCGCCCGGGAAGACTTTCTGCTGCAGCAGCGCGCACAAAAGCACGAAGACGACGCCGATCACGATCACGAGCAGGAGGGGCGATTTCTTCGATTCATTCCGTGCCGCTGCGGGTGCGGTTTTCTTGACTGTTTTTGCCATTGATTTGCCTCCGTAGGAGTCTGGGGTGCACATAAACACACCTTGATATTATACCACAATCCGCGGATTTTCCAACAAATTTCCTGTTAATTTACCGTTGTCCCGCCGTCTGCCGTGCGGTATCCGTGGGATACCGCGTAATCGTGGGCGTAGGAATCGCGGGGGCACACAATGAGTACGCCATCGGGGATCGCGCCGTCGGCGATGGAGGTGACGCGGGAGGAAAGCGTGAGGACGGAAAGCAGTCTGCAGCCCGTGAACGCGCCTTCCGGAATGACCGTGATGCGGGTATCGGACAGGTCCAGCGCACGGATGTTCGTTCCGTCAAACGCGCCTGCCTCCAGCACGGAAATCCTGCTGCCCGGCTTGATGCCGCTGACCGTCGCCACGGTAAAGGGGATGCCGTTATTGATGGCGTAGGCGTGGGCGGCGCTGCCCGCCTCGCAGACGATTGAGACGCCTTCCGGGAAGACATCGAGTTCAATATAGGTGACGGAGGAGGGGACATACACGCTGGCGGGCGGCGTCACGGACAGAAACGCGCCGTAATCGATGGCGATGACGGGGATGCCGTTGATTTCGGAAGGGATGTTGATCTGGCTCTGCGTGCCCGTGTAGCCGATGACGGTGTAGCCGCCCTCGTCGCTGGAGAGGGAGAGATCGCTGTAGGAGCACAATGCCCAGAGGGCGTAAAGAACGGTATCGGTGTTGCCTTCAAAGGCGTCGCCGGGCGCGTAGGCGGCTTCTTCCGCGAGAGGATCGAGCCCCCAGCCGATGAATTCATAGCCGGGCAGGACCGGCACGAGGGTCGAAAGGGTGAGGGGCACGCCTTCGGTCTTCGTCTGATCCGCGGGCAGACCGCTTCCGCCCATGGTGTTGTAACTGACAGTGCATGCGGAGACGCTGCCGCCGTACATTTGATAGTATTTGCTGACCGCCGTGGTTCCGCGGGTCACGCCCTTGTTGTAGCGGTCCGCGGGGATCTCGAAATACACGCAGAAATAGTTGGCGGCGTCGTAGGCACCCTGGGCGGTATCGGGGATGTTTTTGAGGTAATTGCCGACGGATTTTTTGTTGTTTTCCAGTTCATAGTTGAGGTAGCCCAGTTGCCCGTAGATGTCCTCCCAACTCTCAAAACCGTTGTTTGCGCAGTAGTTGATAAGGGACTGGCGGCGGGAATTCCACTGACAGATGCCGTAGGCGTTGCCGCTGTCTCCGATGGCGCCCGGGCGGAAATTGCTCTCGTACTGGATGTTGGACAGGATGCCGCAGGCAACCGCGCGGTTATAACCCATGACCTCGGTGATATAGCGGTAGCAGATCTCGCGGTTTTCGTCGTTGGCGGCAAAAGCGGCGGAGGGCAGAAGGAACATAAGCAGGAGGGAAACGGCGACGATTCTCTTCATGCGCTACCTCCTTTGACGGTCAATAAGGCTGAAAGTTCCGCGGGCAGGGGAGAGGTGAACTCCATCGTCTTTCCCGTCATGGGATGGGTGAAGCGCACGCGGTGGCTGTGGAGGGCAAAGCGCCCGGGCAGGACTTCGGGCCGTTCGGTTCCGTAGAGGAAATCCCCGAAAACGGGACGACCGATGGCATTTAGGTGCACGCGGATCTGGTGGGTGCGCCCGGTTTCCAGACGCAGATGCAGGAGGGCCAGTCCGTTTCCTTCTTCCAGAACCTCGTAGTGCGTCACGGATTTTTTTCCGTCTTCCCGGATCTCCCGCCGCACGGTGGCGCCGTCCGCTTTTCCGATGGGCAGGTCGATGACGCCGCTTTTCATTTCGGGCACGCCGTCCGTGACCGCGAGGTACTCGCGGGCGAAGGCGTCCGTGTGGAGGTCTTTGGAAAGGACGAGTTGGGCGTGGGCGTGCTTCGCCGCGAGCATGAGTCCGCTGGTGCCCTTGTCGAGGCGGTTCACGGGACGGAACACGAAACCGTCTCCGTAGCGGAACATCAGGCGGTTTTCGAGGGTGTTGTCCGGCTGCTTCGGGGAAGACTGGGTGGCGAGGGGCGCGGGCTTGTCGATGACGATGAGGTCCTCGTCCTCATATACCACGGTCACGGGGGCGTTTTCGGGCGCGACGGAAAAGTCCTTTTCGTCGTCGAACAGGGCAACGCTCACGGTTTGTCCCGCGCTCACGCGCCTGTCCGCGTGGACGCTCTCACCGTCAAGGCACAGCAGTCCCGCCACCTTCGCGCGGGCAAGCATATGCGCGGACACGCCCATGCGTCCCCGCACAATACTTTTGATCTGCCGTCCTTCCTCGGTCGGAAGCACGAGCGCCGACACCGTTTTCATGGTTCCCCCCGCAGGTTGCATACTTTTCTAATTGTATTATACACGAAAAGACGGAAAATGGCAAGTAAAACCGCTTCCGGAGGGGAAGCGGCAGTTATGTCATTCCACGGTCACCGTGAGGGTCCCGTCCAGCAGGACGCGGATGCCCTTTTCCGCGTTTTCCGTACAGTACACGGTCATGCCCGCTTCCGTCAGTCTGTCGACGAGCCACTGGTCGGGCGTGCCGGGCTTATCGTAGGGATCGGTGGAAATGAGGGCGGTCTTCGCGGTCAGTTCGTCAAAATCCATTAAGAGGCACACATCGTCATCGCCGTGATTGGGCACCTTGAAAACATCGCAGGTGAGGTCCGCGCCGCTTCTTATGAGCGCCTGCTCCTCGCCGTTTTCCATGTCGCCCGCCAGCAGCACCCGCGCGGTACCGTTATCCAGCATGAGCACGAGGGAGTTGTTGTCCTCGTTGTTTTTGTCAAGAGAGAGGGGCGCGAGGACCGTGAACACGCCGTCCACCGTGTCGCCCGCCTTGAGCCACACGATTTCCGTATCGAGTTTCACGGTCGCCTTGACGAGGGGATGGTCCTTGCCCTCATCCACGCTGTACATGGGCGCGTACCAGGTTTTGACGGTGATGTCCGATTTCGCCAGTTTCTTGAGTCCGCCCGCGTGGTCTTTGTCCGTGTGGGTGAGGAACACGCCGTCAAGCACCTTGACGCCGTTATCCGTGAGCGCCGCCTCGACCGTGTCCCAAGCATCCGCCTTGCCCGCGTCGATGAGATATGTTTTCTCGTTTGCGTGCACGATGATGGCGTCGCCCTTGCCCACATCGATCATATAAAGCCAGTCGCCTTCCGCGCGGGACACGGAGCCTGTGAGCAGCAGCGCCAGCAGGAAAGCCAAAATCTTCTTCATAAAGCACCTCGCTTTTCGAGCGCATTATAGCATATCCGTAAAGACGCTGTCAACGCGGAAAAGTTCCGCGGTTTGACAAAGAAAGGGCGGGAGAGTATAATGGAGGGGTGATTCGGAGGTTTACTATGCTCGAATTTCTTTTGGTCTATCTTCCCATCATCCTTCTCGTCTACATCCTGATTGGACATATCCTGCAAATCGTCAAAAAGAGAGATGCCATCGGATGTTCGATGGTTTGCTGTACGCTCCCGCTTCTGCCGATTGGTGCGATATGGCTTTTCGTATTGTATATGTTCTCCGACTCTCAATATCATTTAGGTACAGGTCTTTTGATATTCGGCGGGCTTTTGCTCATACTGTGCGTCCATATCAAACAACTTCGCCGCAAGGCATTGATTCTGCCTGTCTGCGCCGTGATACTTGCAGGCGGCTTCTTTTTCGGGCGGGCTTTCTATATCGATAATATTCCCAAAGTTGCCGAATTCAAAGCCGGTTATTCACCTTACCGCGAGGATGTGGCAACACTCTATGAACCCTCGTCTCTAACCCTTACGGACTGCATGCCGAAACTGGATGGCGCGACAGCACTCTATCCCGTCTATGCCGCTTTTTACCGTGCGTGCTATCCCGAATTTGACGGTGCGGAATGGATCGACGGCGGTTCCGAATGGTGGGACTTCCTCGATTGCTCCACTACGGCAGGCGCATACGAGAACATCGTGACAGGCAAAGCAGATATCATATTTGTTGCAAGCGCATCCCAAAGGCAGGCGGAATACGCCCGTCAGCAGGGTGTAGAACTCGTGTTTACCCCAATCGGATCGGAAGCCTTCGTGTTCCTCGTAAACGAAAAGAATCCCGTTGACGGAATGACTGTTGATGAAATCCGCTCCATATACAAAGGCGAGATAACCGATTGGAGCACATTCGGCGCGAAAAAGTTAGGGGAAATCATCGCCTATCAGCGCAGTGAAAACAGCGGCAGTCAGACCACCTTTGAAAATTATGTCCTCTCCGCGGAAGAATTGATGCCTGCACCCGAAGAACAAATAACGGACGGCATGGGCGATTTGTTTCATGTAGTTGCCGACTACAAGAACTTCAAAAACGCCCTCGGCTATTCCTTCCGCGTGTACTGCACCGAGCTCATGGGCGGCAACGGCATCAAACTCCTCTCCGTCAACGGCATTGCCCCCACGGAGGCAAATATCAAAAACGGCAGCTATCCCTTCTCGGGCAATTTCTACGCTGTCACGCGCAGCGACGCGGGCGAGACCGTGCAGGCGCTCCTTACCTGGATGCAGGGCCCGCAGGGGCAGGAACTGGTTCAAAAAGCGGGCTATGTGCCTATTTATTAGAGGCTTCTTATGAAAAAATACCGTCTTTCGGAATTGATTTTCCTCCTCGCCTGCGTGTTTTCCGCCGCGGGCATCCGTTGTATGGTTGCCTCCGAACTGGGGTTATCCATGATAGCCGCACCTGCTTACATCATTTCGCAGAAAGTCTCGTGGCTCACGCAGGGCAATGCGGAGTGGATGGTGCAGGGCGCGACATTCCTCGTCATGTGCCTCGTGCTGCACAAATTTCTGATTTCCAAAATCTGGTGCTTCGTCTCCGCCGTCCTCTATGGCTGGATCTTCGACGGTGTGAGCCTGCTGATGAAATGGATGGCGCCCGTTTCCTATATCGCCCGTCTCGGCACCTTCCTCATCGGCTGTGTACTGCTCTCCTTCGGTATCGCCCTGTTTTTCAAAAGTTACCTGCCCTGCCAGGTACACGAAATGTTCGTAAAACTCCTGTCGGAGGACCGCGGATGGAACCAGGGGAGAGTCAAGTTCCTCTATGACATCATCTTCCTCTTCCTCTCCGCCGCCCTGTCCCTCCTGCTGTTCGGACGCCTCATCGGCATCCGCGAGGGCACGGTCATCTGTACGCTGGTGAACGGTCCGCTCATCGGCATCTGGCTCAAAATCCTGAACAAAGCCGATATTGTACCCGCTTTTCCACGCATGAAGGCGTTTTTTGACAGGTAAAGTGCCGATTTAACCGAATCGTGCCTTGACAGAACCCTTTTCCCCATCTATAATACCCCTATCCGCTGGAATGACGGAGATAAATGTCCCGGGTAAGCCAAAGAGAGCCGCGGTTAGGTGAGAGCGCGGCGGCACACGACCGGGGAAGACCGCCTCCCGACCGCGCGGCGCTTGAACGCGTTATCGTTCTCCAAGCGGCATCCGTATGGATGCAATCGGGGTGGAACCACGGGCATATACCGCTCGTCCCTATCATAGGGACGGGCGTTTTTGTATGTAAATAAACCAATGGAGGTAAGAAATATGCTTATTACCGTAAACGGAAAAGCCTACGAGTTCGAAAACGGCATGAACGCTCTCGATATGGCAGGCGAAATCGACAAAGAACTGAAAAAGGCGGCTCTGGCTGCCCGCGTGAACGGCAAGGTGCAGGATCTGGCCGCACCCATCACCGCCGACAGTGAAGTGGAATTTCTGACCGGCAGCGATCCGGACGGTCTGCGTGTGCTGCGCCACAGCGCGAGCCATGTGCTTGCCCAGGCGGTCAAGTCCCTGCGCCCGAACGCGAAACTCGCCATCGGCCCCGCCATCGACAACGGCTTCTACTATGACTTCGATGTGGACGAGCCTTTCACTCCCGAGTTCCTCACGCAGGTGGAAAAGGAAATGTCCCGCATCATCAAGCAGAATTCACGCATGGTGCGCTTCGAACTGCCCCGCGCCGAGGCGCTGGAATTCATGAAGGATGAGCCCTACAAGGTGGAACTCATCAACGACCTGCCCGAGGACGCGGTGCTGTCCTTCTACAAGCAGGAAGGCTTCGTCGACCTGTGCGCGGGTCCTCACCTGCCCTCCCTCGGCAAGATCAAGGCGTTCAAAATCACCTCCGTCGCCGGTGCCTACTGGCGCGGAAGCGAGAAGAACAAGATGCTGCAGCGCATCTACGCCACCGCCTTCGCCAGCAAGGAAGAACTTGACGAGTACCTGACCCGTCAGGAAGAGGCACTCAAGCGCGACCACAACAAACTGGGCCGTGAACTGGAATACTTCACCACCGTTGACTGCATCGGTCAGGGTCTGCCCATCATGCTGCCCAAGGGCGCCCGCGTCATCCAGCTGCTCCAGCGCTGGGTCGAGGACGAAGAGCAGAAGAGAGGCTGCATCCTCACCAAGACGCCTCTGGTTGCCAAGAGAGAACTTTACAAGATCTCCGGCCACTGGGATCACTATCTGGACGGCATGTTCGTGCTGGGCGATCCGGACGACTACACCAAAGAGTGCTTCGCCCTGCGTCCCATGACCTGCCCCTTCCAGTATCAGGTTTATCTGAACCGCATGCGCTCCTACCGCGATCTGCCCATGCGCCTGACCGAGACCTCCACGCTGTTCCGCAATGAGGATTCCGGCGAGATGCACGGCCTCATCCGCGTGCGCCAGTTCACCATTTCCGAAGGCCACTACATCCTGCGCCCCGATCAGTTGGAAGAGGAGTTCAAGAACTGCCTGGAACTGGCCAAGTACATGCTGGATACCGTCGGCCTCCTCGAGGACTGCACCTTCCGCTTCTCCCAGTGGGATCCCGCCAACCCCAAGAATAAGTATGAAGGCACCAGGGAACAGTGGGAAGAGGCTCAGGCCGTCATGGGCAAGATCCTCGACCACCTCGGAGTGAAGTACACCGTCGGCATCGATGAGGCCGCCTTCTACGGACCCAAGCTGGACGTCCAGTACAAGAACGTCTTCGGCAAGGAAGATACCCTCGTCACCATCCAGATCGACATGCTGCTGGCAGAGCGCTTCGGCATGGAGTATGTAGACAAGGACGGCCAGAAGAAGCGTCCTTACATCATCCACAGGACTTCTCTCGGCTGCTTCGAGCGCACCCTCGCCTACATGATCGAGAAGTACGCGGGCGCGATGCCTCTGTGGCTGGCTCCCGAGCAGGCCCGCATCATGACCATCACCGACCGCGCGGACGATGCCGCCTACGCCCTCAGGGAGAAACTGTTTGCCGCCGGTATCCGCTGTGAAGTGGACGCCCGCAACGAGAAGATCGGCTTCAAACTCCGTGAAGCCCGCAACGACAAGATCCCCTACCTCCTCGTCATCGGCGACAAGGAAGCGGAGAACGGCACTGTTGCCGCCACCAAGCGCGGCAGCCGTGACAGCGTGGTGCTGACCGCCGACGAACTCCTTGCTCAAATGAAGGCGGAAGTCGAGAGCAAGGACAGGAGTTTCTAAGGAAGGAAACGACCTCATCTGCCGCCGTTGGCGGCACCTTCCCCAAAGGGGAAGGCAAGGGGCAACTTTCTTGGCTTCCCCTTTGGGGGCGCGAAGCGCCGGTTCGGCAGTGAATGAATGCCCGGTGGGCATTCAGAGCCGAACCCGACCGAGCCCGCAGGCGAGAAGCCGGCACGGCGCAGCCGTGACTGATGAGGTGTCTACTCCAAATCACCATCCCGCCCCGCGTACCCACGCGGGGCTTTTTCGGAGGAAGCCATGACGAAAGCATACGAAACCCTGTGCGAGACCCTTTCCGCTCTCATTTCGGGCGTGCCCCACAAGACCGCCAACCTCGCCAACGCCTCGGCGCTGCTGATGCAGAGCCTTCCCGATGTCTCCTGGGCAGGCTTCTACATGATGGAAAACGGCATCCTCGTGCTGGGCCCCTTTCAGGGCAAGACCGCCTGCATCGAGATCCCCGTGGGCAGGGGCGTGTGCGGCACGGCGGTAAAAGAAAACAAAACCCAACTCGTGCCCAATGTCCACGAATTCCCCGGTCATATCGCCTGCGACAGCGCCAGCAACAGCGAAATCGTGGTGCCGCTGTACAGAGACGCCGAAATCATCGGCGTGCTCGATATCGACTCCACCGCCTTCGGCCGCTTTACGCAGGAGGATCAAGAGGGGCTCGAGCGCTTTTCCGAAATCATCGCAAGCCATTTGGAGGGTTAAATGAAATTTGACGCAGATGTCGTTATTGAAACGCTGAAAACCGGGACCGATCCCGTCATCGACCTGCCTGCAGGCAAAATCTATCTGGACAAGCCCATCGAAATCGACGGAAAGGACTATCCGAACCTCGCTTCCCTCACGGTCAAAGGTCACGGCACCACGCTGACCGGCGCGAAGGCGCTCACCGCCTCAGGCTGGAAGAAGGGGAGCTGCGGCTTCTGCCGCAGGCTCGCTAAGAGCGTATCCGCTTTCCACGATCTGATGAAGGACGGAAAGCCCGTGCCTCTCGCCCGCAGCGAATCCTTTGTAAATCCCTTCGACTACGCGAACTTCGGGGACAGAAACGACCCGGAGAATTTCAAAGGTCTGTATGTGCCCCTGCGCATCGTGAAGGGCATGGAGGGGGACGCTCTGCGCGGCGCGGAATTCTGGATCTATGTTGAGTGGGAATTCCATGTGTTCCATATCACAGACATCGATTTTTCCGACACCCGCGAAGTTAATCATGAAACCCATGTACGGATGCACTTTGATGAAGCGGAGTTTTCCGCCTTCATCCGCCTCTCCCACGCCATCCTGCACATCGAAAACCGCGAGTGCTTCATCGCCAACTCGCCCCTGTTCCTCACGGAAAACAGCTTTGCCTACGACAGGGCAACCCGCACCCTGTGGTACAAGGGCGCGGACACGAAGGGCATTTCCCTGCCCCTTGCCGAAAACCTGCTGATTTTGAAAAACCTCTCCAATGTGACCGTCAGCGGCATCGGCTTTACGGGCACCACATCCTCCATGCTCCCCCTGCACGGCTATGTCAGCCATCAGGCCAACGCGGATAAGCGCTTCGGTAAGCTGAAGGACGCCGCCATCCTGACCGACGGCATGGACGGGCTGACGCTCACGCACTGCCGCTTCGCGACGCTGGGCGGCAACGGTCTGCTGATGGTGAACAGCAGCCGCAATGTGACCGTCAGATACTGCGACTTCACGGACATCGGCATGAGCGCCGTCAATATCGGAAACCCCACCACCAAATGGGAGAACGAACAGAACCGCACGGAAAATGTGATCATCACCCGCAACACCATCACCCGCGCGTCCTTCTCCTATCCCTCCGCCGCGGCGATCTATCTCTCCATGGTGGACGGACTCAAGCTCACGCATAACACCATCCATGAGACCGCCTACTCCGCGATCTCGCTGGGCTGGGGCTGGTCGCCCGTTTTCTACAAGCCCGGTGAGCAGGTGAACCTGCGCAGTGTCACCGTGAGCAATAACCGCATCACGGAGTACATGCAGCTGCTCTACGACGGCGCCGCCATTTACTGTGTGGGCGCCAACTGCAGCGAGAAGTACAAGCGACGCTTCAACTTCATGCGGGAAAACTACTGCGAGCGCACGGGAATCGCCTCGAAAAAGCAGCGCGGCTACTATCTGGACGGTTCCGCCTCCAACTGGGAAATGGACCATAATGTGTGCGTGAATTCCACGCTGCCCGTGTTCTCCCAGTATGTGGTGCCCGAGCAGTTCACCCACCACAACTTCATCCACCACATGTACACGACCGACGGGATCGCGAAAGAAAACCATGTGCCCGAACGGGACACGATTGTGGATTTTTCTTCCTGCGTACTTGCGGAAACCAAAGAAAAACTGTATGAAATCTGCCCCGAGGCGGAAGAAATCTACCGCAAATCGGGAAGATAACCGTATGGTATTCTGACACCGCGCGAGAAGACGGGGGCTGAAGCCTCCGTCTTTTCTTCTCTGCCGCGGGTAACTCCGCTGCTTTTCAAACTTCACAACATACAAAAGCATCCCCTGCCTTGCGGCAGGGGATGCTTTTTGTAATCCGAAAACCCCGCGATAGTCGCGGGGTTCTGTAAAGCCTACGGCGATAAGGCATAGAAAAAACTCCTTTTGCGCTATCATAAGGTTGCGGTCTGGCAACTGCAACGAAAGCGCAAAAGGAGGTCAACGGAATGCCTGAAGACATACATAGTTTATCACATACGGCGTGGAATTGCAAATACCCCATAGTATTCGCGCCGAAGTATCGCTGGAAGGTATTTTACGGCGAAAAGCGGAAGGAGATAGGAGCGATCCTAAAACTGTGCGAGTGGAAAGAAGTAACAATACTGGTGGCAGAGATGTGTCCCGACCATGTGCACATACTGGAAGAGATACTGCCGAAAATATCGGTGTCGAGTTTTATGGGATACCTAAAGGGAAAAAGAAGTACGATGCTATACGAGCAATTAGGGGAGTTGAAGTACAAGTACCGGAACAGAGAACTTTGGTGCACAGGGTAATACATAGACACAGTAGGGAAGAACAAGACGAGGATATCGGAGTACATAAAACACCAGTTGGACGAAGATAAGATGGGAGACCAACTGACGATATTTGACAAGGAAGGCCCGTTTACGGGCGGCAAGTAACAAGCTCATGCACTTGCTAGACCGTATTACGCCCTCGTGGGCGTCGCAAGAACAAAGGGCTACGCCCGCATATGAAAAACCACCCGCTTCGCGGGTGGATGGTTATTTTATGCAGACTGTACAGCACTTCATATCCGTTATTCTATACATATTTGTCTTTGTTCACATATTCCGTTAAAATTTTTGTTGACATTTTTGACTGCAGGCTATATAATAACTATAATAATGGGCTTAGATTTGTGAATGCGGACAGAGGAAAACTTCCGTTCATCATCCGCTGCAGGAGGTGCACATGGTAAAATCGACACCTGTGAAAAGTACGAAGAAAAGTATGCCGACCAGAATGCTCACGAATCTGTCGCGTGATTGGCGGCTGTATTTGATGCTGATCCTGCCGCTGGCCTTTTATATCATTTTCTGCTATAAGCCGATGTACGGCATTATCATCGCGTTCAAGAACTTTAATATCCGCAAGGGTGTCAACGGCAGTGACTGGAGCGGTCTGCAGAACTTTGAATTCATGCTCGGTCTGCGCGATTTCCCCATTGCGCTGCGAAATACCCTGTGGCTCAACTTCCTGCAGCTGATCCTCGGCTTCCCGGTCCCCATCGCATTGGCTATCATGCTCAATGAGATGCGTTCTCTGTCGGTGAAAAAGGTTTCGCAGACGATGCTCTACCTGCCGCACTTCCTCTCCTGGGTCATCATCGGCGGCATGGTGCTGGAGATCTTCGCGCCCGGCGGCGTGCTGAACTCCGTCATGATCCGCATGGGGCTGATCGATACCAGCATTCCGTTTTTGACCGACGGTCCCAGATGGCAGCTCACCTATGTTCTCATCGGCGTATGGCAGTCCATGGGCTGGGGCACCATCCTGTATCTGTCCGCCATTACCGGCATCGACATGAGCCTGTTCGAGGCCGCTAAGATCGACGGTGCCAACAAGATGCAGCAGATCTGGCATGTGACGCTGCCCGGCATCCGCTCCACCATTGTGGTGCTGCTGATCCTGAATGTCGGTCAGATGATGAATATTGCCTTTGACCGTCCCTACATTCTGGGTAGCGTGAAGGTGCAGGATTATTGCGATGTTCTTTCCACTCTGGTCTACCGCGTGGGTATCACCACCGGCAAGTTTGACCGCGCTACCGCTGTGGGTCTTTTCCAGTCCGTGGTCGGCCTCATTATGATTACGGGCGCGAACTGGGTTTCCAACAAGCTGACCGACGGCGAGAACGGAATCTGGTAAGGAGGAGAAAAGATGATCGCTGCTGAAAACAAACAGAGAGTGTTCAAGGAGCGAAAGGTCTGGACACCCGCCCAGATTATCCTGACATTCTTTATCATGATCTTCGTGCTTCTGTGCGTGTTGCCGTTTGTGAATGTCATCGCCATCTCCCTGTCTTCCAAGTCCGCGATCCTGCGCGGCGCGGTATCACTATGGCCCGTGGAATTCACGACCTCGGCTTACTCCGCGATCCTGCGCGACAGATCGCTGATCACCTGCCTGTTCTACACCATCGAAGTCACGGTGCTCTACACGGCTATCGCAATGTTCCTTACGATTCTGATGGCGTATCCGCTCACCAAACAGCGTCTGGCCGGAAGAAAAGTATTCAACTTCATCGCCATGTTCACCATGTACTTCTCCGGCGGTGTGATCCCGGTCTTCCTGAATGTCCGCGAGCTGGGACTTTATAACAGCATGTGGGCGCTGATCCTGCCCGGCGTACTGAGCACCTACAACATGATCATCCTGAAGAGTTTCTTCGCGGCTCTGCCCAAGGAACTGGAGGAAGCCGCTACGATCGACGGCGCCAACGATTTCCAGATCCTGGTCCGTATCTATCTGCCCCTGTCACTGGCTTCCATCGCCACGCTGGTGTTGTTCTACGCTGTCGGTAAATGGAACAGCTTCCAGGACGCTCTGTATTACATCGAGGATCGCAGCCTGCAGCCTCTGCAGCTGCGCCTGTATAACATCATCAAGGGCGCCACGGCCGTGGATGTCTCCATGCAGGAGGGCAATGCCAACAGCCTCGCTTCGGAGATCTCCGAGTCCATTGAGTCCGCCACCATCATGTTTGCCACTCTGCCCATCCTGGTCGTGTATCCCTTTGTGCAGCGCTACTTCGTAGCCGGTGTCACGCTGGGCGCCGTGAAGGGCTGATGGCTCCGAATCCGTTTTCTGCCGGTTTGTACCGGAGAAAAAATATTATCTAAGGAGAAGACACCATGAAAAAGACCCTGTCTGTTGTCCTGGCCCTGGTCCTGCTGCTCACCAGCATCTCCATCACCGCTCTGGCAGAAGAGGACTGGATCACCCTGAGAGTCGAAGCCTTTGACCGTTCCATCACCGGCTTCAATGTACAGGATTGCATGCAGCTCCGCTATGCCCAGGAAAACTTCGGCGATCCCAACCACATCAAGATTGAGTTCGTACCCATTTCCCGTTGGGAAGAGGAAGACACCCTCACTCGTCTGATGGGTGCCACCGCTGCTCCCGATCTGTGCATGACCTACTCCGGCAACCTCGATGGCTGGATTCAGGACGGCGCAGTGAAGCCCCTCGGCGAGCTGATCGACGAGTACGGCGCCAACATCAAGGCGTTCCTCGGCGATGAGCTGCTCTCCTACGGCCTGAAGACCGTGGAAGGCAAGGAAGATCAGTACATGATCCCCGCCCGCCGCATCTCCGTTGCCAATGTCGGCAACTTCATCCGTCAGGACTGGCTGGATGCGCTGGGAATGGACAAGCCCACCACCATCGAAGAGTTGGAAGACTACCTGTACGGCGCCAAGGAAGCCAATCTCGGCGGCGATCAGACCTGCCCCTTCAACTTCGGTCTGTATAAGCAGGATCCCCTGATCAATGTGAAGCGCTTCACCGATCCCTTCATCGAGTTCTCCAAGGTCACCGAAGAAGATTGGTTCGCTTACAGCGAGAACCACGAGATGCTGCCCGGCTCCCGTGAAGGCTATCGCTGGCTGAACAAGCTGTACAATGACGGCCTCATGCCCGAGGGATTCGAAGTGGACAATGATGACGCCATCGCAGACCGCAACCGCGTCATGGGTTACACCGGATTCTTCTCCGAGCAGCCCGACCAGCCCTGGCGTACCGACCGCAACTTCTCCATCGAGCTGAAGAAGAATGTCGGCGAAAACGCTGAGTGGGTTACCGTAAACTGCTTCGCCAACATCGAAGACGGTCGCACCCTGCATGACATCTATCAGGCCAACGGTCTGAGCGTGTTCGTACCTTACTGGGTAGACGACGAAGTCGCCGCCGCCGCTGTGAAGTACATGGATTGGATGTGCATTGCCGAGAATATGTTCGTTCTGCAGAACGGCTATGAAGGCATCAACTTCGACTATGTCGGTGAGGACGGCGTACCCGTAGGCGCCAAGGGCACCGATCAGGTCGAGGACCAGTACAAGATGCACGCCGGCGACATTTGCTTCCTGGCCAATGGTCTGTGGTACGGCGACATGGAGACCTCCTACGCCGCTATCGCCAAGGCGTTCCCCGGATTCGAGACTCTGGTTGAAGAGTCCTATGCCGATGCTTACACCGACACCTGGACCGACATTTCCTTCACCGTACCGCTGCAGGCAGTCACTGACTACGGCGAGACCGTAAAGGTAAAGCAGGGTGAGTTCCTGATCAATGTTGTGACCTGCGCTCCCGAGGCCTTTGACGAAGTGTTCGACCAGTACATCCAGAACATCCTGGATGCCGGCGCCGATCAGATCATCGAAGCCCGCCGTCAGGCCTACATCGATGGCAACTATCGCGGAACCTTCCCCTACGCCGACTAATATAGCCCGGTAAAAAGC
>JAZLLT010000048.1:0-10274 GCA_045598325.1 Clostridia bacterium | reverse complement strand
GGCTTCCTTCTGCGCGGCGAAATTGCCCACAACGATATTGTCCGCCGCGTTATAGAACAGCTGCAGGATGCCGGAGAGCATGATCGGAATCGTATACTTGATGATCTTGCCCCAGAGCGGGCCGTGCAGCATATCGATCTCGTATTTATTCTTTTCCATACATTCCTTCCGGGAGCATTCTCCCGCGTATAAATTTCGGAATGAAAAAGGGGCATCCCGCAGGATACCCCTTGATAAAGGTGAGGATTATTCTTCCTCGTCGTCGTCCTTCTTGGCGCTCTCGATGATCTTCTTGGCGTCCTGAGCGGGAACTTCTTCGTAACGGACAAACTCCATGGTGAAGGAGCCGCGGGACTGGGTCATGGAACGCAGGTCGGTGGCGTACTTGAACATTTCGCTCTGAGGCACTTCGGCGGTGACGCACTGCTGTCCGTCAACGGGGTCCATACCGAGCACGCGGCCGCGGCGCTTGTTGATGTCGCCGATGATGTCGCCCATGTACTCGTCGGGCACGAACACTTCGACATGCATGATGGGCTCGAGGAGCACGGGAGAAGCCTGATCCAACTGCTTGAACGCGAGACGGGCAGCAGTCTTGAAAGCCATTTCGGAAGAGTCAACGGGGTGATAGGAACCGTCGTGCAGTTTCGCGGTAAGACCGACAACGGGGAAGCCTGCCAGAACGCCCTTCACGATGTTCTCGCGCAGACCCTTTTCAACGGCGGGGATGAAGTTGCGGGGTACAACGCCGCCGACAACAGCATCTTCGAAAATGAAATCGGTCACGGTAGGATCGTCATTGGGACGGAACTCGATGACGACATCACCGAACTGGCCGTGTCCGCCGGACTGCTTCTTGTGGCGGCCGCGCACATCGACCTTCTTGCGGATGGTCTCGCGGTAGGGGATCTTGGGATCCTGCAGCACGCATTCAACACCGAACTTGGAAGCCAGTTTCTTGGCAACGACATCGATGTGGGTCTCGCCCAGACCGTTGATGAGGGACTCGGTGGTCTCAACATTCTTGGTGATGGTGATGGTGGGATCTTCTTCCATGAGGCGGTTGAGGCCGGAGAAGATCTTGTCTTCCTCGCCGCTCTTCTTGGCGTAGACAGCCATAGAGATGCAGGGAGCGGGGAACACGATGTCAGCGTACTTCACGGGCGCGTTGGCGTCGCAAAGAGTATTGCCGGTGGAGACAGAAGCGAGTTTAGCCAGAGCGCAGATGTCGCCGGCGACGGCCTTGGGCATCGCGTTGGTCTTCTCACCGAGCATCCAGTAGATGGTGCCGGGCTTTTCGGTCTTGTCGGCGTTGGTGTTGTAGATGGTCATATCGCCGGTCAGAACGCCGGAATTGATTTTGAGCAGGGACAGTTTGCCGACGAACTTATCGGCCAGAGTCTTGAAGACCTGAGCGGAGAAGGGCTGGTCGACAGAGCAGGTGCGGGGCTCTTTGTCGCCGGTCTTGGGGTTGATGCCCTCGATGACGCGGTCGGCGGGAGAAGGCAGCAGGTCAACGATGTTGTCCAGCAGTTTGCCAAGACCCACGCGGGTCAGAGAATCGCAGCACATGACGGGCACAACGCTGCCGTCCGCGATACCTTTGCGCAGACCCAGCATGGTGTCTTCGGGAGAGAGTTCCATTTCCTCGAAGAATTTCTCCATCAGTTCTTCATCAGCACCGGCCGCTGCTTCCATGATGGCTTCACGGGCGGATTCGACTTCGTCGGACAGAGAGGCGGGGATAGGGATCTCCTTCAGGGTTTTGCCTTCGCCGGTGTACGCCTTGTTCTCAAGCACGCACACAACGCCGGTGAACTGACCGCCCTCGACGATGGGGACCTCGATGGGAGCGATATGGGTGCCGTACTTCGCGGTGACGGTGCCCAGAGCCTTTTCGAAGTTTGCGTTTTCACGGCTCATATTGTTGATGACGATCATTCTGGGGGTGTGGTTCTTGTCGCACTGTGCCCACGCCTTTTCAGCGCCGACATCCAGTCCGCCGACCGCGCCCACGGTGATGAGAGCGCCTTCGCAGATGGCGAGAGGACCCATCATTTCGCCGGCAAAATCAAAGAAGCCGGGAACATCGATCAGATTGATCTTGGTATCCTTGTACTCCACGGGAGCCAGCGCCGCAGAGATGGAAATCTGCCTGCGTTTCTCTTCGGAATCGTAGTCGGTAGTGGCTGTGCCGTTTTCTACCTTGCCCTGGCGGTCGATCGCGCCGGTGGTGTAAAGCAGAGCCTCGACGAGGGTGGTCTTGCCCTCGCCGCCGTGACCAAGTACGGCAACATTGCGGATATTCTGAGTCTGATAGTCCTTCATTTGCTTCTCCCCTTATATATAGTCAATATGATATGCATAGCACATACTGCAGGAATTATATCATAAAAAATGCTTGCATTGCAAGCGGAAATTTCATTAACTGAACATTTTTTGCGGATTTTATGCCTATTTTACAGTAAATCAACGAAGAAAAATGCTCCGCCGCAAACCGCGGCGGAGCATAGTCTTATCTGGAAAGGAACGGCATGAACAAGCCACCCTGCACGCTGCGCGCGATGAACTCCACATGCACGCCCGCGTCGGTGTAGAACCAGTCGGAGAAAGCCACGCGGTCCGTGGTTTCCCTGAGAAAATCCGCAAGACACTTGTAGATCTTCTTGCTCACATCCCCGTCCGGATCCATGGACGCGCACCAGACCATCCAGTCACTCTTGGTATAGGCGGAGCGGCTGTCGAGGGGCAGTCCGTAGCGGTTCATGCGGGGCAGGTAGGATTTGGTCTCCTCGCGGTAGAAGTCCTCCGGAAGGAGTTTGAGGCCCAGTACCTTGTCCCAAGCAAGGTTGTACTTCATGCTCCAGCCGGTCCTGTCAAAGGTAAGGTAGGTGCCCTTGTCGGCTTTGGCGCGGGAAAGCCAACTCTCCGCGAGTTTCTTTGAAAGCGCGATGTATTCACTGCCATCCTCGCCCAGCACATCGAGCAGGCGCCCGAAGCAGGCGACGCCCACCACGGCTTTGGCAGACAGGTTGATGTTGCGGGCAAGATGCCCCGCGAAGTCGTCCGTGCAGAGTTGGTTGCCGGGATCCTCGCCGAAGTCCAGCAGATACTTGACCCACTTGCGGCAGGTAGGCAGATACTGCGCGGCAAGCTCTTTGGACGCGCCGAAGTGGATGGCGGTATAGAGCATGATGAGCATGTTTCCGCACTCTTCCACGGGCATCTGATAGCGGAAATCGTACACCTCGGTGTCACCGCTCATAAGATAGAAGGGCGGCTGGTGGGCTTCCTTGCGGCCCACATTGTACTGACCGAACATGCTGTAGACCTGACCGTTCACGATGGGATAGCGTCCCACATCATGGGGTGCAAAGTCGTAGTGCTTCCAGATGGGCATGTTGGCAAACTCCAGCACGGGGCGGCACAGGGCGTTGACCAGTTCCGGGCAGAAGTACAGGAAGATGGGCGTGGAGGGATAACTCACATCCACGGTACCGATGCAGCCGTTACTGTTGTTTTCCTTGGAGAGCAGCACGGGGTTGCCCTTGCCGTCCGCAATGAGTTTGTGCGCGGCGAAAGTGTGACGCCAGACGGCGGAAATGAGGTAAGCGTAGTCCTCTCCCCCGATGCTCACGGCTTTCTCCGTCACGGCTTTATCGAAGGCGGCGCACTTTTCAAGGATCCCGTCAAATTGCGCATAGGTTTCGGTCAGCGCGTCCACGAAATTCTTGCCGTTTCTCGCGTACCAACTTCTGCAGGGCAAGCCGAAATACAGGATGGAAGCGATGTCGTCATAACCCACGAGGAGTTTGTATGACGCATTTCCGTCAAGCGTGAGGCCCGCGGTCAGTTTCATGGTCCCCTTCTCCTGACGGGTTTCGGCGCCCTCCCCCGCCGTGTAGAGATAGCCCCAGTCGATGGTGATGCCGTCGCCGGAGTGACAGAGGATCTTCTGCTCGATGCGGCCGAGGGCGGAGACGGAGAGCCCTTCGCGGCTCATGTCGTACAGCGCCAGTTCCGGTCTCCTCTGGCCGTTATAGACCAGTTTCTCGCTGAAAGCCCACTCAAAGCCGATATCGTGTTTCTTCCCGTCAAGGGCGGTCAGTTCCGCTTTTACGAGGCAGATAGGCGTGGACAGGCGGTCGAGGTCATCCGGCAGGAAAGGCGTGGTGAAGGAAAGCACCATGCGCACAACTTCATTTTCATAGGTCGCGAAGGTGGTGCAGGGAGTCACTTCGATGTTTTTTGTGGGCAGGACGGGCGTGTCCCCCGTTCCGATGAAGCGGAAGGGCGTGCCGTCGATGGTCAGCGTGCCGTAGACGGGCTGGGTGATGCCGCACCAGTGGGTGGTGTCGGTGTCCGTGAGTTTGTCCGCGGGCATCCACACGGAGAAATACGGGTCGGTGGTGAACAGAGGAAGCGCGGGAAGTCTGGAAGTCATGATACTCCTCCTTGCTCAAAAACCGCACCGGGGATACCGATGCGGTTTGAATCATTTACTGATTACAGGGGCATTGCGTTGTTTTTCTTGTCGAGGGTGCTGGTGTCGAGTTTGAGCTGCTCGGCCTGACGGTACTCGAAGAACTTGGGCGCGACCTGGGGGAACAGCGCGTAGGTCAGCACATCTTCCTCCTGGGTATACCACTTGGCGCACTCCTTCTTAAACTCGTCAAGATGCTTGACACCGTACTCGGGATCATCGACGGGACGGCAGGTGATGGGCTTGCGGTCGCCGATAACGAGCTTGCGGACTTCCTCATTGACGGGAGCGGGCAGACGGCCGTAATCGCCGTGCATGAGGCCCTGAGACTCCTTGGGGTTCATCTTGTAGCGCTCGCCCATGATGACATTCATGACAGCCTGAGTACCGACGATCTGGGAGGTAGGAGTGACGAGGGGCGGATAGCCGAAGTCCTTGCGGACACGCGGTACTTCGTTGAGCACTTCATCCAGTTTGTCGCTCTTGCCGGCATCCTTGAGCTGTTTCATGAGGTTGGACAGCATTCCGCCGGGGACCTGATACTTCAGGGTGTTGACATTCACGGCCAGGACCTTGGGATCCAGGATGCCTTCCGCCTTCATCTTGTTGGCGACAGCACGGAAGTGCTCGGTGGCCTTGGTCAGTTCGACCAGATCGATGCCGGTATCGTACTCGGTGCCCTGCAGAGTCGCGATGAGGGACTCGGTGGCGGGCTGGGAGGTGCCGTTTGCCAGAGGAGACAGAGCGGTATCAACGATGTCGACGCCCGCTTCGATGGCCTTCAGGTTGACCATGTCGCCGGTACCGGTGGTGTTGTGGGTGTGCAGGTGAACGAGGGTCTCGGGTTTCAGAGCCTGCTTGAGTTTCTTGATCAGGGAGTAGGCGCTGTACGGGAGCAGCAGGTTCGCCATATCCTTGACGCAGATGTTCTGCGCGCCCATCTTCTCGAACTGCACGGCGAGGTCCACGAAGTAGTCCTCGTTGTGTACGGGAGAAGTGGTGTAAGACATTGCGACCTCGCAGATGCCGCCGAACTTGTTGCAGGCATCGATGGCGGGCTTCAGGTTGCGGGGATCGTTCAGCGCGTCGAAAATGCGGATGACATCAATGCCGTTCTTGATGGACAGGCGGACGAACTCGTCTACCACATCATCGGCATAGTGGCGGGAGCCCAGAATGTTCTGGCCGCGGAACAGCATCTGCAGTTTGGTCTTGGGGAGAGCCTCGCGGAGCACGCGCAGGCGCTGCCAGGGATCCTCATTCAGGAAGCGCATGCAGCTGTCAAAAGTGGCGCCGCCCCAGCACTCCAGAGAATAGAATCCGGCATTATCGAGAATTTCGCATGCGGGCAGCATGTCTTCAGTGCGCATACGGGTTGCGGCCTGAGACTGGTGCGCGTCACGCAGAATGGTATCGGTGATCATTACCTTTCCCATAACAATTTCCTCCTGTCAACAGTAATTAGGCGAACAGAGCGATCAGAGCACCGGCTGCAACCGCGGAACCGATGACGCCGGCCACATTGGGACCCATAGCGTGCATCAGCAGGAAGTTGCCGGGATCGTACTCCTGACCGACCTTCTGGGACACGCGGGCCGCCATGGGAACGGCGGAAACGCCTGCGGAACCGATGAGAGGATTGACCTTGCCGCCGGAGATCTTGTACATCAGTTTGCCCAGCAGCACGCCGCCCGCGGTGCCGCAGCCGAAGGCCACAACGCCCAGAACGACGATCTTGATGGTATTAAGGGTGAGGAAGGTCTCGCCGACCGTGGTCGCGCCGACGCTCAGACCCAGGAAGATGGTCACGATGTTGCACAGTTCGTTCTGCGCGGTCTTATTGAGGCGCTCGGTGACGCCGCTCACGCGGAACAGGTTGCCCAGCATCAGGCAGCCGACCAGAGAAGCGGCATCGGGCAGCAGCAGGGAGACCAGAATGGTGACGAAGATGGGGAAAATGACCAGTTCGGTCTTGCTGACGGGACGGAGCTGACCCATGCGGACCTTGCGCTCCTTGTCGGTGGTCAGTGCCTTCATGATGGGAGGCTGGATGACGGGGACCAGAGCCATGTAGGAGTACGCCGCGACCGCGATGGGACCCAGCAGGTGGGGAGCCAGTTTGGTGGTGACGAAGATGGCGGTAGGACCGTCCGCGCCGCCGATGATGCCGATGGCACCTGCCTCAGCGCCGGTGAAACCGAGCAGTTTCGCGCCGATGAAGGTGAGGAAGATACCCAGCTGCGCGGCAGCGCCCAGCAGCAGGGATACGGGGTTGGCGATCAGCGGAGCAAAGTCCGTCATGGCGCCGACACCCATGAAGATGAGGGAGGGATAGATGCCCAGTTTGACACCCTTGTAAAGGTAGTACAGCAGGCCGCCGTTGCCGGTCTGGATGGAGTACTGCATGAGGCCGGTGGCCTCATTGTAGCGGGACACGATGTCGGTAGCCTCTTTGTTGAGTTTGCCGGCAGCGGTCAACGCCTCTTCCAGCGTGTTGTAGAAGGTGTAGGATTCGCCGTTGTAGCTGCCCAGACCCGCCAGAGGCAGGTTGGCAAGCAGCATACCGAAGGCGATGGGGAGCAGAAGCAGGGGCTCGAACTGGGGAACGATGGCGAGGTACAGCAGGAAGCAGGCGATGGCGATCATCACGAACTGACGCCACTCACCGTTTGCGAAGCCGGTAGACTTCGCAATGTTCTTGATGCCGGATTTGACGCTGATGACGGGATCTCCGTCTTCGTTGAGTTCGCGGGTGTTCTTGTCCACTTCCACGGAGATGGTAGCGGTCTCGGAACCCACATACTCAACTTCGACATCCGTCATTTCGGGAGCGTCTGCCAAATCTTCCGCAATCGTAAAGCCCACAAACGCGAGCATGAACACCAGCGCCAGGATGAAGCACCGGTTACGGAATCTCTTTTTGTTCATAGTAAACTCCAATCAGCGGCTTGTGAGATTAGTTGAGGGAAACCAGCAGGTCGCCGGTGTTGACGCTCTGGCCCTTGGAAACGGCGATGGAAGCGACGGTGCCGTCCTTGGGAGCCTTGATCTCATTTTCCATCTTGAGAGCCTCGAGGATGACAAGGTCTTCGCCGGCCTTGACAGCCTGACCCACAGTCACCTTCACGGCATTGATGGTGCCGGGCATGGGAGCGTTGACGGAGGTAGCGCCTGCAGCGGCCTTGGGAGCGGCAGCCTTGGGAGCGGGAGCGGCAGCGGGTGCGGCTGCGGGAGCAGCTACGGGAGCGGGAGCGGCAACGGGGGCTGCAACTGCGGCGCCGGCGCCGATTTCTTCTACTTCAACTTCATAAGCATTTCCATTGACGGTGATCTGGAACTTACGCATAATCATATCCTCCAATTATCAGAACTTGTAGATTTGTTCGGTGCGGGCGGCGTTCTTCCAGCCGGAGATGCGGCGGACGGCCTTGACCGCGATTTTCTTGCCGGTGCCGTCAAAGGCGGCGATGGCGGCGGCGATGACCGCGATGAGTTCGCTGTCGTCGGTGACTTCCTCGGTCACGGTCTCCTCTGCGGGAGCAGCGGCGGGAACGGGAGCAGCAACTGCTGCCGCGGCAGCCTTGGCCGCTTCGGCGGCCTTTTCGGCCTTTTTCTTATCGATCTTACGGAATATGGCAGCCATGGCATACAGCATGCCGATAATGATCGCAAGTCCCGAGAAGACGATCAGCAGGCCGATGACCGCGGTGATTCCGCCGTATCCCAGTTTGTCTAAAAAACTCATTTGCGACCTCCTTACAGAGGCAGGTTGCCGTGCTTCTTGGCAATCTTGTTTTCACGCTTGCCGGAGAGCATCTCGAGGGCAGCGGAGAGGATGGCGCGGGTGGAAGCGGGCTCGATGACATCGTCAACATAGCCGTTCTTAGCCGCGTTCACGCCGTCTGCGATATCGCAGGCGTACTTTTCTTCCAGTTCGGCTCTCTTTGCGATGGGATCATCGGCACCGGTCATTTCGTCGCCCAGCAGCAGCTGAGTGGCAATGGGAGTGGACACGGCGGAGATGACGGCGCCGGGCCAGGCATAGACCATATCATTGACGGCCTTGGAGCCCATGGCGGCGTAAGCCATGCCGATGGCGTTGCCGGCGATGACGGAGATCTTGGGAGCGGTGGTCTCGCTCATGGCGTACAGCAGAGAAGCGCCGGCGCGGGCCAGTTCGCCCTGGGGAGCGGCATTGATCTTCATGCCCAGAGAATCCACGAAGGACACGACGGGGATGGAGAACGCGTCGCAGAAAGCAACCAGGCGGGCTGCCTTCTTGCAGCCGTATACGGTCATGCGGCCTTCGTCCTTGGAGGCGTCGTTGGCGATGATGCCGACGGTGCGTCCGCCGATTTTGGCAAGAGATACGACCATGGAGGCGGCGAAGTCCTTGTACAGTTCCACGAAATCACCGTTGTCGGCGATCTTGGCAAGGACATCGCGGATATCTTCGATGGACTCGATGCCGTTCAGAGCGGGGATCTCGCGGTTTTCGCTGTCTTCGCAGGTGAACACGGCTTCGTCCAGATTGTTGACGGGGAGCATGGTGATGAGCTGCTTTGCCGCGGCGATGGCACCTTCATCGTTTTCGGCGACGATCATCGCGGAGCCGCTCTTTGCGGATGCTTCGGTGCCGGCGATCTCGGTCATATCGACCTTCTTGCCGGTGACGGCGGAAACGACCAGGGGACCGTTCACGAACAACTGGCCGGCTTTGCTCTGCACGGTGAAGTCCGCGATCTCGGCCACGACGGAAGCGGTACCGCCGCAGGGACCCATGATGAGGGCGATCTGGGGCACAACACCGGAAAGAGCGGTGGCCTTCGCCGCGATACGGGCATAAGCGTCAAGAGCCGCCACGCCTTCGTCCAGTTTTGCGCCTGCGCTGTCCAGCATGCCGACAACGGGGCAGCCGGTCTTCTCGGCCAGTTCCATGACCTTGAGGACCTTGCGGGCGTGCTTCTCGCCTACCGCGCCGCCGCCGACGGTGAAGTCCTGGGCATACACGCACACGGGGTTGTTTTCCACGGTACCGTATCCGGCGACCACGCCTGCATCGGCGTTCAGCACATCCAGTTCAACAAAGCTGCCTGCGTCGAGCAGCGCGTCGATACGCTCTCTGGCGGTCAGTTTGCCGGCTTTCTTCTGCTCAGCGATGAGCGCTGCGTCACCCGAAAGGATCGCTTGCTTGCGCTCGCGAACAACGGGCAGATTACGAACTACACTCATTTTGATACCCTCCATATTTGATAACGATGATGATATATAGGAATTTCCAACTGATTCCATATTCTAAATTCTATTTTGCTTTCCTGTTTCCTGCAAGCGCATCGTGTAAATTTTCTCGTAAAGGTTTATGTCATTTCTCTTTTTTCGATACGGCGATGAGCACGGGCGGGTTCGCCCTGATGTTTTGATACCCGCAGTGCCATACATCGGCCGCGGAATCGTCCACACTTGCTGACCAGGCAAGGAGCGCTTCCTTCTCCCGCATCCCCTCTTCGTGGCCGGGATAGACGCAGATGGTCATGAGCCCGCCTTTTTTGAGGAGGTGAAGCGCCTTGCCCACCGCGCGCAGAGTGGTTTCCGCCCGTGTCGTGGTCTCGTGGGGCGTACCGGGAAGCCAGCCCAGATTGAACATGATGAGGTCCGGGGCTTCCGTGAGGTACGCGTCCATGTTCTCGTGGCTGTCGAGGATGAGCCGCGCTCTGTCCATGACGCCCGCGTCCGTGAGCCGCGCGCGGGTACTCACGAGCGCCTGCTCCTGCACATCGAAGGCGATGACCTT
>JAZLLT010000047.1:0-39747 GCA_045598325.1 Clostridia bacterium | reverse complement strand
CACTCTCCTCCTGCTTGGGATTACAGGAGAACACGGCGGCGTTGCGCACACGGTTGGTGTTCAAACTATCCAAAAACTCCTTGGTCACCTTATCGACCTTTTTGCCCTCGCAGCCGATGAACATGAGCGCCACGTTCTCCGGGGGATAGGCGGGCATGAGGGGTTCCTGCGCACAGCGGCATTCCTTTGCGATGGTCATGGCGATGCTCTGTGCGCATCCCTTGGGGCTGACATAATATACTTTGATGTTCATATGCGTGTACCTCGGCGGAAATATCTCAATGTCGTTTCACTAATTTTAGTCAAAAGCTTCAGATAAATCAATAGAAAATAAGAAAAATTCACCAAAACAAAACAGAGCGCAGGACGCGCTCCGTTTTCGGTGCCGTCATTTCTTCTCTTCGCCGGTCTCGCCGCTTTTCCAGTGGCGGCGGCACAGGGCGATGTAGCTCTCATTGCCGCCCAGCATGATCTGCTCACCGGTTTTGGTGACCCTGCCGTTCAAAAGGCGGGCATTGTAGGTCGCCTTGCGTCCGCACCAGCAAACGGTCTTGATCTCCTCGATCGTGTCCGCCCACGCGAGCAGCCAGCGGCTTCCCTCGAACAGTTCCCCGCGGAAATCCGCCCTGAGGCCGTAGGCGATGACGGGGATATTCTTTTCGTCCACGATGTCCGCAAGTTTTTCCACCTGTTCCTTCGTCAGGAACTGGGCTTCATCCACGATGACGCAGTCGATGCCGGTCAAGTCGAGAGTGTCGACTTCCTCCATGTAGAAGCAGTCCGCGGACAGGCCCGAACGGGAAACCACCTGCCGCGCACCGTCACGGGTATCGAGGCGGGGTTTGAGCATGATGCACTTCTGCCCGCGCTCCAGATAGTTATATCGCACCATGATGGCGTTCGCGGTCTTGGAAGACCCCATCGCGCCGTAACGGAAATACAGTTTTGCCATAATATTCTCCGGAATTCATATTTTTCTCTTCCCTATTTTACACCGTTGTGGTACAATCGTAAAGGTGATAAATGTGAAAATAGCGGGAATAATTTCGGAATACGACCCTCTGCACGCGGGTCATATCCATCATATGGGCGAAACGCGGCGGAAAACCGGCTGCGATTATGTGATCTGCGTCATGGACGGATGGTGGAGCCAAAGAGGCGAACCTTCCTTCATGGACAAATTTCTGCGTGTCCGCATGGCCTTGAGCGCGGGCGCAAACGCCGTGTTCGAGTTGCCCCTCGTCTATTCCCTGCGTCCTGCCCAGATTTTCGCCCGGGGCGGCGTGGACATCCTGAATGCCCTCGGCGCGGACTATCTTTCCTTCGGCTGCGAAACGGACGACCTCTCTGCAGTTGAGAGCGCGGCGGACGCGCTGCTCCACGAAACGGAGCAACAGAAGGAGACCCTGCGCCGCCTGCTTTCGGAGGGCATGAGTTATCCCCGCGCCCGCGCGCAGGCGATGGGCGGTGCCGAAAACGGATACGCGGACAAGCCCAACTTCATCCTCGGCGCGGAATATCTGCAGCGGATGAAGGAAACCGCTTCCTCCATAGAGCCCGTCATTGTAAAGCGCACGGCGGAATATCACGCCACGGACGGTGAGCCGCTCTCCGCCTCCCTCGTGCGGAGGCTCATCCGCGAGGGACGGACGGACGAGGTGCTGTCCTCTCTTCCGGATGCCCTGCGCGCTCTGTACCTTGAGGGCATGAATGGCGGCGTCCCCGATTTTTCCCGCGCGGACGCCCATATCCTGACCGTTCTGCGCGGCATGTGCGATGCGCCCGCGGCATATCCCGATGACAGCGAAGGGCTGTCCTCCCGCATCCTGAAACTCGCCCGCGAAGCAGGAAGCACGGAAGAACTGCTTGAAAAAGTCAAGTGCCGCCGCTATACCCGCGCACGCATCGCGCGGCTCATCATGAATATGGCGCTGGATTTGCCGCCCGTGCCCGAAACGCCTTATCTGCGCCTGCTCGGCATGCGGAAGGACGCTTCTCCGCTCATCAAAGAACTGGACACCCGCAGCGGCGGAAAACTCATTTCCGACCCCGCTGCCATCGCGGACACGCCCGCTTTCAAGGCGGAAGAGCGTGCCGCGAGCCTTTGGGGACTTCTGACCGACGATCCCGCTTTCCGCAAGGCGGGGCGCGAACGGACGCAGAAGTTCATCGTTGTGTGACTTTATTCTTGATATTTACGGAAAACATGCTATAATAGAAGCAAGAATCCCGTTTCGGAGGTAACATCTTTGGAAGCACTCACTTTTCTCAAATCCATTCTGCTGGGTATTTTTCAGGGGCTGAGCGAGTTCCTGCCCGTCTCCTCCTCCGGTCACATCATGATCGCCAGCGAGATTTTCGGGCTCGACATGGGCGGAGAAACGCTCTCCGCGTTCACGGTGCTCCTCCATCTGGGCACGCTGCTCGCCGTGGTCATCATCTACTTTAAGCAGCTCATTCGCCTGATCTCCCATCCCGTCAAGGGCGACCTCAAGTGGCTCATCCTCGCGACCCTGCCCACCGTGGCGTATGCCCTCATCCTCAGAAAAACCGGCTGGGACGACATCATCGATGAGACGGCGCGCACGCTGCTCCCCTTCGCGTTCCTGCTGACCGCGCTGCTGCTGGTACTGGCGGACGGCATCGCGAGGAACCGCAGAATCGCCAAGACCACCCACAAGAATGTCCGCTTCCGCGATGCCCTCGGTATGGGGCTCATGCAGTGCGTGGGCACCTTCACGGGCGTCTCCCGCAGCGGCTCCACCATCACGGCGGGGCTTGCCGGCGGTCTTCAGAAAAACCGCGCCGCAGACTTCTCCTTCCTCATGTCCGTGCCCGCCATTCTGGGCGCCACCGTGCTGGAAGGCTATGAGATGATCGGAAACGGCGAACTGGCTGCCTGCGTCACTTCTTCGCTGCCTATGGTGGCGGCGGGCGTGCTGGCAGCATTCGTGAGCGGACTCATCGCCATCAAACTCATGCTCCACGCCATCAGGAAACTGCGTCTCAAGTGGTTCTCCCTGTATCTAGTCCTGCTGGCGGGCGTGATCATCGTAAACGATTTCATTACCAAACTCTGGTAATTCAGGAGGCAGATCATGGCACACTATGTATTTCAGCGCAACAACGGTTTCGGCGACTTTGACTACATCGCGTCCTTCGAGACCATGGAACTGACCGACTACAAGGAGTATGCCGCGCAGGTGGACGATGCGTACATCGAATACATCGACATCCCCTATCTCAACAGCCTCGGCTTCTTTGCGGTGCGCATTTCCACCCTTGCCCTGCGCATCAATGAATTGCTCAATTTCCGCCCCCCCGTGCGCGGGTTCCGTCCCCCCGCCCCGCACCCGCGGCGCGGCGCCCAGACCCATGCCCGGACGCCCCGTGCCCCAGAGACCCGCGCCCAGACCCGCCGTCCGTCCCGTGGCGCCCAGACCCGCGCCCGTTCCCAAGCCTGCTCCCGCGCGCAGCCCTCTGGCACCGAAGCCCGCCCCCAGACCCACGGCGCCCAAGCCCGCCCCCGCAGTCAAGGGACGCCCCGCAGGCGGTCCCAAGAAGCCCGGCGGACGCGGCGGATTCGGATTCTGATCTCTTTACGGCTCCCCGGCGGGAGCCGTTTTTTATGACAGAAACATGAATTTTTCGTATAAAAAGCGTATTTAACAGTATTGATATTGAACTTTTCTCCTCTTTGATTTATCATACACGCAAAGGCAACAGGCTAAAGCCTTATCAAAGTGATTTTAATGAAAGAGGTACATATCATGGCCAAGATTGATCTTACCAAGTACGGCATCACCGGCACTACCGAAATCGTCTACAACCCTTCCTATGAAGTCCTCTTCGAGGAAGAAACCAAGGAAGGCCTCACCGGCTACGAAATCGGCCAGCTGACCGAGCTGAACGCCATCAATGTTATGACCGGTATCTTCACCGGCCGTTCCCCCAAAGACAAGTACATCGTCATGGACGAGAACTCCAAGGACACCGTATGGTGGGATTCCAAGGAATATCCCAACGACAACCATCCCGCTTCCGAAGCGACCTGGGCAGCCTGCAAGGAAATCGCCGTGAAGGAACTCTCCGGCAAGCGCCTGTTCGTCGTGGGTGCTTTCTGCGGCGCCAACAAGGACACCCGCATGGCCATCCGCTTCATCGTGGAAGTCGCATGGCAGGCCCACTTCATCAAGAACATGTTCATCCAGCCCACCGCTGAGGAACTGGCTTCCTTCGAGCCCGACTTCATCGTCTACAACGCCTCCAAGGCGAAGGTCGAGAACTACAAGGAACTCGGCATGAGAAGCGAGACCGCCGCCATGTTCAACATCACTTCCCGCGAGCAGGTCATCATCAACACCTGGTACGGCGGAGAGATGAAGAAGGGCATGTTCTCCATGATGAACTACTACCTGCCCCTCAAGGGTATCGCCTCCATGCACTGCTCTGCCAACACCGATATGAACGGCGAGAATACCGCCATCTTCTTCGGTCTGTCCGGCACCGGCAAGACCACCCTGTCCACCGACCCCAAGCGTCTGCTCATCGGCGATGACGAGCACGGCTGGGATGACAACGGCGTGTTCAACTTCGAAGGCGGCTGCTACGCCAAGGTCATCAACCTGGACAAGGACAGCGAGCCCGACATCTACAATGCCATCAAGCGCAACGCCCTTCTCGAGAATGTCACCGTTGACAAGGACGGCAAGACCGACTTCGCCGACAAGTCCGTCACCGAGAACACCCGCGTTTCCTACCCCATCGACCACATCGAAAAGATCGTGCGCCCCATCTCCGCCGGCCCCGCCGCGAAGAATGTCATCTTCCTGTCCGCTGACGCGTTCGGCGTACTGCCCCCCGTATCCATCCTGACTCCCGAGCAGACTCAGTACTACTTCCTGTCCGGCTTCACCGCCAAACTGGCAGGTACCGAGCGCGGCATCACCGAGCCTACCCCCACCTTCTCCTCCTGCTTCGGCCAGGCCTTCCTCGAGCTGCATCCCACCAAGTATGCTGAGGAGCTCGTCAAGAAGATGGATAAGAGCGGCGCCAAGGCGTACCTCGTGAACACCGGCTGGAACGGAACCGGCAAGCGCATCTCCATCAAGGATACCCGCGGAATCATCGATGCCATCCTGAACGGTGACATCCTGAATGCCCCCACCAAGACCATCCCCTACTTCAACCTGGAAGTTCCCACCGAACTGCCCGGCGTCAACCCCGCCATCCTCGACCCCCGCGACACCTACACCGATGTCAAGGCCTGGGAAGACAAGGCGCAGGATCTGGCCGGCCGCTTCATCAAGAACTTTGCCAAGTACGAGTACAACGAGGCGGGCAAGGCTCTGGTTACCGCAGGCCCCCAGCTGTAATTCAATAAACGAACAGCACCTTCCGCAAGGAAGGTGCTGTGTTTATCCGGACATCATTTACCATCGGAGGTCCCCATGAAATCCTTGCAGGAAATCATCGACAAATCCAAACGCGTCGTGTTCTTCGGCGGCGCGGGCGTTTCCACAGAGAGCGGCATCCCCGATTTCCGCTCCGTGGACGGACTTTACAACCAGAAGTACGCCTATCCGCCCGAGACAATCATCTCCCGCTCTTTCTTTGAAACGCGCCCCGAGGAGTTCTACGCCTTCTACCGGGACAAAATGCTGTGGCTGGACGCGGAGCCCAACAAGGCCCACAGGAAGCTCGCTGAAATGGAGCAGAAGGGCAAACTCGCCGCGGTGGTCACCCAGAACATCGACGGTCTCCATCAGAAGGCGGGCAGCAAAAATGTATTCGAACTGCACGGCAGCGTCCACCGCAATTTCTGTATGGACTGCGGCAAGTTTTTTAACGCCCAATATATCAAGAAGAGCAAGGGCATTCCCCGCTGTGACTGCGGCGGCGTGATCAAGCCCGATGTGGTGCTGTATGAGGAAGGGCTGGACGACGCAACCGTGCGCGGCGCCCTGCGTGAGATTTCGGCAGCCGACACATTGATCGTGGCGGGCACCTCCCTCACGGTCTACCCCGCCGCGGGCTTCCTCGATTACTTCCGCGGCAGCGAACTCGTCCTCATCAACCGGGACCCCACCCCCGCCGACCGGATGGCGACGCTCGTCATCCACGACAAAGTGGGCGAAGTGCTGGACGGGATCAAGGTGTGATTTCAAAATAAAGCGGAGCGGGAGACTCTTTTGAAGTATCACGCTCCGTTTTTTTATTGCAGCGAGCCTTACTTCTTACGGTTATCCATGTATTCATGGGCAAGGATATCCTTGAGCACCAGCATCGCGTCCTGTTCATCGTATCCGTACCGTTCCATGAGTTCGTTGAACATCCCGCGGATCCGGTTTGCGTAGTGCGGAATATCCACTTCTCCCTGATAGCGCTTCAAAACCGGGTATTTCGCGCTCCACGCTTTTGTCCAGTCGGTTTTGCTCTGGTTTTCTTCGGTCGTATTTTTGATGATCTGCTCGATGCTTTCCATAGGGTACTCCCTCCGTATCCCGCTTTGCCAAACAACAGTCTATCACATGCGCATCAAAAAAACAAGGCACCTTCCTCTGCGGAAGGCGCCTTGTTTTTGCCTTATTCCGAGAACAGCATCACATTGTCTTCGCCGTCATACTCGCGCACATTGACGCGGATCATTTCGCTTCTTGCCGTGGGCACATTCTTGCCCACGAAGTCCGCGCGGATGGGAAGTTCCCTGTGACCTCTGTCCACCATGACCGCCAGTTGGATCTTGCGGGGACGCCCCAGATCCATGACGGCCTCCATGGCGGCGCGGGCGGTGCGGCCGGTGAAGAGCACATCGTCCACCAGCACCACCGTTCTGTCCACCACATCGAAGGGCAGGTTTGCCGCGTTCACGGTGGGCTGTTCGGAAAGAGTGGTCAGATCGTCGCGGTAGAAGGTGATGTCCAGTTCGCCGACGGGCACCTGCACGCCTTCAAACTTCAGAATCGCGTTGGCGATCATCTGCGCGAGGGGCAGACCGCGGCGGCGGATACCCACCAGCACCACATTTTCACAGCCGTCATTGCGCTCGATGATCTCATGGGACAGACGGGTGATGGCGCGGATCATCGCGGTTTCATCCATCAAAAGAGCCTGTTTGGACATATTTCTACCTCAATCCATCAAAATCTGCTTTCGGTGCAGAGGGCAAGGAGTTCGCTTTCTTCCGCTTCCGCCATACGGACGACCGCGTCGCCTGCAGAGTAGTAGATGCGGATCTTGCTGCCTTCTTTGACCATTCCGCAGGGGAACAGCGCGTTGTCGCGGAAGCCGCCGTGCAGTTCGTAGTCCGCTTCGGGCACCAGCAGGGGCTGCTTGCTCATACCGATGACCTTGGAGGGATCGTTCAGATCCAGCAGCATGATGCCGATGCAGTAGCGCTTCTTCCAACTGTTCTCCCAGCCGAACTTGCCGCGGGAATTATCGCGGTCAACGGCGTGGAAGATGACCAGCCAGCCCTTGTCCGTTTTGACGGGCGGTGCGCCGGGACCGATCTTGTCGTTGCAGAAAGGCACATCCTCGGTGCCCAGCACCAGACGGCTCTTGCCCCAGTAGATGAGGTCGGGAGACTCGGACAGCCAGATATCGAACTTGTCGCCGTCGCGGGAATAGACGGGCATGGGGCGCTCGAGGCGCACATAGTTGCCGCCGATCTTCTCCGGGAACAGGACCATGTTGCGGTTGTCGGGGGTGGAGATGTAAAGGATCTTGTAATCCTTGAAGTCGTGGGTCTCGCAGAACGCGCCGCAGACGCCGTGCTTCAGGTCGAACGCGAAGGACACGATGTAGCGTCCGTCGCCCATGTTGGTGATACGGGGGTCGTAGCAGCGGACGAACTCGGGATTGCCCAGTTTGTTGAGTTCCAGAACGGGTTCGGGCTCCACATCCCAGTGGATACCGTCCTTACTGCGGGCAAGGCCGATGTTGGTGCCCTTGAAGCGCTTGCCGGCTTCCCACTCCGGCTGGGTGCAGCCGTAGTCGTTGCGGAAGAGCATGGTATAGCCGGAATCTTCCTTGATGATGCCCGCGTTGAAGGTGAGATTGCTCTCATAGGGCACCATCTCGCTGCTCATGATGACTTCGGGGTAGCGCTTGATGCAGGAAGCGCTCTTATACTGTGACCAGTCGTACATTACAGTCTCTCTCCTTTTTCGACATCGAGGAAGTACTTGTAGGTGTCCACGGTCAGTTCACCGCAGGCGGGTTCATCGCAAGCGACGATGGCAGCCTTGTGCAGCTGCAGGGCGCTGCAGGTCCATTTCTGGCTGACGCCGCTTTCCACGGATGCTGCGAGAGCGCGGGCCTTGTTGTGGCCGGAAATGAGGATCAGGACTTCCTTGGCGTCGGTCACGGTGCCGATACCGACGGACAGCGCCTTGGCGGGGACCCTCTCCATGTCGAAATCGAAGAAGCGGGAGTTGACGATACGGGTGTCGGTGGTCAGCACGCGCACGCCGGTGCGGGAAGACAGGCTGGTGAAGGGCTCGTTGAACGCCAGATGGCCGTCCACGCCGATGCCGCCCAGGAACAGGTCGATTCCGCCATAGGATGCGATCTTGGCCTCATAAGCCGCGCACTCCGCTTCGGGATCGGGATTCATGCCGTTCAGGATGTTCACATTCTCAAAGGGAATGTCGATGTGATCGAAGAAGTTGCTCCACATGAAGTGCCAGTAACTCTGCTCGTGCTCGCGGGGCAGGCCCAGGTACTCGTCCATGTTGAAGGTGACCACATTCTTGAAGGAGACTTCACCGGCCTTGTTCATCTCGGCCAGTTTCTTGTACACGCCCAGAGGAGAGGAACCGGTGGGCAGGCCCAGCACGAAGGGCTTGTCGCCCTTGTGGGCATTGATCTTCGCCGCAATGTACTTCGCGGCCCAAAGGCACATTTTCTCATAATTATCCTGGATAACAACACGCATGGCAATCTATCTCCTTTAAAAAATCATGCTTCTTTGAGTGCGTTTTCGATGTCCGCGATCAGGTCTTCCTTGCTTTCAAGGCCGCAGCTCATGCGGACCATGCCGGCGGGCACGCCCGCTTCCTTCAGCTGCTCATCCGTCATCTGTCGGTGGGTGGAAGCCGCGGGACACAGGCAGCAGGTGCGGGCAGCCGCCCCATGGGTCTCGATGGCGGCGACGGTGAGCGCCTTCATGAAGCGCCCCGCCGCGGGGCGTCCGCCCTTGATTTCGAAGGAAACGACGCCGCAGGAACCCTTGGGCAGATACTTCTGCGCGGCGGCGTAGAAGGGATCACCGGGCAGGGAGGAATAGTGGACCTTCTCGATCTTGGGATGCTTGCTCAGGTATTCTGCGACCGCCATGCCGTTTTCGCAGTGGCGCGGCACGCGTACATGCAGGCTTTCAAGACCGAGGTTCAGGATAAATGCGTTCTGGGGGCTCTGGACGGAGCCGAAATCGCGCATGAGTTGGGCGGTGCACTTGGTGATGAAGGCGCTGTCCGGGAAGCGGGTGGCGTAGGTGACGCCGTGGTAACTTTCATCGGGGGTGGTGAGCCCGGGGAACTTCTCCGCGTGTGCCATCCAGTCGAAGGAACCGATATCCACGATGGCTCCGCCGAGAGCCGCGCCGTGTCCGTCCATGTACTTGGTGGTGGAGTGGGTCACGATGTCCGCGCCCCAAGCACCGGGGTTACAGTTAATCGGAGTCGCGAAGGTGTTGTCCACGATGAGGGGCACGCCGTGGGCGTGGGCCGCCCGGGCGAACAGTTCGATGTCCAGCACGGTGAGGGCGGGGTTGGCAATGGTCTCGCCGAAGACGCACTTGGTGTTGGGTCTGAACGCCGCGTCCAGTTCCTCGCGGGTGGAGTTGGGATTGACGAAGGTCACCTCGATGCCCATGCGCGCCATGGTGACGCTGATGAGGTTGAAGGTGCCGCCATAGATACTGGAGGAGGACACGATGTGGTCGCCCGCCGAGCAGAGATTGAACAGGGCAAAGAAGTTGGCCGCCTGACCGGAAGAGGTCAGCATGGCGCTCTTGCCGCCTTCGAGGGCGCAGATTTTCGCCGCCACATAGTCATTGGTGGGGTTCGCCAGGCGCGAATAAAAGTATCCGTCCGCTTCGAGGTCGAACAGTTTGCCCATGTCCTCGGAGGTGGAATACTTGAAGGTGGTGGACTGGACGATGGGGATCTGACGGGGTTCGCCGTTGCCGGGCGTATAACCCGCCTGTACACACAGGGTCTCGATGTGCTTATCCATAAATTGTCCTCCGCTTATTTATGCTTTCCCGGGCACGATGATGCGCGCCGCCCGGGGCAGATTTCTGATTTCGAAGTGAGTGTCGCCCTTCTCGCACTCGCCGTCCAGCGTCCAGTCGATGGGCTGTTCGGTCTGCATGGTGAGGCGGGAAACAGACAGCAGGTGCAGTCCGTCCTCAAAGCGCTTCTGGGCGAGGTTGACCAACAGTTTACCGAGGTCGATGGCATTCTTCGGCATGTCCACCAGCAGCAGTTCGTGCAGACCGTCATCCAGTTTCACAAGGTCGCGGTCAATGGTGAGGATGCCCGCCAGAGAAGTGGAATTGTTGACGGAACCGAACAGGAAATCGCCCTCAAAGTCTCCCGCGTCCGTTTCGATACGGGCGGCGATGGGCTTGAGTTTCAGTATTTCGCCCGCGCCCGTCAGCAGGTATGCCAGATGTCCCAGTGCATTCTTGAACGCCTGCGGCGTCTCATAGGACACACTGGTGAACGCGCCGAAGGAGGCGGTGTAGACGAAGGAGCGGCCGTTAAAGGAACCGAGGTCCAGAAGGAACTCCGAACCCGTGACCACATCCTGCGCCGCCTGAATGAGAGACGAGGAAAGACCGAGCGTGGAGCCGAGGTCGTTGGTGGTGCCGCAGGGCAGATAGCCGACGGGCTTGTCATGTCCTCCGCGCATGAGCCCGGAAAGGGTCTCATTGAGGGTGCCGTCGCCGCCGGCGCAGACCACGAGGTCAAAGTCCGCGGTGTATTTTTCCGCCATTTCCGCCGCGTGACCCGCGTACTGCGTGGTCAGCACCGTGGGGATGTAGCCCGCCGCGCAGAAAATCTGCACGATCTGGGTCATGTTGCCCACGATCTTTTTCTGCCCGGCAGTGGGATTAACGATGAATAAGAGTTTTCTTTCTTCCATGGTTGTTTCTTCCGTAAAGGTACACAAGGGTCAGGATGACGATGAGCGCGCCGGTCAGGATGAAGGAACATTCGATGCCGCGTCCGAAACCGGTGAGGATGCCCTCCCCCACGCTGTAAAGCCCGCCGTCTGTGTAGCCGCCCAGAAAGCGGCAGCCGGCGGTAAAACCGGAGCAGATGAGCAGTTCGGGCCACAAAGACCGGGTCATAAGATAGACACATGCCATGACGGCGCCTGTGAGCAGCCCGTTCACGCAGGCAAGCACATTCTTCCCGCCGCCGAAAACGAAGAGGAAGAAGATGCCGTCAAGCACCGCGGAAACGATGAGTGCCGCGGTTTCTCCCGCGCTTTCCTTTGCCGCCTTCACGCAGCAGCCCCGCAGAACGATGCTTCTCGCCGCGCAGAGTGCAAGGCACAGAAGCCAAACGCAGGGCTTTCCGTATGTGCGGACGAGCGGCTCGCGCACAGCTTCCGCGCTCACGAGCAGGCGCACCGTGAAGTATCCTGTCAGGAGTGGCAGAAGCAGCTGCGCCGCCGCGCGGGCGGTGATCGCTCCGTCTTCTCCTTCAAACAGGTCCTTCAGATACAGTCCCGCCGCGATGGCAATGAGCAGCCCTGTCAAAGTGGCGATGCTGTCCGCGTTGTCCGCGAGGAAGCGGAGCGCTTTTCCCGCGTAAGCGTAGGTATCCGAATTGAGGTTCGCGTTTTGAAACAGCCGCGCGAGGAGCCAAAGTGCGCCGACCCTGCCCAGATAAACGCAGACAAGGGCGGTCACAAGAGCCAATGCTCCTTTTACGGCAGGTCTTGCCTTCATTCTACTTCCCCGTAAATGAGTTTGGACAGTTCGGGCTTTTCCGCGGAAATCTCGATGGCGGAAAGCACTTTTCGGGTGGCTTCCGCTTCGCCGCGTCCGCCGTTCACATGGAGGGTCGCGAGGCTCTGCCCTTTCTCGGCAAAGTCGCCCAGGCGCACATTCATCACAAGTCCCACCGCGGGATCGATGGGATCTTCCTTGCGGGTCCTGCCCGCGCCCAGGGCTTTGGCGGCATAGCCGATGCTGTCGGTGACGATGCGGCTCACATATCCGCTCTTTTCCGCGCGGACCTCGACCTTCGCTTCCGCTTTGGGAAGCAGCGAGGTGTCGTAGACCACGCGCCCGTCACCGCCCTGATTGACGATGAGTTCGTTTAGTTTTCCGAGTCCCTCTCCGCTCACGAGTTTCTCATTCATGAGGGTGAGACCTTCTTTGGCGGTTTTCACTCTGCCCGCGAGGCGCAGGATCTGCGCGCCAAGCGCGAGGGAAACGGTTTTGAGGTCGCCTTCCGTCCTGCCGGACAGGATGTCGATGGCCTCCTCCACCTCGAGGGCGTTGCCCACATAGCGGCCGAGGGGCTGATTCATGTCTGTGACGAGGGCGGAAAACTTCCTGCCGGTGCGGTTTCCGATGGAAACCATGGCATTGGCAAGGCGCAGGCTGTCCTCCGGGGTCTTCATCATGGCGCCGCTGCCCGTCTTCACATCCAGCACGATCACATCCGCGCCCGCGGCGATCTTTTTGGAAAGGATAGAGGAGACGATGAGCGGCTCCACATCCACGGTGGAGGTCACATCGCGCAGGGCGTAGAGCACCTTGTCCGCGGGCGCGAGGTTCGCGCTCTGACCCACGATGGCAAGACCGCTCTGCGAGACCGTCTTTTCGAAAGTCCCGCTGTCCATCTGCACGCTCATGCCGGGGATGGACTCCATTTTGTCGAGCGTGCCGCCCGTAAAGCCCAGACCGCGTCCGCTCATCTTGGCGACCTTTACGCCGCAGGCGGCGACCAGAGGCACCAGCACGAGGGAAGTAGTGTCCCCCACGCCGCCGGTGGAGTGCTTGTCGCACTTGACGCCGGGGATAGCAGACAGATCCAGCAGATCGCCCGATGCCGCCATTTCCATGGTGAGGTCCACGGTCTCGCGGGAAGTCATGCCGTTTATCGCGATGGCCATCAGCATGGCACTTATCTGATAATCGGTGATGCTCCCGTCGGTGACGCCCTTCACGAAGAAGGAAATCTCCTCCTTCGTAAGTTCGCCTCCGTGACGCTTTTCGGTCAGCAGTTCAAGGATGTTCATCTATTATGCCCACCACATATCACCCTTGGCCTGGAAGACCATAACTTCCTTCAGGAAAGCGATGGCCTTGTCGAGACCCTCAAGGGGCGTCATGAGGCTGTCTTCGTGCTCGATGGAGATCATTCCGTCATAACCGACCATGCGAAGGGCACTCATCATGTCCTTCCAGGTCTGGTAGTCGTGGCCGTAGCCGACGGAGCGGAAGATCCAGCTGCGGTGGATCTCGTCACCGTAGTGCTTGGTGTCCAGGACGCCGTTCACTCCGGTGTTGATGGCATCGATCTTGGTGTCCTTGGCGTGGAAATAGAACAGCGCATCGCCGAGATAACGGATGGCGGCGACGGGATCGATGCCCTGCCAGAACAGGTGACTGGGGTCGAAGTTGGCGCCGATTTCGGGGCCGACCGCGCTGCGGAGTTTCCCCAGGGTCTCGGGGTTCTATACGCAGAAGCCGGGATGCATTTCGAAGGCGATCTTCTTGATGCCGTGGGCGCGCACAAACTCCACTTCCTTCTTCCAGTAGGGGATCAGAACCTCGTTCCACTGGTAGTTGACAATGGCGGTGAAGTCATCGGGCCAGGGGCAGGGGACCCAGTTGGGGGTCTTGTCTTCGGCGCATCCGCCGGGGCAGCCGGAGAAGGTGACTACGGTGTCCACACCCAGTTTCTCAGCCAGCAGAATGGTGTTTTCGAAGTCGTCGTGGAACTGCTTGGCGACCGCTTTGTCCGGATGGACGGCGTTTCCGTGGGTGGAAAGCGCCGCGATCTCGAGGTTGTACTTTTTGAGGGTCTCCTGCATGGCGGTGATCTTCTCGGGATGGGCGAGGAAATCGACCGGGTCGCAGTGGGCTTTTCCGGGGAACCCGCCGCAGCCGATTTCGACTGCCTGCACGCCGCGCTCGGAGAGATACTTACAGGCCTCTTCAAAGGACCTGTCCTGAAGCAGAACCGCAAATACGCTGAGTTTCATGTTGTCATCCTCCTGTATTTTATCCGAAAATCGCTTCAATGAATTCTTTTGCGTTGAAGGGCTGCATGTCGTCGATGCCTTCGCCCACGCCGATGTAGCGGACGGGGAGCCCCAGTTCCCTGCGGATGGCGATGGCGATGCCGCCTTTGGCGGTGCCGTCCAGTTTGGTCAGGATGATGCCGTCCAGTTTGGTCACATCCTTGAAGACCTTCGCCTGATTGAGTCCGTTCTGACCGGTGGTGGCGTCCAGCACCAGCAGCGCGTGCATGTGGGCTTCGGGATATTCCCGTTCCACCACGCGCGCCATCTTTTTGAGTTCATCCATGAGGTACGCCTTGTTGTGCAGGCGTCCGGCGGTGTCCACAATCATGATGTCCGCGTGCTTGGCTTTGGCGGCCTGCACGGCGTCATAGACCACGCTGGCGGGGTCCGCGCCTTCCTGGCGCATCACGATGGGCACTTCGGCGCGGTCGCTCCACACCTTGAGCTGCTCCGCGGCGGCAGCACGGAAGGTGTCGCCCGCCACGATCAGCACACGGCGTCCGATGACCTTGAGGCGGGAAGCCAGTTTGCCGATGGAAGTGGTCTTGCCCACGCCGTTGACACCGATGATGAAGATGACCGACGGATCCGCGAGTTCCATGGGCTTTTCCACCATCATGCCGGCGAGGATGTTTTTAAGTTCCTCCTTGGCAGCGTTGGCGTCCTTGATATTCTTCTCGGTGACCGCCTTTTTGAGCAGATCCACGCTCTCGGTCGCCACATTCACACCCACATCCGCCATTACGAGGATGTCGGTCAGGTCTTCATAGAAGTCTTCGTCGATCGCTTTGGTATTTTCGATCAGTTCGTCCATCTGCGAACCCACATTGTCGCGGGTGCGGGACAAACCTTTGATGATCTTACTGAACAGTCCCATACATGTTCCTTTCTCAGACCGCGTCCGCCAGTTTCACACTCATCAGTTTGCTGACACCCTTTTCCTCCATTGCCACGCCGTAGAGGGCATCGCAGCGGGCCATGGTGCCTTTTCTGTGGGTGACGACCACGAACTGGGTCTTTTCGGAGTAAGTTTTGAGGTATTCCGCGAAGTTATCGATGTTTGCGTCATCCAGAGCAGCCTCGATCTCGTCCAGGATGCAGAACGGGGTGGGCTTGAGTTTCAGCATGGCAAACAGAATCGCGATGGCGGTAAGTGCCCTCTCTCCGCCCGAAAGCAGGGAGAGCAGCTGCAGTTTCTTTCCCGGGGGCTGGGCGACGATCTCGATGCCGCTGGTCAGCGGATGCTCGGGATCCTCCAGCGACAGATGGGCGACGCCGCCGCCGAACAGTTCGCTGAAAGTCTGGCGGAAGTACACATCCAGCATCTCGAGTTGGGCTTTGAAGACCTTTTCCATCTTGCCCGCCAGTTCATTGATAACCGACAGAATGTCTTCCTTCGCCTTTTCGAGGTCCGCTTTCTGGGCGGAAAGTTCCTCATACCGTTCGGAGACCTCGCGGTATTCGTCCATGGCAGATACATTCACATTGCCCAACGCGCGGATATCGCTCTTGATGACCGCGATGCGCTTTTCACCTTCGGAGAGTTTGAATTCCTCATTGCGGAATTCTTCCGCGCCCTCGTAGGTCAGTTGGTAGTCCTCGAAGATGCGGCCTGTCAGGGTATCGAGGTCGCTTTGCAGGCGCTGGTTGAGCATCTCGCATCTATGCACGCGCTCGGTCAGTTCGTCGCTTTCGTGCATGAGCGTTTCGAGGGCTTCGTTCAGGTTTTTGAGTTCTTCCTGCGTTTTCAGGCGGGCTCCGTCGACGGAATTGAACTTGTCACGGGTGGTATTGAGCAACAGTCTCTGCCTGCCCAGTTCCGCTTCGCAGCCGGAAAGTTCCGTCTGTCCCTGCTCCATCTGCGCGCGGATCTTCGCCATGTTTTCTTCCGCTTCGGATAGGATGCGCGCCGTGTCGCCCTTTTGGGAGATGAGGCGGCCCAATTCGCCTTCGCGGATCTCCACATCCTTTTCGGCGGCGGTGGTGGCGACGCGCTCATCGGCCGCCTGCCTGCGCTTCGTATCCATAACGGGACGCAGGGCGTTGAGTTCGTTCTGCAGTGCCGCCGCTTTTTCGCGCAGCGCGCCGGAATTGTTTTCGTTTTCGGTCTTGCGGGTCAGAAGGTCATTGGCCTCCTGCTCCATCTGCTCCTTCTGGGCAGTCAGGTTCGCGATTTCCTTCTCGATGCCGCCGATGCGCCCGTTCAGTTGATCTCTGTCGTCCTTCGCCTTGGCAAGGTGCGCCTCGGCGCGGGTGATGGCGATCTCCTGCTGATGGACTTCGTCGAAGGCTTCCTGTCGCTTGCCCTTGAGGGCGGCGCGTCCTTCGGACAGAACGCGCATGCGGGCATCCGCTTCGTTGAGTTGGCTGTTGAGGGCACCCAGCTGCTCGTCCGTCTCCTTGATTTCGCGTTCGCGGGAAAGGAGGCTGGTCATGCGGCTCTGGGTGCTGCCGCCGGTCATGGAGCCGCCCACATTCATGATGGAGCCGTCAAGGGTCACGAGGCGGAACATCTGCTTGCCCGCGCGGTGGATGGGAATGCCCGCGGTCAGGTCATCGGCGATGACCGTCCTGCCCAGCAGGTTTTCCACGATGCCGCGGTATTTTTCGTCGAAAGTCACCATTTCGCTGGCGACGCCGACGCAGCCGTTCATGGCAAGCACGCGGCGCTCGTTTCCTTCCAGCGTCCTTCCGCGCACGGCGGAAATGGGCAGGAAGGTGGCGCGCCCGTAGCGGTTTTCCTTCAAGAATTCAATCATCTCGCGGGCATCCTCTTCGGTGTCCACGATGATGTCCTGCAGTGCCGCGCCCAGAGCGGTCTCCACGGCCTTCTCGATTTTCTGATCGGCGTGGATGATGTTGGCGACGACGCCGTGCACGCCCGCTCCGCCCAGACGGTCCGCTTCGCGGAGCACCTGCTTGACGGAGAGGTTGTAACCTTCGTAGTCACGCTGCATTTCACTGAGCAGTTTCGCGCGTGCGGACAGTTCCTGTCGTTTGGCAAGAATGGTGTTGCGCTTCGCGGACAGCAGATCGTATTCCTCGCCCGCCTTGCGGGTCTCCTCGGTGATGGATTGCGCGTCTGCGCGGAGGACATCCAGGCGTTCCTGCTCGGTTTTCAGTTGTTCCGCGGCGTCGGTAAACGCCCGTTCCACGGTTTCGCTGTTTTCCGCCGCCTTGTTGCGGGAGGCGGTCAGATTGATGATCTGGATGTCGATGGCCTGCGAAAGGGCGGTCAGACGCGCCTGCTCGCTCCTCACATCGCCAAGCGCGTTCATGGCGCTGATCACATCTTCCTTCGCCTGTTCGGCGCGGTCGGTGAGGGCAGCCAGTTCTTCCTCGGCTTTTTCGAGGTCCGCTTCCGTGCGGGCGGTGTTTTCCTGCATGGATGCAAGGGCCGTTTTCTTTTCGGTCAGTTCGTTTTTCAGCGTCTCGATGCGCCGGGTCAGTCCGCTTTCGCCCTGTTCCGCGGCGGCTTTTTCCTCTTCGATGCGCTTGAGTTCCCGCTTCTGTGCCTCCAGACGCTCGCGGAGCACGCCCGCGCTGCCCTCGCCCGCTTCAACCTGCTTGATGTATTCCTGCAGTTCGTCGCGCAGGGCGGCGGCCTCCGTTTCGCCTTTGGTCAGGTCTTCCTGATGGGCGTCGCGGTCCGCGGTCATTTCTTCCTGCTTGCGGGTGTTTTCGGCGACCTCTTCCCCGATGGATTCAAGGGCTTCCTTCGTTTCCGCGATGCGGGCGGTGTAGCGCTCGGAGCGGATGAGGAAGGCGTTGAGTTCGAGGCCTTTGAGTTCATCGCGCAGGGCAAGGAACTTGCGCGCGTCCTCGCTCTGCTCTCGCAGGGGTTCGATGCGCTCTTCAAGAGACTCAACGATGTCGTTGAGCCTGTCGAGATTCATTTGGGTATTGTCAAGGCGGCGTTCGGCTTCCTGCTTGCGGGCGCGGTATTTCACGATGCCCGCCGCTTCCTCGAACACCTGACGGCGTTCTTCCGTCTTCTGGGAGAGAATCTCGTCCACGCGGCCCTGACCGATGATGGAGTAGCCGTCACGGCCCGTGCCGGTGTCGCGGAACAGATCCACCACATCCTTGAGCCTGCAGGCGGAATTGTTGATCAGATATTCGCTGTCGCCGGTGCGGTAGACGCGGCGGGTGACGGACACCTCGGTGAAGTCGATGGGCAGGGCGTGGTCTTCGTTGTCGAACACCAGCATGACCTCGCAGTAGCCCGCGCGGCGGCGCTTGTCGGTGCCGTTGAAGATGACATCCTCCATGCGGGAACCGCGCAGCTGCTTCGCGCTCTGCTCACCCAGTACCCAGCGGACCGCGTCGCCGATATTGCTCTTGCCGCATCCGTTGGGGCCTACGACCCCCGTGACGCCCTGCTCAAAGTTGATTTCAACTTTATCCGCAAAGGACTTGAAGCCGTGGATAAAGAGTTTTTTCAGTCTCAAAGTTTATTTTTCTCCGATCTGCCGATTGAGTGCATCGCGGGCCGCCTCCAGTTGCGCCGCCTGCTTGCTGCTGCCGCTACCTCTGCCCAGTTCCGTGTCACCGTCCAACACCCGGTATTCGAATACGGGCGCGTGAGCGGGACCGGAGGAAGAGATCAGTTCATACACGGGCATGCCGCCTGCCGCCTGCATAATCGCCTGCAAGCGGCTCTTGTAATCCAGATGGTCGTTCCGTGCGGAATCCGAACGGAGTTTTTCTCCGATGGCGCGCTCGATGAACTCGCCCGCGCACTTGCGCCCGCCGTCCAGATAGATGGCGCCGATGACGGATTCCAGAATGTCGCACTGGATAGAGGGCTTGTCCTGTCCGCCGCTGCGGGTCTCGCCCACGGACAGGCGGATAAACTTCTGAAGGTCCAGTCTGCGCAGGGCTTCGCTCAGCGATGCCTCGCACACCAGATCCGCCCGCATGCGGGTCAGTTTGCCTTCCGGTTCATCCGGGAATTTCCGGAAAAGCGCCTCGCTCACATACAGTTCCAGCACTGCATCGCCCAGAAACTCCAGTCTCTGATAGTGGGGCACATGGTAGTCCCCGCCGAAGGACGGATGGGTGAGCGCCTGGGACAGGAGCGCGGGCGTTTTGAACTCATAGCCGATGAGGCGTTCCGCTTCGGTCATTTGATTTCCTGCTCGAGGTACTTGACGAGGTCGTCCACGGTGACGATCCTGCCCAGTACATCGTTGTCCACGGTGATATTGAACTCGTTCTCCACATCGCAAATGAGGATCATGATGTTGGCGCTGTCGGCGCCCAGATCCTCGATCATCCTGCTTTCGGGCTTCATGACCGCCTTGTCGACGGGCAGCTGGGAAACGAGCAGTTCGGTCACTTTGTCAAAAATATCATTGTAAGACATGGTTTATTCCTCCGTCTTCATAATCTCGGCAAGTCCCTCTTTGAGGGCATCCACAACGCCGCCGAGCACCATCTTGCGTGCCTGTTCCAGCGCCTTGTAAAACGCGTATCCGTTGGATGAGCCGTGGGCTTTTACCGCCACGCCGTCCACGCCCAGCAGGGGCGCGCCGCCGTACTCATCCTTGTTCATGTGCTTTTTGAGCCCCATGAGATTCTTCTTCATGAGCAGAGCCCCGATTTTGCCTCTGAGGTTGGCGAGCATGGAGGATTTCACCATGGAGAGCATCGCCTTGGCAAAACCTTCCGCGTACTTGAGTATCACATTGCCCGTGAAGCCGTCGCACACGATGACATCCGTATCGCCCGCCTGGATCTCCCGCGCTTCGATGTTTCCCACGAAGCGGTAGACCTTCTGATCCTTCATGAGGGCGTGGGCTTCCTTATACAGTTTGTTGCCCTTCTCTTCCTCCGCGCCGATGTTCACAAGACCCACGGAAGGATTCTCGATGCCCATCACTTTTTTCATGTAGGCGCTGCCCATCATGCCGAACATATTGAGGTATTCCGGCTGGCAGTCGGCGTTGGCGCCGGAGTCGAGGAGCAGGAAGGGTGCGTGCAGACCCGGTATGACGGGTGCCAGCGCGGGACGGGAAATGCCCTTGAGCATCCTCAGAAACACCATGCCTCCCATAAGGATGGCGCCCGTGGAGCCGGCGGAGACCACCGCCTGCGAGGAGCCGCTCTTCACATCTTTCATGGCGAGCACGAGGGAGGAATCTTGTTTCCTGCGTACCGCCATCATGGGCTCGTCGTGCATGGTGATGGGCTCGCCCGCCTCGATGATGGTGACCCGGTCCGGGTACGCTTCCGTGAGGGAAATGAGTTCCTTTGCCCTGCCGAACAGGCGGAGCGTGTCGGCGGGATAAGTTTCCAGATATTGTTTGCAGCCTTCGATGCAGCAGGCAGGCGCGTTGTCGCCGCCCATGCAGTCAACGGCAAGAATCAGTTTGTCCGTAAATGGGTCCTCCTAACAACAGACATAGTACACCTAAAATAAACCATCCTATATTGTACCTTTTTTCGCGGGAAATGTCAACAAAAACGGAGAGAAAGACATATCTTTATCCACATTTCACATTTGACGCGAAACGAAAAAATGTGTATAATTTTCAAATGCGCGGAACTTTTTCTTTTCCGCTCCGTCATAACATCCGTAAAACGGGGAATACAATATTACCGGAGGAAACTTATGAAAAAACTGTTGTCCCTGCTGCTCGTTTTCGTCCTGTGCCTGTCCGCCTGCGCGGAAAGCACCGGCATGCCCAGCCCCCTGACCGAGTACGGCTCCCTTGCGGAAATCAACGAACTTTGGGGCTGCAATCTCATCCATCCCGCGGTCATGGGCGTCATCAATGAATCTTTCTGGACCATCGACTGCGGTGACTATCTCATCGCCCAGTATGTGTTCGAGGTGAACGGCATCCCCTACACCTTCCGCTGCGCCCCCACCACGGAGGACATCACCGGCATTTCCACCGTGAACGGCCCCGCCTTTGCGGAGGAGCCCAAGGGCGATATCGAATTTTACGGCGATCCCACCGTGCACGCCGCCCGCTGGTTCGATATATGCGGCCAGTACGCCCTCATCGCCGCGGATAACGAAGGCGTCATGAGCGACGAGACTTTCGCCCTCATCGCCATGGAAATGCGGGACATGTCCGCCATCACCAAGAGCGCGGAAGAAACCGAAGCCTACTACAACACCGTCGCGGGCGAATATCAGGATGCGTTCAGCGGAAGAGCGTCCGCGTCCGTCAAAAACATTGACGGCGACCACCTGCTCATCGTCGTCTCCTGGGCGGATTCCGCTTACGCGCGCATGTGCTGGACCATGAACGCCAAACTGTATGAGGACGGTCTGCTGTCCTACTGCGACTGCAAAAAGGAGTTGGTGACCGCGGACGAAAACGGCGTGGAGACTGCCGAAACCCTGTACGAAAACGGCATGGGCGCGTTCTGGTTTGACGAGGAGAACAATATTCTCGACTGGAGCGGCGCGGAGGAAGAATCCTGCACCGACTGCCGCTTCGTGAAAACCTGATTTTGACCCCCATTTCCCGCCTGCGCGCTCCGGCGCGCGGGCTTTTTTCTTGCAATGGCGGCCCTCTTGTGGTATGATGTGAAAAAAATCCGAAAGGAAGCAAGCATATGAACGATACCTGGGATCTTGACATCCTCTACAAAGGTTTTTCCGACCCCGCCTATGAGGCGGACATCGCGGAATGCATCGCGGAGCAGAAGCATTTCAAGGAGATCCTGGATGCTTCCGAAGGCGCGGACACGCTGACCTGCACGGAAGCCATCCTCACCTCCATGGAGAAGGGGCAGAACCTTCTGAACCGCCTGTTCAACTACGCGTCTCTCCGCCAGAGCGTCGCCACCGATGACGGCGAGGTGATGGCGCAGAACGCGCGGCTCATGCGCATGTACTCTGAAACCGCGGGTGACATGGCGCGGGCGACCAAGTATCTGGGCCGCATCGAAAACGCGGAGGAACTGGCGGAAAAATCGGAGAAGATCAAAACCTACCTGTTCCTCATCGGCGAGGCGAAGAAGGACCTGTCCCACATGCTCTCCGACGAGGCGGAAGCCCTCATCGCCGCCATGGATGTAAACGGCGGCGGAGCGTGGGGACAACTCCAGTCCTTCCTGACTTCCACCCTGAAAGTGGATTACAAGGGCGATGTCATCACCCTGTCCGAGGTGCGCAACCTCGCTTACAGCGCGGACGCGGAAGAACGCAAAGCGGCGTACGAGGCGGAACTTGCCGCCTACGCGAAAATCCAGGACAGCGTGGCGTTTGCCCTCAACAACATCAAAAATCAGGTGACCACCCTCGTGCAGAAGCGAGGCTATGACTGTGCCCTCTCCTCCACCCTCGATGCGGCGCGTATGAAGGAAGAAACGCTGGACGCCATGCTGACGGCGATCAACGAGAGCCTGCCCGCCTTCCGCCGCTACTTCCGTAAAAAGGGCGAACTGCTGGGTGACGAAAACGGGCTCAAGTGGTACAACCTCTTTGCCCCCATCGGTAAAAACAGCAAGGTGTTCAACGCGGAAGACACGAAAACCTATCTGGTGACCTGCTTTGACAAACTCTCCCCCGAAATCTCCGCCATGATGGCGCGGGCATTCGACGAGAGTTGGATCGACTTTTATCCCAGGAGCGGCAAAGAGGGCGGCGCGTTCTGCGCGGAACTCTCCGAGCAGAAGCAAAGCCGCATCCTGACCAACTTCGACGGCACCTTCAGTTCCGTGGACACCCTCGCCCACGAACTGGGTCACGCTTTCCATAACCAGCAGATTCAGGATAACGCCATATTGAACCGCGGTTATCCCATGCCCGTCGCGGAAACCGCCTCCACCTTCAACGAGGTGCATCTGGGCGAATATGCCATCGCGGACGCCGGGGATGACGAGGAGAAACTGAACCTGCTGGACAGCGCCCTGCGCGAAAATGCCCAGTGCGTGGTGGACATCTACTCCAGATTTCTGTTTGAAAAGCGGGTATTCGACGAGAGCCGCGAGAAGTTCCTGATGGCAGACGACCTCGACGAAATCATGCTGGACAGCCAGAAGCAGGCTTACGGCGACGGATTGGATGAAGCATGCCTCAATAAGGGCATGTGGATCTGCAAGAGCCACTACTATTCCTCCGGACTGTCCTTCTACAACTTCCCCTACGCCTTCGGAAACCTGTTCGCCACGGGTCTTTATGCCCTGTACAAGGAAAAAGGCGCAAGTTTCATGGCGGAATACAAGGAGATGCTGCGCCTGACGCCCGTACACAGCATGGAGGAAAACGCCGCCATGATGGGCATTGACATCACGAAGCCCGATTTCTGGAGAAAGAGCCTGAAACTGATCGAAGCGCAGATCGATGAATTCTGCGCCATCAAATAAGCAAACGCGGTCAAGACAGACGCCCGCCGTTTGTGCTATCCTCTTGGCGTGAGGTGAACGGAATGGACGAGAAGATCCGCGCGGTTCAGCGGATGCAGGACTACATCGCCGGGCACTACCGGGAGGAGATACATATGAGTACGCTTGCCGAAGTGTCTCTCTATTCCCCGTGGTACGCGCGGCGGCTGTTTGAGGATCTGACGGGGCTCTCCCCCGCCTCCTACATCCGCAAACTGCGGCTTACCAAATCCGCCCTGCGGCTCCGCGATGAAAACTGCTCCGTACTGGGCGCGGCACTGGACGCGGGGTTCGGAAGCGCGGAAGGGTATCTGCGGGCATTCGTGCGGGAATTCGGCGTGCACCCGGGTGAATATGCCAGAAATCCCGTGCCTGTCTATCTGTTCACCCCCTACGGCGTGCAGAGCGCCATGAGAAAACAGGAGGTACGGAAAATGGATACCAGAAACATCTTCATCCGCGAGGTCACGAAGCCCGCGCGCAAGGTGATCATCAAGCGGGGCATCAAGGCCGATGAATACATGAGTTACTGCGGGGAAGTGGGCTGCGATGTGTGGGGACTGCTCATGAGCATCAAGTCCCTTGGAGGTGAGCCGGTCTGCCTGTGGCTACCCGAGCAGTACCGGAACCCCGTCACGAACAGTTATGTGCAGGGCGCGGAAGTGCCCGTGGACTATGACGGTCCCGTGCCCGCGGGCTTCGATGTCATCACCCTGCCCGAAGGGACTTTTCTGGAACTGCGCGGCGAGCCTTTCGAGGAGGAATACTACTGCGAAGCCATTCAGGAAATCCGGAAGGCGGAAGAAAATCTGGATCTTCAGCGGATGGGATACGCGAAGGATGAGGACAGTCCGAGAGTGCAACTGGAGCCCATCGGCAGCAGAGGGTATATTGAATTGATTCCGGTAAAAAAGTGAGAAAACACCGCGCGGAGCATTTGCCCCGCGCGGTGCTGCATAGTACGAACAGGATTACGCGCTCCTCATCTGCCGCCTTCGGCGGCACCTTCCCCACAGGGGAAGGCAAGAAGAGCGTCAACAAACGAACAGTCCTTTACAAATGGGACAACGCCTTGGCTTCCCCTCCGGGAGCGCGAAGCGCCGGTTCGGTAGTGAATGAATGCCCGGTGGGCATTCAGAGCCGAACCTGACCGAGCCCGCAGGCGAGAAACTGTCTCGCGCAGCGAGACTGATGAGGAGCGCGTTCTCCCGCATCCTCCTTACAGCCGCCTTACAATCTTCTCCACCGTCTTTTCCACCTTCGGCAGGAAGAAGCCTGCCGCGGGACCTACAAGGAAGGCGCAGATGATGGTGCCCGCGCCGAACTTTCCGCCCAGCAGGAAGCCGATGAGGACAAAGGAAAAATCCACGATCACGCGGACGATGCTGAATTTCTTTTTGAGTTTGTCGCTGATGACCACGGCGACCAGATCATTGGGACCCGTGCCCGCGTCGGACTTTATGACGATGGACATGCCGAAGGCGAGGATGATACAGCCCAGCGCCAGAGAAATGACCTTGAACCAGATCTGCGGAAGAGCCGCGAATACGGGATTCAAAAGCCATGTGAAGCCGTCAATGATGGGCCCGCCGAAAATCATGCAAAGGAGCGTGCCGATCTTCACATAGGAACGGTCAACGATGAGCAGCGCGGCGATGATGACGAGAGAAATCACCACATGGATATTGCCGTGGGTGAGCAGCGGGTGAGTAAATGCCTTTGAAACCGTACGAAACACGCCCTGCACGAACACATTGAACGGGTCCGCGCCCAGATCGGCAAGCAGGAACAGCGTCACGCCCAGATGGGCGATGACGAGCCCGGTCATCAATATGACCACGCGCGTGAGCAATTCTTCCGGCGTTCTTTTCATGAATCTTCTCCTTTGTCTGTCTTGCTCCATTTTACACCGTTTTGCCCCGCCCTTCAAGCCCCCGCGGGGCGTTTTTTCTTGCATTCCGCATAAAAGCGTGGTATCATATGTAAAAAATCACGATACGGACGGGTGACGGACATGGAGAACAGAAACCGGCTTTCCAAACTGCGCTGCGCGCTTTTCTGCTTCCTCGCGGTCTTTGCGTGGGGCATCGTCGCGCACGGCTACGCCTTTTCCAATCTCACCCTGTCCCATGACGCGATGAACGAGTTTTTTCTCGGTGGTAGCATCAACTGCTTTCCCATGAGCGTGACGGAGTGGAAGGTCTCCATCGGACGCTTTCTGGAGCCCGTGTACATCCTGCTGCTGAAGGGCTCTCTGGCGACTCCGTGGCTCACGGGCATCTGGGCGCTTTTGTGGATCTCGCTCATTCTGACCGTGCTTTCGAGGATATTCGATCTGAAATCGCCCCTCGCACTCATCCTCGCCGCGGGCATCCTGACAGTCAATCTCACCGTGACCGCGGGCGCGGGCGGCTACATGACCGACCTCGACGCGGATCTCTGCGCCGCCTTCCTCTCCGCCCTGTCCGCCTTTTTCCTGTTGGGCGGCGGGAAAAAGCGGCTCTTCGCCGTCCCTTGTCTCGTCCTTTCGCTGGGGCTGTACCAGCCCATGATCTCCGTTAGCCTGATGTCTGTACTGCTGTACTGCCTTCTCTCATTCCTCCGCGGTGAAAACGCGAAAGAAACCTTCTTCAAAGGGCTCTCTTCAACACTTATCATCGCCGTTTCCTGCGGTCTGTACCTGCTCATCGCGCGGTACCTCTGCGCGATGACCGGCATCGTTCCCGAAGAAACCTACAACGGGCTCGGCACCATCTTGAATTATAAAGAGACTACCTTCTTCTCCGCGTTCGCCGCCACATACAAAGAAGCCGCGGGTCAACTGCTCTTTACCGTATCTCCGTGGGACAAGACCGTTTCGATCCTGCTCCGCTGTCTCATCCTGCTGCTGGACGCGGTGCTGCTCATCCGCGCCGCCCTCCGGAACAAAGCCAATGCGGCGGGGCTCATTTGGGTGCTTGTCTGCTTGCTCGTAATGCCCCTTGCCATGAACGCCGCCTGTCTGCTCGGCGGCGGCAAAAGCCACATGCTCATGTATTACGGCGTGTGGATGGCAGACCTCCTCCCGCTGCTTCTGCTGAAAGAGGAGCGCGGGAAGGCGATGAGCGTCACCGCCGCCATCCTGCTGGGCGCGGTTCTGCTGAGCGGCGTCGAGACCGCGAACGCCCTATATGTGCGCAAGGAAATGGAGCGGGACGCCGCCAAGCAGACCATGACCCGGGTGCTTGACCGCCTTGACCGGACGGAGGGCTACCTTCCCGGAGAGACGGAAGTGGTGTTCCTCGGCGTGCCCGCGCCGGAACGGATTGCGGCGTTCGGCTACACCTACCGCATTACGGGCAGCGCGAAGACTTCGCCCATCAGCAACGAACCCTACTACGCGAGTTTCTTTTCCTGCCTCCTGCCTTCGGACATCCGCCTGTGCGATGAGGCGCGCAGGACGGAGGTACGCGGACAGATCGACGAATCCGCCCTTCCCGCCTTCCCGGCGGAAGGATCGATTTTGTGGATCGACGGATCAATCGTCGTCAAAATGCGGTAGCCCGCCCTCTTGCCTTCCCCATGAGGAAGGTACACCCGCAGGCGCGGATGAGGAGGAGCGTAAAGCCGCTCCCGCACACGGAAAAAGCGGACCCTTTCGGGTCCGCTTTTTCTTGAAAGCACTCTATTTTACGGTCACCAGTTCGTATTCTCTGGTGCCCATGCCCAGTTTCTCGCCGTGGTCGAGACCCGTTGCCCAGTCCGTATCGGGATAAATGTGGGTGAACAGGTCATCGTGACCGCAGCAGCACTTGTCGTGCGCCGCGCCGTTATCGAACACGGGCTGCTTGTTGGCGGCGTCCACGCACGCCTGATCGATGGCAATGGGGTCGAAGCCCGCGAAGATGCCCACATCGGGGATGACGGGCACATCGTTGCCGGGGTTGCAGTCGCAGTTCGGAGACACATCCATCACGAAACTCACATGGAACGCAGGCTTGTCGCCGATGGCGGCCTTGGCATACTCCGCGATTTTGCAGTTGAGTACCTTGGGGGCCTCGTCCCACTTGCAGTCGATGGCTGCCTTGGGGCAGAAGCCGAAGCAGTGGCCGCAGCCGAGGCACTTGTCCTCGTTGATCTGCGCTTTGCCGTTGACCACCTTCACGCCGTCGTTCAGGCAGTTGCGCACGCAGGAGCCGCAGCCGATGCACTGATCCGTGTCGATGACGGGCGTGCCGTGGGAATGCATTTCCATCTTGCCCTTGCGGGAGCCGCTGCCCATGCCGATATTCTTGAGCACGCCGCCGAAGCCCGCCTGCTGGTGACCCTTGAAGTGGGTGACGGAGATGAGCACATCCGCCTCCGCGATGGCGGAGCCGATCTTGGCTTCCTTCACATACTCGCCGCCCTCAACGGGGATGAGCCGCTCGTCCGCGCCGCGCAGACCGTCCGCAATGAGCGTCTGCACGCCCGTGCACATGGGATTGTAGCCGTTCATGTACGCCACATCCAGATGACCGAGGGCGTTGTGGCGGTAGCCGGGATAGAGGGTATTGCAGTCGGTCAGGAAGGGTCTGCCGCCCTGCTTTTTGATGTGATCGCAGATGATTTTGGCATACTGCTGGCGCAAAAACGCCATATTGCCCCACTCGCCGAAGTGGATCTTGACGGCGACGAATTTATCGGTAAAGTCGATTTGGTCGATGCCCGCCCTGGTGATGAGTTTCTCCAACTTATCCAGCACACTCTGGCCGGGTCTGCAGTTCAAATCGGAAAAATAAACTTTTGATGCCATAACCGTTCCTCCGTATTCGTTATGCTCCGATTATATCACATAAACATAGTTTTTGAAAAGCATTACATTTATTTAACACGCATTTGCTCCCATCGGACAGAATCCGTCGTAAAATGACAGGACAGAGCATCGCTTCCCCGCTATAATGAACGCGTAAAGGAAAGGAGAACGGTCATGGACATACTTACTTCGATGAAGAAAGCGATTGCCTTCATGGAAGACAGACTTTGGGACGACATCAGTGCGCAGAATGTCGCCGAGGAGGCAGGTCTTTCCCCGCTGTTTCTGCAGAAGGGTTTTGCCGTGATGACGGGCATGACGACAACGGAGTACATCCGTTCCCGCCGCTTGACCCTCGCCGCGGCGCGCATGGCAGAGACGGATGACAAAGTCATCGACATCACTTTTGACTGTCTGTACGAAACGCCCGAGAGTTTCACGAAGGCCTTCACCCGCTTCCACGGCGTCACGCCCACGCAGGTGCGCTCCGGCGCCGCCTACCGGGCATTCCCGCCCTTTACCATCACACTCAGCATCAAGGGAGGCAACAGCATGGAGTACAAGATCGCACCCGTTTTCCCACACAAACTCATCGGCTACGCGAGAACCTTTACCGCCGAGGAAGTGAGCGCAAGCAAGGCGATCCCCGCTTTCTGGGGCGAAGTTTATGACAAGCACAGCACGGAGCAGGCATTCGGTGAAAACCATATCGGCGAGTACGGCGTGTGCATCGACAACGCGGACGGCAGCGTCCGCTACCTCGTCGCGGGCAGATACGAAGGCGGAGAGGTGCCCGGAAATATGGAGGTCGTCTCCTTCCCCGCGGGCGACTGGGCGGTCTTTGACAGCGTAGGCCCCAACCCGCAGGCCATTCAAGATCTCAATAACAAAATTTGGAATGAGTGGCTGCCCGGTAATCCCGAATACGAGCTGCGCGGCAGCAGCAGCATCGAATGGTACGACCCCGAGTGCACAAGCGAAGAAAAGTGCCACAGCGCGGTCTGGCTGCCGGTGAGGAAAAAACACTGATTTACGGAAAATCCCTTCTCCGATTCGGAGAAGGGATCTTGTTTATTCCAGCACCACCGGCTCGTAACGGTTTCCGTCCGGATCGAATGCAGACAGCAGGAGTTGTCCTTCCGGCATGGCACCCCGCTCAAACATGATGATGTAGCGCACGATTTCGGATTCGTACTCGCTCACCCGGCTGCCTCTCACATCGATATCGAAGTTTCCCTTCCCGGTGAGCAGCATATCGTCCGAATCTCTGTGATAGAAAATGCCGTAATCCGGCGCATCCCAAAGCACGATATCCATGAGCCAGTACGGATTATAGAGCGATTCCGCAATGGAGATGTTTCCCATGCACACCGGACAGGGCAGTTTGCCCTTCGATAACAGTTCCGCCTTGCCCGCGGCATATGCTCCCTGCATACCGCTGCAGAACTCGTCCATGTGAGCGTAACGCCCCTTCCTCGTCGTATAATAGGTGGTCTCCGCGTCATAAAGCGCGGACGCTGCGGCGGTCACGAACCGATCCAGGCTGTATTCCACCACGAAATAATCGGAAAAATCCGTGCGGATCAGTTCCGCCTTGGCGATTTGGATTACCGAGTCCGCGCTCTGCCGCACGGTATATTTCCGCTTATCCTCCGATGTTTTACGCAGGAAGAAGGACACGATTGCTTCCTCCGCGCTGCTTTCGGGATTCGGATTCGTGCTTGTGAAGAACACGCGGATCGGGTCATCGAGGATGCGGGGCGGGACCGTGTACTCCCCGTACAGAACCAGCGTCTCCTCCTCGTACTTCACTTCTTCCAAGCCCGTTTCCACTCCGTAGCCCTCAATGTCCGGATTCAGAAAGCCCACATTGAGCAGTTTCTTGCCCGTCCGCGCGGCATACTGACCGACCGTCTCATCGCCGTTCATAAGCTCGAATTCGCCGTTATGTTCGCAGATCGGCACAAAGTGTTCGCTGTCCTCCGCCTCCACTTCCAGCACATAGCGCAGCAGCGTTCCGTCATAAACCGCTTCCCGCACAGTGCAGACGAAGCCGTTTCCGCGACCGGACGCGGGATTCGCCGCGATTACCTTCTGCGCGTTTTCATCGGGCTTTCCGTTCAAAAAATCGAGGATGCCGTAATGGCCTCCGACGGCAAGCGCGGTGCCCAGCACCAGAACGAGCATTGCCGCGATGAGCGGCAGTTTCCACATTTTTGCGCTCTGCCGCGCTTTCGGTAACCGCTCGGTCAGTTCCGCGGCATCCGTTTTCTTCTCCGGCAGCCGCATGAGCGTATCGTCGATCCTGTCCGAAAACCGCTGCGGCACTCCGCCGAAGGCTTTTTCTATGCTATTCTTCATATCCATTCTCCTTGATCAGTTCCTCCTTGAGCCGCTTCCTTCCCTTCTCAATGCGCCACTTCACCACGCCTTCCGATAGCCCCATGCTTTCGGCAATCGCGCGCATGGTCATGTCTTCCGCGTAATGGAGCATGAGCGGCAGGCGGCACTCAATTTCCACCCGCATGAGCGCAGTGGCAAGTCCGCTCTCTTCCCCGGTCTCCGCCGTGATGTCCTCGTGCAGTTCCGTTTCGGGATGCCGCGCGCGGCGGCGTAGGATGCTCCTGCCAGTGTTGATGAGGATGCGCGTGAGCCAGGTCTCAAAATACCGTTCGTCCTTCAGGCTGTCCCGCTTCTCCCACGCCTTCAGCACCGCTTCGGACGCCGCATCCTCCGCGTCGGGGAGCGACCCCAGAAGGGACATCGACACGCGGTAGAGCATGGGTTTGCAGGCATTCACCCGCCGGACAAATTCCGTCTTATCCAAGTTTCTTTCCTCCGTCTGTTTTTGCCATGGCACTTATTAGACGCATCTGTATGCCGTTTTGAAGTTGCTTAACTCATATTTCACGCTTGATTTGTCCTTCCGCCCGTGTTATAATGCGCGCAGATCTGTATAGGAGGATTTCTCATGCGTTTTTCCGTGTGTATCCCCTGTTTTTTTCCGAAGATGGATTTCGCGGACGCCGTCCGCCGCGTGGGCGCTCTGGGCTATGACGCCGCGGAGGGCTGGGGCTGGAACGGTGTCGATATCGACAGCGTCAAAAAAGCCTGCGCGGAATCCCGTGTGGAACTCGTCAGTATGTGCACTTCATGCTTCCGCATGACGGATCCCGCCTGCCGTGATGAATGGCTCGAAGGGCTGATCAAATCCTGCGCGGACGCAGAAAAACTGGGCGTGCAAAAACTCATCACGCAGGTCGGTCCCGATACGGGCGCGCCCCGGGAGATCCAGCACGCCTCCATCGCGGAGAGCCTGCGCCGCGCCGTTCCCATTTTGGAGAAAAGCGGCGTCACGCTGATGATCGAGCCGCTCAACACCCTCGTCGACCACCGCGGCTATTATCTCATCCACGCCCGGGAGGGCTTCGACCTCGTGCGCGAAGTCAACCATCCGCAGGTGAAAATGGTCTTCGATATCTATCACCAGCAGGTGAGCGAGGGCAACATCATCCCCAATATCACGAATAACCTCGACTGCATCGCCCACCTCCACGCCGCGGGGCATCCCGGACGGCACGAACTCCAAAGGGGCGAAAGCAACTACAAGTTCATCTTTGACGCCGCGGAAAAGGCGGGCTACGCGGGGCTTTGCGGTCTTGAATACTTCCCGACCGCGGACGCGGAAGAAAGCCTCCTCACTGCGAAACGCATCTACGGATAAGAAAAACGCCGGACAAACTCCGGCGTTTTCCTTATTTTCCCCGTCTTTCGGCGGCTTCGTCCCAAAGCGCCCGCTGCTCCGCGGTCTCCAGAAGCAGTCCGGGCACGGGCGTGGGCTTTTCGTTTTCGTCCAGCGCGACCATGGTGAAGCGTGCCTCGTTGGTCAGTTCCTTGGTCCCGTTCAGTTCCTCCACATAGGCGCATACGCGCACCTCCATGGAAGTCCTGCCCGCATACACGATCTCGCCCGTGATGACCAGCGTATCGTTGGCGTGAGCGGGTTTGTGGAATTCCAGTTTATCCACGCAGGCGGTGGTCACATTCTTCCCCGAATGGCGCCGCGCGGTCACGCCCGCCACGATGTCCATCCAACTCATCAGTTGTCCGCCGAACAGGCGCTGATAGCCGTTCATGTTCGCCTGCGTCAGGATCTGCACCTGCGTGGTCGCGGACTCCGCCGCGCTTTTCATGGGTCTGTCTGCCATAAAATCACCCTGGTTTCTTTTTGACCATTATACCATGAAAAGCCGCGTTTGAAAAGCCCTAACCGCAGGTGTAGCCGATTTCGATGGCGCAGTCCAGCGGATCGTCCCCCGCCATGAACGCCGCCTCCACATAATCCATGTTCCGCTTCACGCACGCGAAGTTCACGCCGTTATGATAACTGTTTCCGTAATTCTGCGTGAGGAGGTACGCCACCCGCAGTTTGTAGCGATGAAACGCCGCTTCCGCATCGGAAATGCCGTCATAATCCATGAACGGCCCCTGTCCCCACTTCATGGCATCGCCGTACTCCCAGCGGATCCAACTGTCGGACTCCGCGTCATACCTGTACGCGCCGACATCCTCCATCTTGACCAGTAAGCCGAATTCATGTTCGTTATCCGCCAAATAACTCACAAAATCACCCCTTTCTTACGGAACCATCATACCACAACGGTCTATGTTCCGCAAGAAATGGGTATTTGATATACTACCGTCTGTGTTCAAGTGCTGCTTGTTATTCCGCGTTTTTCACGGTAAAGCAATTGCTTTCGTAACGCGCCGTTATGGAAGGGGTCATACAGACGCACGGTGTAGGTATCCCGCACTTCGGAGTAGGCAAGCGAGCCGCAGGCGGTAAAGCAGCCGTCCTCATCCGGGAATGTCTGATATTCCGTAGAACTCAACCCTTCCCTGAGGGTATCCGTCCCGTCCCCGTCCGGATCGACGAACTCAAAGAAGCATTCCTTTCCCCGTGCGTCGTAGGCTTTTTCGTCTGTCACACGGCAGGTAACCTGCGCGTAAACCTCACAGACAGTGCGCTCATCGCCCGCGCCCATCCGGTCATAGGGCTCCGCATCTTCACCGATGAGCATCACGCCCGCTTTCTTCGGCGTACATTCCGCCGTCAAGCGCAGGCATTTTCCGTCATAGAGCAGTTCGCTCACCATGAGGGTCACATCCTCCGTTTCCATCGTGAGCACGGGCGTCTGCACATAGGTTTCCCAGTTTTCGGGCAGGTCCACAGAGCGGTAACGGGTCAGAAAGTCCCGAAGGCCGAACCCTCCCGCGGCAAGCGCCGCGCAGCAAAGTACGGCGATCAGCACGACAAGGGGCGTAAACGCGAGTTTCTTTTTCATGAATCTTTCACCTTTTTCATTGTTTTTGAGCACCTTACCCGCAAGATACGGGTCGTCTTTCAGGCAGGAAAACCTACCGTCCACCGTGCGGTGCAGCCGTTTCCGGAATTCTCTGTCTGTCATGCCCGTTCCTCCTCCAGTAAAATACGCAGGCGTTTTTCCGCCGCCTTGATTCGTCGGGACACCGTGGAAACCGCAACGCCCGGCGCAGAAGCATGGACTGATATGTTTCGACCATTTCCGTCAGCCGCGCTTCCGCGTCGATCTCCCTGTCCAAACTCCTCCCCTCCTTCAACACAGATATAGACGGATATACGGGCGGATTTTTTGCGCGTCCCGGGGATTTCATCAAAACAATACAGTACGGAACCGACCGATCCATCATCCTTGCGGAAAGCAGCGTCACGCGTCCGTTTTTTGAAATGTCGCATAACCGCACCGGAACGCTTGACCCCAAAAACAAAACCGAACGATTTAACTTGAAACTTAAAATTCCGGCGTGCTATAATATCCTTGCAGGAAATCCGCATATTGATTACGAGGTAATGACATGACATACGAAGAGATCAAGAAAGATGAAGCCATCCGGACTTATATCATCCGTGCCGATGAGTCGCTGGCCGCGCTCGGGTTCACGGAGCACAGTTTCCCGCATTTGACCGTTACATCCGAAAAAGCAGGATACATCCTGGAAACGCTCGGCTACTCTCCCAGAGAAGTCGAACTCGCGAAGATCGCAGGCTATCTGCACGATATCGGAAACCTTGTCAACCGGATCGAGCACAGCCAGAGCGGCGCGGTCATGGCGTTCCGAATTCTGGACAAGATGGGCTTCCCCGCCGACGAGATCGCGACGATCACCACAGCCATCGGCAACCACGATGAAGGCACGGGACAGCCTGTCAGCAATCTGGCGGCGGCGCTGATCCTCGCGGATAAATCGGATGTCCGCAGGAGCCGCGTACGCAACAACGATATGTCCGCGTTTGACATTCACGACCGCGTGAACTACTCCGTCACAAAAGCGGAACTGAAAATCAATGAGGCGCACACGCTGATCAAACTGAAACTGACGGTAGACACGAGATACGGCTCCGTAATGGATTACTTCGAAATATTCATGAGCCGCATGATACTGTGCCGCAAAGCAGCCGAAAAACTCGGGATGCAGTTCAAACTGATGATTAACGAACAGCAGCTCATCTGATTTCCGCAAAGGAGACATTCCATGCAGAAAAATCTCAACATCCGTCCCGGGCAGATCACCGGCAAAATCAAACCGCTCCACGGCGTGGGCGGCGGACCGTTGAGCTGCCATTTCTCCATGGACGCGACGGAAGAGTTCCGCGAGGCGGGCATCCCCTTCGGGCGCACCCATGATATCGAATATCCCTTCGGTGCAGGTGAATTCGTGGACATCCACTGCGTGTTCCCCGATTTCGACAAGGATGAAAACGACCCGCGTTCCTATAACTTCGTCTTCACGGACGAGTACCTGAAGGCGATGAAGGCGGCGGGTACCGAGCCGCTGTACCGTTTGGGCGAGAGCATCGAGCACCAGCCCATCAAGCGGCACATCTTCCCGCCGAAGGACAACGAAAAATGGGCACGCATCTGCTCCCGCATCATTGCCCACTACAACGAAGGCTGGGCGGACGGCTTCCACATGGGCATCCGCTACTGGGAGATCTGGAATGAACCGGACATCCCCGAGTGCTGGCAGGGCACCTATGAGGAGTATTTCGAACTGTACCGCGCCGCCTCCGTGCTCATCAAAAGGGAGCATCCGGACATCAAGATCGGCGGACCCACGGTCACCTCACCCGCATCGGCCATGTTTGAACCCTTTGTGAGATTCATTTCCGAAAATCACCTGCCCATCGATTTCGTTTCCTGGCATTGCTACGCCCACAAGCCCGAGAGGTTCGCGGAGAAGATCCGTATCGCGCGGGAAATCATGGAAAAATACGGCCTCGGTAATGTGGAAAGCATCTGCGATGAATGGAACTATATCTGCGACTGGGCCGATACAGAACCCGCCTACCGTCTCCACAAGACGGCGTTCTGCGCCGCGTTCATGGCAGCCATCCTGTGCCTTTCCCAACAGGAGAACATCGGTAAACTCGTATTCTATGACGCACAGATGCTCCCCGGCGCTGCATGGAACAATCTGTTTTCCCCTCTGCCCTCGGGCAAGCACGCCGCGAAGCGCGGCGTCAAGCGGGAAGTGCCCTATTATGTGCTTTGGTGCTGGAACAAACTGTATGCGGCGCAGAACGCCGTGCAGGTCGAAGGCGCGGACGGGCTGTATTCCGCGGCAGCCGCGGAAGAAAACGGAGACATCGTAATACTCCTTTCCAACTACGACGACAGAGACAAGTACGGCGCCTACACCCCCGAGGACGCTGTCATTCATCTAAATTACGATCAGGCGGAAGTCCTCCTTCTTGAAGACGGAACGGACCTCAAGCCATTCACCACCACAAAAGGCACCTTCACCCTGCCCGGCAACAGATGTGCATTCGTGACGATCAAAAGCGGAAACAGATAATCACAAAAAAAAGACCGGTTATCATCCGGCCTTTTTCTGTATCGTTTCAAGATTTACGGTAAGAAAGTGAATTGATTTTTCCTATAAACTCAATAAAGAAAACTCACTTTTTCTCCGATAACAGTTATGATATTCCGCATTGAATATTACTCTCATATTCAATTATCGATCCACCTCATCCGTCACGCTCCGCGTGACACCTTCCCCGGTGGGGAAGGCAAGAAATCGACCAAAATGGAACAGCTGCTTCCACATGCCCATTTCAGCGAATGGCGAATTGTCATAAGCAAGTATTTTGTCTTTGTCTGCAGCAGAATGGTTTATCCATGCTGCTGCAGTTCTTCTATCGGTATTTCATCTACCAGATCATAACTGATATGAATTGCCTGACGGCGTACTCCCGTGCTTCGATCCGGTGCATCAACATAGATGGCCTTGATGAGTTCATGGAGGGCATATGGATTCATGAAGTCCTTGTCTGCGTATTTACATGCTCTTGCTATGAATTCATCAAGATTGCCGTGTCTGCTTTCCTGCTCTGCGATTTCGTTCTGTACTGTCTGCAGCTCGGATTTCAGGGCAGCCTGTTCATCCTCATAGCTCTTGCTCATCATCGTAAAGCGTGCATCGGGAAGACGACCTGCAGCGTTATCTTCGTAGATTCGCATATACAGGCGATCTATCTCTGCTATCCGCTTTTCTATCTGAACTGCATGTTTTTTGCGCGTATTCAGTACCGTCTCCGTTTTCAGCTTCATCCGGTGTTCCATTGTCTTGCGGAAGTATGCTTCATCGTTCACTACGCCGGAGATAACTGTCTGTATGTGCCGGGCTACAAGTTCCTCCAAAACAACAGCGCGGATATAATGCGATGTGCATGTGCCGAAATTGCTGCGGTAGTGAGAACACACGAAATTACCATACATGGGAATATAATTAAATACAAATGTCGCGGCAATTGCCGGCAGCATCAGTATCCAAAGCTGCCAGTTATCGATCAGTATGCGCTTTGCATGTTTGCCGATTGATTTGCGGGCAATACCGGTAACGTTCATTATTAACATCTCCTAAAGTTCATTGACCACAAGTTCACCATTTATCACTCATGATTTTATCAAAAAAAAATCAATAGGTCATCAAAAAAAAATTGCTTTCCGTCAATTTCAAATATTAACATATTGACATATAACAATTCGCGCTGATATAATGTGCGTCGTTGATAGGAAAATCCAAAAGGAGAGAAACATATGGATTTTGCAAGCAGGAAACTTCCCGGCATTCTTTCAGACAAAAACGGCAGTGCCATCACTACTCCCGAAGCATGGTATGCCCGTGCCGACGAACTGCGTGAACTCATTGAGACAGAAGAGTACGGCAAGCTGCCCGAAAAAGACATCGTCTGCACCTATAATCAAACCTATTTCAATGACCGCACCTTCCATGCGGGGCACTCCGTACTCCGCACAATCGAAGTGACTTCCGCCTGCAATGGCGACGAGCACACCTGGCGGTTCCATCTGGCCCTTCCCAAATCGGACAAACCCGTGCCTGTGCTGCTCCACATGGAATTTTCTCCCCACTATCAGGTCCATACGGTGCCCGTTGAGAACATCTGCACCCGCGGCTACGGTTATGCCGTTATTTCCTATGAGGAAGTCACCCGTGATAACGATGATTTCACGGACGGCATCGCCCGCCTTTTCTACCCCGATGGACAGCGCGGTGAACATGACGGAGGCAAAATCGCCATGTGGGCCTGGTCCATGAAGCGCGTGATGGATTACCTTGAGACGATGCCCGAAGTCGATAAGGAAAAGGTCGCTGCAGTCGGTCACTCCCGTCTCGGCAAGACCTCGCTCTGGTGCGCCGCAACGGATAAGCGTTTCTGGTGTGCCGCTCCCAATTGCTCCGGTTGCTCCGGCGCTTCTCTCTCCCGCGGCAATACCGGTGAGCAGATTTGGCAGATCACAGAGAAATTCCCCTTCTGGTTCGCCAAGGCCTATCAGAAATATAATCATAATGTGGAGGCACTGCCCTTTGACCAGCATCAGGTGATTGCATTGGTTGCACCCAGACATGTCTACGTCATCAGCGGTTCAAAGGACAGCTGGGCGGATCCTGCCTCCGAATATCTCGGAAGCGTCGCCGCGTCTCCTGTTTGGGAGCTGCTCGGCAAAAAAGGTGTGGAACTTCGTGAGGAGTCAGAGATCGGCGAGGATTGCGAGCTGAACGCCGGAGATATCGGCTATCAGCGTCACGAGGGAACCCACTTTATCGGCGTAACCGACTGGACCAGAATCATGAACTTCCTCGACAGCAAGCGGTAATCCCAAAGCAACAAATAAAGCTGCCCCACACGACCCGAAACAGGTCATTGGGGCAGCTTCTTGTTTGCGTTCTATCGCAAATGCGTATGTATGTTAGAATGCCATAACGCTCCATGTGTCAATCTTCACTCAAAGCTTCCTGAAGTGTTCAACACATTCGGCATAAACTCGTTAAATCAATTCTGTTCCATGATGCTGAGCCGAGATTCTCGGTGCAGCGTTTTTCTCATCAGAAATATCCCGATATGCGGGAATTTCTTCATTGCAGACACCCACAGGGATTTGAGAAGTCCATCCTTCCAGATCAAATTCCGGTATCGGCAATCTGCACCGCCTTGATAATCGGTGTTATGAATTCCTCGACTACCATTATGGCTTGCTACGCGGTTCCGAAGCCCATGATCTGACGGCAACCGCCGAGCACTGGAAGATCAGCATCAGCCGGGCAACGGACATCCTGTACGACTCTCTATGTCAAACCTACGATGGCCCCGAAAACCTGATGACCATCGCAGAACGGTTTGCGTCCATCCATCCCGAGATCCCCGGAGAGACCTTGGCCGATAAGTTGTGGGGAATACCCGTGGAGCTGCGAAGGAAGCTGGGCGAAATATACGAAGGATTCAAATAGGGAACAATAACAAAAGCAGAAGATAGTCAAGATCACAACACATCCGCTATGATTAACTCAACGTCCTTACAAGACCATATATAAAGGGACTGTGATAGAATTTTTCGTTCTTTCACAGCCCCTGTTTGTTAAGTTAAGCCAATTTCTGCGTCAGCCGAAGTATTGTTTCGTTTACTTGCTTATGACACTTCGCCTGAAGGCGAAATGGGCGTTCCTAATTCAAACTCAGGAGGCATGGAGGGCTCGCAAGCCTTCCATCAATAATCCGCAGGGCGAGCCTTGCCCGCCCGAGGACGCGATTTTCGCGGGGGCACGCGTGCGTGCCGGGGGCGATAAATCGCGTCCCTGCGGACTACGGTCATTGATTCGCAGAACCAATGATCCTGCCGACGGCAGGACGATTTGACTGAATCTCTGTTTCAGCCAAATCGCCTCGCGCCCGAAAAACTCCGCAGTGTTTTCAGAAAAACCGGTCCCAAAATGGCGGCGCC
>JAZLLT010000046.1:0-22485 GCA_045598325.1 Clostridia bacterium | reverse complement strand
CATTCTGGGCGGCGTCTGCGGCGCCGTGACGGCGGTCAAAAAGGCGTAACGCACAAAATAGCGGCATCCGCGCGGATGCCGCTATTTTGTGCGTTACGCCTTTTTGACCGCCGTCACGGCGCCGCAGACGCCGCCCAGAATGTGGGTCAGTTGGGACACATTGTCGCTGACGAACAGTCCGTCCACGATCTCGCCGCCCACATAGAAGAGGAACACGAGGATGAGGGTGAGAGGGATTTCGCCCTTTTTCGCGTTTCCCGCCGAGGACAGGATGATCATCATGAACACGATGCCGCTGGCGCCCAGAAGCAGGTAGGAGGGGAAGAAGAAATACTCCACGACGCCGGCGAGCAGTGCGGTCACGAACATGGTGGTCAGGAGTCTGCCGCTCCCGAGCCGCTCTTCCAGTCCCGGGCTCAGCACGAGGATCAGGGTGATGTTGCCTACATAGTGTCCGATGTCCGCGTGCCCGAAGACATGGGTCACGAACCGCAGCCATGTGAGGGGACTGTACAGGGGCGAGCCCGTGTGGTGCACGGAAAACAGCAGGTGGTTTGTGCTTCCGTGCGTGACATAGTTCAGCACCAGTGCGATGAGCGCGACGACGCAGAAGGTGATGGTCACGGGCGCGTTATAGGTGACTTTGTATTTTTTGAGCGAATGATTCATGGCGGGGCTCCTTTGATTGATTATGGTAATTATAGCATGGAAAATCGCTGGACGCAAGGTTGACAAACAAAGGATTCTGTACTAAACTAAATACAAAACAGCGGGGGAGGCATCGTATGAAAATTACATTCATGGGCGCGGGCAGCACCGTATTCGCACGCAATGTCATCGGCGACTGCATGTGCACCGAAAGCCTGCGCGACAGCGTGTTCGCGCTGTACGACATCAACGGGGAACGCCTGAACGAAAGCGAGACCATTCTGGAAGCCATGCGCGTTCAGAAGGGCGGCTACGGCAAAATCGAGACCTATCTGGGCGTGGAGAACCGCAAGGAAGCCCTGCGCGGAGCGGATTTTGTGGTCGATGCCATTCAAGTGGGTCTTTACGATCCCTGCACCATCATCGACTTTGAGGTGCCCAAAAAGTACGGTCTCCGCCAGACCATCGCGGATACCCTCGGCATCGGCGGCATTATGCGCGCCCTGCGTACCATTCCCGTGCTGCAGGACTTCGCCCGGGACATGGAAGAGGTCTGCCCGGATGCCCTGTTCCTCAACTACACCAATCCCATGGCGATGCTCTCCGGCTTCATGCAGAGGTACACGGGCGTCAATACCGTGGGTCTGTGCCACAGCGTGCAGAGCTGCTCCAAGGACCTCCTCACCCAACTGGGCATGGAGGACAAACTGGAAGGACGCAAGGAACTCATCGCCGGCATTAACCACATGGCATGGCTGCTGGAAATCAAAGATAAGGACGGGAACGACCTCTATCCCGAAATCAAGAGCCGCGTTGACGCGAAACTGGCCGATCCCGAGTTCAAAAATAAGGTGCGCCTCGAGTATATCAAGAACTTCGGCTACTATGTGACCGAATCCTCCGAGCATAACGCCGAGTACAATCCGTTCTACATCAAGAGCAAATACCCGGAACTCATCTCCCGCTACAACATTCCCCTGGACGAGTATCCCCGCCGCTGCGTCAACCAGATCAACGGCTGGAAGAAGGAGTACGCGGAACTGACGGACAAGGGCGTTCAGGATCACAAGCGCACGGGTGAGTACGCCTCCCATATCATGGAAGCCATCGTGACGGGCGTGCCCTACCAGATCGGCGGAAATGTGCAGAACCGGGGCTCCCTCATCGAGAACCTGCCCGAGGATGCCTGCGTGGAAGTGCCCTGCCTCGTGAACGGCTACGGCGTCCTGCCAACCCATGTGGGAAGGCTCCCCGTGCAGTGCGCCGCCATGAACATGACCAACATCAATGTGCAGCTTTTGACCATCGAAGCCGCCGTGACCCGCAAAAAGGAGCATATCTATCAGGCGGCGATGCTGGATCCTCATACCGGCAGTGAACTGGACATCGACACCATCAGGAAGATGGTGGACGAACTCATTCAGGCCCACGGAGACTACCTGCCCAGGTACAACTGATATTGATAAGCAAACGCCCCGGAGGTCCGGGGCGTTTTTCCATCGGATGGAGGGGCAGTACATGGCGGGGATGTTCCGTGTCGCCGCGTCTTTTAATGAATTTTACGAAAAATCGACTATAAATAAAACATTGCCGGTTGATATTGTACGCATGGGAGCGTAAAATAGAGCGGCAAAATACGATTAAAAAAGAGGCATGTCATGAAACGCAGCCGAACCCTGACCCGCAGAGCCTACATCGTGGAGGCGCTGCTGGAGTATCTGGTATCCATCCTCGTGACGGGCACATTCCTCGCCGCCATCCTGAAACACATCGGGGTAAGCGATGCCCTCGCCGGCATCATTTCTTCCTTTATTACTTTCACCTGCTGTGCACAATTATTCTCGGGGCTCATCGAGAAGCCCGGACGGCACCTGCGCAGGACGCTGATCCTGTTCGCGGCACTCAACGAGGTGTTGTTCGCGGGACTGTATTTGATCCCGTCCTTCCCGCTGACGCCCGGCATGAAGAGCGCGGCGTTCGTGGTCATGATCCTCGTGGCGTATATCTGCCTGTATCTGTCCACGCCCGTCAAGTACCGCTGGCTCATGGACAGTGTGGACGCGGACAAGCGGGGCAGTTTTACCGCGACAAAGGAGATCGTCTCCCTGATCGGCGGCATGCTGTTCTCTCTGGGCATGGGACGCATGGTGGACTATTTCCGCGATACCGGCAGGGAGAGCACCGGATTTGCAATCTGCTGCATCGTGATGGTCATCGTATCCATCGGTCATCTTATCACCATTTTCCTCGCCGAGGACGAGGCGGTTCCCGAGAAGAAGGGCGGAAGCGGGCTCAAGGAGATGTTCTCCTTCTTCGTTTCCAATAAGCCCGTGCGCCTGCTGCTGGTGTTCGACATCCTGTGGAAGACCGCCATCGGCATCTCGACGCCCTTTTTCAGCACCTATGTCATCGGTGAACTGGGATTCACGCTGACGCAGGTTTCGCTCATTTCCATCGTGACCAGCCTTTCCCGCGCGGCGGTCTCGCCCTTCACGGGCCGCTTTGCCGATAAAAAAGGCTGGGCCGCGCTGCTCATCCTCACGGTGAGCGTATCAGCCGCGGGCTTCTTCATCAACGCCTTCACCACTCCCGGCACGCGCTTCCTCTACATCGTACAGCAGATGCTGTACTGCATGGCGATGGCGGGCATCAACGGCGGCCTTTCCAACATCAACTACGACTACATCGACAAAGAGCACTTCTCCATGGCCTACGGCGTGCGCCACGCTGTGGCAGGCGTCGTCGGCTTTCTCGCGTCCCTTCTGGGCAGTGCCGTGGTCACCAAGGTGCAGGCGGCGGGGAACACCGTGCTGGGCAGGACCGTCTACGCCCAGCAGATCCTGTCCCTGGCAGGCGCGCTCATCATGATCGTCTCGGTCATCTATCTGATTGCCGTCATCCGCAGGATGCCGCGGCTTACGGAAGAGAAAAATGACGCCGGGTTACATAAAATCTAAACTTTAACTTTTACGGCGGCCATATGGGTTGACATTGCAACAAAGGATATACTATAATATAAAAGCATCTTGATTTTTAGCGTGAGGCGGCAAAACGCCCGAGCGCTGAAAAAATATATTTAAGGAGAACCACACCATGAAGAAGCAAAATCTTTTGCTTGTGATCATCTCCGTTATTGCTGTAGTAGCAATTGTCTTCTCTTCCATCTTTGGAGTACAGAATGGCAAGCTGCGTTCCCAGGCAGACGAGATGAATGCAAAGATCGCATCTTTGGAAAAAGAACTGGCGAGTGCACAGCAGGCAGTTGAGGAAACCAAGACTGCGCTCGATGCAGCTCGTAGCGATGCTCAAATTGCTGCAGAACAGGCTGATGCAGCGTTGGCAGACGCTGAAGCAGCTGCGGCAAAGGCGGCGGCTGAAGCTGATGCAGCGCTGGCAGAGGCTGAAGCAGCAGCAGCGAAGGCGGCTGCAGAGGCAGACGCTGCTAAGAGTGCACTTGAAGCAGCGAAGAAAGGAATGCTGTATATCTTCAAGGATTCCGTCTCCACCATGGCAACTAACTGGAACCCCCACACCTATCAGACCTCCGATGACGCGTATCCCGCTGACTTTGTCCGCGACGGCCTGTACACCTTCGTTTTCAACGATGAGCTGCATCCCGTTGAAGGCAAAGAGCCCTACTCCGGATACAAGATCATCCCCGAGATGGCGGCTTCCGAGCCCGTCGATGTGACTGAGCAGGTCAAGGCAGAGCACCCCGAATTCAACATTCCCGAGTCTGCTACCAAGGGCTATGCTTACACCATCGACCTGAATCCCGATTGCGTTTGGGAAGATGGCACCCCCATCACCGCTGACGACTACGTGGAATCCATGAAGCGTCTGCTCGATCCCAAACTCCTCAACTACCGCGCCACCGATTACTACTCCGGTAACTTCTGCATCGCAGGCGCCGAGGCTTATGCCAACGGCGGCAATGTTGTCAAGGTTGACAACGGCGTTGCTCTCGAGTACAACATGGAAAACCTCGTCAAGGGCGAAGACGGTGCTTATGCCACCGCTGAAGGCTTCCCCGTATTCCTGGCTGTTGACTACGCTCTGGAATGGACCAACGGCGACACCCTGAAGGATTATGTCGACGCTTATGCTGACGGCTACTTCAAGATGGACAACTGGGAGACCCTCGTTTCCATGATGGACGAGAACGGCCTCATCCCTCTGACCGATGACAACTTCGCTCTGTACGCCGATGTCACCACCGGCAACCCCGCCTGGGGCGAGAGTGATGCCGATGTTCCCAACTACTTCATCGTCGAGAAGACCTACCCCGTGACCGAGTGGAACACCGTTGGCTGCTACAAGAGCGGCGACAACCAGATCACCCTCGTTCTCGGCAAGTCCCTCACCGGTTTCTATCTCCTTTACAACCTGTCCGGCAACTGGCTGGTCAAGACCGACCTGTACGACGCTTGCCTCTCCGAGGACAGCGGCGCCTGGACTTCCACCTACAACACCTCCGTTGAGACCACTCTCTCCTATGGCCCCTACAAGATGGTCAACTACGAAGCCGATAAGAACATCCACTTCGTACGCAACGAGAACTGGTTCGGCTACAAGGACGGCAAGCATGTCTACATCGATCCCGTTGACGGTGTGACCTACGACATGTACATGACCGACGAAGTAGACTGCCAGGTCGTCGCCGAAGCCGAGACCCGCAAGCTGATGTTCCTCAAGGGCCAGCTCATGGGCTACGGTCTGCAGAGCGAAGACTTCGCTTCCTACCGCAACTCCGATTATGTGTACTTCACTCCTTCCGAGACCATCTTCTTCCTGATCCTGAACGGCTACAAGGAGAAACTGGACGAGCGCGAAGCTTCTGAAGACTTCGACACCACCAAGGACGACCTCCAGACCATGACCAACCTGAACTTCCGCAAGGCTCTGGCTGTGACCTACGATAAGGAGCTCTTCGCTTCCACCGTATCTCCTGCCCGTTCCGGCGGTTACGGCGTCATCGGTTCCGCTTACATCTATGATCCCGAGACCGGCGCCCGCTATCGCGACACCAATCAGGCCAAGAAGGCTCTGTGCGCTGCTTACTCCGTGAATGTGGAAGATTTTGCTTCCCTGGACGAGGCTGCCGCTTCCATCACCGGTTACGATCCCATCGCCGCCAAGGAATTCTACAAGGCCGCGTTCGACGAGTGCATTGCTGCCGGCTACATCACCGATGCTGACGGCGACGGCATCTCTGACCAGACCGTGCAGATCGAGTACGCCGTCTCTACCTCCACCGCGTTCATGGACAAGACTATTGCTTACCTGAACGAGAAGGTCGCGGAAGTCACCGAAGGCACTCCCTTCGAAGGCAAGATCAACTTCTATCAGTCTGCTCCTTACGGCAACGACTGGTCCAACAAGATCCGCGCCGGTCTGTCCGACACCGTTCTGGGCGGCTGGTCCGGTTCCGCTCTGGATCCCTTCTCCCTGTCCGATCTGTATGTGAATCCCTCCAACGCTTACGATGCCAAGTGGTTTGACGCCACCAAGGTCGAAATGACCCTGACCATCAACGGCGAAGAGATCACCACCACCATGAAGAACTGGTCCGATGCTCTGAACGGCATGACCATCACCGTGGGCGAAACCGAATACAACTTCGGCGCCGATCAGGCTGATGTCGATACCCGTCTGGACATCCTCGCCGCCATCGAAACTGTTGTACTGGGCACCTACAACTATCTGCCCATGCTGCAGGATGCTTCCGCTGCTCTGCTGTCCCAGCAGGTCTACTATGTAGTAGAAGAGTACAATCCCATCATGGGCCGCGGCGGACTGACCTACATGAAGTACAACTACAACGAGGCAGAGTGGGCCGACTTCGTGGCTTCCCAGCCCGACGGAACTCTGAGCTACTAATTCATTGGTAACACAGTTTTGAACCAATAGGCACGCGGTGCCGGAGCAATCCGGCACCGCGTGTTTTTCTCTACTATATTATGCGCAAAAAAGATTGTATGTTAAAAAGCCCCCGCCGCACTTGCTTTATCGGGGAATTGTGGTATAATAAAAACCTGGGATATATTGTCGTGTTATGTACTTTTTCAGGCAATCTGTCCAACGGGCGCAAGCCCGAAAATCAGAGCCGGTTTCCGGTTCAAAAGGGGAATGGTTTTTCATGGTAAAGTACGCGCTTAAACGAGTGGTATGGATGTTGTTCGTACTGTTCAGTATCACACTTATGTGCTTCGTGCTGGTCAGAATGCTTCCGCCGGTAGTACTGCCCGCGGAGGATCCGCATACGAAGATCGTTCTGGCTCGCCGCGAGGCGATGGGCTATAACAAGCCCTATCTGGTACAGTTCTGGCTGTTCCTGAAAGCGATTTTCACCAGATGGGACTGGGGCGTTTCCGATAAACTGTACTTCGGTCAGGAAGTGGCGAAAATTTTCATCGAAAAACTGCCCGCCACCTGCATCGTCAATCTTTATTCCATCGTTCTGAGCATCCCCGTCGGTATCGCGCTGGGTATTTTTGCCGCGCTCAAAAAGAACACTTGGATCGATCACACGATTTCCACTCTCACCATGGTGGTCATTTCCGTGCCCTCCTTTGTGTACGCCTTCCTGATCCAGTATTTCCTGTCCTATAAACTGGGCTGGCTGCCTTTCCTGATGAACGCCGGCCGCAACTACCTCAGTTGGAGTATGTTCGTCAGCATGCTGCCCCCCGTGCTGTCCCTTTCCTTTGGCGTCATCGCGGGCTTTACCCGCGGCACCCGTGCAGAACTGACCGAGGTGCTGACCAGTGAGTTCATGCTGCTGGCCCGTACGAAGGGCCTGTCCAAGGCGCAGGCGACCGTCCGCCACGCGTTCCGGAACTGCATGGTCGTCATCGTTCCTTCTATTTTCAGTGAGTTCATCGGCATCATGGGCGGTTCCCTCATCATCGAAAGCATTTTCGCGGTCCCCGGCGTGGGCGCCCTTATGCTCAACTCCATCACCGGCCGTGACTATAACCTGTTCATGCTCATGACTGTGTTCTACACCTCCATCGGTCTTCTGGCCGGCATCGTCGTAGACATCAGTTACAGTTTCATCGACCCGCGCATCCGCATTGGTTCCGTCAAGTAAGCGGGAAAGGAAGGTATAAACATGGATATCAAAAACATGAGTATTTCCCGCGATATGTTTGAATTTGCCCATATGGGCGAGAATCTCCACGACAAAAAGCTGGAGACGAAGGCACGCAGTTCCTTCCAGGACGCGATGCTCCGCTTCAAAAAGAACAAATCCTCCGTCGTCGCCGCGTACATCATCCTGCTCCTCGTCATCTTCTCCATCGTTTCTCCCCTCATCTCCCAGTACGATGTGCACACCATGGACAAACTGTACATGAACATGCCTCCGTACATCGAGAGCATCGCAAAGAAGGGAAACGGTTGGTTTGACGGTGGCGTCACCCGCGACTCCCAGAATGATTCCTCCATGGACTACTGGGCGGGCATCGCACAGGAGACCGGCATGAATCCCGTCAACAAGATCATCAGCAAGCAGGTCAAGCAGGTCAAGCAGCGCGGCAAGATGGTCGAAAACGCCACCTACAAAATCGAGAACAACAAGTATTATGAACTGGGCGTCGTTTACCGCGTGCTGTCCTATGAACAGTTCGAGGCCATCCAGCAGTGGCAGAACGAGACCGGCATTCAGGTCATCTACCCCTATGTCGATCCCAAGGACATCATGGACATCACCAACAACTCCAACATCTGGTATCAGGTAAAGGATACCAAGGGCTCCGCGGTGAAGGACGCGGACGGCAATTTCATTCCCGCCTACAGCACCAACAAGTCCATCGAAGGCGCCGAATACCACTCCATCCGCATCGCGGGTGATGACGGCAGTTACATTTACAGCGTGAAAAAGTCCGGTGCCGTCAACTGCCGCGTGTGTTACTACAATCTCTACATCTACGAAAACGGCTTCGCGCCCAAGTATATCTTCGGCACCAATGAAAAGGGCCAGGATCTGTTCTGCGCCATCGGCATGGGCGCCCGCTTCTCCATGATATTCGCCATCGTCGTCTCCGCCATCAACCTGACCATCGGTGCCATCTACGGCTCCATTCAGGGTTACTACGGCGGTGCGGTCGACATGATCATGGACCGTATCAGCGATATCCTGTCCGGTATCCCGTTCGTCGTCACGGTCGAACTGTTCCAGTTGTATATGGCACAAAAGGTCGGCACGGTCGGTGCGTTCCTGTTCGTGTATGTGTTTACCGGCTGGATCGGCATGGCAGCCCTCACCCGCAAGCAGTTCTACCGCTTCAAGGGTCAGGAATATGTCCTTGCCGCCCGCACGCTGGGCGCGAGCGACTGGCGCCTCATGTTCAAACATATCTTCCCGAATTCTCTGGGCACCATCATCACCAGCTGCGCTCTGATCATCCCCGGTACGATTTCCAGCGAAACCAACATGACCTACCTGGGCATCATCAACCTGTCGGAACTTGTGGGCACCAGTATCGGTGAACTGATGAGCATGGGTCAGCGCGCCATGACTTCCGCGCCCCACGCCATGTTCTTTCCGGCGCTGTTCTTCTCCCTGCTGATGATCGCATTCAACCTCTTCGGCAACGGTCTGCGCGACGCCTTCAACCCCACCACGAGAGGAGTAGAATGATATGGAAAAAAAGTTACAGGTAAAAGACCTGAGAATATCGTTCCGCACTACCGACGGTAAGGTTCAGGCAGTCCGCGGTATCAACTTTGACCTTTATAAAGGCGAGACCCTCGCCATCGTCGGCGAGTCCGGTTCCGGCAAGTCCGTCACCTCCAAAGCCATTCTGGGCATTCTGGCGGGCAACGCCATCGTGGAAAACGGCGAGATCATCTATGACGGCAAGGACCTCATCAAAATCCCCGAAGATGAGTTCCACAAGATCCGCGGAGACAAGATCGCCATGATCTTCCAGGATCCCATGTCCTCTCTGAATCCCATCATCCGCATCGGCCGCCAGTTGACCGAAGCCATGATCCTGAAGGGCAAGGTGCGCCAGAAAGAAAGCCGTGCCACCTTCAACAGATACCTCAAAAATCTGCAGGAGTGCATGGACGCGGCAAACGGCGACGACAAGACCGCCGATGCCGTCCTCTCCGCCAAGTGCAAGAAATTTGACAAGTTCGAGTACAAGCATCTCGAACTGGAAGGTTCCTATAACAAGGCGCATGACGCGGCGACCGAAGCCGTCGGCATGATCGAAGAGCTGTCCTTTGAACTCAGCAAGAAGGTCAGCAAGGATCTGGACTACCGCATCAAGCGCATCGCGAAACTGGCGCGCGAATCCATCGAGCGGTATGTGGTACACGAGAAGGCTTCCGAACTAACCGCGCTCATCCATGTGCTCAAAAACAGAGCCGACATCTCCGCCGCCAAGAAGGGCGAGGGAGAAGCCACCATCACTACCCTCAACGCCATCGGAGCCATCCTTTCCGAGGCGCTCACCTACGAGATGCCCAACTTCTTCGCCATGGGCTACTACCTGACCTATTCCGGTCAGGAACTGCCTGAGATGGGCGTCAAAGAACTCAATGCCTGTCTGCGCAAGTATCTGGACGACAACTTTATGCTGGACTTCATCGAGAACGCCAAGATGGGTCTCAAATGGAGCGCGGACAAGTCCTATGCCGCGAGAGCGGAAGCCATCCGTGTACTCAACGAGCAGAAAGCCGTCTTCACGAAGGACACCCTCGACAGGAAGGAATGCAAGGCTGCCCACAAGGTCATGACCAAGGCGGTCGAGGCATCCATCGACAAGATGGAGATCGTCAAGGACAGCATCTCCTACACCTTCTCTTCCGCGCTGGATAATGAAATCGAAAAGTATTTCGGCGCCATCGTGAAAAACGAGAAGGAAGAAAAACGCTTTGCCAAGCAGACTGCCAAGCGCGCCGCGCTGGTCGCCAAGGGCAAGGAACCCGAGTGGCAGGTCGCGCCCAAGTCTCTCATCGACATGGACGAGGCGAAAGCGGCCGTGATCCATCAGGTGGATCTGGTCGTGGAGCACTTTGAGCAGTCCATTGCCGCCCGTGACAAGCGTTCCTTCGACGATGAAGCCGTGGGAATGATCGACTTCCTCAAGGAAAACGCGTCCGGCGTGGTCAAGAAGGTCACCAAGGGCATCGCCAGGGAGCGCGCCATCAAACTGATGGAAGAGGTCGGTATCCCGGAGCCCCGCAAGCGCTTCACCCAGTATCCCTTCGAGTTCTCCGGCGGCATGCGCCAGCGCATCGTTATCGCCATCGCCCTGGCCGCCGACCCCGATATCCTCATCTGCGACGAGCCCACCACCGCTCTGGATGTGACCATCCAGTCCCAGATCCTGGAACTTATCAACAAACTGAAGCGCGAGAGGAACCTCTCCGTCATCTTCATCACCCACAATCTCGGCGTCGTCGCCAACATGGCGGACCGCATCGCAGTCATGTACGCCGGCAAGATCGTGGAATACGGAAAAGCTCCCGAAGTGTTCTATGAGCCCGCGCATCCCTACACCTGGGCGCTGCTGTCCTCCATGCCCGATCTTGACACGAAGGAGAAACTGGAAGCCATTCCCGGCACGCCTCCCGACATGATCTATCCGCCCAAAGGCGACGCCTTCGCGGAGCGCAACAAGTACGCGCTGAAGATCGACTTTGAACTTCAGCCGCCCATGTTCAAAATCACGGATACCCACTACGCCGCGACCTGGCTGCTCCATCCGGACGCCCCCAAGGTCGAAATGCCCAAGGTCATCACCGAAAGAATTGCCCGCATGAAGAGCAAGAGAGGGGAAGAAGATGCAGAATAATCAGGAAACGCTGCTTCGCGTAGAGCATCTCTGCCAGTATTTCGGCAGTCCCCGCGCCCCCTTCAAGGCGGTCGATGATGTCAGTTTTGATATCATGAAGAGTGAAGTGTTCGGTCTGGTCGGCGAATCCGGATGCGGGAAAACCACCACCGGCCGCTCCATCATCAAACTTTACAACATCACTTCCGGCAACATCTATTTCAAGGGTGTTCGCATCGGCGCGGGCATCCGCAGTTACCGGGAAGCCATCAAGACCGCCAAAGCCGAGTATAAGGCGAATATCGCGGCGGCAACTGGTGCGGAGGCGGCGTCTCTCAAGCAGGAACTCAGGGACATCGTCGCCGCCAACAAGAAGAAGATCGCTGCGGCGAAATTCGACCAGAAAAACTGCGACCACGAGTACGCGGACAAAATGGTCCGGGAACTGGACGCCGAGTATAAGCCCATGCTGAAGGCCGCGAGCGGCGACGAGAAAAAGGCGCTCAAGCGCAAGTATCAGTATGAACTGAACAAGGCCTGCAGGACCAGACTGGTCAACCGCATCCAGATGATTTTCCAGGACCCCATCGCGTCTCTGGACCCCCGCATGACAGTGCGCGAAATCATCGCGGAAGGTCTGCGCATTCAGGGCGAAACGGATGAAGAGGTCATCAACGAGAAAGTCTACAAGACCCTTGAGATGGTCGGTCTGGTGCGTGAGCACGCCACCCGTTACCCCCACGAGTTCTCCGGCGGCCAGCGTCAGCGCATCGGCATTGCCCGTTCCATCATTATGGAGCCCGAACTGATCATTGCGGACGAGCCCGTGAGCGCGCTGGATGTGTCCATTCAGGCACAGGTCATCAACCTCCTCAACGACCTGCGCAACAAACTGGGTCTCACCATCCTGTTCATCGCCCACGATCTGTCTGTCGTCAAGTACTTCTCCGACCGCATCGGTGTCATGTACTACGGACATATGGTGGAACTGGCACCCTCCGACGAATTGTTTGCCCATCCGCTGCATCCCTACACCGAATCCCTGTTGTCGGCTATCCCGCTGCCCGATCCGGAGTGTGAGAAAATGCGTCAGCGTAAGACCTACAATCCGCTTTCCGCCCACGATTACAGCGTGCAGCAGCCCACCCTCCGCGAGATCCTGCCCGGCCATTTCGTCTCCTGCAACGACGAGGAGTTTGAACGCTACAAGGCCAGGATCGCGGAAATGGATGCAAAGAAGCAGTAAACAACCGGCTGCCGCCATACTGACGGCAGCCTTTTCAGAGGAAGCATGAACTGTAAACGCAAGTATTTCATAGCCCTCGGTACGGGTATCGTCCTTGCCGTACTTGTCGCGCTGTACCGCGGCTTTTCGTTCTCCCTTGGAATGCACGAAAACTGCGGCGCGCTCTCCGACGGCGGTTTTGTGACCGGCGCGATTTTCCTGTGCATCGGTCTGTTGACCAAGGGCTCCGAATCGGGTTTTTTCGATATCTTTTCTTACGGTAGCAAAAACCTTTTCGGGCGGTTTGCCCACCCGGGCCGCCGCGATGAGAATTATTACGATTACCGCCAAAAGAAAGCGGAGGAGCGCAAACCGGCTCTGTATCACCTGATTTACGCGGGGCTCACGCTCATCGTGTTTTCGGTGGTTATGCTCATTCTGTATGGCGTTCTCGCCCCGCAGGCATAGAAAAACCGTCCCGGAAGGGACGGTTTTTTCAGATCATGGAGAGCAATCGCGCCTTTTCGCTTCTTGCTTTCTGCAAGCCCGCTTCCTCGGTCATGTGCCATTCCTCCTCCAGAAGGGTGATGATCCTGCCGCAGGTATCGGCGGCGCTTTGGTAATCTCCCGATATCTCGTAAATGCGGGCAATGGCTTCGAGCTCGTCCGTAAAACGGGGACGGCGCGGTTCCGCTTCGAAGGAACGCTCATAGAGCGGGAGAGCTTTTTGATAATCGCTCTTGGCGGCGTAATACTGGGCCGCTTCATACAGCGCGGTGCAGTCGTTTGGATACGCGGCGGTCAGTTCCACCATGATTCCGTCCGCCGTCTCCTCGTCAAAACGGGACAGGGCGATGTGTGCGCGGTAGACCCTGAGCATAACGGGGCGCGCGTCTTTCAGTGTGGTCAGACGCGAAAGCACTTGTTCCGCCTCGTCCGCACGCCGGTCGGCGATAAGATTGTCCAGCAGATAGTAATAGGGCAGAGGAGCGGACGGATTCTCTTGTATCAGATCCCGGTAGAAGTCTGCCGCCGCGGCATGATTGGAAACGCTCCAGTCCCAAATGGCGTGACCGGAAGTTTTCTGCAGCATCCACTCGCAGTTCTTTTCATTGGGAGCAAGGCGCACCGCTTCTTTTGCGTATCGGTCCGCCTTGCGGGAAAAGGCCTCCATTTCATGGTAGTAAAGCGTGGCGAGCAACTCCGAGGCCCGCTTTTGATCGGCTTCGATTTGGTCTTTCAGGAACGCTTCATACTCCCGGAATATGTCTCCCGGAAGTTCCTCACCAATCTCCAGACGGCTCTCGATGCGGTTCATGCGCTGCTGTACACTAAGGTCGAACAGGTCATCGATGCTGACGCCGAAAACCTCCGCCAATACGGGCAGCAGGGTGATGTCCGGCATGGCAACGCCGTTTTCCCACTTGGAGACGGTCTGCGGGCTGACGGTGAGCTTCTGCGCAAGCTGCTCCTGTGTCAAGCCTGTTCTGATGCGCAGGGCTTTGATTTTCTTTCCCAATTTCATGTGCATAACCTCTTTCTTGCGTTTTGCACACTCATTATACTGCATTAGACCCACAAAACACAATAACGCCGTTTTCAAGCGGACTCACCCGAAGGTAGAAAAAAGGCGCACTTTCATGCGCCTTTTTGGCTTACAGCCGGTATTTGATGAAGTTTGAAATCAACTCGAACAGCTTTTCGTTGCCCGCGTCGGAAGGATGGAGACCGTCGGGCATATAACGCTGTTTCAGAATTTCCACCTTGGGTGTGATGCCGCTGTCTGCGTAGAGGTCCAGAATGGGGAGCGAATAGTACTGCGCCACCTCGCGGATGATGTTCACATAGGTGAGCAGCGTGCTGCCGTCGGCGCGGGGCTCATCCTCGCTCAGGCGGTGCATGGGGGTCAGAATGACGAATTTCGAGGCGGGGTATTTTGTGAGGAGTGCCGAATAGAGGGCGTGGAGCGCACCGTAGAAGGTGGTGTCCTCGCGGTCGCTCATCTTTCCCAGAGGCGCGTCACCGTGACCGAAATCGTTTGTGCCGCCGAAAACCACGATCACATCCGCGTCTTCTTCCATGCCCGCCACGCGGCTCACATAGTGCTGATCGAAAGACGGATTGTCCACGGTGGGTTTCTGCTGGCGGGCGATGCGGGTACCGCTGATGCCGTAATTGCGCACGACGGCGCCGCAGCGGGACGCGAGCAGTTCGCCGAAGCGGTAATCGAGGGAAGAGGTGCCAACGCCCTCGGTGATGCTGTCGCCGAGCAGGTTGATTTTGAGATTTTTGAGTTCCATGTGTCCTCCTTACAGCGCGCGGGTGAGTTTCACGCAGCGCCCGACAATCTGGATCTCGCCCCACATTTTCGTGTCGATTTTGAGTTCCCGGTCATAACTTTGCAGCATGAGCCTGGAACCTTCCAACTTTTTGATGCGGCGGACCTTGCGCTTACCATTATAGAACACCAGCATGAAGGCATCATCCACGGGATTCTTCTCGGGGACCACCATCAGCAGGTCGCCCGCGTACACACGGAAGCCGGATAGACTGTCGTCGTTCATGCGGAACAGCACCACCTTGTCGGGAGAGCCGCCCTCGATCTTTCCGCCGATGACGGGGTAGAGCACATGGTCGATGACCAGCCCGTCCTCATCGGTCACGGGCACGCGCTTGACGACCCCGCCCAGCGCATCCAGCCACGCGTCATTGGACGCCTGCGCCCGCGCTTCCTCTTTGGGTTCTTCCTTCTTTTCCACGGGGATGATGTAGGGTCTGGGACGGGGACGGATCTCCACCTCGGGCTCGTTGGCGGTGTCGATTTCGGTGCCCACCGTGTCCACGGCTCCGCAGGCTTTCAAAATCCTGCGCGCCTGATCGTCTGACGGGATGCGCTTGCCCGCCTCCACTTCCTTAATGAAACTCTCAGCCAGGCCCGTTTTCTTCGCCAGTTGTTTTTCGGTCATGCCGTACTTGATGCGGCTGCTTTTGATGGTATCGCCCATGCGGCTCATGCGAGTTTACCTCCGATAACAGATAGTGGTATTTTAGTCTGTTTTGCTTCATTTGTCAACCGCGCAGCGATGAGGAAAAAGGCTGTGTAAGCATGAAAAACACCGTGAAGAACCGGATACATAAATCAAAATCGCCTGCTTGTATTGCAAAAAACGGGCATTTCCTGTATAATTGGGATACGGGAATGACTGTTTATAGACACCTGTATCATTATGACGGAGAGGTGAAAAAATGGAACTTGAGAAAAATGGCAGCCGCGCTCCGAAAATCCTGTTCGTTGTGCTGACGCTCCTGTTTGCGGCACTCTGCCTGACGACAAATACAATTTCAACTTACTACATGGCAAGATGCCTGGGGATGCTGAACACGATCTTCGGCTCTGTGGTGTCGCTCGGCGCGTTCGCAAATGCGGCCGATCTCAGACAACCCGGCTATGCGGGGATCCTCATTGTGCCCTTCATGATTGCCGTCATCATCTCCATACTGCGCGGGCGGAAAACGCTTGCCGCGGTATTTGCGGGCGCCGGCGTACTGCTCCCCATAACGGCGGCCGTTCTCATATTGAAATATCAGAATGCGATGCTCTTCAATGTGTCGGGCTCTGTCTACTATACCCTTGCCCACGGATATGCGGGCTTGATTTTCGCATTGCTTCCCTTGGGCACGGTATTGCTTGCGGCTTACAAAAGGAAGACAGCGGCAATCGTCTTTTCTGCCATCGGCTGCGCGTTTTCTTTGCTGAAACTGACTGCAATCAGTCAATCGGGCTTATATCTCACGATCGGCTGGGGCTGTGATTTTCTGGCACATGTTGTGCTGCTCATCGCGGTCATCCTCAACCGTGATCAGAGAAAACCTTTGCGTGTCGCGATGTTTGCCATCGGAATTATCTCGATTGCGATTTCCGTGATTCTCTCGTTTGGCACCTTTGTCATCGTGCGGGGCGGCATCAACTGGATAGGCGAGTCACTTTGGATGCGGGGCGGCAGGCTAACGGTACCGTTCTTTCAGGGATATCATGATTTGATTGCGGGACGGCTTAACGCGGGCAATCTCTGGCCGGTCAACAAGGGCTTCCTGTTCCTGGCGCTTTGGGCGGGACTGCGGCTTCCCGAAAAGGAAGTGGAAGACAACCGCCGCGGAGAAACGAAACAGCGGAAGCAGGATGGCGGCAAATACCGTTATCTGGAAGAATACAAGCGTACGCACAATATGTAAGGAGGATGGAAATATGTTTGTTAACATCGGCGCGAAAATCAAAATGCTGGCAAAGGTACTGTGCTGGATTGGAATCGTCGCGTCCGTCATCGGCGGAATTGCGATAATGGCGGGTACGGGGAGCAGCGGTGTTCTGCCGGGACTGCTCACCATCGTTCTCGGAACACTCTTTTCCTGGATTGGCTCGTTTGTGCTGTACGGATTCGGGGAAATGGTGGAAAACTCGGATATCCGCACCGACCTCGCCGTCAAGGCCGACATGAAGAACAATAAGGAATAAACCGATTCAGACAAAGAAACGCCGTCCCTCGGGACGGCGTTTTACTTCGTATGCCTTTGGCGTCATTTGTGAAAGAAGGATCCAAACCGGAAAACAGGGTATCTGCTCATTCGCGGGAAGACATGCCGCGTGTATTTTCCGGTTTATGCGGATACCCGGAAGGATCAGATCCTGTGAAAGCGCTGATCGAGAATACTTTCGAACTTTTCGATAAGACCGGTGGATACCCACGAGTAGGTGGCTCCGCTGCCGGAAGCGAGTGAACCGGGAATCCGCGTATACTTCTGCACATCCAGAATGTATTTCTGGTCACCGAACATATCGACCGCGCCGATTCCGACGATTTCGTAGCGGATGTTGGTGATGTCGTAATACCGAAGGTATTCGCCGATGTGGTACTTGGTTTCGGTGGAGCCGGAGCCGCCGACCGCGTTCTTCAGGGGCTCGTCGGGAAGGATGTTTGCGTTGAGTTTGTTGTCATTGGTTTTCATGGTGTTTGCCTCCGTGTTTTTTTTTATTTTCACTCATTTATACGATGGAATACGGGGATTGGCTACTGAAAAAAAGCCGGAAATGTGAAAAAATAGACAGAACCGGAAAACAACGGCTATGCGGCGTTTTTCGCCTCCCGGCGGAGGCAAAAAAGAATGGCTGCTTCGATACAAAGCAGCCATTCTTGCCAGGGGCACTAAGATTCGAACTCAGAACAAAGGTTTTGGAGACCCACGTGTTACCATTACACCATGCCCCTTCGTCGCCCTGCGACTGTATTATTTTACAGCAGACATGGCTTTTTGTCAATATCGGTCTATGTTAAGTTTCTCAAGTAAGGCGATGGCTTCGTTCATGAGGCTGCGGACTTCGTCAAAGCGCGCGCTTTTGATGTCCGGCGCGTCCGGATACAGGCGGCGGTTCACCTCGATCATGATGGACAGGATACCTTTTTCTTTCCGGTAAAACCGCGCGGGCACCATCGTGCCGCCGAAGGGTGTACCTCCTCAAAAAATCCATGAAGAGGCAAAGAAAAACACCCATCGTCCCGGTGAGCGTTTTTATCATTTTCCCATCGGTCAAGCATCAGCACCTTACCTTGCGGCAGGTTGCTGTGCGGTCACAGGTCTTGTCCCTCGCGCACTCTTCATAGGCAGTATTTTCGATTGTGAGGATAGTATACCGCGCGCCGGCGGCGCTGTCAAGTATCCGCGTTCATGGTGATCATGCGGGAGCGGATGCGGTTGACGGCGAAGGCGCCCGCGAGCAGCAGCGCGCCCGTCAGCAGCACCACCAGTTGTTTGCCGCCCAGGGTGAGCCCCTGAACGGTCACGGTGCGGTCACCCACCCAAAGCACGAAGTATTTGCCGACGGCGGCGGAGACGAACGCGGCGAGGTTGCAGGCGGTCTGATACGCGCCGTAGTAGATGGTCTGGTTTTCTTTCGGGATGTTCGCGTAGGGGATGCCTGTGAGAGGCAGGCTCACGCCGATGCCGAAGAAGAAGGAAAGGATCTGGGAGGCGGGATACATCCACAGAACGGTTTTGCCTGTCACCATCGCCATCATGAGATAGATGACGGCGTAGGCGGACATGGCAATGGACAGCGTGCGGAACCAACTGAAATGCTTGAGCCACTTCTTCCAGATAGGCGTGCACAGGAGCACGATGGGCACATTGAACGCGCCGATGATGGAAATATAGGAGTAGGAAAGTTTGATGTCACTGAGCAGATACACGGAATAGTAGCCGCCCGGGATGCCCGCGATGAGGCTCCACATCATGCCCACGACGATGGTGAGCAGATAGCGCTTCTCTTTGACGGCTTTGGGGATCATGTCCCGCAGGCGGAAGGAGGCATTGGGATTCTCGCTGTAAGGGTATTCCGGGATCTTTGTATACATGACGAGTTCGAACACGCACAGCAGCGCCGCGATGCCGCGCAGGAGGAGCAGACCGTAATACTGCATCCCCATGGAGTCGAACTTGTCGACCAGCAAACCTGCGAGGAAGGTGACGAGCGCGACCAGTGCGCCGTTGGTCATGGTGAACAGAGAATAAAAACCGCTGCGCACTTTCTGCGGGATGCTCTGAGTGTGCCAGATGGCGACGCCCGGGTTCACGCAGGTATTGAGCACATTTACGATGACGACGCCCATCGCGGTGAGACTCAGCATGGCCTGATGGCTCACGGGGAACAGAGGAATGACGCCGATGAACACCACATTGAACAGCCACAATATCGCGCGCATGATGATGAGCATCTTCTTGCGCTTGGCGAAATGCTCAAGGAAGAAAGGCCCCAAAATCTGCAGCATGCCCGCCGCGGAGGAAATCATGCCGATGGTGCCGATGAAGGCATCGTCCGCGTTCAGACACAGCAGCATGCCCGTCCAGAAGGTGCCGCCGAACAGCGCACGGATGGTGTTTGAGGTATACATGGCCCGGAGCAAACGCCAGCGGTCCTTGCTCATCGGGTCGCCCGCGATGTACCAGTCGTCTACCAGTATGTGCCGCAATTTGGCTATAAGCGTATACATATCGCGCCTCTGCAGGATTTGATGTCCATATTATACACAGTATTTGGACCGATACTGTTGTATGCGCGTAAAGAATCGGGGTAAAGAAACCCCGCTCCGTGACGGAGCGGGGAAGGGAGTCACTATTTGCCCTCGGAGAAGGAGGCGCGGATGGCGGCGGCCTTGCCGCTCAACTTCCCGCGGATGTCAAGCATCCAGCCGGGTTCGCCGTCCGACTTCTCATCCAGTACATGGATGATGGTCGTGTACTCCTGCAGGGAGACCAGTTTTCGCATGAGGGGCAGAGTATCGAGTTGTTCCTCCGTCAGCGCCCGCTTGCTGCGGTAGCCTTCGAGGAACGCGGCAGCCGCCTCGTCCACCTGCTCGTCTTCCACCACATCGTCCATGGCGTCGATGGCGCGGGCGATGTCGAGCGTGTACCAGCAGCGGATGGCATCGTCAAAGTCGATGACACCGAAGCAGCCGCTTTCCTCGTCATACAGCACATTGTCCGGCTCAAAATCGTAGTGGATGAGACCGAACACATCGCTGCCCCGCGGAAACAGGGAAAGCGCCTTTCCGACTTCCGCGCAGGCGTCAAGCAGGAACGCGGGCGCCTGATAACGCGCAAAGCGCTCTCTCACCTCGCCCAGCAGGTCGAAGCAACTTTTCCGCTCGCCCGCGTAGGGATATTCTGCTGACAGGTTGTGCAGTTCCGCCAGCGTCCGTCCGTAACCGTAGGCTACGGAAACATCGCCGTCATAGTCCTCCGGTGTATCACTCTCGACATTCTCGAAGCAGGTAACATTGCAGGTGCCCCACTTTGTTTCGATGACATCGCGCAGAAGCCCGTTCTTCATGGGGTAGGGCCTCATGACGGGATAGCCCTTTTCGCGGAGCCACTCAATGAAACGGAGTTCGCTTTCCACCTCGGATGGGGCTTTCTCTTCGACCGGGGAGAGCCTCAGAAAGCAGAATTTCCTGCTTTCGGTGAGGAAGGGATAGATGGCGTTTGACGAGATGCGGAAGTGGCCGAGCATCTCATCAAGGTGCTTTTCGCTGTAATCGTAGCGGCAAAGGATCTCCTTTGCCAGATCAAAATTCTCGTATTGATATTTTAACGGAAGCATTGTTTGCCCTTTCTGCAGGCAACAATGTGCCTGCGCGCTATTTGCTCAGTACCTCAGTCAAAATATCATTCTTCTCGCGGCTCATCTGTTTCATGCCGATCGCCTCCTTTACATTTGATCGAGCGATTATACCATGTTTTCCGATTGTTTGCAACAGAAAAGCCCTCCGTCTCCGGAGGGCTTTGAAATGGAAGGATTACTGCTTATCCTTGATAGCGGCCTGTGCTGCTGCGAGGCGGGCGATCGGCAGGCGGAAGGGAGAGCAGGAAACATAGTTGAGGCCGAGCTTGTGGCAGAATTCCACGGAGGTGGGATCGCCGCCGTGCTCACCGCAAATGCCCACATGGAGGTTGGGATTCACGGGACGGCCCAGTTTGATGGACATCTCCATCAGTTTGCCTACGCCGGTCTGGTCCAGCCTGGCGAAGGGATCGTTTTCGAAGATCTTGGTATCGTAGTAGGCGTTCAGGAACTTGCCTGCGTCGTCACGGCTGAAGCCGAAGGTCATCTGGGTCAGGTCGTTGGTGCCGAAGCAGAAGAAGTCCGCTTCCTTGGCGATTTCGTCGGCGGTCAGCGCGGCGCGGGGGATCTCGATCATGGTGCCGACTTCGTAGGTGAGGTCGCTGCCGGCTGCCTTGATTTCGGCGTCCGCGGTCTCAACGACGACAGACTTCACGAACTTGAGTTCCTTGACTTCGCAGACGAGGGGAATCATGATCTCGGGCTTGATTGCCCAGTCGGGATGAGCCTTCTTCACATTCAGAGCGGCGCGGATGACGGCCTTGGTCTGCATGCGGGCAATCTCGGGATAGGTGACGGCGAGGCGGCATCCGCGGTGACCCATCATGGGGTTGAACTCGTGCAGGCTCGCGATGATGGCCTTGATGTCCTCGACGGTCTTGTGCTGGGCCTTGGCGAGCAGCGCGATTTCGTCCTCGGTGTTGGGCACGAACTCATGCAGCGGGGGATCCAGGAAGCGGATGGTCACGGGATAGCCTTCCAGAGCCTCGTACAGTTTCTCAAAGTCACCCTGCTGATAGGGCAGGATCTTCTCGAGGGCTGCTTCGCGGCCTTCGACGGTATCGGAGCAGATCATCTCGCGGAATGCGGCGATGCGGTCGGCTTCGAAGAACATATGCTCGGTGCGGCACAGGCCGATACCTTCGGCGCCCAGTTCGCGGGCCTTCCTGGCGTCGGCGGGAGTGTCGGCGTTGGTGCGGACTTTCAGAGTGCGGAACTCATCGGCCCAGGCCATGATGCGGCCGAATTCGCCGGCGATGGTGGCGTCAACGGTGGGGATGATGCCGTCAAAGATGTTGCCGGTGGAGCCGTCGATGGAGATGAAGTCGCCCTCGTAATAGGTCTTGCCGGCGAGGGTGAAGCACTTGTTCTCTTCGTCCATCTTGATATCGCCGCAGCCGGAAACACAGCACTTGCCCATGCCGCGGGCAACGACTGCCGCGTGGCTGGTCATGCCGCCGCGCACGGTCAGGATGCCCTGCGCGCTCTTCATGCCGGTGATGTCTTCGGGAGAGGTCTCAAGGCGGACCAGAACGACCTTTTCGCCCTTGGAAGCCCAGACTTCGGCGTCTACAGCGGTGAAGACGACCTTGCCGCAGGCGGCTCCGGGGGAAGCGCCCAGGCCCTTGCCGACTGCTTCGCTCTTCTTG
>JAZLLT010000045.1:0-5534 GCA_045598325.1 Clostridia bacterium | reverse complement strand
CCCCGCGGAGGATACGCGCGTCACGATGAAGCTTTTGCAGGTCATGGACACCCACAAACCCATGATGACCTGCCACCGCCACAACGAGGGCGACAAAAAGGACGGCATCATCGAAAAGATGCTCGCCGAGGATCTGACCGTCGCCCTCACCTGCGACGCGGGCACGCCGGGCATTTCCGACCCCGGCGAGGTGCTGGTGGACGCCGCGTGGGAAGCGGGCATCCCCGTGATCCCCGTGAGCGGACCCTCCGCCGTGGTGACGGCATTGTCCGTGAGCGGCTTCGACACCGTGAATTTCGCCTTTTTCGGCTTTCTGCCCCGGGAAAACAAAGACCTTGACAGGAAACTCACCGAGATCCATGACAGCGGCATCCCCGTGGCGGTGCTGTACGAATCGCCCCACCGCGTGCTGGACCTCTTAAAGCGCATCGCCCTCGTGCTGCCCGGTTCCCGTGTCACCGTGTGCTGCGACCTCACCAAGAAGTTTGAGAAACTGGACAGGGGAGAGATAACCGCGGTCGTCGAGACGCTTTCCAAGCGGGAAAATCTGGAAAAAGGCGAATACTGCATCGTGCTCGACATGCACGATGTGCCCAAAAAGGAACCCCCCGCAGCAAACACGGAACTGACCGCCGAGCAGGCGCTGTTTCAAAAACTTATGTCCGGCGCGGACCTGCGCGACGCCTGCGATGAACTCAAACAGCAGGGCTTCAAGCGCAACGACATTTACCGCGCGAGACTGGCTATTTCGGAACTTGCCGAAAGACTGGCAAACGAATCATAAACGGCGGGAGGCTGATAGCCTCCCCTACGGATAGCGGTACGCTTTATCATTACCGTAGGGGCGGATATCATCCGCCCGCGTTGCATTTCCGGGAGGATATATGTTCGAAAAAGCAAAAGCCCACCTGACCGCGAAGGGCTACGCGGACCGCATCATGGTCTTTGATGTGTCCAGCGCCACCGTGGATCTCGCCGCGGCTGCAGCGGGCGTCCATCCGGAGGAGATCGCCAAATCCATGACCTTCATGGTAGAGGGTTCTCCCGTCATGGTTGTCTGCGCGGGCGACAGCAAAATCGACAACAGCAAATTCAAGCAGTATTTCCATGTGAAGGCGAAGATGCTCTCCTTTGACGAGGTACATTCTCTCATCGGCCACGATGTGGGCGGCGTGTGCCCCTTCGGCGTGAATGAGGGCGTAAAGGTGTATCTCGATGTGTCTATGAAGCGCTTTTCGCAGGTCTATCCCGCCTGCGGCAGCGATAACAGCGCCGTGCGCCTGCGCCTCAACGAACTTGAGGACGCGGGCGGTTCTTCGGAGTGGATCGATGTCACCCGCGTCCCCGGTTACGGCGAACTGTTTTCTTCCATGCACCCGGGTTTCTTTGAGCGGCAGTACATCAAAAACATCCCCGCCGGGGAAACCTATGACGAGATGATCCTGTATCTGCGCGGCTTCGACCGTCCCGCCGTTCCCGTGCCGGAGGGCGTCACCTTCGGTTTCTATGAGGGCGATATCGAAGCCCTGCGGGAGCGCGTCGCCCTGTGGACAGCGGCTGGCCGTCCATTTACCGTGCGGGGAGCCGCGTCTATTGCGCCTTTCAAAACGGCGAGGTCGCGAGTTTCTGCCTGCTGGAAAACATGGGCGTGCACGGCTATTTCGGGCATGAACTCAAAATTGCCGGTCCCGGCTGCGTGGGCACGGTGCCCGCATACCGCAGGCAGGGCATCGGTCTGGAAATGATCCGAAGGGCCACGCTGATTCTGAAAGACGAGGGCTATGACATAAGCTACATCCACTATACCGGCGTGGCGGACTGGTACGCGCATCTGGGCTACCGGACCATCCTCACATGGAACCGGAACGGACTCCTCTGAGGGACACGAATTGGAGGAAAGGATCAAAATGATCGATCAGAACAAACCTTTGGAAGCATATTCCGACGCGGAACTGATAGACGCGCTCAACTCCAAAAACGAGCAGGAGTCCTATGCACTGCTGAAGCTGGTGTTTGCGGAGAACGCGAGATCGGACAGGTACTATTCCTGTTTTGAAGACTTTCTGCGGATGATCGGCGGAAAGACCTCGTTTACGAGGATGCGCGGCTTCGGACTATGCGCATCTCTGGCGAAATGGGACAGGGAAAACAAGATCGACGCACATCTTAGTGAGATGCTCGTTGTGCTGGAGGACGAAAAGCCGTCGACCGTTCGGGTCGCGCTCGGCTGGATCGGCGACATGCTGCGGTATAAGCCGTATCTGGCGGAGCTCATTCAAAAGAATCTGGGCAGGATCGACTGCGGCAAATACAAGGATACGATGGCGCCGCTGATCAAAAAGGATGTGGAAAAGCTGCTGGAGCAGATAAGCAGTATCGTGTAAGGCACGGCGCCCGCCGAAAATCAAAGGGAGAACACAAATATAAATCAACCGAAAATCACCATCCGTCCGGAGGAACACAGAGACTACAAGAGTATCGTCTCGCTCATCCTGCGCTCGTTCCGGGAGGGCACGGACTACTCCGACGGAAGCGATATCATCGCTCTGGTGGAGGAGATCCGGGACTCGAAATACTATATTCCGGAACTGTCCTTCGTGGCGGAACTGGACGGCGAAATCGTGGGACACTTCCTGTTTTCCCATTTCCCGCTGTCCGAGACGCCGGCCGGCGATCACCGGGAGGACGGCAAGTCCGAGATCGTCATTCTGGCTCCGGTATCCGTTCACGCGGACCATTTCCGTCAGGGCATCGGCAGCACCATGATCCGGATGGGCATCGAAAGAGTGAAGGAAATGGGCTACAGGGGCATCACCGTCGAGGGCAATTTCAACTTCTACAACACAGTCGGCTTCAGAACTTCTTCGGAATTCGGCATTTTCCCCACGAGCGGCTGGCCGATGGATGAACCCGGGTGCATGATGTGTCAGGAGACCTATAAGGGTTCCCTCGGCGGGATCCATGGCTATATCGTATACGATATGTACTATAACGCGTAGGTCGGAAAAATGAAAAAACGCTTGTTTGTATTTCTTCAGTGTACATGGGGCGGGCTTGCGACGCTGATCGGGCTGTTCTTCTATATCGCCAACCGCAGCTGCGAACACGGGCGGTACCGTTCCTGCATCGATACGAAATGGAACGCCAAAGGCGGACTGAGTCTGGGGCTGTTCATTTTCACCCCGAAGGATGACAACCCCAACGCCCAAAGGATCCGCGTTCACGAATACGGTCACTCGGTGCAGAATCTCGTTTTGGGACCGCTGATGCTGTTTGTGGGGATTATCTCCGTCACATGGGGCAATCTCCCTTACTTTGCCCGGAAGCGGAAGCAGAACCGGCTCCCCTACACTGCCTGCTTTGTGGAGGCATGGGCGAGCAGATGGGGCGAAGCCGTCACGGGGGAAGACGCGATCTGGCAGTAACGAAGCGTAATTTAACGCCCCTTTCCCTTGACAAGGCGCGGCTTTCTACGTATAATGCAACTAAACGGAGCACTGCGGTATCAGCGGTGTTCCTTGTATGTGTTTTTAGAATTAAGGAGATGTTCCGATATGTCTGAATCCATGGCTCAGGGCGTAGTCCTTACCCTTGCCGACAAGCAGAAACTTGAGGCCGAACTGAATGAACTGAAAACCGTCAAAAAGGCGGAAGTCACCCGTGACATCGCGGAAGCCCGTGCCCACGGCGACCTTTCCGAAAACGCCGAGTACGACGAAGCGAAAAACGAAGAAGCCCGCGTGCAGGGACGCATCATGCAGTTGGAAGAGATGCTCGCCAACGCCACCATCGTGGACGAAGCGCAGATCACCTCCGATGTCGTTTCCCTCGGCACCGTAGTCAAAGTATACGATCTGGAGTTCGAAGAGGAAGACGAGTATACCCTCGTCGGCTTCACCGAGTGCGATCCCGAGAAACTCTTCATTTCCGGCGATTCTCCCATCGGCGTGGCGCTCATCGGTGCCCATGTGGGCGAGACCGTGGAAGCCAACACCCCCGGCGGAGTGGTCAAACTGCAGATCCTTTCCATCAAACGCAGATAAGAAGCAGGCGTCTATTGGCGGCCTGCCTGGTTTGGCAGGCCGTTTTACTTATGAAAAAGGAGAATTATCATGAACGACGAACTGTACAGAGCAGCCCGCGACCTCTCCGAGCAGGATGAGATCAGACTGACCAAGTTGTCTGCCCTCGTGGACGGCGGCAACAATCCCTATGAGATCACCCGCTTCGACAGGACCCATTCTTCCGTCGAAGTGCTCAATCACTTTGAATCCCTCGAAGAGAAGACTGTCACCGTCGCCGGCCGTATGGTCAGCCGCCGCATCATGGGCAAGGCTTCCTTCGCGCATCTGCTGGACCGCGAGGGCGAGATCCAGTTCTACGCCCGCCGCGAGGATGTGGGCGAGGACACCTACGCCGCCTTCAAGGACTGGGATATCGGCGATGTGATCGGCGTGACCGGACGCGTCTTCAAGACCAAGACCGGCGAAACCTCCATCCACGCGGAGAGCATGGTGCTGCTCACCAAGTGCCTGCATCCCTTGCCCGAGAAGTTCCACGGCCTCACCGACATGGACACCCGATACCGTCAGCGCTACCTCGACCTCATCGTGAATCCCGAGGTCCGCGATACCTTCCGTAAGCGCAGCCGCATCATCCAGGCCGTCCGCAAAACCTTGGACGATGTGGGCTATGTGGAAGTCGAGACTCCCGTGCTCAACTCCATCGCCGGCGGCGCCACCGCCCGCCCCTTCATCACCCACCACAACGCGCTGGACATCGATATGTACATGCGCATCGCCACCGAACTGCCGCTCAAGCGCCTTATCGTGGGCGGCCTCGAGCGTGTATACGAGATCGGCCGCATCTTCCGCAACGAGGGCATGGACACCAAGCACAACCCCGAATTCACCACCATCGAGTTCTACGAGGCGTACACCGATTACCACGGAATGATGGACCGCACCGAGGCTATTTTCCGCAACGCCGCCTACGCCGCCAACGGCTGCGGCACCTGCGATTTCAAGGGCGTGACCATCGACCTCGATAAGCCCTTCGCCCGCAAGACCATGGCGGAAGCCGTCAAGGAGTTTACCGGCATCGACTTCGAGTCCTTTGCCTGCGATAACGAGACCGCCATCAAGTACGCAAAGGAAAACCACATCGAGCTTCAGAAGGGCAAGGAGACCTGGGGCGACATCCTGACCGAGTTCTTCGACGCCTTCGTGGAAGACAAACTCGAGCAGCCCACCTTCATCATGGACTATCCCGTGGAGGTCAGCCCCCTCACCAAGCGTAAGCCCTCCAAGCCCTACCTCACCGAGAGATTCGAGCTGTTCATCATGGGCACCGAGTACGGCAACGCCTACTCCGAGCTCAATGACCCCATCGACCAGCTCGGCCGCTTCAAGCACCAGCTCATGCTCCGCGAGTGCGGCGACGACGAAGCCAACATGCTCGATGACGATTTCGTCAACGCCCTCGAATACGGCATGCCCCCCACCGGCGGCTGCGGCATCGGCATCGACCGCATG
>JAZLLT010000044.1:0-34100 GCA_045598325.1 Clostridia bacterium | reverse complement strand
TTGGAAAGCTGATAGTGCAGGCCCAGACCCTCGCCCAGCTTGCAGGCCTTGCCGTTGAGCTCCTTCAGCATGGCATCGCTGTCCTCGGGACGGGTGTAGCCGAACATTTCGACCTTGTTGAACTGGTGTCCGCGGATCATGCCGCGCTCGGAAGCACGATAGGTGCCGGCTTCTCTGCGGTAGCAGGGAGTGTAGGCAAACAGGGGCCTGGGCAGATCGCTCTCGGTCAGGATTTCGCCGCGGTAGAGGTTGATGAGCGCTGTCTCGGCGGTGGGCAGCATGAAGTGGAAGCCCTCTTCGGTGAGACGGAACACGTCTTCTTCAAACTTGGGGAACTGGCCGGCAGTCAGTCCGCACTCGTAGGTGAGCATGTGGGGAGGCAGCATGAAGGTGTAGCCGTCCTTGATGTGCTCGGTAATGAAGTAGTTGAGCAGTGCCCATTCGAGCTGCGCGCCCTTTCCGGTGTACAGCCAGAAACCGTTGCCGCCCATCTTGACACCGCGCTCGTAGTCGATGAGACCGAGGCTCGTGCAAAGGTCGACATGGTTCTTGGGCTCATATTCGAAGACGGGCTTTTCGCCGAATGTCTTGATGACCTTGTTGTTTTCTTTGCCGCCTGCAACGACATCTTCCGCGGGCAGGTTGGGAAGCGCGAGCACGAACTTGCGGATCTTTTCTTCCAGTTCGGTCTGCTCTTTATCCATCTCCGCGATCTTGTCTTTGAGGACTTTCAGTTCCTCAAGCAGACCGGAAGCGTCGAGACCCTGCTTTTTCAGCAGGGGGATCTCTTTGCTCTTTTTGTTGCTCTCGGCTTTGCAGTTTTCATTCTCGGTGAGCAGTGCGCGCTTTTTCGCGTCCCACTCGAGCAGTTCGGTGAAGTCTACATCGTATTCACGCTTTGCAAGCGCTGCTTTTACAAACTCGGGATCGTTACGGATGAGGTTAATGTCTAACATGATGTCACACTCCGTTTATGTTTGGTCATCTGACCTTATGATTTGTTGGTATTATACCACACATTCCGATTGTATAAAACACTATTTATGTTAATACATGAACTTTACTCTTCGCCTGCATCAAGAAAAGAGATAATTCAAACAAAAACACCGCAGAATCACTTCTGCGGTGTATATTGTTCCGATTACTTCAGTTTGATTCCCGCCATGATTTCTTCGGCGAGTTTCTGCATTTCATCTGCGGTGGGCAGTTCCTCTTCGGTTGCCGCGGCGTAGTAAGGCATTACCAAAACGCAGCAGCCGTGTTTTGCGTTGATGTAAAGAGGCATACCGATCGCATAAGTCTTGCTGTCATCCGCATACATGATCTTGCTCACGAGACCCGTGTATTCGAGACCGTTTTCCGTTTTGCCTTCCACGAAGGTGGGTTCAATGACGGTGCCGTCCTCATTCTTCACGGTGTTGACTTCGATGATGCTCTCGACCATCTGTTCGGCGGTCTTGTTCATTCCTTTGACGGTCACATACTTGAGTCCGTCGCCGATTTCTTCGTTGCGCTTTACATCGCGTCCGTAGCAAAGATTGCTAACTTCGCTGGTAGACCACATGGGCTCCTTCTCGTCATAGAATCCTTCCGGAGAAGTAAACTCGGCGACTGCGTATACGCGCGCTTTCGTGGTGCTGCTCTTGTTTGTATACAGAATGCCCTCTTCGGTGCCGTAGACCTTCTCATTGTAATAACGGAGCCGTCCGTCAAGTCTGGGCAGCAGATCATACTGCTTCAGGATGACGCATGCAAAAATGATAAGGATCACACCGGCTACGATGAGACCGATGGTTTTCTGAGTCTTGGCGGGAAGATCGATAAAGAGCGTACGCTCTTTCTTAGCGGTTACTTTCTTTGCGTGTACGCTGTTGCGGTTTGCCATTTTCTTATCTTTCCTTTCGAATTGCTATCGCGTATTTTATCATATCCCGGTATGTAAATCAAGTCTGAAAAGATAATTTCGCGAAAAAAGCGGGACACATCCCGCCTTTTATTATTTTTCGTACTTGATGACTTCGATGCCCGCTTCGTTCATGATCTCACGGGAGAACTCATCCGGGTAACCTTCTCTGTAGACGATTCGTTTGATGCCGGAGTTGATAATCATCTTCGCACAGATGACACAGGGCTGATGGGTGCAGTAGAGCGTGGCTCCGTCAATGGAAACACCCAGTTTTGCCGCCTGGATGATGGCGTTCTGTTCGGCATGAGTCGCGTAGCAGATCTCATGCTTCGTTCCGCTGGCGATACCCAGTTTTTCGCGGAGGCATTCCCCGCGCTCAACACAGGTCTTGACGCCCGCGGGAGCACCGTTATAGCCGGTGGTCATGATGCGCTTGTTCTTCACGATAACTGCGCCGATTTTTCTGTTTGCTTTATAGCAGCTTGCCCATGACGCGATGACATCCGCCATCTGCATGAAACGATCATCCCATTTATCCATGGATTCATCCCCCTTTTTAACGATTATAACACAGTGTTCCGTCTCTGCAAATGTACAGATGGTGAATTAACATAAAATTTCCAGTAATATCTTATTTTAGGTATTGCGTAAATACGCAAAATGAGTAAACTATTCATCGTGGATTAGCACTCGTCTGTTTAGAGTGCTAACAAACAATCATCATCAGGAGGCATTCAATATGAAGATCAAACCTTTGGGCGACCGTGTGGTCATCAAGAACATGGAAGCCGAAGAGTATTCCAAGGGCGGCATCCTGCTTGCAGGCAATGCGAAGGAAAAGCCTCAACTGGCTGAAATCCTTGCAGTCGGTCCCGGCGGAAATGTTGACGGCAAGGAAGTCAAAATGTATGTGGAAGCCGGTCAGAAAGTCTTCTACTCCAAATACGCAGGCACCGAAGTGAAACTGGACGGCGAAGAGTACATCATCGTCCGCCAGAGCGACATTCTCGCAATCGTTGAATAATCCGGAGGTACAATATGGCAAAGCAACTGAAATACGGCGAAGACGCCCGCCGCTCTCTTGAAAAAGGCATCAATACTCTGGCTGATACCGTTAAGATCACCCTTGGACCCAAGGGCCGCAATGTGGTTCTCGACAAAAAGTACGGTTCTCCCCTCATCACCAATGACGGTGTGACCATCGCGAAGGACATCGAACTGGAAGATCCCTTTGAGAACATGGGCGCGCAGCTCGTGAAGGAAGTCGCAACCAAGACCAACGACATCGCCGGCGACGGCACCACAACCGCCACCCTGCTGGCACAGTCTCTCGTACGCGAAGGACTGAAGAATGTAGCAGCCGGTGCCAACCCCATGGTCCTCAAGAAGGGCATCCTGGGCGCGGCTGATGTAGTCGTTTCTCACCTCTCCGCCATTTCAAAGCCCATCGAGTCCCGTCAGGCCATCGCTCAGGTCGCTGCCATTTCTTCCGGTGACGAAGCCATCGGCGAACTGATCGCGGATGCCATGGAAAAGGTCGGCAAGGACGGCGTCATCACCGTCGAAGAGAGCAAGACCATGAAGACCGAACTGGATGTCGTGGAAGGCATGCAGTTTGACCGCGGATATGCTTCCGCATACATGGTAACCGATTCCGACAAGATGGAAGCGGTCCTCGACGATCCTTACATCCTGATCACCGACAAGAAGATCTCCTCCATTCAGGAAATCCTCACCCTCCTCGAAGCAGTCGTGCAGCAGGGCAAGAAGATGCTCATCATCGCCGAGGATGTAGAAGGCGAAGCCCTCGCGACCCTCGTGCTCAACAAACTGCGCGGCACTTTCACCTGCGTTGCCGTCAAGGCACCCGGCTTTGGCGACCGTCGCAAGGCAATGCTGCAGGATATCGCCATTCTGACCGGCGGTCAGGTCATCACCGAGGAACTCGGTCTGGACCTCAAGGAAGCCACCGTTGACATGCTGGGTCATGCCCGTCAGGTCAAGGTCGACAAAGACAACACCGTCATCGTCGAAGGCGCCGGCGATCCTTCCGAGATCAAAGCCCGCATCAATTCCATCAAAGCGCAGATCGAAGAGACCACTTCCGATTACGATCGCGAAAAACTGCAGGAGCGCCTCGCCAAACTGGCAGGCGGCGTAGCAGTCGTCCGCGTCGGTGCTGCAACCGAGGTCGAAATGAAGGAAGGCAAGATGCGCATCGAAGACGCTCTTGCGGCTACCCGCGCAGCTGTCGAAGAAGGCATCGTTCCCGGCGGCGGAACCGCTCTGCTGTCCGCGGCGAAGGATGTCGCCGACTACATGAAGACCCAGAGCGGCGACTACAAGACCGGCGTCTCCATCGTGCTGCGTTCCCTCGAAGCCCCCATCCGTCAGATCTGCGAAAACGCCGGTGTCGACGGTTCCGTGGCAGTCGAGAAAATCAAGAACTCCAAGAAGGCCGGCTTCGGCTACGATGCGGCCAAGGATGAATACTGCGACATGATCGAGCGCGGCATCATCGATCCTACCAAGGTGACCCGCTCCGCTCTGCAGAACGCCACCTCCGTTGCCGCCATGGTGCTGACCACCGAATCTCTGGTCACCGACCTGCCCGACAAGAATCCTCCCGCCGCTCCCGCGCAGCCCGCAGGCATGGGCGGAATGTACTAATTCCAAATTACCGGGAAGCAGCCGTGAAAACGGCTGCTTCTTTTTCTCAAAAACTATGCTATTAACTTTTTGATGTTTCCATTGAGACTATACTATTTTCGCCTTATCGCGCAGGCAGAATGACCGCCACCGGCTCACCTGCTTTTTTCATTTGTGCAAGCAGTTTCTCTTTCAGTTCTTTCCGTATTTCTTCATAAGTCGGGTCATTTATGAGATTCAGGTTTTCATTCGGATCGTTTATGAGGTCGTATAGTTTCTCTTCCACATAGGTATCGGAAAAAGCCTCATTATATGGAAACTCGGGCGCGCAGACGCAATAGCACCATTCTTTCGTGCGGATCATGCGGGCGGTTTCGGATTCACTGATCTGGGCAAAAATGAAGTCAGGCCAGTCATCCGTCTCCCCTCTTACGGTTTTCAGAAGAGAATTCCCTCGATAGTGTTCCGGAATTTCAAGACCCGCAAGATCGAGTATCGTCGGCGGAATGTCGATGAGACTCGCCATTTCTCCTATTTTTCCGACTCCTTCAAACGCTCCGCCCCACGCGATGAGCGGCACATGCAGACATCCGTCCTCACAACTGCGCTTATACTCCGAATTGCGCGTCCTGAAATGAGACCCGTGATCGGACGCGTAAATCACAACGGTGTTTTCTTTGAGGCCCGTTGCTTCGAGTGTATCCATCAGTTTCCCGACATTTTGGTCAATGAGATTGCACTGCCCGAGATAATCGGGATAGTTCTCCATGTAGTCGCCCTGTTTGCCTTTGAGATCATCGGGGACATCAAAATCCGCGAACCTCTGTTTACTCCCGTCCGGTCCTTCATAGCGGTTACGGTCGTTCTGATGATGCGGATCGAGATGGCTGACCATCAAAAAAAATGGTTTCTCCCGCTCTCCCTCTGCATACTTATGCAGATAATCGACAGCAAAGGCGTTGATGCAGTCGATGCGATGACCCGTAAAATCATGCCTTTGCATATCGCCGTCATATACATACCCGTTATAACCGTGGCTTGTGAATTCAAGCGTATCCGCAGCCATCCAGTAGTCGTATCCGCCTCTTCTCTCGGGCGGAATCGCAAAGGTCATGTAGTTATTTTCATCGTCACTCGCGAGATGCCACTTCCCGATATAAGCGGTCTCATAACCGCCTGCAGAAAGACGGCGTGCAAGCGTATCCATGCCGATTGGAAGCGCGCGGTTGTTGATGTGCGCCTCCACTTCCGTTGCGTACATTCCCGTTTGCAGACACGCCCTCGCAGGACCGCAGACCGGCTGACAGGTAAACCCGTTTTCAAACAGCGTTCCGCCCGCGGCGAGCGCGTCGAGCACAGGTGTCACGGGCAGCCTTTGCCCGTAGCAGCCCATCGTGTCCCATCGCTGCTGGTCCGTAAAATAACAGATGATATTCGGTTTCAATATAATTTCCTTCTTCCGTCAGAGTGCAGATTCACCGTTATTATATACCATCCATGGTTAAAGTCAATGAACAAATTAACAAACTGGCCATCCTTTCAGGCATTGTCAGACAAATGGATTTTGTGTATAATGATATCAAACCATCTTTTTCCAATGTATGAAGAAAGAGAAGTAAGTACTATGGAACTATCCATTACGCTTGATTATCTGGAAAAAGGCAAGGCCGCTTTAACAGGGCGCAGTCTTGATTTGGCGGCAGTTCTCTGCTCCGAAGCGGGCATCCGTTTTATCGATTATACAAGCAACTTCAACGACGATCAGTTTGCGGATTTGGCGAAGCGGGAACGGGAAGTACTCGATGCACACGGGATCACCGTGGAGCAGTGCCACGCCCCCTTCAACCGCTACGGCTCCTATCCGACCCATGAAGAATTCATGAAGCGCTTTTCCGCTTCCTTTGAGACAGCTAAAATTCTCGGCGCGAAATATATGGTCGTCCACGCCGACGAACTGCATCCCTCCGGCGACATATGGGATGTGCAGGATCTGATAAAGCGGAATTATGATGATCTCGCGCCCTTTGCCGAATTCTGCAAAAAGAACTGCATGGTGATGGCGATTGAAAATCTCTTTGAAGACAAGACCTGGCGCGTGCCGCAGGTGGAAGGAAAGAGCCGCTTTACTTCCCGAATTGAAGAGCAGATCGGGCTCATTGACCGTTTCAAAGATCCCTGCGTTGCCGCTTGCTGGGACTTCGGTCACGCCTGCTGTGCCTTCGGGAAAGACGATATGACGGAAGCGCTACGCTCTCTCGGCGGCAGACTCGTCTGCACGCATGTGCACGACAACAATTACCGTCAGGACAACCACCTGATCCCCTTCCTCGGTGAAATCGACTGGAAGGCACAGATGCAGACGCTTCGTGAAATCGGCTACGATGGCAAACTTTCTTTTGAATTCGTTTACGGACATATCCCCGACAACATCGTCCGCAATTACCTGAGTTACATCGTTTCCGTCGGGAACGAACTGCTCACATATTAAAAACGCTCCTTACGGAGCGTTTTCTCATTTCATTCTGTCAATGCGTCTGTTGCGGAAATAGAGTACGATATCCGCGGCGACCATGCAGAAATTCAGGATGTAGAAAAACAGCACATACCACTTGTAATTCCCGCTGATGAGTTTGCCGGCGATGCCGAACACATATCCGATATCGATGAGCATAATGAACGCGAGGCTCTTCCCTTTCGTCGTGCGCGCCTGATAGGACTTGATGACGCTGATGGGCCAGGAAAAGCCGAAGCATACCACCATGATGATTTCAAAAATCTCCGCTGCTGTCATACTTATTCTGCCTTTCCGTTTGTATCAATGCTCTTTCCGAACACGAAAAACCGTTGATAAATGAATTCCGTAATGAAGTTGATCACCATGTTGATTGCAGTCACGAGATACTCATTCCACCCGATACCGGTCAGATACTTTTCGAGCATCGTGGAAAGCGGCGTGAATACCGTATAGTAAGCCAATACTTTCAGCATGGCAACCGGTACATTCGCTGCGGATTTGAAAGTGAATTTCCGGTTCAAAGTGAAGTTCCACACGACCGAAAGGACAAGACCTACAAGATAAGAAACCCAATAGGTACAGTGGAATACTTCGTTCAGCAGCGTAAAAGTGCCTATTTCTATAATACCCGCGCTGATGGAGAACAGCAGAAACTTGACACCGCGTACCAGTTCATTTTTCTTCACATTCACACGACCTTTCACTTGCGGTATTATATCACCAAATACGCATTTATGCAAGTTGACAATTCGTGTATCAAAGCGTATAATTTGACTATCAGATTTGAAAGGATGATATCATGACTCCGATTCTGAAACCGTGGCCCGGCACGATGACCGCCCGCGAGCGCTTCAACCGCCAGATGCACTACAAGAGCGTAGACAGATGCTTCAATATGGAATTCGGCTACTGGGATGAAAACTTCAAAGAGTGGAAAATGTTCGTCGACAACGGCATCACCGATAATGAAACCGCGGACCTTTTTTTCTCCTTTGATCCGATTTTCGCCGTCCGCGGTGTGCAGTGGATATGCCCCGGCTTCAAGACCGAGGTGTTGGAAAGAGGAAACGGAAAGGTCATCAGCCGTAACAGCAACGGACTTATCGTCCAAACTCTTGAAAACGGCAGTTCCACGATACCGCGCTGTATCGGCTCCTCCGTCACAACGCCCGATGACTGGAAACGCGTAAAGGAAGAACATTTCGTGCGCAATCATCCCGACCGCGTTGTGGATATCGAGGCACTCAAAAAGCAGTATCCCGATGACAGAGATTTCCCCGTTGGTATCTATTGCGGCTCGATGATCGGCAAAGTGCGTGACCTGCTCACCTTTGAAGGCTTGTGTTACGCCTGCTACGATTATCCCGAGATGGTCGAAGACATGGTTGAGACCGCCTGCCAATATACCCTTGATTTCATGGATCAGGTGCTCCCGCACATCAAATTCGACTACGCATCCGGTTGGGAGGACATCTGTTTCAATCACGGTCCAATCGTTTCCGCGCCGTTCTTCCGCGATGTAGTGATGCCGCGCTATAAGCGCATCCGCAAAAAACTCGACGAGTACGGCATCGATATCTGGTATACCGACTGCGACGGCGATGTGCGTCCCATTCTGCCGTATCTGCTGGAAGGCGGCATCAACTGTCTGTTCCCCTATGAGGTCAACTCCTGCGCCCATCCCGGCGAACTGCTGGACCAATACGACGGGCAACTGCGCATCATGGGCGGCGTCGACAAAATGAAACTGGGCGAAGGCCCCGAATCCATCAAAGCATACCTCAAAACCCTTGAGAAATATGTCGCGCGCGGCGGATACATCCCATTCTGCGATCACCGCTGCCCTCCCAATGTGAAGGAAAAAGATTACCTCTACTACCTTGATCTCAAACAGAAGATGTTCGGAATGAAATAAGCAAAAGCCGCAGAGCAATCTGCGGCTTTCTATTACAGTAGATGTTCGTATTCGCGGAAGCGGTACATGATTGTATCCGTTCTGTGGCTGTCGCTGGAAAGGATGAATCTTCCTCCGCGCGCGTGAATATAGTCTCTCGCCGATTCTGACGGATAAGGGCTCTTTCTGTAGCCTCTGGAAATCACACCGGTATTGATTTCAAACGGCTTATTCAACTTGATGAGCGCATCGAGCGCTTTGTTTCTTGCTGCGAGATAGCGCGGATTCTCTTCATCGAAAATAGCGTATCCCTCATTGAACTTGGTCACGAGATCAAAGTGCCCGATGATATCGGGATTCATGTCTCCGAGTGCCGGCATCTTCTCATAGTAATCTTCGCACAGCGCGTAGGGATCGCCGTCATAAAGTTCCTCAACTGCTTTTCGGAATACATCGGCCGAGTGATCGACGCCGAACCAGACGCCTTTTTTCCGGAGCATGTGGACCGAGCCGATCACATAATCGAACCGCTCTTCCCATTCATCGGAATCGATATCCCGCTCGATTCCGCAAAGGATATTGATTTGCCCTTTATATGCGTCTTTCAGCCTCGCGATTTCTCTGCGGTACGCGGTATAGTCTTCTTTCTTCATCGCCCAGTCCTGTTCCATGGAAAGCGCCGAATGGTCCGAGAAACCGATTTCCGTCATTCCGAGCGTGATCGCCGAGCGCACCATTTCCTCCGCAGTATTCTTTCCGTCGGAGAAGTTCGTGTGGACATGATAATCCTTCGTGATCAATTTGTCATTTTCTCCTGTTTTACTTTTTTGTCTATGACATGTCTGGACGACAGTTCTTTATGCACATCCTCCAGGGAGATGCCCGCCTCGATCATCAGCACCATGCAGTGATAGGCAAGGTCTGCCAGTTCATAGATGGTCTCTTTCTTGTCATTGTGCTGGGCGGCGATGATGACTTCGGTGCTCTCCTCGCCCACCTTTTTGCAGATCTTGTCCAGACCCTTTTCGAACAGGTAGGTCGTGTAGGAACCTTCCTTTTTCTCCGTCTTTCGTCCGCGGATCAGGTCAAAAAGCATCTCATAACTGAAGTCTTTTCGTTCTTCGCTTTCCCACACTTCATTCGTAAAGCAACTGTCCGTGCCCATATGGCATGCAGGGCCGTCTTTTTCCACTATGATGACGAGGGCGTCCTTGTCGCAGTCGGCGGTGATGGAGACGATATGCTGGAAATTTCCGCTGGTCTCCCCTTTCAGCCACAGTTCCTGCCGCGAACGGGAGAAGAAGCAGGTCAGTCCCTTTTCCATGCTGATGCGCAGACTCTCCTCGTTCATATACGCGAGCGTCAGCACTTTCTTGCTGTATTCATCCACGACGACGGCGGGAATGAGTCCTTTTTCATCGAATTTGAGTTCGGAGATATCAATCATGTTTTCTTCCTCACAGTCTTGTTTTGATGCCGTTTTCGTTCATTGTCTGTTTGAGATCGGAAATTTTCACCGTACCGAAATGGAAGATGGATGCTGCCAGTCCCGCATCGACTTCGTCAATCGTCTTGAACAGCGTAATGAAATCTGTGATGCATCCCGCTCCGCCCGACGCGATGACGGGAACGCTGACAGCGTCACAGACCGCCTGAAGCATGGGAAGATCGAATCCCTGCTTGACACCGTCGGTATCGATAGAGTTTACCACGATTTCGCCCGCGCCGTTGTCGACGCATCTGCGGATCCACTCGATGGCTTCCATGCCCGTGTTTTCCCGGCCGCCTTTGCTGAATACCGTAAACACGCCGTCCACGCGCTTTACATCAGCGCTCAGTACCACGCATTGAGAGCCGTAGCGCTTCGCCGCTTCTTCCACGAGTTCCGGCCTTCTGATGGCGCCACTGTTCACGCTCACCTTATCTGCGCCGCATTTGAGCACGCGGTCGAAATCATCAAGGGAATTGATACCGCCGCCTACGGTCAGCGGAATGAACACATTGCGCGCGGTTTCTGTCAGGATGTCCGTGAAGAGTTCCCTGCCCTCCGCCGATGCCGTAATGTCATAAAAGACAAGTTCGTCCGCGCCGCTGGAGGAATAGTATTTTGCCAGTTCCACGGGAGAGGACACATCCTTGAGCCCCATGAAATTCGTCCCTTTAACGACGCGACCGTCCTTTACATCCAGACAGGGTATGATGCGTTTTGTGATCATGTTAATGCCTCTCTGATTGCTTCTTTCAAATCGATGGCGCCGGTATAGTATGCCTTTCCGATGATGGCGCCATACAGATTCATCTCCCGCAATTCTTTCACATCATCGATGGACGATACGCCGCCGGACGCCGTAATGTCAATGGAGTAGTCCTTTGCCAGCCTTTGATACAGTTCTTTTGCCATTCCCTGCATGGCACCGTCCTTTGAAATATCCGTGATGATGAAGTGATTGACTCCGCAGTCTGTCATTCGCTTGATCATGTCATCCGCCGACACGGTGCTGTCTTCTTTCCAGCCTTTTACGGAAACCATTCCGTTTCTGAGGTCGATGCCGACACTCACCTTCCCCGGGAACACCTTTGCCGCTTCCGCCACAAACGCGGGGTCGGAAACCGCAGCAGTGCCGAGGATGATGCGATCCATTCCCGCGGAAATATACTTTTTCGCACTCTGCATATTGCGGATGCCCCCGCCGATTTCGCAGAAGAGTCCGGTTTCTTTCTTGATGTGTATGACCGTTTCCAGATTCTCGTTGCTTCCGTCACGGGCACCGTCAAGATCGACGATATGGATCGCCGACGCACCTGCATCTTTGAAAATACTCGCCGTATGAACGGGGTTATCGTCATATACGGTTACTTGATTGTAATCGCCTTTATAGAGCCGTACGGCTTGACCGCCGAGCAGGTCGATTGCAGGAAAAATGATCATATATCCACCTTACAGTTCACAGAATGCTTTCAGAATTTTGAGACCTGTCTCACCGCTTTTTTCGGGATGGAACTGGCAGCCGTATACATTTCCGTTAGCCACGGCAGCCGTGAGCGGTACGGAATATTCCGTGTCCGCGATCACATACTTTTCATCGGTTACCGCGTGATAGGAATGTACGAAGTACACGCAGTCTCCGTCTGTCACATACTTGAGTATCGGACAATCCTGTTTGATATTGAGGCCGTTCCAGCCGATATGCGGGATTTTGAGGTTTTTGTCGATGGTCTCGGATATGGGTCGAACGGAGCCGGGGATCAGTCCAAGCCCTTTGTACACGCCGTTTTCAAGACTTTCATTAAACAGCATCTGCATACCGAGACAAATACCGAGCAGTTTCTTGCCCTTTTGCGCCTCGCTTATGACGGCACGGTCAAGACCCGTACTGTGCAGTTTTTCAGCCGCGTCGCAAAAAGCGCCGACCCCGGGAAGGATGATCCCATCGGCGGAAGCGAGCACTTTCTCATCACCCGTCACACACACATCCGCGCCGATGGCGGAAAGAGAGCAGGAAAGGGAAAACAGGTTTCCCACACCGTAATCAACGATTGCTATCATTACAGCGCTCCTTTGGTGGACGGGATCTCATCCTTGTATTTTTCATCGATGGTCACCGCTTTGCGCAGGGTGTGGGCGAAAGACTTGAAGGTGCCTTCGAGAATGTGATGGCTGTTTTCGCCGTAAAGCTGCTTGATGTGCAGTGTGATTCCGCTGTTTCGTACAAAAGCGAGGAAGAATTCCTTTCCCAGTTCGGTATCGAAAGTCCCTACTTTTGCCGCCGGGATATTGATGTCATAATTCAGATAATCTCTGCCCGAAATATCAACTGCCGTCAGGATAAGCGTTTCATCCATGGGTAGCACACTGTCTCCGTAGCGGGTGATGCCTTTCTTGTCGCCGAGCGCTTCCGCGAATGCTTTTCCGAGCGCGATGCCGATATCCTCTACGGAATGATGGTCATCCACAACCGTGTCGCCGCTGCATTTGACTGTCAGGTCGAATCTGGCATGGGAAGCGAGCAGAGTCAGCATATGGTCGAGAAAACCGACACCCGTATCGATCTCGCTCATTCCGCACCCGTCAAGATTCAGAAGGACACAAATATCGGTCTCTCTGGTTTTGCGTTCCACTTTTGCCTGTCTCATTTCATTTCTCCAATGCTTTTCCGATATTCTCGAGCAGTTTGTCAATCTGTTCCCGCGTACCCACGGTGATGCGGTTAAAATCTTTGAGCCTCTCTGTCTCAAAGTGGCGGATGAAGATCTGCTTCCGTTTGAGATACTCATACAGTGCTTTTCCGCCGATGCCGGGATGCTTTGCAAAAACGAAGTTCGCATCCGAGGGCAGCACGGTAAAACCGAGTTTGATGAGTTCCTCCGACAGATACGCGCGGTTTTGCCTGATTTTCATACAGTTCTCCTGCGTGTACGCCTCATCTTCCAGCGCGCCGAGACCCGCAGCCTGCGTCATGGAATTGACATTGTAGGGATTGAGGCTGTTGCGGATGGTGTTGAGGTCATTGATGAGGGGTTTGCATCCGATGGCAAATCCGAGGCGCGCGCCGGCCATGGAACGGGACTTGGAATAAGTGCCCGTCACAATGAGATTATCATACTCGTGAATCAGGTTTCGTGCGCTTTCACCGCCGAAATCAATATAGGCTTCGTCGATGACCACGATATCGGACGGATTGTTTTCCACAATCGCCCGGATGTCATTGAGCGGCAGAGCAATACCCGTGGGAGCATTCGGATTGGCAATGAAGACAGTCTTTCCCGATGCGAAATACTTTCGGGGATCGATGGTAAAGTCCTCTTCCAGTGGAATTTCCGTATATTGGACGCAGTAGACATCCGCAAAAACCTTATAAAACCCGTAAGTGATGTCCGGGAAAAGCGCGGATTTTTCCGCATCGCAAAACGCCATGAAGCACAGGGACAGCGCCTCATCGGAGCCGTTTGTGAAAACGATCTCGTCCTTTTCGATGCCGTAAAGCGTGCTCATCTTTTCCCGGAGAAGTTCGCAGGATGTGTTATTGTACAGCATCATTTTCTTCGCCGCTTCGGACGCGTACGCGATCGCCTTCTCAGAGGGCGGATACGGGCACTCATTGGTATTGAGTTTGACCGTCTCCGAAGTAAAGACAGGCTGTTCACCGGGCACATAAGCTTTGAGACCTGCGTATTGTTTTGAAATGAAGCGGCTCATGCTTTCTCCTCCAGTCGCACCATGGCGCTCTTTGCGTGTGCCCTCAGCGTCTCCTTTTCCGCAAAGTAAGCGACATCGGGAGCCAGTTTACCAAGCGCTTCGGCAGTAAAGTAGGTATACTGAGATTTCTTCACAAAATCATCCACGCTGAGTGGGCTGCTGAAACGGGCGGTGCCGATGGTCGGAAGCGTGTGGTTGGGACCCGCCATGTAGTCTCCGAGCGCCTCGGGGCAATTGCGTCCCATGAAGATGCTGCCCGCGTTCACAATGGAAGAAAGATAGGCAAACGGATCGTCAAGACAGAGTTCCAAATGTTCGGGCGCGATATTGTTGGCTACTTCTATGGCCTTCTCGATATCATCCGTGATGATGATTTTGCCGTTCTTGTCAATGGACGCACGCGCGATCTCGCCGCGAGAAAGCAGCGGGATCTGCTTTTCCAGTTCATCGCGTACTTTATCACCGAGTTCGATACTGTCCGTAATCAGCACGGCTGTCGCCATTTTGTCGTGCTCGGCCTGGGAGAGCATATCGGCTGCGAGCACGCGGGGATCGCTCTTTCCGTCGGAAATAACCAAAATCTCGCTGGGACCGGCGATCATGTCGATGGCCACTTTTCCATAGACCTGTTTTTTTGCTTCCGCCACAAACGCGTTTCCGGGACCGACGATTTTGTCCACCTGCGGAATGGTCTCCGTTCCGAAAGTGAGTGCCGCGATCGCCTGCGCGCCGCCGACTTTGTAGATGTCCGTTACGCCCGCGATCTTCGCCGCGGCGAGTATTGACGCGTTGACGCTTCCGTCCTTTTGGGGCGGTGTGCACATCACGATCTGTTTGCAGCCCGCAAGATGCGCGGGAATCGCCGTCATAAGCACGGTGGAAGGCAGGGGCGCGCTTCCGCCCGGCACATAGATGCCCACCTTTGCAAGCGGGATCACTTTCTGCCCCATCACGACGCCTTCTTCGTTGTCAACAATGAATGAGGGGCGGATCTGATGCTTATGGAATTCCATAATGTTTCTCGCGGCTTTGTTCAGGATTTCAATGAACTTGGGTTCAACGGAATCAAAGGCGTCTTCGATTTCCCGATCGCTCACGCGCAATGCTGAAAGCGTTACTTTATCAAACTTTTCCGTATAGGCTTTCAGCGCCGCGTCCCCGTTTTTGCGCACTTCACCGATGATTTCGGAAACGGGTGCCGAAACATCGGCCACCTCGTCACGGCGATAAATGATTTCGTCATTTTTCAGTTCTTTGAGATCATATATCTTGATCATTTTTCTACCTCACAGATCTTTGCGGATCGCATCCACCAGTTCGTCCACCTGCTTGCCCATGAACTGATACGCGCTCTTGTTGCAGATGAGGCGCGCGGAAATCGGCAGTATGGTGTCGATGACCGAAAGATGGTTTTCGCGCAGCGTCGTGCCTGTCTCCACGATATCCACGATGACATCGGACAAATGCAGAATCGGTGCGATTTCAATGGAGCCGTTCAGTTTGATGATGTCGATATCCCGTCCCCGGGTGCGATAGAAGTTGGATGCGATGTTCGGAAATTTCGTTGCCACTTTGAGCAAACGCTTCCCGTCATCATTATATCCGTCGGGCGCGGCTACCGCCATGCGGCAGATGCCCATTTTGAGATCCAGCAGTTCGTATACATCGGGCGTGTACTCCAGCAGGATGTCTTTCCCCGCCACACCGATATCGGCGGCTCCGCGCTCCACATAGATGGAAACATCGGAGGGCTTCACCCAGAAATACCGGACGCCCTTTTCCACATTTTCAAAGATGAGTTTTCTGCTGTTTTCCAGCACCTGCGGACACTCATAGCCTGCTTTTGCAAAGGCCTCATATACTTTTTCGCCCAGTCTTCCTTTGGGCAATGCAACATTCAACATATCAATCAGCCCTCCAGAAGATCAAGATAAACCGCAAATCCGATGGCGCCGCCCTGCTTTCCGATGCGCTGCATGAGCGGATCATAGCGTCCGCCGGAGAGCAATGCCTGCGGTACACTCTTCACAAATCCGTTCATCACGATACCGTTATAATATCTCATGTTTACGGGAACGGAGAAATCGATGCGTATATTCATTTTGCAGAGCGGAACGAGGACGCTGCGCAGAGAGGCCACGATCTTGCGGTACGCATCCGAAATTTCAAGGTTCTCCAGTTCGTCAAGGGCTTTCCCGATATCATCGGGAAGATGCAGGATTCTGTTGATCACATCAAGTTTCTTCGCAGGGATTCCGTATTCATTCGCAATGGCTTCTATTTCGTGGAACGCTTTCATGCCGATAGCGCGAATCATGGCATCGCCCGCTTCGTCCGTACAGCCGAGAGAGAACACGATCTCGCGGATGAGTCCCGTATGGGAAATATTGAGCACATAATCGCTTTCGACGGTTTTTAGTGACAGCGCCGCCATGCGGAGCACCTCACTGACCGTGGCGTCGTCGATATCACCGAGCGCTTCCAGTCCCACCTGTGTGATTTCTTTATATCCCGCGGAATGGGAGGTCACGCGGTAGACTTTTTCGTCATAGTACAGTTTGCTGATCTTACCGGGCTCATAGCGGTGGTTGTTGACGATGGACAGGGTCACATCGGGCTTCAGCGCCATGAGTTTCCCGTTTTTATCGGTAAACGAAATAATACCGTCCGAAACGAGGAAATCCTTGTTGCGGACATAAAAATCATATTCTTCGAATTTGCTGATCTTATAAGAACGGTACCCGTTGGCGGAATAAAGCGTCCTCATGCCGAGGATCGTTCTTTCCTCAAAACTGATTACGGAATCATCAATATACATATCTATTCCTCTTCGGACAGTTTTTTGATGGCGGTCTCATATCCGCCTTTTCCGTATTGCAGGCATCTGTTCACGCGGCTGATGGTCGCGGAAGAAACGCCGACTTCCTTACTGATATTCTGATAATTAACGCCCTTTTGAAGCAAGATCGCCGTATCGAGCCGCTGCGCGAGGTCCTGCAGTTCCTTGATGGTACAGATATCCTCAAGGAATGCCGCGCACTCATCTTTCGTTTCGATGTTCGCGATTGCCCGGTAAAGCCGCTCTAAGGACTCCGAATGAAAATCGACCATAATGACCTCCATTGGTTTTGTGCTTTATCAGTATAACGCTTTACCATGTGAAAGTCAAGTTAAACAAGCGTAATATCTTCAGGAGAGTCCTCGTCATCTTCGTATTTTGATTTTAACTTACCCGTAAACAGATAGTTGTGCGGAACACGGCGATAATAGTACCATTTGCGGTATCCATTCCTGCCCTCATCGTTCCCGTGCGAAAACAGAAACCATACAAAGTACATCAACAAACCCGGCGCACCGCGAGGTATAAAGATTTTGGCCGGGAGTTCCGTCATTATCCGCATCTCCTTATTACGCCGTTTACCATTGTGAACAAGGGTTTTTGATTTAGAATATCGTCCGCGTCCATACTCTCGAATTTCTTCGGAAAAACGGACGCGTCAGCAAGGAAGCCTGCTTTGATCTTGCCGAGCCTGTCTTCATACCCGACGGATTCCGCCGCTTTGACCGTATGGCAGGCAATGGCTTCATATACGGAAAGCCGCTGTTCCGGCATCCAGCCGCCCTCCGGATAGTGTTCGAAATCCTTTCTCGTTACCGCACAGTAGATGTTCTTTGCGGGGTCGAGCGGTTCCACGGGACAATCGCTGCCCGAAGAAATACACACGCCTGTGTCGTACAAGGTCTTCCAGTTGTAACTGGTCTTTTCCAGTTCCTCCCCCACTCTGTCACGACAGATATGCAGATCGTATTCCGTGAAAACCGGCTGTGCGTAAACGAGGATATGTTCCTTTGCGATGACATCAAGCAGTTCCGCCGTTGTGATCTGGCAATGCACGATGCCGCTTTTCAGTTGTTCCGTTCCCGTTACTTCCCGGCGTGCGTGCAGGATTGCCTTTACGACACAATCTGCGCCCGCGTCGCCGATGGCGTGTACGATGAAGGGCATGCCCGCATGGTGGCTCTGAACGGCAAGGCGGTTCAGTTCATTCTGCGTATAAATCGGCACGCCTGTCTTTTGGGGCGCATCAGCGTAGGGAACTGAAAGCCACGCGGTCCTTGCTCCGAGAGAGCCGTCCGAATAGAGTTTGCGCGGTCCGATACGGTACAGATCCGTTCCCTGACCGTAGCGGAATCCGGCGTTCAAAAATTCATTCCAGGATTCGTCATCCGGGAGCGCGCATTGCTGAACGACGCGCACGGGCATCCTGCCGGACCTCTCGAGCCTTCTGTACGCTTCGGCGACCGTATGCATGGAATAACCGCCCGTACCGAAATCATCCGTGAAAATAGCCGTTAGCCCCGCGTCGGCCGCTCTGCACATGCCGTCATAAAGCAGTTCCATGCAGGCTTCGACACCTCTGTCCCCGTCATCGGCAAATATCAGTCCGATGGCGTTTTCGCAGAAGATACCGTTTTCATAATCGATTGTACCGCCTTCGGGCGCGGATGTGTTTTTGTCAATCCCCGCCGACCTCATTGCCGCGGTGTTTGCGACAACCATGTGACCGCAAACTCTGGTCAGGCGCACGGGCTTATCGGGAGACACTTCGTCAAGGTCTTTCCTCGTAATGAGTCGCCTGTCCTCCCAAAGGTCTTCATTGAATCCGCGCCCGTCGACAGCGTCTTCCGTTTGTGCTTTTTCTCTTACAAGCCGCAGGACTTCTTTTCTGTCTTTCACATCATTGAGCACCAGCGCGCGGGAAGTGATGGCATAATTCAATATATGCAGATGGCTGTCGGTCAGTCCCGGATAGACCGCCGCACCCTTCAGATCGGTTTTCACGGCGTCCGGCGCGAGCGTAAAAACCGTCTGCGCGTCCGATACCGCGATATACTTTCCGTCCTCAATGAGCACGGCATCGGAAAGCGGATTTGTTTCATCCATTGTATGAATGTATCCGTTATACAGAATCTGTTTCATGTTTCCCTCCGTGTTTTCTGATCCATGCCAGATAGCGCAGCACGCAGAAGAAGGCGCTGATCAGCCAGCTGAGTCCGCTCGTCCACCAGATACCCCAGACACCCACGAGCGGCATGAGCGCAAACAGCATGGGCAGGAAGATGCGCACGATCATTTCCACGATACCGTTGATAAAGGAGAACATCGCATCTCCGACGCCGTTGAGCGCGCCGCGCGTCATATTGATGATGCCGAGGAACAGATAGAACCAACCTGTGATGCGCAGGGCTTTTGTGCCGATGGCAATGACCTCCGCGTCATCCACAAACAGCGATATGATGGTTTCTCCGAAAAGATGATTCACCATTAGCATCAGTACCGAGAACGCTGCCGAAAGCCAGATCCCCTGCTTGACGCCCTCGCGTACGCGTTCATTCTTTCCCGCTCCGTAGTTCTGCCCCGCGTATGTGGACAAGGCTGAACCATAGGAGCCGTAGGGCTGATGGACGAGTTGTTCGATGCGGTTGGTCGCGGTGAATGCCGCCACGGCACTCGTTCCGAAGGTGTTGACAAAGGTCTGCACAGCCGTGCTGGAAACTGCAATCATGGACCACTGCATGGCAAGCGGCAAACCGATTTTGACAGACTTTTTGATAACCGTTTTGTCGGGCGCAAAATCCTCGCGGGTCAGTTTGAAATACGGGTTATGCCTTAGGGCGAAAAGGAGGCATCCGACGCCGGCAACGAGTTGCGCGATGATGGTCGCGAGAGCCGCGCCGAATACACTCAGATGCAGAACACAGACGCAGAACAGATCGAGCACGATATTCAAAAAGCAGGAAAATATCAGGAAATAGAGCGGCGTCGTGGAGTCGCCGAGCGCCCGCTCCATGGAACCGGAATAGTTATAGACCGCCACCAGCGGAACGCCTGCGCAGTTCATGCGCATGTACAGAATCGCGTTATCGAGAATCTCTTCGGGTGTACCGATGAGCCGTAAAATCGCGGGCGCCGCAAGGAAAGCCGCGAGCGCCATGATGGCGGAACTGACAAACATGATATAGGCGGAATTGGCGATGGACTTCTTCACATAGGCGTCGTCGCGCGCGCCGAAATACTGGCTCGTGACCACGCCGCAGCCTGCGCCGATGCCGTTGCAGACCGAGAAAAACAGGAAGGTGATGGACCCTGTCGAACCGACGGAAGCGAGAGCATCCGCACCCACAAAGCGCCCGACGACGATGGAGTCTACCAGACTGTACAACTGCTGAAACAGATTGCCGATGAGCATCGGAATGGAGAACGCCGTCAGCAGACGGAGAGGATTTCCCTCCGTCATGTTGATGTTCTGATTTTTGAATCTGGACAGAAAAAGGACCTTCTTCCTATCAGATTTTATTTATCCTGCCGCGAAGCCACCACCAGAGCGGCACCAACCAGAGATAGACTGCAAACGGGATGGATGACGCGTCCGCGCCCAGCATGGCAAGCGGAACAGAGCAAGCGATGCACCAGGGTACAAGACCTGCAATGAGGATGACCGAGTTTTCCATATCGAGCATTTTCCGCTTCTTCTCATCTTCGCCATACAGACCGTCGGACAACTGGCTTACCATGATGGCGCCGATGGTCTGATTGCAGAACAGCGCGCAGACACCTGCGGAAAGCAGCAGCATGACCGGGAATCGGCCGATACGCTCTTTCGCATGGAGCAATTTCCGGTTGATTCCGTCCAGCAAACCCGTTCCGCGGAAGATGCCGCCGTAGGTGCCGGAAATGAGCAGAATACCCGACACCTCCAGCATGGACAGAATACCGCCGCCCGAGACCATCGTTTCAAGCGCGTGATCTGTCGCTTTATATCCGAACAGCAGCGGTTTCAGGCATTCCCATACCGTCGCCTTCTGGACGGTCAGACCGATGACGCAGGAAGCAAGAAGGCTGATGAGCATCGCGTATCGAACTTTGATTCCCATGAACGGGAGCGCGATCATGATGACGGCGGGTATCAGACACAGACACGACATGGCAAATTCTCCGTTCAGCAGATTCAGCACTCCCGTGTCGATCTCCTTAACCGGAAACAGGAACGAAAGAAGCATATAGAACACGCAGCAGATCAGAAACGGTACGACGGAACATGCAAGCATCGCTTTCACATTTTCCCGCATGTCCGTATGCGTCAGCACGGAAACGAGGTTGCCGCTGGATGCTGCAGGTGATCCCCGGTCCCCCACATAGACGCCCGACATCACCGCGCCCGCCGTCAGTATGACGGACACATCCGCCGCCCGCGCGATGGACATGAGAATGACGCCTGCCGTGGCAGTTACGCCGAAACTGGTGCCGATGGCGTAAGACATCGCCGCGGAAAGCAGAAATACCGCAGGCAAGAAAACCTGCGGCGGGATAAGTCTGATGCCGGCTGAAACAAAGTATGCTACCGTTCCGCTCTGACGCCACGAACCCGTGAGGCAGCCGATGAGGAGCAGGATGCGGATGACGATGAAGGAATCCCTGAAACTTCCCGCGGCAAAAGAGATGATTTGTTTTATGGAATATCCTTTTTTGATTGCGGCAAAGGAAAACAGAACAAAGCCGATGAGCAGGGGCGCTATCATGGTGATATCCGTGATGAGCGCTCCCGCCATGCAGATGACGAACAGAATCAGGGCGACCGTCAACTCCATAGACGCCTCCGTTTTTCAGACTGTTTGCTTTCCGGTCCTCTTTTTCACCAGATATAGCGCGAAAATCATGCCGCAGCCTTCACCCGCAATGATGGCACAGACGAGACCGTTCATGCCGAAGATGAGGTTCAGGATGATCATGAACGGGATATAGAATATGAGTTCACGCACGACGGCATGCAGGAGCGTTCCTTTTCCGTCACCCATCGCCTGCAGACAGAACGAGGATCGGAAGTTGAGGAATTGCAGCGGTGACGCGATACAGCGCAGTCGCAGGAAAAACGCAGCATAAGCGATGGTCTGAAGCGCCTCTTCCGCGCCTTCGCTGCCCGTGGATAGGAAAACGGATGAGACAGGTCTTGCGAAGATCTCGAACAGCGCGACGCTCGCAAAGGCGATGGCAAGCCCGATGAAGGTGGCGTTACCTATGACTTCCTTCATGCGCTTGTGATTGCCGGAAGAGAAGTTATAAGCGATAATCGGCAGCATACCCTGACAGATACCCACATTGATGGCGTTGGGCAGACGCTCCGCTTTCATCACGATGCCGAGCGCCGCCAGCGCCAGATCGCCGTACCCGCTCATCTGCTTGTTGAGCACAATATTGGCAAGGTCGAACAGCCCCGTCAGCATGGCAGAAGGGATGCCTACATTGTATAGGGCTTTTGTGTCTTCCTTCGCAATGGATTTCGCGAAAGCGGGATTCATGCTGAGGGAAGTCTTTGCGCTCACTTTCCTGTATACACAAATGAGATATACACAGGATACACAGTTGGCGATCAGCGTCGCAAGCGCGGCACCGAATACCTCCATCCCCTCCGGAAGCAGTACGAACATGAACAGCGGGTCGAGGATGATATTGAGGATGCCGCCTGCGGAAAGACCGATTCCCGCCTGTTTGGAATAACCCACATTGCGGAGCAGGTGAGCGATCACCGCGCCGAGGATGATGGGCAGGTTGCCCGCGACCACGACTGTATAAGTATATTGCTTTGCAAAGCCGATGGTAAAGTCGGAGGCACCGAGGAGCCTGAGAAGCGGCTCACAGAATACACCGACCATAAGCGAATAAACAAGGGCTATGAGGATAGCGCCGTAGAAACTGTACGCACTCACCGTCTTGGCCTTCTCATTTTCCCCTTTTCCGAGAAGACGCGCCACGAGGCTGCCGCCGCCCACACCGAATAGATTGCCGAAAGACACGGTCATCATATAAATGGTGTACGCGACTGTGACAGAAGCCACCATATAGGAATTGCCCGTGCGGCCGATGAAGAAAGTATCGACCACATTGTAAATCAGGTTGATCAGTTGGCTGATGACGGTAGGAATCGCCATAGCCGCGATCGCCTTTCTGACGGGCATGGATTCGAAAAGATACTTTTTGTCAGCGGATGCCATGATTTACCTCAGATATAAGAAACTGCTTTTTCCACAAATTCACTGAAAATGGAGTTCGCCCACGCGAACCAGTCCCGGGTGAATACAGCGGGATCATCCTTGTGGACGCCTTCGTGCATGAGATAGGTGCCCGCGTCGCAGTTCTCCAGTTGATCGGCGAGTCGTCTGATTTCGTCAGCGTCAATGGAAGTCAGTCCCTGTATGCAGAGGGAAATGGGCCAGATGTAGTCTTCCGGCGTGTGAGGGCTGCCGATGCCGCTCAGGCACTTGCCTTCATAGTAGTGGGGATTTTCCTTGCTGAGCACCAGACGGCGGGTGTTCAGGTACACGGGATCGTCCGCGTCCACGCACTCAAGATACGGAAGGGACAGCAGGCTCGGTACATTCGCGTCATCCATGAAGTGGAAGTTGCCCAGTCCGTCCACCTCATAGGCGTATACTTTACCGTATACGGGATGCTTCACGATGGCGTATTTTTCGATGCCTTCCCTGATCTCGCCGCGCAGTTTCTCACAGCGGAGCGCGAAGGCTTCGTCTTTCAGAAGATCCTTCGAGATCTCGATCAGAAGCGTCAGCACGCGGACCGCGAACAGATTGGAAGGCACCAGATAACCGTAGCGGCAGGCATCGTCGCTGGGGCGGAATCCGCTCCAGGTCATGCCGGTGTAGCCGACGGGATTTCCCTTGCCGCCGCAGGTCAGCGTGTCGGACGGACGGCATTTCGGACGGTTGAAGTAGTACGGGGATCTCGCCGCGTGATACTGCTCCGTTTCCCATGTATCAACAATGGTATGCGCCGCTTTTGAGAAGGTTTCATCGCACCATGCGTTGTTTCCGCTCTTTTTCCAGAACGCGTATGCAAGGCGCACGGGATAGCAAAGAGAATCGATCTCATACTTGCGCTCCCAGATCCACGGTTTGTTTTCACTTGTCCAGTCGGTATCGTCGTTGCTGTAGCGTTCGCCGCTGGCAGTCTTGTTGAAGGCATTGGCATAGGGATCGCGGGCGATATAACCGAACTGACGGTGCAGAAGCCCTTCCACGGCCTGCTCCACCTCGGGATAGTCCTTGGCGTGCGGCAGATAGTGGAAAACCTGGGCAGAGGAATCACGCAGCCACATCGCGGGAATGTCGCCGGTAATCAGGAACACGGTTCCGTCCGCGCGCTGCAGGGTAGTGTCCCAGGTGCTCGCAAAACAGCGGCGGTACATTTCAGATAGTTTCGCTCTTCCCTTCTTTTCCAGTTCATTGCATACGGGTTTGACCGCTTCATTCAGCCAGTTCATATGATTCTCCTTTATAGTTCCGTTTGAGCCATGGGAATTGCTTTCTTAACGCGAAAAAATACGCGGTATAGACGATCGTGCTGAGGCTCCAAGTGATGGGATAAATCCAGCATACCAGCAGGATATTATGCCATACGATGCCGACGGTATAGAGCACCGCAACGCGCACCGCGCACCAACAGCAGAGCATGACCACCATGGGCGTCATGGGTTTTCCGATGCCGCGCATGACCGCGCTCATAGCGTGCGCATATGCCGCCATTGCCATGAAGGGCGCGGAGATATTGGCGCGCAGGATTCCGTAGGCGATGACTTCCGGATCGTCGTTGAACAGTTCGATGAGCGGATGCGAGAAGAAGCAGACAAGAAGACCGATAACCTCGGACATGATGACCGTAAGGCCCACTCCGAAGGTGATGCCGCCCCGTGCGCGCGCATATTCTTTTGCCCCGATATTCTGTGAAACAAATGTGGCGATTGCCATTTGGAACGCGGTAACGGGCAGGAAAATGAATCCGTCGATCTTGTTATACGCACCGAATCCCGCCATCGCAATGGAACCGAAGGAGTTGATAAAGGACTGGATGAGCACATTGGAAAGATCGATGACCGCCACCTGTGCTCCCGTCGGCACGCCGTAGCGCAGGATATACTTGAGGCTCTCATGATCAAAGCGGATCTTGCTCGCGCGGATTTTTACGATGCTCGTGCTGAGCATGAGCCGTCCTCCGGCCAGGCAGGCGCTCAATGTCTGTGATATGACCGTCGCGATCGCAGCGCCCTCAACCCCCATGCGGAACTTTGCGATAAACAGGATGTCCAGAAGGATATTGAGAACGGAACTGGCAATCAGATAGTAAAGCGGATGTCTGCTGTCACCGTTTGCCTGCAGGATACCCACGAAAATATTGTACATGACGACGGAGAAACTCCCGCCGAGATAGATGCTCAGATATTTTGTGGAAAGAGGCAAAACATCGTCCGGTGAATCCATGAGCCGCAGCAGCGGACCAGCCGCAAAATATCCTCCGACGGAAACGATCACGCTGCATACCAGACCCAGCGCAACCGCCGTATGGACAGCCCGTGTCACCGCGTCATCGTCCCGCGCGCCGATATACCGCGCGATGACCGTGCCGGCGCCCATGGCAAGACCGTTGAAAGTGCCGATGATGAGATAACACAGAGATGCCGTGGATGTGACCGCTGCCAGTGCCTGCGCGCCCAATAAGTTTCCGACGATCAGAGAGTCCGCCGTGTTGTAAAGTTGCTGAAACAGGTTTCCGATGAGCACCGGAATGGCGAATAACAGGATTTTTTTCTTGATGGAGCCCTGCGTCATCAGCATGCCGTTCTTTTCCATGCAGCACTCCTCCTATGATATTTTGAAGTATTATAGCATAAGCCTGTTGCGTTTTCAGTACAGACATAATAAGAAACTGCAAAAAAATCACAGCCTGCCGCTTGGGAAGGCTGTGATAGATATGGATTTTGTCTATTCGAGAATGTTCGAGGTAATCATGTCGACGCCCCAGGAAGCGAGTTTCTCACCATCTGCGGGTTCATTGACCGTCCAGCAGTTGACCATCACGCCTTTACTGTGCGCGTAAGTAATGGATTTTTTCGTCAGCGCCTTATAAAGGATGTCGAGTCCAAGTCCCATCTCGGACAATTCATCCATCAGCGAATCGCTGTAATCGCAGGTCAGGAACTGCGCAGTCGCATCCGGAAAATACCGTTTGAGATCCACAAGGTTTTCTATGGAAAAAGATATGAATATGGTATCCTCGAACATGCCGGTTTCACGGGTGATTTCGGCGATGTTCTTGACCTGTTCCGGCTCCATACGGTTTTTGAGTTCGAGAACTGCTTTCTTCTCATACCGCTTGCAGATGCCCAGATACTCGGTCAGTTCGGGAAGCCGCAGATCGGTCCTGCCCCGTTTCCCGTTTTTGTCAAGCAGCATAATGGAACGCAGTGTATCGAAAGTCGTTTCTTCCACGATGAGTTTGTCGATGCCCACACGCGCGGTGTCGTCATCATGGATGATGATGAACCTTCCGTCTTTTGTCACATGTACATCTGTTTCAATGCCGAAATAACTGCGGTTGCCCGCGGCAACAAACGCCGCGCAGGTATTTTCCGTCTCCAGACCGCTCACGCCGCGGTGCGCGACCATGAGGGTGCGTTTTTTATCAAATCCGATCGTGTTCACATCATCGCCTCCGTTATCCTTATTATAGCATATATCCGCCTTCGCCGCAAGATGAGCACAACATTATTGTTCTGTATTGAAAACCGTTTCCGTTTTTGTAAATTGATATGTATCATGAATCGGAGAGGTGTTTTATGCAAAGCATCAAGACCCGTGATTCTTCCTTCTTTGAGCGTCATCTCGGCGGAACGGAGTTTTCCGGGCGCGAGATTATTCGCATGCTCGTCCCGTTCTATCCGGATCTTCTTTCCATATTCTTCATCAGCATGCACTTATATCATCCGCATCTACAAACCACCGCGGATATCGCTTCCATCACGATGAAACTGCTCTACCTCAGCAATCCGATGTTGATGCTGTGCCTTCCCGGCACTCAGGTCATGCCGTCCGCACTGCGCTGTTTTGTGGACAATGTGTTCCCGTCCGCGTCTTCCCTCGGCGTCATGTGGATTATCAACATTCCGGTCGGATACCTGCTCGCCATCCCAGCCGGGCACGGACTCATGGGCGTGTGGATCTCCTCCCGGGCAGGATGGGTGATCCGGGCACCGGGATACACATAGAGATTTAATCATATTTCGAAGAAATAAGCGCATATACGAAAATAACAGCCGGACATTCCGTTCCGGCTGTTTTTATGGATATGCTTATCTAAATGATTTTTGATTATTTAGAACAGTCCGCTGATTTTGCCGTTTTCATCCACATCGATGTTTTCGGCGGCGGGGACTTTGGGAAGGCCGGGCATGGTCATAATCTCGCCGGTCAGAGCCACGATGAAGCCGGCGCCCGCAGAAACCTTCACGCTTCGGACGGTCACCTTGAAGCCTTCGGGAGCGCCCAGAAGGGTGGGATCATCCGAGAAACTGTACTGGGTCTTGGCGATGCAAACAGGTACATTGGAAAAACCCAGTTTGTTGAGGGTCGCAATCTGCTTCTTTGCCGCGGGCTCGATGACCACGCCTGCACCGCCGTAGATCTTGGTGGCGACCTTTTCCAGTTTTTTGGTGATGGTGTCGGTAAGGTCGTAGGAGAAGGTGAAGTCGCCCTTTTCCTCTTCGCATAGGCGCACGACCTCGCGTGCCAGCGCTTCGCCGCCCTTGCCGCCTTCCGCCCACACAGTGGAGAGCACCACATTGACGCCCAGAGCCTTGCACTTTTCGATGATGAACTCGACCTCGGCATCGGTGTCGGTGGGGAAACGGTTGACTGCTACCACGCAGGGAAGTTTGTAGACATTCTTGATATTGCTCACATGGCGCAGAAGGTTCGGGATGCCCTTTTCAAGCGCATTGAGATCCTCGGTGCCCAGTTCCTTTTTGTTGAGTCCGCCGTGCATCTTGAGCGCGCGGATGGTGGCGACCACCACGACCGCGTCAGGCGTGAGACCTGCCATGCGGCACTTGATGTCCAGGAATTTCTCCGCGCCGAGATCCGCGCCGAAGCCGGCTTCCGTCACGGTGTAATCACCCATCTTGAGGGCCATTCTGGTCGCCATCACGGAGTTGCAGCCGTGGGCGATGTTGGCAAAGGGGCCGCCGTGCACAAAGGCGGGAGTGCCTTCGAGGGTCTGAACGAGGTTGGGTTTGATGGCGTCTTTGAGCAGCGCCGTCATGGCGCCCGCCGCCTTCAGATCGCCTGCGGTCACGGGTCTGTCATCGAATGTGTAGCCCACAATGATGCGGGAGAGACGGTTTTTGAGGTCGGTAATGGAGGTGGAGAGGCACAGCACCGCCATGATCTCGCTGGCGACGGTGATGTCGTATCCGTCCTCGCGGGGCGTGCCGTTGGCTTTTCCGCCGAGACCATCCACAACATAGCGCAGTTGCCGGTCGTTCATGTCGACACAGCGGTGCCAGGTGATCTTTCGGGTATCGATGCCCAGTTCGTTTCCCTGATAAATGTGGTTATCCAGCATGGCAGCCAGCAGGTTGTTTGCCGCGCCGATGGCGTGGAAGTCGCCGGTGAAGTGGAGGTTGATGTCTTCCATGGGCACGACCTGAGCGTATCCACCGCCTGCCGCGCCGCCTTTGACGCCGAACACAGGCCCCAGAGATGGCTCGCGCAGAGCAACCGTGACATCTTTGCCGATGCGGGAAAGACCGTCTGCCAGACCGATGGTGGTAGTGGTCTTGCCTTCACCCGCGGGCGTGGGAGTAATTGCGGTAACGAGGATCAGTTTGCCGTTCGGACGGTCGGATTCCTCGATGAGTTTCGGATCAATCTTCGCCTTGTATTTGCCGTAGAGTTCCACATACTTTTCGTCAACATGAGCGCGCACGGCGATCTCGGTGATGGGCTTCATCGGGCAGCTCTGGGCGATTTCGATATCGGACTTGTATTCCATGGATAATTCCCCCTGCTTACTTAAAATACTTGACGGCTGCTTCGAACATGCGGATGTCGTAGTTTCCGGGCACATTCCTGTATAGACCTTCACCGTTGCGCTCGCTGTGTCCCATCTTGCCGAACACGCGTCCGTCGGGCGAAGTGATGCCCTCCACGGCGAAGCAGGAATCGTTGGGATTGAAACGGATGTCTCCCGTGGCGTTTCCGTCCATGTCCACATACTGGGTGGCGATCTGTCCGTTCGCCGCGAGAGAACGGATCAGTTCCTCACTGGCAAGGAAGCGTCCTTCGCCGTGGGAAATGGGCACATTCACGATGTCTCCCACATTCATGAGCGACAGCCACGGAGACTTGTTGCTGGCGATGCGGGTGCGTACGATGCGGCTCTGGTGGCGGGAAATCGTGTTGAAGGTCAGGGTCGGGCAGAATTCGTCCGTGTCGATGATCCTACCATAAGGCACGAGACCCAGTTTGATGAGCGCCTGGAAGCCGTTGCAGATGCCGCAGATAAGACCGCCGCGGTTGTCCATGAGGTCCGTGACGCTATCCCGCACGGCAGGCGCGCGGAAGAACGCGGTGATGAACTTGCCGCTGCCGTCGGGCTCGTCTCCGCCGGAGAAGCCGCCGGGCACGAAGATCATCTGGGAAGACTTGAGTTTCTCCGCGAAAGTTTCCACGCTGCGGACGATGCCTTCCGTGCTCAGGTTATTGATGACGAATACTTCCGCCTCGGCGCCCGCTTCACGCATGGCCTTAGCACTGTCGTATTCGCAGTTGGTGCCGGGGAATGCGGGAATGAGCACCTTGGGACGGGCAACCCTGACCGCGGGCGCGACGCGCAGCTCTGTGTTGTAAGAGAAGGTCTCCATGGGACCTTTCCCCTGCTCGATGTTGCAGGCATACACATTCTCGAGTTTGCCTTCGTAGACGGAAAGCAGTTTCTTGCCGCACACGGAAGCATCGCCGTAAGTAAAGACATTCTCTTCGGTGACGGTACCGATGAAGCGCGCACCTTCAAGTTCTTCGCAGATTTCCACGAGGAAGGCGCCGCACCGGGAAGAAAAGATATCCTTCTGCGAAAGGGCGGGATCGAAGGTGAAGCCGAAGCCGTTTCCGATGGCCATCTTCATGACGGCCTCGCCGATGCCGCCGAAGACGGGGGCATAAACGGAAAGGGCTTTACCGCTTCTGATGAGAGAGGTGACGGTATCGAAGGTTTTGAGGAGGGACGCGGTTTCGGGAAGTCCGTTTTCGTCCTTCTGCGCTTCGATGAGATATACTTTGCTTTCCGCACGCTTGAAGTCGCCGGAAACAATGTCCTTTGCCTTCTGCGTGGTCACCGCGAAGGAAACCAGCGTGGGCGGCACATCCAGTTTTTCAAAAGTTCCGCTCATGGAGTCCTTGCCGCCGATGGCGCCGATGCCCAGATGTTTCTGCGCTTCAAAGGCGCCCAGCAGCGCCGCGAGGGGCTGTCCCCAGCGCTTGCCGTCCCGTCCGGGATGGGCAAAGTACTCCTGGAAAGTAAGGTAGACATTTTTGAATTCCGCGCCGGACGCGATGAGTTTGCACACACTCTCAACGACCGCGCTGTAAGAGCCGTGGAAGGGGCTCATTTCAGTCAGGAAGGGATTGTAGCCCCATGCCATCAGGGACACATCGTCCGTGTGTCCGTTTTCCACGGAGATCTTCTGCACCATCGCCTGAGCGGGCGTCAACTGATATTTGCCGCCGAAAGGCATCATGACGGTTCCTGCGCCGATAGTGGAATCGAAACGCTCGGAGAGACCGCGTTTGCTGCAAATATTGAGGTCGCCTGCCATGGAAAGGAAGTTTTCCTCGAAGGAACCTTCAAACGCCTTCTCCTTGATGTCGGGAGCCTTGGTCTCGATGGAGATATGCTTGGGCGCGCCGTTACTGCCCAGGAATTCACGGCTCACATCCACGATGGTATTGCCGTTCCATTTCATGGTGAGGCGGGGTTCTTCCTTGACGACAGCCACGGTGCAAGCCTGCAGGTTTTCGCTCTGCGCGATTTCGAGGAAATGCTTGACATCCTTTGCTTCCACGACCACGGCCATGCGCTCCTGGGATTCGGAGATGGCAAGTTCGGTGCCGTCAAGGCCCTCGTACTTGCGGGGCACCTTGTTGAGGTCTATTTCAAGACCGTCCGCCAATTCACCGATTGCGACGGAAACGCCGCCCGCGCCGAAGTCGTTGCACCGCTTGATCATGCGGCAGGCTTCGCCGTTGCGGAACAGACGCTGGAGTTTGCGCTCCTCGGGTGCATTGCCCTTCTGCACTTCCGCGCCGCAGGTCTCAACGGACTTAACATTATGGGATTTGGAGGAGCCGGTGGCGCCGCCGATGCCGTCGCGTCCCGTGCTGCCGCCGAGGAGGATGACCGCGTCCCCGGGCAGGGGCGTCTCACGGCGCACATTCCGCGCGGGTGTCGCAGCGATGACCGCTCCGATCTCCATGCGTTTTGCCGCGTAGCCGGGATGATACATTTCATCCACGATGCCCGTGGCCAGACCGATCTGGTTGCCGTAGGAAGAGTAGCCCGCCGCCGCGGTGGTGACCAGTTTCCTCTGGGGCAGTTTGCCGGGAATGGTCGCCGAAACGGGGACCGTGGGGTCCGCCGCGCCGGTCAGACGCATCGCGCCGTACACATAACTGCGGCCGGAAAGCGGGTCGCGGATGGCACCGCCGATGCAAGTAGCCGCGCCGCCGAAGGGCTCGATTTCAGTGGGATGGTTGTGGGTCTCGTTTTTGAACAGGAGCAGCCAGGGCTCCGTCTTTCCGTCCACATCCACATCGATTTTCACCGTGCAGGCGTTGATCTCCTCGCTCTCGTCCAGACGGTCCAGTTTCCCCTGCTTTTTCAGATACTTGACGGCGAGGGTAGCGATGTCCATAAGACATACGGGCTTGTTCTCGCGACCCAGTTCCCTGCGGGTGGCAAGGTAGTCCTCATAGGCCTTTTCGAGCAGTTCGTCCTCGAACTTCACATTGTCGATGAAGGTGAGGAAAGTGGTGTGGCGGCAGTGATCAGACCAGTAGGTGTCGATCATGCGCAGTTCCGTGATGGTGGGATCGCGGTGCTCTGTCTTGAAATAGTCCTGACAGAACATAAGGTCATCGGTGTCCATGGCAAAGCCGTAGGATGCGATCATCTCCTTCAGTTCCTCGCGGGATTTCGCCAGGAACCCATCCACGGTCTTGACCGTGGCGGGTATATCGTAGGCGATCTTGAGTGTGGCGGGCTTCTCAAGTGACGCTTCGCGTGCCTCAACGGGGTTGATGACATACTTCTTGATGGCCGTGATGTCGCTGTCCGTCAATTCTCCGTACAGAACATAGACCTTCGCCGTGCGGATGACTGGACGGCTGCCCTGAGAGAGGATCTGGATGCACTGCGCCGCGGAGTCCGCCCGCTGGTCGAACTGTCCGGGAAGGTATTCCACGGCGAAGACCACTGCGTCACCCGTTTTGATGTCCGCACTCGCGATGTCCAGTTGGGGCTCGGAAAACACGGTTTTCGTGGCGTAATCGAACAGTTCTCCCGTGATCTCCTCCGCGTCATACCGGTTGATGATGCGCACTCCCGTGAGGTTTCGGATTCCTAGGAAAGCGCGGGCATCGTTCAGAAGCGCCTTCGCTTCATGTGCCAGTTCGGGCCTTTTTTCAACAAATACACGGTAAACCATCAGCGAACCTCCGAAAGTTCCTTGAGGGCGCGGGAGCCGATATCGCGCCTCATATAGGCGTTTTCAAAATGGATCTTGTCTGCGGCGGCGTATGCGTTTTGGATAGCCTCGGGCAGATTCTCCCCCTTCGCCACCGCACCCAATACGCGGCCGCCGTTTGTGACCAGTGTGCCGTCCATGTCCTTCGCGCCGGCGAAGATGATGTTTTCGCGGACGGACGGATCAAAGGTAATCGGATAGCCCTTTTTGTAGGAAACGGGATAGCCTTCGGACGCGAGAATGACGCAGCAGGCGCATCCGTCCTCAAATTCCACTCTGACATCCGAAAGGCGTTCTTCCGTCACGGCACGCATCACGGTCAGCAGATCTGTCTTCATGAGCGGCAGTACCACCTGCGTCTCGGGATCGCCGAAGCGGCAGTTGTACTCGATGACTTTGGGACCATCGGGCGTCAGCATGAGACCGAAGTAGAGGCAGCCCTTGAAAGTGCGTCCTTCGCTGTTCATGGCGGCGATGGTGGGAAGGAAGATTTCCTTCATGCATCTTTCCGCGATGTCTTTGGTGTAGTAGGGATTCGGGGCAATGGTGCCCATTCCGCCCGTATTGAGGCCGTTGTCGCCGTCAAGCGCCCGCTTGTGGTCCATGGAGGACACCATGGGAACAACGGTCTTTCCGTCCGTAAAGGACAAAACGGAAACTTCGGGCCCGGTCAGAAACTCCTCGATGACGATGTGCTCGCCGGAGGAGCCGAACTTTTTGTCCCGCATCATGGAGAGGACAGCTTCCTTTGCTTCCTCGCGGGTCTGCGCGATGACCACACCCTTGCCGAGCGCCAGCCCATCCGCCTTGATGACGGTGGGCAGGGGCGCGGTTCCGATATAGGTCAGGGCATCCGCCGCGTTGTCGAAAATTTCGCAGCGCGCCGTGGGGATGCCGTATTTCCGCATCAGGTTCTTCGAAAAGACCTTGCTGCCCTCAATGACGGCAGCCTTGGCCTCCGGCCCGAAGCAGGGGATTCCCGCTGCCTGCAGGGCATCCACGGCCCCCAGCACCAGGGGGTCGTCCGGCGCGACCACAGCGTAATCGATACGGTTTTCCGTAGCAAAGCGCACAATGCCGTCAACGTCCTTGGCACCGATGGCCACGCATTCCGCATCCGCCGCGATGCCTCCGTTGCCCGGAAGCGCATATATTTTTTCAACGGTCGGGTTTTCTTTCAGTTTCTTGATGATGGCGTGCTCCCGGCCGCCGCCGCCGACAACCATTAACCGCATGGCGGAATCAATGGTGGAACAGGCGCATGCCGGTGAAGGCCATGGCCATGCCGTACT
>JAZLLT010000043.1:0-9835 GCA_045598325.1 Clostridia bacterium | reverse complement strand
GAGGATGCGGCGCACGACGCGTTCGAAGGCATCGCGCGCGGGACATTCATAGTCGATGGCGGCACTGCCCGCGGCGGTACAGCGGGCGACTTTCGGATCTTCGGGAATGAAGCCCAGTACGGGCAGTTCCAACTGGCGGATGCATTCGTCCGTGGAGACCGGGGGATGGGTACCCACGCGGTTGATGACGAGGCGGATATCCTGCACGCCTTCGCCAGTCAGCAGTTGGAAAGTGCGCTCGGCGCTGCGCAGAGAAATGTAATCGGGTGTGATGACGAGCACCGCCGTCTCTGCCGCGGATACCGCGTTGCGGAAGCCGCGCTCGATGCCGGCGGGGCAGTCGATGACGATGAAATCGAACTGTTCCCGCAGGGTGGAAAGCAGGCTCTTGATATCGCCGGGCGTGAGCGCGCTGGAACCCAGAGACTGCGACGCGGGCATAAGATACAGCCCTTCCCGCTCGCGCACGGAGAACATCGCCTGCTCCACCGTGCAGATGCCGTCCAGCACATCCGTCATATCGAACACCAGTTCGTTTTCCATGCCGAGCATGAGATCCAGAGATCTCAGACCGGTATCCATGTCGATGAGCAGCACTTTGCGCCCGCCGAATGCGAGCCCGCAGGCAAGGTTTGCGGAGATCGTGGATTTACCCACGCCGCCCTTACCGGAGGTGACCACAATGATCTGTCCCATTGCCGCTCCTTTCAATCCGCCAGCGAGTTGTCGAGGCAGATGGTGTTGGTTTCCGTATAGCCCAGAGAATCCAGATAATATTCGATGGTGGTGATGGCCGCCTGGGAGGAATATGCTCCCGCGTATCCGTTCTGGATGTAGACCACGACTACAATCTTGGGATCGTCCACAGGCGCGTAGGTCACGAGCCACGCGTTGTTTTCAAGGTCCAGATCGGTACGCTGGGATGTACCTGTTTTAGCGGCGATCTTGTATCGCGCGCTTGCGAACTGTTCTGCAGCGGTACCGTCGTTCTCCGTGGCGGTAACCTCTTCCATTCCCTTGTGGATGGCGTCGAAGTAAGCCTTGCTGGTGACGATCTGGTTGGCGATGACGGGCTGCTTGTCCAGCACCACATTGCCTTCGCTGTCGATGACCTTGTCGATGATCTGCGCATCGTAGACCGTGCCGTAATTGGCAATGGCGGATACATAGCGGGCGACGGCGATAGGGGTGACCTGGGTGATGGACTGTCCGATGCCCACCATGATGGTCTCGGAAGGCGTCCACTTAAGGTCGTTCAGGTAGGTGTTGATGGTGTTGACCATGTAGTGGGAGGAAATGTAGTTGGCGGGCAGTTTCACATCGTACAGCAGCACCTCGCGGATGGCGGGCAGCCAGTCGGACTTGGTGTCGTAGGTGATGACGATGTTCAGCAGTTTCGTGGCGATCTCATCGAGGAAATCCTGATCGTACTCGGTGCCGCGGTCCGCTGCCACCTGCTGGAGCAGTTTCTTGATCATCGCGGCGGCAATCTGCGGTTTGTAGGTGTACTGGTCTTCCACCGAGCGGTCCGGGTCGTACAGAAGCGACTGGTTGCCGACGAAGGAAGTGGACTCGCTGGGCAGTTCGATGTTGGTCTTGGTGGTGAGACCCAGCGCAGCCGCCCACTTGGTCAGGTTCGCGCTGCCGAGGCGGTAGCCGACCTCATAGAAGAAATAGTTACAGGAGTTCTTGATGGCTTCGACGATGGTCTGGTTGGCGTGCTGATAGCGCTTGCGCTCGCCGATCCAGCAGCGGGGATGATAGGAAGTATCGGTACCTTCGCGGTAGAACTCGCCGCCATCGGAGATGCGCTCGGTCAGCGTGATGGCGCCTTCGGAAAGACCGCCCAGCGAGGTGACCAGTTTGAAAATGGAACCGGGGGTATCCTTTGCGGAAATGGCGCGGTTGAACATGGGGTTGCGGACATCGGAGGCGATGACGCTCCATCCGCCGGGATCGACCGTGGTGCCTTCAAAGATGGACAGATCGAAAGGCGGGTAGGAACACATGCCCAAAACTTTTCCGGAATTGGGATCCATGGCGACCATGGCGCCGGTCTGGGCAAGGGAGACCTCGTAGCCGTTCTCCGCGTAGAAAGCGAGGGTCGCGGCGTTGTTGGCGTTCCAGCGGACGCCCTCATCGTTCTGCGCCATGAGGATGTCGTACTGCTTGTCGTAAATGTCTTCGATGACATCCGCGAGGGCCTGCTCCATGACCGCCTGCAGAGAGGTGCTGATAGTGGTCACGATGCTGTTGCCGTCGGTGGGCGCCTCGTAGGAAAGTTGGCGCACGACCGCGCCGCGGGTGTTGATTTCCACTTCCTTCTTGCCCTGACGGTACTCGAGGAAGGGGGAGAGCTGGTCTTCCATGGAATATTCCAGCCCCGTCGCGCCAACAAACGCGTCGGTTGGGTAGCCCTGGGAACGGTAGGTATCCAGAGCGGAGGAGGTGGTGATGCGGCTTACATAGCCGATGACATGGCAGGCAGTGGAATCGAAGGGATAGACGCGGGTGGAACTTTCTTCCACGGACATGCCGTCCAGTTCCAGAGAACGGACCTCGATCTCGGCGACGGTTTCAAAACCGACATCGTAGGCGATGGTCACGGGCGTCGAGTTGTAGTTGTTCATGCGTGAGGCCTGCCAGATGGCGAGGATCTTCAGACGGTATTCCTCGCATCTTTCCGCGGGGATGCCGTAATTCTTCCACATGGCTTCATCACTCGGCAGGGAGTAATTGACGCACAGGGTATCGAACAGTTTGTCGACGGGATACTTTGTTTTGTTCTGCAGCATGAAGTTGCCGCGCCACTGGCTTTCGCGGGTCTCCGCGACGGTCTCGGACGCGGTGCGCAGGTTCCATTCCCACTGGCCGTAGTCGTTTTTGTGAAGCCAGAACTCCGTTTCGGGGTCCAGCGTGGTCTTGCCGTTGCTTTCGATGAGCAGGATGGTCTTCAGGATGGAATCCGTATAGGCGGCGCGGTCAGCATCGCTTGTCTTGGAAGCGTCGCGGAAGAACTGAATATTATAGGAGCGCTGGTCGTAGGCGATGGGGATCATGTCCGCGTCGTAGATGGTGCCGCGCATGCCGTACAGCGAAATAGTCTTTGTGGACTTGCTCTGCGCGGTTTCCAGATATTCGTCACCCTTGACAACCTGCAGATAATACAGTCTGCCGATGATGGCGATGATGAAAGCCGCCAGGACCCCGCAGATGATGAGGTAGCGGTCTTTGTTTTTAGCGTTTCGGTTATCGTTCATTTTGAACCTCGGGTCTGATTGATCAGCGTGTCTTGCCGATGTGAGAAGGCTTCAGGATGCGCAGGCAGGGAATGTAGAGGATCTGCACCAGAGCGAAGCCGATGCCGATGCGGGCAAGGGCGGGCAGCAGATGCGATACGGGGAACACGCCGGAGGTGAAATAGTAAAACGCCAGCATGACCAGTTCACCAAGGAACAGGCAGATGAGCGTGGGCACCACCGTTACCAGCATGGGCTTCACTCTGTGAGAGATGAAGCCGGAGGCAAGACCCAGCACGGTGTACAGGACAGCTACCAGTCCCGCGGGCTGATACACGGTGAAATCCAGCAGGATGCCGCTTGCGGCGCCGTAGATGATGCCCTGGGTCGCACCCAAAATGATGCCGATGATGATGATGTTCACCGCGCAGACTCTGGGCACATAACTCATGTTGAGCCCCGTGAAGGGCAGTACGGAACTGTCCAGCAGGAGCCCGATCAGGGCAAAGATGATGCAGAATATCCTTCTTCTTGTGCGCATAAGTACCTTATTTATCGTTGAGCCATGCGGCTTCGGGATTGGGCTTGGTGGGTCTGGGAGTCGGCGTGGGCGTGGGCGTCACATTGGGATCGGGCGTCGCCGTGGGATACAGATAGATCTCGTCGTCGTTCACCACGGAGGGTGTCACATAGTTATAGATGCCGACTGTCGCGGTGGGCGCGGGCGTGACGATGGGGATGGGCGTGGGGGTCACCACCACGGGCAGGGAATCGACGGTCTGCACCAGTTCACGCAGGACGAACACATCCTCGACGGAACTGAAGTTGACGCCGGGCTGCACCACGGCATACTTGTCGCTGGAAGTGGCGGAACGGCTCACGGCGGTGATGGTTCCGATATAGATGCCCTTGGGGAAGCGGGAGTCGAGGCCGGAGGTGTACACGCTGTCACCCACTTTGATGTTGGCGAGGTTGGCGATGTAGTACATGCGGCATTCGGTGCCGTCCGCGTCGGTCTCCGTCTGTCCCTGCAGCATGCCATTGTCACGGGTGCGGCTGACCAGAGAAGCGACGGAGGAGCGGGAATCAATGATGGAAATGACGGTCGCGAAGTTGAGACCCACGGCGTTCACACGCCCGATGAGTCCGTCCGCGTTGACGACTGCCATGTTGGGCGAGATACCGTCGTTCTGACCTTTGTTGATGGTGAAGGTCTCAAACCACATGCCGGTGTCCTTCGCGATGACTTTCGCGTAGACGGGGGACAGCGCCTCGTAGTCTTCCCGGGCACCTAGCAGGGTCTCCAGTTCTTTGTTGCGCGCCTGCACCTCATCAAGCGAATTCATTTCGATCCGCAGACGCTCGTTTTCCATCTGCAGTTCTTCCAGCTGCGTTTCGATGTCGGCTTCCTTTTCGGAGGTGCCGGTTCCGAACCAGCTCTTAACGAAGCCGGTCACGGTGGAGAAGACCTTCTGAACGGGTGTAAAGAGGGTGCCTACACCGTTTTCGACCACGCTGGTCTCACCGGTGGGGCGCACGACGATATAGCGGAGCAAAAGGAACACGACGAGGGCGACCAGAACGGAGTAAATAATGTTGCGCACCCTGCGGCGGTTTTTCTTTTTGACTTTTTTAGCGGTGGAAGTCGTAGCCAACTGCCTGTTCCTCCTTATCAGACTTCATACGCGGAGTAGGCGGCGAGGATCTGGCGGCAGAGGCGGTCGTCTTCGGCGATCTTGTAGGCGCCGCGCACAGCGTCCAATCCGCTTTCCTCGCTCTTGAAAACGGCAAGTCCGGTCTCTTCTTCCAGACGCTTGTCGAGCCCGTGCAGTTCGCTTCCGCCGCCGGTCAGGCAGATGCCGTTTTTGAGCACATCGGCGGAGAACTCGGCGGGGATGTTGTACAGCGCGTCGCAGATGGAACCCACCAGATCGTCCACACAGGGATTGAGCGCGAGGCGCACATCCTCTGTGGTGACCGTCGCCGTGATGGGCCGTCCCGTCATGACGCTCACGCCGCGCAGAGTGAGTTCGTAGGGCTTGTCGCTCACGATGGCGGAACCCATGTTCTGTTTGATCTCGGCGGCCGTATAGGGAGCGATGACCAGCCCCATGTTTTTGCGGACATAGCGGGTGATGGCGTCGTCGAAACTGCCGCTGCCGGTTTTCTTATGGCGGGAAAGCACCACGCCGTAGGCGGAGATGACGGTGACCTCGGTGGTCGCCGCGCCGACGGAGACAATCAGCTGCGCCTCCGCTTTTTCGATATGCCTGCCCAGTTGGACGGCCGCCGCTACGGGCGCTTCGATGACGAGCGCGTGCCGGGAACCGGCCAGTTCCGCCGCGGACAGAAGCGCCGCGCGTTCCACGCGGGTGCAGCCGTTTGAAACGGTCAGCACGGGGCGGCTCTTTTCAAAAGGATGTCTGCGTCCCGTGGCTTTTTCTGCCGCGGAGAGCATGAGCATGGCGGCAAGTTCCGTTTCCGCCACGCCGCCGTAGGAGATGGGGGAGACGAGGATGCTCTCGTCGCCCGTGCGTCCGTCCATGCGTTTTGCGTCATCGCCCACGGCGTATACATCCGAGTTGGAATGGGCGCTCACGAGGGCTTTGCTCGCGCAGGTATAGACCGTGCCGTCTTTGGAGGCGCACACGCGGGTGTTGGCACTTCCGAGATCCACGGCAATGTTGTTCATGAAGTTAATGACCGCCATATGTTTCTCCGTTATCCGAGTATTTCTTTCAGTAATTCCTCAAACCGTTCCGAGGGGAACCCGACAATGTTGTCGTAGGGACCCTCGAATTTTTCCACAAATTTGCCGGCGCCGCCCTGTATGGCATAGGCACCCGCTTTGTCCATAGGTTCGCCCGTCTCCACATAGGAAGCAAGTTCCTCCCGGGATACATCCCGGAAGTATACCTTTGTGCACACGCTGTCGGTCAGTTTTCTGCCCGTCTTCGTGTCGGTAAGGCAGATCCCGCTCCAGACTTCGTGGCTCCTGCCCGAAAGGGAGGCGAGCATGCGGAGCGCGTCTTCTTTGTCCGCAGGTTTCCCGAGCGGCACATCATCCAGAGACACCAGCGTGTCGCAGGAAATGACGATGGCGTTCTTTTCATAGGGCACAACGGCGGCACCTTTGCGTTCCGCCAGCGTTTTGACCATATCGCTCACATGCCCGTGCGTACCGCCCTCGTCCGCGTCGGAGGTGTGAATCGTGAACGCGTACCCGAGGCGGGTCAGGATTTCTTTCCGTCTCGGGGACCCGGAGGCCAGCACGAGACGCCTTGTTTCGTTCATATTATATATCTCCATATTATAGGTATTATAATTATACCACACAAGCCCTTTGTTTATCAAGAGGAAAACAAGAGAAGATATTGTTCCGTTCCTGCGAACTTCTGATGGACAAAGAAAAATTAAGACAATCATAACTTGCCAAACCGCCTGCCCGGTGTTATAATTGCCAGGTAAGCCGCTCCGGAGTGGCTCTGTAAGCATGCAAGTCATGCGCCTAAGCCGGGCGAGTATTGGAATGAGGAGGTGCAAGCATGTACGCAGTCATTAAGACCGGTGGCAAGCAGTACCGTGTTCAGCAGGGCGATGTGATCTATGTAGAGAAACTCGATGCCCAGGCGGACGAAATGGTATCTTTTGACGCCCTTCTGATCGAAAATGGCGACGAGACCAAGATCGGTACTCCCGTAGTTGAGGGTGCAAAGGTCGAAGGTAAGGTCATTTCTCAGGTCAAGAGCGCAAAGGTAGTCGTTTACAAGTACAAGGCCAAGAAGAACGAGCGCAAAAAGCAGGGTCATCGTCAGCCTTACACGAAGGTTGAAATCACCACTGTTGAAGGCTAAGAATTCAGGCTATGACTACGGTAACCTTCTTTAAGGAAGTCGGCAGGGAAGTCTATTCGGGGTTCCGCGCGTCGGGACATGCCGGATATGCGGAATACGGCAGCGACATTGTCTGTGCCGCGATCTCCGCTCTGACGGAAAGCACGGCGATGGGTCTTCAGGATGTCGTCCGGGCGAAAGTCCGGGTAACGACGGATGAAGACAAGGGTCTTCTCGAAGTCATCCTCGAGGACGGACAGAGCGAGGACATCATCGCAAAGGCACAGATCCTGCTCATCACTCTTAAAAAAGCGCTTACCGCAATCGCAGAAGACAGACAATTCCCCGGAACCATCCGGATTATCACGAAAGAACGGAGGCAGAATCATGTTTAAGATGAATCTCCAGCTGTTCGCGCATAAGAAGGGAATGGGCTCCTCCCGTAACGGCCGTGACAGTCACGCTCAGAGACTGGGCACCAAGCGTGCGGATGGACAGTTCGTTCTCGCGGGCAATATCCTTGTTCGCCAGCGCGGCACCAAAATTCATCCCGGCCTGAATGTTGGCATCGGTGATGATGATACTTTGTACGCAAAGATGGACGGCATCGTGAAGTTCGAGCGTCTCGGCAGGGACAAGAAGCAGGTTTGCATCTACCCCAAGACCGAAGCCGCTGCTGAATAAGCAGAGCCGATCAGCCCGCATGGGATTTGTTCCGTGCGGGCTTCTTTTACATTTATTGCATCCGATCATGACGAAAAGTGACATTATTCGCAGAGCCCGCGACCTGGGCTTTGTGAAGATATACTTCATTGAGCCGTATTCCGCGGACGAAGCCCCCGCGGTTCCCGGGCTTTTGCGGGATCCGCTCACCGCGCTCCCGGCTGCGAAGACGGTCATTGTGCTGCTCAAGCCATACGCGCCGGCGCGGGAAACGGACACACGCGAAGGCGTCATCTCGCCCTATTATGCCGCCTCCAACGCCGCTTACCGTGCGGCAAAAACGCTGGCGGGGGAGATGGAACGGGACGGAGCGATCGCACTTGCCAACCGGCAGTTTCCTTTGAAACCCATGCTCATCCGCTCGGGCATCGGGGTGCAGGGCGCCAATTCACTCGTCCATATCGACGGACTCGGGAGTGCCTTCCATGTGCAAACGGTGATCACCGACGCCGTGTACGGGTATGACGCGCCCCAAACCGCGGAAACCGATTTGTGTGCGAGCTGTGGCGCCTGCATCCGCGCGTGTCCCGTGGGCGCGATCGGACCGGACCGTACAGTTGACCGCACGAAATGTCTGCGGGAAGTCGGCGAGGAAGACCCTGTTCCCGAAAGCGCGCGGCATCTGCTCGGAAACCGGCTTCTGGGCTGCGACATCTGCCAGAATGTATGTCCGCATAATGCCCCTCTTGCGGGCGGAGACCCCATTACGGTGAGGCTTGCCGGTCTGTTTTCGGGTGATATCGCATTATTAAAGGAAATCATCGGCACCAACTACGCCCGGAAAAAGAAACTCATGATGAAAGCGGCGATTGCCGCTGGGAACCTGAAACGGGACGACCTCATCGCCCCGCTAACGGAACTATTGAATACGACGGAAGACCCTGCCGTCAGAGAAGTCTGCCGGTGGGCAATCAAGGAGATGGAAAAATGAGAATCGGAGTCAGAGGTCACGATTACGGCTGCGCTTCGCCCGAGGAAATGGCACGCAGGATCAGCGACGCGGGATTTTCCTGCTTCCAGTTGGCGCTCAACAAGGCGCTGGAAGGCGTGAAACCGGAATACGGTCATCTTTCACCCGGTTTCTGCCATCGTGTGCGCACGGCATTTGAAAACAGAAATCTGGAAGTGGCGGTCCTTGGCTGCTACATTGATTCCGCTACCCAAAACGCAGAAAAGCGAGAAGCGGATCTCAAGCGCTTCCTGGAACAGATTTCCTACTGCCGCATGCTTGGCTCCAACATCGTCGCCACCGAAACCAGCGGCTGCGACGACGCGAACCGCAAGACCCAGTTTGCGCTTCTTCTGGACAGCGTGAACCGCATGGTCGAACGGGCGGAGAAGTTCGGCGTGTTCGTCGGCATCGAGCCCGTGCTCGTTCATACGCTCAACACGCCGGAACTGGCGGGCGAACTGCTGGAAAAGGTGAAGAGCCCGAACCTGCAGATTGTGCTTGACCCCATCAACCTGCTCTCTCCTCAAAACATCGAACATCAGGACGATATCATCGACCGCTGCTTCGATGTTTTCGGCGACCGCATCGTGGCTGTCCATGCAAAGGATGTGGTCATCGCGGAGGACGGACGCTTCCGTCCCTGCATCATCGGTCAGGGCTTGTTCGATCATAAATACTTCTACGAGAAACTCAAACGGCAAAAGCCGGATATCAGCGTACTCAGGGAAGAGGCGAACCCGCTGACCGCGAAGCAGGACATTGCGGCGCTCAGATCTTTCCTTGCGTAAATCCCTTCGAGGGGCGTCAATCGGCACCGGGCTAACGGTCGCAAAAATGCTGCCGCAGGGGGCGGATATCATCCGCCCGCCCGTCTGCCCGTTCCTCCGCTTTTCCCGCAATTCCCTCCCGAAACCCGAACATTCCAATCGACCGTGTTCAAGATCCTTCCCATAGTCCCGAATTATGAGTTAAGAAACAGTAAAAGTGGAAAAAGGGTATTGACAGAATGGGGGAAGTGTTGTATTATATGCAGGCTGTCGCGAAAAAAACGACGGCGCGGACCTTGAAAACGATACAGAGAACAAGTA
>JAZLLT010000042.1:0-64938 GCA_045598325.1 Clostridia bacterium | reverse complement strand
GGCAAAATCGGCGTCTTCGAGGAAGGCAGCCACAGCGTCATTGATGTTGCCGGGTGCCTTTTGCAGGACGACAAGGCCAACGAACTCCTGCCCTTCCTCCGCGAGAACATCGGCCGCCTCCCGGTGCGCTACATCGTCACGCGGGTGTCCTCCTCCGGCGAAATGATGCTCACCCTGTCCCTCACCTACCCCACGGACATCACGGACCTCGCAAAGGCAGTCATGGACAGGTTCTCCTTTGTGAAGAGCGTCTATCTGTGCCGTCTGTCCCTGCGCCCCGCCCACGCCCTTGACGGCACTTGCACTCTCGTGCTGGGCAGGGAGACCCTGACCGAGACCCTGTGCGGGCTCACCTTCTCCGTGTCGCCCAAGTCCTTTTTCCAGGTGAACCGCCTGCAGACGGAAAAACTCTACGAGACCGCCATCGCTCTGGCCGGCCTGACCGGAAAAGAGCGGGTCTGCGACATCTACTGCGGCGCGGGCACCATTTCCCTCTGCGCGGCGAAGCACGCGTCCCATGTGACGGGCATCGAGATCGTCCCGGACGCCATCCGCGACGCCAAGGAGAACGCGAAGCGCAACGGCTTTGTGAACGCGGACTTCCTCTGCGGCGACGCGGCAAAACTCTACCCTACCCTCTCCAAAAAGACGCCCTTCGACACGGTCATCACGGACCCGCCGAGGGCCGGCATGGACAAGGCGGTCGTGGACGCCCTCCTCGCGGCGCCGCCCGCCAAAATCGTCTATGTCTCCTGCGACCCCGGCACCCTCGCCCGCGACATCAAGCGTCTGACCGCAGACGGCACCTTCCGCCTCATCAAAGCCATCCCCGTAGATCTGTTCCCCGGGACGCACCATGTGGAGACGGTAGCGCTGTTGACCAAACTTCCTGCCGATTGATGTATCGGCATCGGTTTTGCAATAGATAAACCCGGTTTGATCGGTACTGAAAGCAAAGCAGCCCAAGACGGCTGATATACGAACCGAGATTCAGTTTAACGCATACTCAGGACCCCGTGGAGGTGGAATTATGAGAAAAACCGTTTTCCTGTGCGTATTGATCATTACTCTGCTTGCAATGATTTCCGCTGCGTTCGCTGACGAAACGGAGGTCGTCATATACGGGCGGGGGTATATCAACGGTCAGCCCGCGAATAAATCTGCGGAAGGCCTGTTCTCATTTGAACTCCTCTACGATGATATGACCCCCGTCATAGACGGAAACGGCATGCCGGTTCAGGCCGTGAACGGCCCCGACGGTTCATTTGAATTCAAATTTCAGCTTGAACGGGGGAACAAGTCGGTCTTTTATGTGCGGGAGATCGCCGATTCCGCCCTTGACCAGATATACATTTTGGATACAGCAGCGCATCCGGTCACGGTAGAGACCGATGGAAACGGCGGATACACCGTTTCGCCCGATCCGGTCAAAATCAGCAATCAATCGTTACTTCCGGATACCGGTGACACCACATCCCTATTTCCGCTCATCGCGCTGAACATTCTGTCCGCGCTTGCCGTTGTGACCCTTATCCTCCGGCGCAGACGCGCAGAATGAGAGCCGCGCGGGACCCAAAAGACGCAATAACAGGCGGCAGGCAAGCGGAGATTCTGCTTTGAAAGAACCGGAAAGACACAGAAGTTATGGATAACAGGCAATCATTCCCCATCGAGGCGTACAAATACGATACACCCTGGCAGGCAAAGGCTCGGAAATATCAATCCGACTTCCGTGAGAAGGAAATGAAGGTTCCCGCCGTATCGAACACAAAAAAGAGCGGCTGCTACGGAAATGTCATATCCTCGGAGGATGCCGCGTCCGGAGTGAATTTCTACGCACCGTTCCGCGATGAAATCAAGGCCGCTTTGAAGGGCAAAACAGGCGCGATTCTGTCAAATGTCCTGCGCAGCGAACATATCCCCTATAATGTGTTCTTCCCGATGCGCCACGACCTCACGAAAGCGGCTGTCCTTTTCCGCACACTGACCGGACGAGATGTGGAAGCTGTACGGGATATCATCATAGAATACGCCCCGTCCCCAAAGGAAGAATACTTGAATGACCTGACATCGTTCGACACATATGTGGATTATGAAGATGCGCACGGCAGACGCTGCGGCATCGGCATCGAAGTCAAGTATACCGAGCAGGGCTACCGGATCGGTAAAGGCGAAGAGCAGAAAATCAAAGACAGGAACAGCAGTTATTTCCGGGTGACAGGGGAAAGCATGTGCTTTGACTGCAGTCAAATGTCCGAAGAAGACTTCATACAGTACAATTTCGGAAACCATGACCGGGGCAACAGCCTGCGGCAGCTGTGGAGAAATCACATCCTCGGACTCAGCATGATGCAGCACGAAGGCGGAATAAAAGACTTCCTGTCCATTCATCTCTACCAAATCATATTTACATTTCATATCAGCGCTGCTCTCTGTGGAGGGCAGCATTTGTTTAGAAACCGGATACACATGAAGCCGTCACATAATATCAAGAAAATGGCCTAATCTCTATTCAAATCACCGCGCTGACATGATTTACGACTTACGATATAGTACTTAGGATTCAGTTATCTTCCGAAAACCGCAGGCTGTTCCCTATGGAACCTACTGCATTTCAATGAATGTCCCCTGCAACTGTGGTTGGTACTATCTAAAAATATGATAGTTTATTCCTTCCTGTTCAAAGAATTCCGTATGATATTCAAGCTTTTTCATTTCATCAAAATCCGGGGTATAGGTTTTACCTACCATTTCATATTTCGCGCCGGCCGCTCGTTGATACGGAAGGATATCGACTCTGACTAATTTTTCCGCATTTCTGAACATTTCTGCTACTGTTTTGAAATGTTCTTCGTTATCATTTACCGTTGGAATAATGGGCATACGGATTATGAATGGCGTCTCCCCTTCCGCAAGCATTTTTGCATGTTCTCTGATGATACTTTGTTCCACTCCCGTATACTTTTTATGCAATTCCGGATCGGACACCTTCCAGTCCATCATGATCAGGTCACAGGTTTCCATTGCGGAACGGAACACATCATCCGGGGCATAGCCGCTGGTCTCGATCGCGCGGTGGATGCCATTCAGTTTCGTAAATACATCGCGCACAAAATCCCACTGCATGAGCGGTTCCCCGCCCGAAAAGGTGACGCCGCCGTCCGAAAGCGCGTAGACATCCCTGTCTTTGGAAAGCCGCGCCGCAAGGGCATCGGAATCCCATTTCGTTCCGCAGATTTTTCGGAACCCGCCCTTGCATACCGGAACACATTTTCCACACACAGTGCAATGATCAGGTGACTCACATACCTCCTCACACGCGCCGCAGTGGACGCATGCCGCCTTGCTGACCATGAGCTGCGGCTTAGCCGACAGCCCCTCAGGATTATGACACCATTGACAGCGGAGCGGACATCCCTTCATAAAAACCGTCGTACGGATCCCGGGGCCGTCAAATACCGCAAATTCCTTGATATCGAAGACGATTCCTTCGCTCATAATTTCCTCTTTTGCAAGCATACGAGGGATCATCCTTCCGAATGATCCCTCTTTCCGTTAAATCAGCAATTCCGCTCTTCTGATGATGTGATCCTGATAGCACTTATCCAGTTCCACGAAATATCCGCTCCAACCCCATACTCTTACGATCAGATTCCTGTAGTTCTCCGGGTGCTGCTGCGCATCCACAAGCCGATCCCTGTTTACAGTATTGAGCTGCAGCTGATGGCCGCCTCTTTGGACAAACAGTTGCACGAGCTGTGCCACCTTTGTGATGGATTCCTCCTGCGTAAACACGCTCTCGGAGAATTCTATCGTCAGAGGTCCGCCGTTGATTGTCTTTGAAAGGTCCGGCTTTGTGAAGGACTTGATGAGTGATACGGGGCCATTCAGTTTGATGTTCAGCGAAGGAGCGTAGTTCGCGGGCAAAGGCACACCTGCCTCTCTTCCATCCGCGGTAGCACCCATTTCACTGGCATGGAAGATGTAATACATGGCGCTGCCGGTTCCTGCGCGAATGATGCCGCCGCGGTCATTCTTGAGACCCTTTACAGCTTCCGAGAAGGTCTCAAGCAGCCAGCAGGCATACTTGTCGACATTGTCATCATCGTTGCCCATCTTCGGGCAATGGTTCTTGAGCGTATCACGCAGCTCGTCATATCCGTCAAAATCCGCCTGCATGGCAGCAATCAGTTCCTCCGGTTTAACCTTGCCGGAGAACACCTGCTGTTCTACTGCCGCAAGCATATCCGCTGCGCACGCCAGTCCGGTTCCATGCAACCCCCAGTTATTGTAGGTGCAGCCGTCCGCGATATCTTTGCCCTTCTCAACACATCCGTCAAAGAACAGGGACAGATACGGCGAAGGCACGGCATAGAGATTTTTGCAGTTCTCTACCGTTTCCCTGACGCGTCTGAAAATGTCTTCTTTGATGATCTCTTTCAGTTCCGCCATGGTTTTCACGGCAGGCAGTTTACTGCGGATGACAGCATCCACCGTGTTGGCGAAGGGCAGTGCTCCGATATTCGGGATTTCCATGCCCCTTGCCGGAATAATGAATTCCCAGCAGGCGGCCATTGCGTAGTTGCGGGCGTCCTCCTCCGCATAGCCCAGTTCCTTGAGTGCGGGGATCGCCACATCATCGTTTTCATATTGCGGGAAGCCCAGTCCTAATTTCGTCAGCTGCGTACCCAGCTCATACACCCACAGAGGCGTATTCTTGTTGACGCGCAGATTGATCTTGGGATCGATGAGTTTCAACTCGCCGCTTGCTTTCAAGCACATGCCGGAGAGCAGGTTATAGCCATCCCGGCCGTCCTTTGTCATGCCGCCCAGCACGATGCTCTGCCCGTTGTCGCCCTGCTGCATGCCGGGATACAGGTCGCTGTCACGGTTGCAGGAAAGGAAGAACGCCTCGAGCAATTCAAACGCGCTCTCTTCCGTTTCGATACCGGCATCAAGGTCAGCCTGCAGATAGGGCATCATGTACTGGTCAAAACGGCCCAGCGTATTGTGATAATCGCCTTCGCACCACATGCTGTAATGTAGAATGCGCAGTGACTGAAGTGCCTCGCGGAATGTCCGCGCTCCGTATGCGGGCACGCGTTTCAGGATATCGGCAATATCATTTCTTCCCTGCTTTTCGGCTTCCTCTGCATATCTCTTTGTGAGATCCAGCACGGCATCAATCGACATCGCCATGGCGCGGTGTTCATCGCCGTCGCCGAGTTTTTCACGGATGGAAACAAGACCGCTCGCAATCACTTTTTCGTAATCCGGAGAAAGATTGCTGATGGTACCCATTTCATGGATATAGTGTTCGGCCTTGATTTTTGTCCATTCTTCTTCAGAAAAGATGCTCGGAAGATTGGGGATCGTGCGCGTAAACGCAAACACTTCCTCCGGGAACAGGAACGGTTTTTCCGCGGCAAGCGCCTTCTGCATGCGGACGGCTGTCCTCATCGCATCGGAAAGATCCTGTTTCCGGTACGCATCCTCAATGCCCGCAGGCACATTCATCCTCTGTGCGTGGTGTTTTCTTTCCCACTGATAATCCTTGAGTTTCTGGATTCTTCCGGTCATGTTATGCCTCCAGTCTCACCGTAAGAACTGCCACGGACGCAGCCGGCATCGTGAAACTGAAATCCTCGCCGACTTCTATCTCCGTTTCCTTCGGGATCACGGCATAGGGATCCTCGAATGTATTGCAGGTCAGAGGATCGTTGCTTCTCAAAATACGAAGCGTTCCCTTTCCGGACAGCTTTCCGTTCAGAGCGGACAGCTTCACCTCTTCCTCTTTGCCGAGATCGAGATTGGCGAGCGTCAGTGTGAGCATATCATCTTTGACAGAAGCAGATGCGCTGATCATGTCAAGCGCGTCATACTTCTGGTACTCTCTTTGCGGCGCCGCGACACAGGTACGGATCTGCTTTCCTCCCTTGTGGTTCTTGAACATGTCAAAAACATAATAGTTCACAGTCTCTACAAACTTATCTCCGCCTGCAAGATACAGAGAATGCAGATTGTTGCACAGCTGCGCGACATTCGCCATACCGACAACATCGCATCTGTTGTTGAAAATATTGAGCGTCATGGCTGCAACAACGGCATCTCTCATGTTGCTCTGCTGCTCAAACAAATTATAGCCCTTGCTGGGACCGCTGCCGTCCTTATGCCAATTGCCCCATTCATCAACGACAAGTTTCAGCTTTCTATCAGGATCATAGTCATCCATAACTGCCCTGTGGTCATCTACGATATGACGCATATAGTCTGCTCTGAACAGTTCGTCATACCAACCGGCTTCGTCGAAATTCAGATCATCGTGGCCGGAAAAAGCGTTTGTATAATAGTGCACACTCATTCCCCACGCGGGTGTTTCATGCCAGGGTCTGCTGCTCCACTGACCAAGCAGTTTACGCGTCCAATCAAGATCATGTCCGTTGGCTCCGCACATGATAAACTTCAGTCCCAGCGGCAGCAGCGGACGGCAAATCGTTGTGAAACGGATAAACTCATCGGCGCAGTGTTCAGCAGTCATCTGACCGCCGCCACCCCAATTCTCATTGCCGATGCCCCAGTACTGCACATTGAATGGTTCCGGTGAGCCATTCTTATCGCGCTCATCGGAAAGAGTAGTCATTCCTGCGGGAAAGTTGCAGTATTCAATCCAGTCCCTGATATGCAATGCGCCGAGACTTGTCATGTTTGCGGCCACATAGGGCTGCGCGCCAATGAGTTTGCACAAATCCATGAATTCATGAGTTCCGACCTGATTGCTCTCAATGCGGCCATCACAGTAGTACCACCAGTTTACACGGCGGGGTCTATCTGCTCTGGGGCCAATGCCATCACGCCAATCATAAGTTTCCGAGAAGCATCCACCCGGCCAACGGAGAACGGGAGGGGCTATTTTTTTGAAACTGTCCACGAGAGATTTGCGGAAACCGTGAATGTTCTCCACCTTACTGTCTTCACCGACCCACAACCCGTCATAGAACACACCGCCGATGTGTTCGGAGAAATGTCCATAGAGTTCCGGGGCAATCGTGCCCTTCGAGGAAGCAAAATCAAGCGTTATCTGACTCATTTCTCAAGTCCTCCACACGCATATTTTTGAACCATGCCAGATCCCCATCGGCAACCATGCCGACTCTACCGGAAATATACATATCGTCATTTACTGTCAGCGTACTGCCGCAGGATTCAACCGTGATTCGGTTTCCCGCTGCTGTGATCTTCATATGTACCCAGTCACCCTGCCTTGCTCGCACCGGACTATAAGCAAGTCTTACGGGTACTGTACGATCTACGCGAAGCAATTCCAAACCGAAACGCGGTGAAAGTGCCGCCACATAACCATTCATCAGATATTTACGCGCACCGATATTTGTTCCCCGCAGAATCACGCCCGCGCAGTCGCCGCCGGGCATCCTCATATCGATTTCGACACACACATCATTCCATTTGATGCCGCGAATGACCGCCTTGCAGCCGAACTCCGGCTTTGCCATTCCGTCTAAATACAAAATATTCTCCACGATGTTCAGATATTCCTTCCCGGAATAGGAAATTAAGTATTCATTTTTGTCTGAAATCGCATTTTCGATACAGTTTCCCTGCTCGTCCTCTTTTTCTCCTTTCGGCAGCGGCAAAGGCACGCATGTAGGAAGAGGTTCACCGAAACAGGGGTACCCATTCTCATCCCATGTGAAGGGCTGTACGCAGATCATGCGATCCATGCTTCCGGGTAAACCGAATGTGCAGTTCTCATTGGACTTGCAATGATATACCAAATATGGAGTAGTATCGTCCGGCGAAACCGTCATGCTTGCATGTCCGGGACCATAAACACCATTTCCTTTTTTGAATACCGGAGATGTGTGTTTAATCCATGATGCGCGATCCAACGGATCATCCGGATTGGCACATTCCAGAATTGCGAGGCAATACTCTGGCGTATGTGCCGCATGAGCGGAATAAACAACCATGATTTTTCCATCATGTATCAATGCTTCGGGGCCCTCATTCACGAATTCTTCCCATGGGAAAGTCGGATGGGAGATCATGACTGGTTCTCCGCATATTTTCTCAGGGCTTTCCATCGGAGCAATACAGATGGTATTCATTTGATCCTCGAAACGCTTATTCCGCATATACACGAAATAGAGTCTGCCGTCGGGCATCTCGAGAACGCTACCGTCGATAGACATATCATCGCCAAGCTCAAGCTTTCCCGCATCTACATAGGGACCCAATGGATTATCCGATTTCAGTACTCCGAGCTTGCGCGTGGTCCATCCCGAAACACCGCAGTCCATTACCGCAGAAGTGTAATAGATATACCACTTGCCGCGCAAATAGTGGATTTCAGGTGCCCATATGGTCCCCGAATTCCAGCATCCATCCTTTGCCGTCCATACAAGATGCGCGACACCCGGCTCGCTCAATCTGACTGACTGAGCCACATAAATGCTTGTACTTCTGTTTCCGCCTCCAAACACGCTGTAATACAGCCCGTCAGGTCCCTTCACGAAATAGGGATCCTGTCCGCCGCTTATGGGATTTACATAAGTCTGCATGGCTATCTTCCTTTCGGTGTTTTTTGACCGGACATATGTTATTTGACGACCTTGAAATCGATTTTCAGGAGAGATACCGGCTTCAGTGTGACGGTAAGCGGTTCATTGCCGACAGAAGTGCACAAATCGGAGTGATCGATCGGCTTCACCATCGTGGGTCTCGTATAGCTGTTGTACATCGTGTTGTTATAGGTATACAGCTCGGTGATACCGCTGATATCATATTCATCAAACGGAAGATCCACATTGAAAATGGTGTTTTCTTTGTACGCTTTGTTGATGAGGAAAAGCGAGCCTTCTCCGGTCTTTGCGTCATAATAGACAGCCGAAGCTCCTTCGGATACACCGCGAATACCTGCCATGAGACCTACGGCGGGTGCCGCAAAGGTCTTCGCGCCGCTCACATCGCAGGCAAGCACATCACGGCCGATCTGCTCAGCGTACATGCGGAACACAAAACTCACGACATTGTCAAAGGTGATTTCTTCCCCGGTTTCATTATAGAAACCCAGCAGGTTGTTTGCCGCGGGATGATTGGTCAGCGGCAGATAATCGGCGCTGATCACTTTTTCCTCTGCCAAAACCACCTGGAAGAAAGAAGCAAGGAAAAGGCCGCCCGCAACTCCGGAGGAGTATGGGATCGCGCCCAGCGGACCGTGTTCCGAAATGGCGATCTTTACATCGGGCGCAAAGCGCTCAATATCGGCAATCTCCACATCGAGATGCTTGCGCACACGGTCAGCGGACGCAAGCAGGCATTTGATGATCTGCTCATTGTTGTTGCCGTTTACAGAGTACGGCGAATATGCAATATGAATGTCGATGAAATCGGTTTTGTCTCCGATTGCCTTCAGAATAGTTTTATCCCAGTGACTGTCTTTACACAGCGGATGAGACGCGGGAATACCGATGCAGCCGAAAGGAATATTCCTGTCTTTCAGTTCCTGCTTCGTTTTATCGTCCAGCAGATTCCAAACCTCATTGTAGAATGCAATGTACTCTTCGGCGGTTTTGGTCACATGCATGCCCGCCACATTCTCGCCGGACATGCAGACTTCATTGCCAACCGTGATGCTCTCAATTTCCACGCCGCTGTCCAGACAGTATCTTACATAATCCGCTGCTTCCTCAGGTGTTCCGTTACCCGCGTTCAGTTGCACGGTAAGCGCGGTGCCGGTCAGTTTACAGAGTTCGTTCCACTCATCGGGTCCGAATACCACCACATATTCCGCACCGTTTTTCAAGGTGTAGGTAGGATATTCGCTGGAGAAACAATCGATTTGCTCTTTTCTTTCCTCAAGCGGTCCGATGCACTCGTTCCAGTGGATATAGTCTCCTTCAATACCGCCGGGCAGACGAAGATGCGTAACACCGCTGTTTCTGATCTGCTCAAGCAGCGTTTCATTGAAGGTCAACTCTTCTTCGTCGTAAATGCCGTATCCGCCGCCTCGGTAACTGGTGTTTGCGCCGAAGATGCCGCTTTTCACGGTATTGATGACTTCATCCTCTACCGTCACAACAGCTGTTTGCTCACTGGTTTCATATTTCTCGCCGCTCAGGTCGATCACGGTATCCGCATACGCGGGGATTACTGCCGAAATAAGCAGTACGATTATCAGGCAAATCGATATCTGTTTCATTTTTCTATCCTCTACTTTCCGGTAGTAAAGTCGATTTTGATCAGCGATACCGGCTTTGCGGTAACGGTGAAGCTGCTGACTTCCGGCTGTTCCGTAAGGGCGATGCTCACCGGCACTACCGCTTCTGGCTCGGCCTGTGTGTTTGCCTTTGAGTAGTCGGCGTCCCACAATTCGGTGACCGCCGTAACGGTCATGCTTTCAAAGGGCATGAGTACATCAAATACTGTATTTTCCTCGTACGCCTTATTGAGGATGAACAGAGTGCCCGCACCCGTCTCATCGTCATAGTAGACAGCAGCGTCACCCGTCGGCACATTGAGCTGTCTCGGCATGAGACCGACCGCCTGCGCCTTGAAGGTCGCTCCGCCTTCCACCGCCGTGGACAGGACTTTGCGTCCGGTTTGCTCCACATACATGCGGAATACATAGGTCACCACATTGTCCCAGTAGAGATCCTGCGTGGTGTTGGCACCGATGAGCGTATTCCGGGAGGAATATGTGTAACAGAGCGGGAGATAATCGGCGCTGAATACTTTCTCTTCGTTCAGGACCGTCTGGAAGAAGGATGCCAGATACAGCGCGCCTGCCGTACCGTAGCACATGTTATTACCCAGCGGCCCATACTCAGACATCTTGATGCGTGTATCGGGAGAATTGGAAGCAATCGACTTTGCTTCCATCTGCAGTAAACTCTTCACATACTGGGAACTTGCAAGCATACCCAGATGGATCGTTTTTGCGTCAACACCATTCAGGTTAACGCTGAAGGGTGAGTATCCGATATGGATATCAATAAAGTCGGCAGGTTCGGAAACACCGGCAAGGACCGTGTTGTCCCATTTCCTATGAATTGACAGTACATGAGATCCCGGAAGGCCAATACAGCCGAAGGGTATCCCCTTTTGCTTGAGTTCCGCTTTCATGTCATCGCCCATCAAGCGAAGGACCTCGTTGTAAAACGCAATGTATTCATCGGGGTTGCAGGTAACAGAGATGCCCTCCACCCGCTCTTCCTGCATGCAGGATTCGTTGCCGACCGCGATGCTTTCGATTTCAACGCCGCTGTCCAGACAGTAGCGGATGAAATCCACCGCTTCCTGCGGAGTTCCCGTGCCGTTGTTGAGCTGTATTGTGAGAGAAATCCCTGTTCTTTTGCACAGTTCGATCCATTCATCCGGGCCGAATAAAACATCATACGGTTCCCCTTCTTTTTCCGTATAGGAAGGATACGCCATCGAAAAAGGGTTTACCTGCGCCACACGGTTTTCCTGCGGTCCGACACACTCATACCAGTGGAAGTAGTCGCCTTCGATTCCGCCCGGCTCGCGGATGTGCGTGATGCCGCTGTCGATGATCTTCTGAAGCATATTTTCATTAAAAACACGCTTCTCCTCATCATAGATGCCGTAGCCACCGGCACGGTAACCGTTGTTGGCACCGAAAATGCCGCTCTTTACCGTGTTGATTACTTCGTCCGAAACGGTTATAGTCACCGTTTCGGCGTTCGTCCCGTATGCATCCGAACCGAGATCAAATGTTTCGGCGGATGCAGAAAAGATGCCGGTCATCATTAAAAAAGCCAATATCAGACAGCAAATCTTCCTGCAGGTCATATGATCACCTTCCTATTTCATTATATATACAAGAGCCGTTCAGCCCTGCGATTTCAAATTCAAATGCGCTGTTCATTCTGGTACAGGGAATAGAATCGTGATTCGGTAAGCGGGAGAAATACAGAGCGCCTGCGGAAGGATGGATCCTCGTTTCCATCCCCCGCAGGCATAAAGGTGTTCAAGTATTATTCTGCGATGGTGTATACCTTGAGGTTCTGGAAGTAGCAAGGATCGTCGCCTGCGATGGCCTTCACGCGGATGCCTACGCCGCCGGCGGTGTAGGTGTCATCGGTCATGGACATGTAGGGAACTTCCATATCGTCGATGTAAAGAACAGCGGTGTTGCCCTTCACAACGAGCTTCCAGTGCATTTCATCGGCGTAGGGGGTAGCCATGGCGGAGGGGGCTTCGGGAGCAGCCGCGGTCACGGTCAGCCAGGTATCATCATTATCCTTGCCGAAGAAAGCCCAGGCAGAGTCATAGCCGGCATAGTAGCCGCCGAAGGTATCGATGCCGGGTGCGGGATCGGTAACGCGGAACAGGATACCGCCTTCCATGCACCACTTCATATCCATCTCGACAACATAGTCAGTCCAGCCCTCGTCAACGCCGACAAAAGCGAAGTACCAAACATCGTTGCCATCGTTTTCACAGGAGATACCTTCTTCAGAAAGGGTCCAGGTACCGGTGAAGTGCTGCCACTTCTCGGCGTCTTCCGCAGAGTACTCATACAGAGTATCGGCCATGGCGACTGCGCTGAGGATCATCATGATAGCAAGGATCATGCAAAGAAATTTCTTCATATTCGTTACTCCTTTTTTATTCCTTAACGGACCCGAGGACCAGTCCGTTTTTGATATACTTGGATAGGAACGGGAACACCAGCATAATCGGGATACAGGACAGGGCGATGTACGCATACATGAGACTTCTGTCGCTGACCAACATCATCTGCTCGACCTTCTGCTGGCTCTTGATGTTGCCAATGGAAGCGATTTTTGCCTGCAGATAGGTCTGCAGCGGATACAAATCCACTTCACGCATATACAACATTCCATCGAACCATGCGTTCCAGTGACCGATGATGCAGAAGGTGATGAGTGTCGCGAAACAGGGGATCGAAAGCGGCACATAGATGCGGACCAGAAGACGGAAATCGCTTGCGCCATCGATCATGGCGGCTTCACGGATGCTTGACGGGATATTCCTAAAGAAGTTCAGGATTACGATCACATTATAAATGGGAATGGCTCCGGGAACCACCAGCACCCAGATGCTGTTTACGAGGTTCAATCGGGAGTTAAGTATGTAGCAGGGTATGAGACCTCCGCCGAACATCATCGTGATCATCATGAATACCACATAGTACCTGCGCGCACCGAACTCACGCTCGGGCAGCGACACCGGATATGCCGTGATGATAGTAAGCGTCATGGTGATGACCGTACCCAGAAACACGCGCTTTACCGATACCCAGGAAGCAACCAGCATCCTGTTGTCTGCAAACACTTCCTTGAATGCCTCTACCGAGAATTCCCTCGGCCACAATGACACCAGATATTGGGATGTCATGTTTCCGCTTGAGAATGCAACAGCCAGCAAATGCAGGAACGGGAAGATTCCGATAAGCGCGAGGCAGATCAGGAATACCGTGTTTATGTAGTCATAGGCGGACCACTTATTCAATCTGTTGGCAGTTTTTTGGCATGTTGTAATCATGTTTATTCACCTGCCTTAGAAAATCTGGTAACCGGCATATTTCTTTGCCGCCCAGTGTGATGTGATGAGCAGTATCGTGCCGACAACCGACTTGAACAAGCCGACTGCCGTACCGAGCGAATACATGCCGCTGTTGATACCTTTACGGTACACATAAGTATCGATGATTTCGGAAGATGAACGCACTGTTGCATTATACATGTTGAAAATCTGGTCGAATCCGCCGTTCATCACTCCGCCCAGCGCCAGAATCGTCAGCATTGCAACGATCTGACTGATACCGGGAAGCGTCACATGAACCATCCGCTGCAGTCTGTTAGCGCCATCGATGGAGGCCGCTTCATACAGAGTCGGATCGATACCTGCGAGGGCGGCCATGATCACAACAGCGTTGTATCCGGCATCCTTCCATACATTCGTGATAACCAAAAGAAAGCGGAACCAGCCGGGATCCGTCAGGAACGATATATTGGTATCAGCAACCGCTCCCAGAACCTTATTGACAATGCCTTCCTGCGCAACCACATCCGTTATGATACCGGCGCACACGACCCATGACAGGAAATTCGGAAAAATCGCTGCGCCTTGAATGATGCTTCTTGTTCTCCTTAGACGCAGTTCATTCAACAGCAGCGCAAACACCACTGAAGATGCTTCAAGCGTCACGATCTTGAGTAGGGAAATGAGCAGGGTATTCCAGATGACGGGCGTAAAGTTGCTCATTTGGAACATATATTCAAACCATTCCAAACCTGCCCACGGGGAGCCGAAGAACCCCATGCTTGGTATGTAATCCTCAAACGCCACCGATATACCGATCATCGGTACATAATTGAACAGAAGCAGGATGATAACACATGGTATCATCATCACATGTTTTTGCCAATGTTTTCGGAAATGGCGTACCAGTCTGCCCTGCTGCATATCATTACCGCCTTATAATAAACGACTGAGACTCCCCGGGAGGAGCAGCCACTCCTCCCGGTTTAGTTGCCTGTTACTGTTCGGCGTACCATTCATTGACCCTTTGGGTCAGGTATGTACCGCCTTCATCATACCACTGCTCCACGAACTCATCAAACAGGGCTATATCTTCTCCCATGATGATACGTACAAATGTATTGATTTCAAGCTCATCCAGATCGGATTCTACCGCAGCGAACATGGCATCCGTAGGTCCGCGGAACTTGGTGTATACAAAGGTATCATAGGTTTCGTTGAGAAGTTTGAAACTTCCGAACCAAGTCAGATAACTCGCCTTAAAGCCAGCAGGTGTAAGAGGTTCCTTCATCTTCACATAAGCATTGGTCTCTTCCGGGTTCAACTTGCTGGTATCACCGGTTTCCCATGCTTCGCGTACATGAAGACCCACGCCGCAGTTCTTGAGCGGAGGATCAAAGAAAATGGGAGAATAATACTTAAGGTCAGTGGTGTAATATTCATCGCTCATGGCGAGTCCCCAATACCAGTCGGCCATGTTGCCCTGCCACATCTCGTACCAAAGGTTCATGGTCTTAACGACTGCTTCGGGATGCTGACAATCCGCACTGACTGCTAACCATCTGTAGGTCGTGTTCCATGCGCGAGAAGCGATAGTATCTCCCTCATCAAGGCAGAGGTTGTTGATAACAGTCCATTCCGCATTCTCGTCCACTTTGAAGTTGGAAGAGATATAGAGGTTATTGTACCAGAAAGGTCCAATCAGGATGCCCAACTTGCCCTGCGCAACATAGCCGCCGAGTCTGGTGATATCCTGAGCCGCAAATTCCTTGTGAATGAGTCCACGCGCATACAAATCCTGCAGAGCGAGCAGACCGTCACGGATTTCCGGCTGAACGCTTCCGTAAACCAGTTTACCGTCCTCGTCTTCCAGCCACAGGTCAGGATAAGCTCCGTATGCATTGGCTATCACATCCCAGGTGAAGCCCAGATCCTTCGCCATTGAAATGCCCATTGTGTTGTTGCGTCCGGACATGTTGTTTTCAACAAATGCCTCCGCAACTTCGATCAGGTCCGTTACGGTTTCCGGCACCTCGAGATCCAGCTTATCCAGCCAGTCCTGACGGATAAAGACCAGAGAAGCACCGTCGCCAACATCGTTGGTTAGGGGCATTCCATAGAGTTTTCCGTCGATCATGCCGGACTCAATGCCTTCATTGTCATTGAATCCCAGCACCTTTTTAAGTCCTTCAGACGCGTACTCCTCATAATATGGCATCATATCCATCAGTTTGCCCGCGGTGGCAAGTTCGTACATCTGGCGCTTGTTCAACATAAACATGTCAGGCAGCGGCGTATCGGAACCGATGACCATATCCAGCTGGGAAGAGTAGGAACCGGAGTCCACCTGCCAGCTCAGATCATAATCAATGTTCAACTTATCGGTATACATTCTGGTGATGACATTGTTGTCGATGGTGTCGCCTTCCGGGAAAGTTACGCCAACATCGACTTCGTATATCATGCTCAGCGTGATTTTGTCATTATAAGGCGCGAATGCCTTATCTTCCTCGCCGACAGCGCAAACCGCGCTCATCAGACACAACACGAGCATGATGCAGATCAAGGACTTCATGCTGCATCTTCCGTTGCCACTTCTCTTCATGGTGCACTCTCCTTCTTTATCTTCCCGCTTTTGCGGTTGTTCTAATATGTTTGTAGCTGGTTTCTAAACCCACGGTTACTTTATTTACTACACATATATTATATTAACTGCCTCCTTGTTTTGCAAGCAATATAGAAATATTAAGTTTTTTATGTATTATCTATACTATTATTCACACATTATTTTGGCTAATAATACTTTTATAATTCCAAATTTTGTTTCTTAAATTTCTTGATTTTTCAAATATATACTTTAATTTACTAAAAAATTGTGATATAATACTCCCATCAATTATTCACAGGAGGAGAAAAATGAACAGCAGAAAATCCGTAACCCTGAAAGACATCGCGAATGACACTGGTTATTCCATAACTGCGGTTTCTCATGCTTTAAATGATCGATCCGACATCTCGGACGAAGCAAAGTCCGTCATCCTAGAAAGCGCTGAAAAACTTGGTTACAAAAAGAATCCATCTGCCGTTGTGTCTCCAATGTCTCATACACGCATCATAGCCGTCATCGTCGGTGATACATCAAACCCTTTCTTTGCCTTTATGACGCGCATTATCGAAAATGAACTGCGGCAGAACCACTACTCTTCTTTCTTCATGAATACTGATGAAAATGAAGATATCGAGCTACAATGCCTCCGTACCGCTGCGCAGCAGAATGTGGATGGTATCATTTGGTGTCCGACACAAAAGACCGAGAATAATCTCGACTATCTTCAAAACCTACATATCCCGTTTGTGCTAATCGGTAGGCATTTTAAGAATCGTTCCACCAATTATGTAAACAGCGATGACTACAAAGCCGGCAAGCTGGTTGCTGAGCATCTGATCTCCAAGGGACACTACCGTACCGTGTATATTGATACGCTTCAGCAGAATTTTTCTTCTACCGAGCGGTATTCCGGATTTATTGCCGCCTACCGCGCCTGTGGTGTACCTTTCCAAACCGAAATCGTTTATTTTGACAACGACGGTAACTACTTCAACCAATTGTTCAAAAAAGATGGTTCCATGCTTGCTAATGCCATTGTTGCCTACAATGATGTGATAGCGTGGGATGTTCTTTCCCGAAATCGTTTACTTCCTGCGTCCTCCATGCCCAAAGATAACTTCTCGATTATTGCATTCGATAATCTTCATTCATTCCTGCCTCTTCCATTCGCTCTCACTTCGGTTTCGGCTTCAAAAATCGCCATGCCACGCCGTGCAACGGAAATGCTACTTATGCAGATCGAAAATCCGCAGATTCCCTATTCCCACCTAACTCTCGATGTGGAGCTGATCGACCGCGAGAGTGTTATAAAGTGTAAGGAATAGTACATCTGCATGTTTATCACCATACTTGAATTCATTGCCGCTACTGCAAACGGAAGGAATTCAAACAAAGCAAGTTCCAGGTCAGATGGTTTTCGGGAAAATCTAAAGAAAATCAGAATAAAGTTATACCCACGGGATTCTGTTATCTTCCGAAGCCCGTGGGTAGTTTTTCTATGGAACCTACTAAGCAAACGAAATTTGTACTTTCCAGGAAATTACAATCCGCACACCCGTGTGGGGTGCGACCGCGCAACTCTTGCTCTTCACGGGTGAGATTTCAATCCACACACCCGCGCGGGGGTGCGACACGCATGAGATATACGGGATCCTGTCCGTGTTATTTCAATCCACGCACCCGCGCGGGGGTGCGACGCCGCAATCTTGATCAAAAATTCATCTTGAACCATGACCGATTGCACAAAAGTTCACCTCAAGTCGATAATTCTATCAAAAAGCAGGACCGAATTACAGTAAAAAACAGTATAATGTTCCGAAAATCCGGTGCGAAGGTATCTACACATTTATGTGCGATTTATGTTCGCACCGTTTGTCCACCATTCCAATGCCGTCATATCATTAATGTATCTTCCGGTTGATAGCTTGCTATTATTCCTATGTGTTCTACCTTTTTGCATAGTGATCGCCAAGAGAGTAAAAAAGTAAGCTGTCTTTTGCCGGATCAATGATTTGCTTCAAAGAAGCTCGAAGTGGCTTATATTGAGCGGCATCCAGCATGCATTCAAACACAGAATTCTGGACTCTTCGCCCATGTGCAACGCACTTTTTAGCAACTTCGCGCAATCTGCGTCGGCCCTCGGCATCCGTTGTGTTGACATCATAGGTAATCAAAATCAGCATAACATCACTTCCATAAAAACGGCGGATAACCATCCAGATCACCGCGCAAGTATCGGGACAGCTACAACGCCTGTACATACGGTATCAAGCCACATTCCATCTTCTCCTGAAGATAGGGATGTTGAATGACTTCCCGCTTGCGTTCCTGCCAAGCATTTAAGAAAACCTTACGCCCAGCACTATCCAGCAATACTGCACCATCAGATTGTCGAATAAAATGTTTGCCTTGTATTGCACGGTTGTTGACTAACGATAGCGCAAATCGGTCAGCCATCGGCCCTCTCAATTCTTCCATCAGGTCCAATGCAAGTGATGTTCTCCCTGGCCTGTCCTTATGCAAGAAACCCACATAAGAATCCAAGCCGACGCTTTCAAGTGCCGCTGCATTCCCGTGTACTGCGGGGATAGATTTGTTCCCGTGTTGCTTCGACATTTACGGCATCGTCTCAACCCATGTCGAGACGGTATGTTCCTTGGTTCTGACAACCGCTCCGGTTCATATCGACATCGATGTGGATGTAGAAGAACTGCTGCAAAGCAAGCGCGGTCAGGCAACCTATACCCAAATCAAACAGTATGTGCTTGAACACACGGGGCTCAATGTGTCTACCCTGTACATTTCCCAGATCAAGCGGAAATACGGCCTTGCGGTAGGCGAAAGCCACAACAAGCCCAAATCCGAAGATACCCGCGTACCGCAATGCCCGCCGGAGAAAGAAGCAGCGATAATAGAAGCAATGAAATTCTACGGGATAATCGATGATTCTTCTTCGGATTTGCACTAATGAACAACTACAGCAGGCACATAGGTCGACCGGATGCCGGGAGAGTCCGGCAGGAACACAAAACAGAATACAAAAATCAGTTGAAGGCGCGATACGCTTCTCTATAAGAAAAACCGGGAGAAAACTCCCGGTTTTTTCTTATAGGACTCGGAATTCGGTTGTGAGGATCGGATGATCGGCGCAGCCAACGAACAAATCGAAGGTGCCCGGCTCGATGGTGAATTTGTTTTCGGCGTTCCACAGGGCCATGCGCTCGGGAGCCACGGTCAGAGTGACCGTTTCGGTTTCACCGGGAGCGAGGGTAACGGGAGCGAAAGAAGCGAGCTTCTGCACGGGCGTCACCAAAGAGGAGACCTTGTCGTTCAGATAAAGCTCGATGACTTCACGGCCTTCGCGCTTGCCGGTGTTTGTGAGGGTGACTTCCGCCGTGAGGGGTTCGCCCGCACGGAGTTCGGTTTTTTTGACAGTCAGGGAATCGTAACGGAAGGTCGTGTAGCTGAGGCCGAAACCGAAGGGGAACAGCGGGAGATTGCCGCAGTCCATATAGTCGGAACGGAAGGGCTCGAACACGCCTTCCGGCTTCTTTTTCGCGCGTCCCGTGTGGGAATAGGCGTAGAAGAGCGGCATTTGACCCACGCTCTTCGGGAAGGACATCGCCAGCTTGCCGCAGGGGTTCTGAACGCCGAACAGCAGTTCCGCGGCGGCGGAACCGCCCTCGGTGCCGGGCATCCACATTTCGAGGATGGCGGGAACGGCGCCTGCCGCGTTCGTGAGTTCGAGAGGACGGCCGTTAAATAACAGCAGGGCGGTGTTGGGATTCACTTCGGAAACGGAACGGATCAACTTTTCCTGCACGCCCGGCAGCGTGAGCGATGCGCGGCTCCTGCCCTCGCCGGAGCAGTCCCGCTCCTCGCCCATGCAGAGAATGACGATATCCGCCTTTTTTGCCGCTTCCACAGCTGCCGGGATGCCGCTTTCATCCGTGCTCCCGATGGCGGAGGAGCAGCCGTTTACAAGCGTGACACACGCCTCCGGCAGGAGATTTTCGATGCCCTGCCTGACGGTCACGGCTTCCTCGCGCTTTCCGTAGCAGAACCACGCGCCGAGGATATCGTCACTGTCCGCGAAGGGACCGATGAGCGCGACGGACTTCACGCCGCGGTCAAAGGGCAGAACGCCCTCGTTTTTGAGCAGTACCGCACTCTCAAGCGCCGCTTTTTTCGCAAGCGCGCGGTGTCCTTTTGTGAGGCAGACCTTGTTTATCTTTTCCGCCGACGCGCCGCGGTAGGGATCCTCGAACAGGCCCAGTTCGTTTTTGATTTTAAGTACGCGCATCACGGCCCTGTCCAGCTTTTCCATGGGGAAGACACCGCTTTCGGTGAGCTCCGTCAGATACTCCGCGTAGCCGCCGCTTACCATGTCGATGTCGCATTCGCACTCCGCGCACATCTTTGCCGCTTCGCGGCGGTCCTCCGCCACGCCGTGGTGGAGGAGTTCATTCAAGGCGTTATAGTCGCTGATGACCGCGCCGTCAAAGCCCCATTCATTACGCAGGACATCAAGGATGAGCCACTTGTTCGCCACGGATGGCATGCCGTTCAGGGAGTTGAAGGAGGGCATCACCATCCGCGCGCCCGCCTTGATGCAGTCCCGGTAGGCGGGCAGATACCACTCGCGCAGCACCCGCTCGGAGAGTTCGACCTGATTATAGTCCCGTCCGCCCTCCGCCGCGCCGTAAGCCGCGTAGTGCTTGACACAGGTGGCAAGGGAATCGGGATCACTCAGATCCCTGCCCTGAAAACCGCGGACCGTTGCCGCGCCCATTTCGCCCGACAGATACGGGTCCTCGCCGCCGCTTTCCATCACGCGGCCCCAGCGGGCATCGCGGCAGTGGTCGACCATCGGAGCGAAGGTCAGGTGTACGCCGTAGGCGGACGCTTCCTTTGCGGCCATCGCCGAGCATTCCTCCATGAGCTGCAGGTCGAAGCTGCCCGCCATGGCGAGGGGCTCGGGGAAGATCGTGCGGCAGCCGTGCACCACATCCATCATGAAAATGAGCGGGATCCTGTGCTCCTGATTCGCGAGGTAGTTTTTCTGAAGTTCAGCCGCTTCCTCGGGCGAAGCGAAATTGAGCACGCTGCTAAAGTACTTCGCACCGTCGCCCTGCACCTTGCCGAGGTCGGGACCCGTGACCGCGCCGCCGTTCGTGGCCGCCAGCTGCCTCATGGTCCACTGGACCAGTTGGCCCACCTTTTCGCGCACGGGAAGGGAGGGAAGTAACGCATTCAGTTCGGTTTGATTCATGTGTGTGTCCTTTCACGCATAAACGCCCCGGAGTTCTCCGGGGCGGAAGTTTATTTGAGGAACAGTTCGATGACGGGGATCACCACATCGGGTCTTCTGACGGGCATATCGAGGATGAGGTCATTTGCAGCGACCTCTCCCCCGTCTCCCAGATGCTCCATTTTGCCCTCGCTCATTTTGATGATGCTGTTATCATGCAGGAACTGCGCATAGCGCACCTTGCCCGCCATGCCCTTGAGGCGCAGATGGGCAAAGGGGAACGCAAACAGGTGCACATAGAGGCGCTTGCCGTCCTCGCTCTGGGTGAAGCGGCAGTTTTCGGGGCAACTCGCAAGCAGTTCCTTTTCCGCCATCGTGCAGCCGTAGACGGAGCGGCCGTGAAGGCGCATCCATTTCGCGTACACATCAAGACATTCAAGGGTCTTTTCGTCGATGTCTCCGCGGGCGTTGGGGCTCACATTCATGAGCAGATTCCCGCCGAGGGAAACATTCCTGACAAGCAGACCGATGAGCGTTTCGGGATCCTTCCATGTGTATTCGTCGGAATAGTATGCCCAATGCTTGGTGATGGTCTGGCAGGCCTCCCAGGTCACAAGTTCACCCGTCTCCTTATGAGTGAGCCAACTTTCCGGCTGGAACTGCTCGGGTGTCCACAGGTCCTGCTCGATGCCCGTGCGGTTGTTGATCATGATGCCCGGCTGCAGGCGGCGGCACAGGGCGATGAGTTTTTCCGCTTCCCAGTCGGCGGCGCTTTTACCGCGGATCCACGGTTTAGACGCGTCCACGGTATTCGCATAGGAAAAGTCGAACCAGAGGATATCGATCTTGCCGTAGTTGGTCAGAAGTTCTTTGACCTGAGAGCGCATATACTCGGCATAGACGCGCATATCGCGGGTTTTGTTCTGTTCCTCCGCGTCCGCATCGTTTTTGCGCGGATGGTAGAAATCGATGGGAAATTCGGGGTGATGCCAGTCAAGGAGCGAGTAGTACAGCCCCACCTTCAGCCCTTCCGCGCGGAAGGCGTCTACATATTCGCGCACGAGGTCGCGGCCGGCGGGGGTGTTGGTGCACTTGTAATCGGTGTACGCGGAATCGAACATGCAGAAGCCGTCATGATGCTTGGCGGTCAGCACGGCATACTTCATGCCCGCGGCTTTGGCTTTTTTCGCCCATTCCCGCGCGTCGTACAGGTCGGGATCGAAAAACTCCATGGAACGGTCGTAGACCTCGTCGGGGATCATCTGCAGGTTTTTTATCCATTCGCCGTGTCCCAGCATGGTATAAAAGCCCCAGTGGATGAACATGCCGAAGCGGTCATGGCGGAACCACGCGGTGTCGCCGGGGGTCTTGCGGATCTGATAACTGCTCATGATTCTCCTCTATTTTTCGATGATCTGCAGGCAGGTATGGGGTTTCAGCGTGAAGGTCAGTTCCTTCACGGTGCCCATGCTCTGCGCGTCATGGGTTTCGTCCAGCAGGAGCATCTCGTATTCAGCTTCTTTACCGAAATCGAGCCGGATCTCCTTTACGGGAACTTCGTCTTCTTCGGTGTAGTATGTGAGCACCGTGCGGGTTTTGCCGTCTTTGCCGCGCCCGCACAGGGCGTAGATGTGTTCGGGCAGGTCGTCCGCGGGAATCTCGCGCATGCCGTCCTCATAGAACTCGCCGTACCATTTCATGGGATAGTAGCCCTTCAGCTTCTCGTAGGTGTAGAAATCGAAGATACCGTTAAAGACGGTCGGACGGGTATCGTAGTACATGAGCATATCGATGGAGGACGGCTGGGCGGCGCACATGCAGGCAAGGAAGAAGGACGCGCCCTTCAGGGAGTGGATGGTCTTCAGGCACCTTACATAGCCCAGCTGCCAGTCGTTGACGAAGTTATATTCGTTCAGGATGCTCTCGGCATTTTGATAGCCGTGCGCGTCCAGCAGCGCGCGGTATTTGCCTGCCTTGATAACCAGTTTTTCGGGATTTCCCGCGTAGATGTGCCACGAGAAGAAATCGATGGGCACACCGCGCTTTTCCATTTCGGTAAGGAACTCCCCCGCGTAGTCTGTGCTGCGCGCGAGAGCGGGACCGCCGATACAAAGGTCCGGGAAGCACTTTTTGAGGTGCTTTGCCGCGGTTTCGTAAAAATCGAAGAACTGTCCCCGTGTGCCCGTCCATGTCTCATTGTGAATACTCGCTTCATCACGCAGATCGGGTTCATTCCAGATTTCCCAGTAGCGGATGTTCAGATGGTAGCCGTTTTTCCAGCCCTCGTTGTAGTGGCGGATGATGTGCTCACAGATGCGCGCCCACTTGCCGAAATCCTCCGGCGGATGCACATGGTGCTTGATCACCTGATGCTCAATGGTCTGACCCAAACGGAAGAATGTCTCCGTGCCGGCCTCGAGCGTCATCAAAATCGAATCGTCCGTGCAGGCGAAATCGTAATTCGCAGGGTCGTTTTCGTCCGCGTCAAAGTTCGGGAAGATGCAGCTCACATCGTGGCTGTAGGGGCCGCCGTAAACGCCGCAGGCGGCGCTGTCGTGGTTGCGGCTATAGGGGATGCGCGCTTCCGCGTAAGCATCGAAATTCGTGCGGAACTGGTCGTGCATCGCTTTTCTGCCCCACGGACCGCCATTGGTGCAGTTGAGGAGCTTGAAGCTGTTTCCTTCGCGGGTCAGGTCAAAACAGATGGTATCCATAGTTCTCTCCTCAGCCCTTGAGCGCGCCGATCATGACGCCCTTGTCAAAGAACTTCTGAACGAAAATGTAGCCGACCATGAGAGGCACAGTGGAAACAACGATCAGGGCGTACTTCATGACATCCGCGGCTTCCTGCATCTGCGCCAGAAGCTCGGGGTCAGAATAGTCGGTCAGGTTCATCTGAGAAGCGTTCAGTATCTCGCGCAGCACGAGGGGCAGGGTCTTGAGAGAAGGATCGCGCAGATAGATCATCGCCTGGAAATAGTTGTTCCAGTAGTTGACGACCAGATACAGCGTGATGACCGCCAGCACCGCCTTGGAAAGCGGCAGCACGATTTTGATCAGATACCCGATATCCGAGATGCCGTCGATGCGGGACGCCTCGTACAGCTCGTTCGGGATGCTGTTTTCAAAGAAGGTACGCACGATGGTCATGTTGTAGGTGGTGATCATACCCACCTGAATGACCGCCCAGCGGGTATTGACGATGTGCAGCTTGGTTTTGAGGATGTAGCCCGGAATCAGACCGCCGTAGAAGAACATGGGAATGATCCACAATACCATCAGGAAGCCGCGTCCGTGCAGGTTTTTGCGGGCCAGCGGGTAGGCCATCATCACGGTGAAGGCAAGACCCAGCGCCGTGCCGATCACGCTGTTGAGCACGGTATTATAGTAGCCGGTGCCCACGCTGTGGTTGCCCAAGATGACCTTGTAGCCCTGAATAGAGGGGTTCACGGGCCACAGGATGACCTTGCCGTTCGTGACAGCCGAACCGGAGGAGAAGGAGCTCGATACGACATAAATAAGCGGATAGAGCACCGTGATCAAAACGATAATCGAAAACACGGTGATCAGGATATAGTACAGGCGGTCTCCCCTGGAGGCCTTGATAGCGGTATTCTTTTTCATATTGGCCTCCTCAGAAGAGTCGCACTTCATCCTCGCTGACCTTGCGCGTGATCATGTTCACGGTGACCAGCAGGACGCAGTTGATGACGGAGTTGAACAGGTCAACGGCGGCGCCGAAGGAGAATTCGCCCTTGCCGATACCCGTTTTATAAATGTAGGTGGAAATGATTTCGGAAGTGGAGAGGTTCAGATCGGACTGCATCAGATAGACCTTTTCATAGCCCACGCTCAGAATGGAGCCGCAGCGCATGATCAGCATGATGCCGATGGTGGGCAGGATGGTGGGCAGGTCCACATGCAGCACCCGCTTGAAGCGGGAGGCGCCGTCCAGCATGGCGGCTTCGTGGAGGTCGGGAGAAACGGAGGACAGCGCGGCGGTATACACAACGGTATCCCAGCCCATATTCTGCCAGATGCCGCTCCAGACATACAGATGGCGGAAGGTCTCGGGGCGTCCGCGGAAATCCATGGGATAACCGATGCCGCCCAGCAGGCGGAACACATAGCCGTATACGCCGTTAACCGGGTTGAAGATGAGGTTCAGGATGGAAACAACGACCACGATGGAGATGAAGTGGGGCATGTAAGCCACGCTCTGCACCGTCTTCATGAGCCGTTTGCTCGGAAGAGAGTTGAAGATGAGCGCCAGAAGGATGGGCACCGGGAAGCCGGCAGCCATTTGATACAGAGACAGAACGAGCGTATTCCACAGGATATTGCGGAAGTTATAGGCACCCATGAACACGGAGAAGTGCTTGAGGCCCAGCCACTCGCTGCCGGTGATGCCGGTCAGGGGCTTATAGTCACGGAAGGCGATCTGCACGCCGTACATGGGAACATAGCTGAACAGGATCAGGTACGCCATCGGCAGCAGCATGAGCAGATAAAGCTGCCTGTCGCGCACGAGGTCGCTCCAGAGCTTGCTCCTGGTAAGAGTACCGATCGTTCTTTCTTTTATTGATTTATCCATTCTGACACGTCCTTTGATGATTTGGGCTGCCCCGCGTATACGGGACAGCCCATTGTGTGATCGGGAAAATTACTTGATGAGGTCGTAAGCTTCCTGATAGACTTCCAGAGCAGTGGAGAGGCCGTTGGCTTCCATGTTGTCCAGATAGGTCTGCCAGTCAGCGTCGGAGTTGGGATCCAGAGCGCCGCTTACCATGAGCGCGCGGGCTTCCTTCATGTAGGCCCACAGACCGGAGCACTTCTCGGTGAACAGGTCGTTCTGATCAGCGTCCAGGATCACGCCGGTGAAGAGTTCGGTGGGCTTCACGGAAGCTTCGTAGTTGGCGTAGGTGTCCAGAGAAATGTGGGTGTAAGTGTAAGTCCAGGTGCCTTCCTCAAGAGGAGCGGCCTGAGTGGAGGTGCGGGACAGAGTGCCGATGGAGGGCAGATTGCCGTGCCACAGTTCACTGTTCTGAGTGGTGAAGAAGCAGTCATCGATGACCTTGAACAGGGCGGGAACATCGTAGCGGTTGGTGGTGCCTTCATCGGCAACATCCCAGTTCACGCCCTTCACACCGTAGCGGCCGGTAGCCCAGGTGTAAGGATCATAGAAGTAGTTGATGAGCTGCGCGGCAACTTCGGGATGCTCGCAGGAAGTGGTCATGTAGTAGCCGTAGCTGTACTTGGAGGGGCACTTGGGGTAGAAGCCGCCGCGGCCGCTGCCGGTTGCGTCTTCCAGTACGGGAAGTGCGCAGTACTCAAGGGTATTGGGATGGTTGGTGATGTTCTCAAGAGAGGGATGGCCGCCGGCGATACCGACGATAACCGCCTCATCGTTGCACACGAGGGCCTTGACTTCGGCGTCACCGTTGGCGGTGAAGCACAGGTCAGAGAGCAGGCTTTCGTTATACAGCTTGTTCATGTAGATCATGGCCTGGCGATACTCGTCGGTGGTGTAGGGCACCCAGAGCTGGCCGTCGGTCACATTGAATCTGGTATCATCGAGGGTGTAAACGAAAGCGTTGATGATCCACTGGAAGATGTCGCCCTTCCATCCGCCGCCCTTCTGCATGACGAGGGGGATCTCATCGGCGAGGCCGTTGCCGTTGGGGTCCTTATCGCGGAACGCGACCAGCACATCATACAGGTCTTCCACGGTGGTGGGCATATCGTAGCCCAGCTTATCGAGCCATGCCTTGTTGATCTGTCCGAGGTAGCCCAGAGACTCATAGGTGCCTTCCTCGAGGGAGGGGAAGCAGTACATGGCACCGTTCTTGGGGTCCTTGGACTTATTCACGATGTCATAGCGGGTGGACTCGGGAATGGTCATAAGAGCATCCCAGAAGTTGGGGCAGTATTCTTCCATGAGGGGGAGCAAGTCTACAAAGTAGCCGTCCTCGCCCATCTGGTTGATGACCGCGTTATCCATGGTGAAGTTGAACAGGAGGTCGGGCACCTTGTTGCCGGCGCTCAGGTCCAGATTCAGCTGGGTAACAGCTTCGTTCTTATCGCTGGAATAGGGGATCACTTCGATGTTGATACCGGTATCCGCTTCGATCTTCTTGGTGAAGGTGTTGTTCTCATAGTCCTCGGTGAGAGCACTGCCGATCACGCCGATGCTGATGGTGATCTCCTCACCCTCGGGAACGATGCGGTAGGGGTTCGCGGTTTCTTCGGCAAAACTGAAAACGCTCAGCAGAAGAGCCAGGCAAAGAACCAGGGTCACGAGTTTCTTCATGGGGGTTCCTTCTTTCATGATATTTCTCCGGACGCTCCGGTGATGAATCTATCATACCCTACACGCGCGGCAAATCATAGTCGCAATGCTCGTTTCAGCGCTTGCAAGTGGGGAAAAACGCTCTTATTCCGCCTCTTCCCAACTCGCATCTCTGCTTTCCACATACTGCTTGGGGGAAACGCCGTAGTATTTTTTGAACAGGCGGTAGAAGGTACTGGGCACATCGTAGCCGCAGGCGGCGGAGATCTCGTTGACCGTCATCGTGGAGGTATAGAGCAATTCCTTTGCCTTCTGCATGCGCTCCCGCGTCAAAAACTCGCTGAAGCTCATGCCGCTTTCTCCGCGGACGATGTCGTACAGATACCGCTCGGACAAGCCGAATTCGTCGGCGACCTTCTGCGCGCACATGTCCGGCTCAGAGGCGCCGTCGCGGACACGGTCCATGATCTGCCTGCGGCGGTCGGCACGGCTCTGCTCCTCCTTTTCCAGACGGAAGGCGAGGATCGCGTTCATGAAGTCCTTCATCTTGCCGAGGTTTTCCATGGGCAGCAGCTTCTCGTCGTAGCGCGGCAGAATCTGCTCGACCCCGTCCATGCCGAATTCCTCCGCCGCGTTCAGCAGGAAGAAACGCACATTATAAAATACCTCGTGGCGATTTTGGTTGTTAAGCTGCTTTTCGATGCCGTCGATCGCCTCGATCGCCTGCTCATGATTGACCGCTATCACGCGGGAATACAGCCGCTCGTACATGAGGCGCATCCCCGAGTTTTGGTTCATCGCCGCGGAATCATAGATACGGCAGCCGCCCGTCATGGGCACAGCCACGCGCGCCTGCTGCAGCGCGTCGTAGAAATGATCGAAATCGCCGCAGGGACGGCTGATGCCGCAGTGCAGCTTGTCCTTCTCATCATCAAACAGCAGGTTGCTGCGGTTGATGAAATCCGCCAGTTCCCTGACCGCCGGAGCAGAGCGGATATACACGCCGAGTTCGCTGGAACTGATGGCGGTGCAGAACAGGTTCTTCTGGTCATCCAGCAGTTCAGCGGAAATGCTCCACATGGATCGCGCCACGCCGTGGATAATGGCGATGCAGTAGCTGCCGCCCTCCGGCAGGAGCTGCGCGCGCAGCCGCTCCATGTCCTCCGGCGCGAGCACCGTGCCGCTCAGTGCCAGCAAAAGCATATTGCGCTGCAGCTGCTTCTGCTGAAGGCCGATTTGCTGCTCGGATGTGAGCAGCATATCCTCGATACGGTCGATCTCGTTGCCGCCCTTTCCCTGTGCATCGGAGCCGTGGTTCATGATGATGCGGCGGATGGGGCGCACGGAGACCTCGCTCAGCAAGAACGCCGCCAGCAGACCCAGCATCAGCGAAATGCCGATGATCAAAAATCCGCGCAGACGGGACGCTTCGAGGGTGCGGGTGACGACTTCGGGAGAAAAGGTGAGCACGACCCTGCAGCGGAGTTTGGGAAGCGGCGCGCTCACGGTGCGGCCGTCCGATCCGGAAAAATCTCCGCAGGTGAACAGTTCCGTGCCGCTTTGGGAGAAAATGCCAAGCGAGTAATCCGCCTCGTCCCATGCGGAGATATCGAGCGCGTCCGTGAACGCCTTTTTCTCATACAGAGACATGATCGTGATATTAGATCCGCTGTCCCTGATAATGACCGGAAGGCACAGCCGCCTCTGCCCTTCCTCCGATGTGATCCATTCGGATGGAAGCACCTGAACGCCGCGCGTATCTCGCAGCGCGGAAATGAGCGAAGCAGTGGAAGTGGTATCAAACAGCAGGCCTTTGTCAAAGCAGTCCTCTGCCGCGGGATAGATGCGTCTGGTCGTGCAGATGCTGCCCGTTCCGCGGAAATAGAGCAGGCTTTCGGACGCGGAGCCGCGCAGATAGATCTGATTGGCAAAGTCCTCGCGGATAAACTCCAGCACGCTGTAATACTTGCGGTCCAGCTGCTCCGCGCGGTTGTTGCGGATAAAGGCATAGTAATCGGACTTGTTCACCGCGGACGGGATCGCGCTCGTCATGTAGACTTCGTCATCCAGCGCCGCGCAGGAAATGGTCATCTCACTGCTGAGCTTCTCGATTTTATCCTCGATGAGCCCGTTCATGGAAAAGCGGTGATACAGCAGAAGCGCCGCCATGCCGATCAGAAACACGCCCAGCATGATCCATACAAAACGCCAGCGCACAGACCGCTTACCAAAGCCCTGATTCTTTTCCGCGCTATAAAATGCTTCCCGTCTCAAACTGTTATCCGTACCTTTATCCATAAATTCTCAGTTTGTATTATACATATTTGCGCCCCCGCGCGCAATGGAATATCCCGCAAACATGAGTTGCAATTTAAGCACTGCCCTCCGCGAGTCCGCAAAGCGCCGGAGCTTCGCCTGTCCGCCGCGGAAAAAACGGCATGGCTTCAAACGCATAGCAATCAATTTTCACCCTTGCGCAATCGGGGAAGCTGTAGTAAAATCATAGTATGCAGAAGGATAGATAAGGAGACGGCGGCGCTGCTGATTAAACAGAATGCGCAGACGAAACGGCATGTGAATGCCGGTCCTGATACCGAGGTTTAGCGACATGTACAGTTTTCTCATATCGGTTATCATATTGATAGCCGGGTATTATATATACAGCCGGATCATCGAGAAAGTTTTCGGTCCGGATGACCGGCAGACGCCTGCCGCTATGATCAATGACGGCGTGGATTATATACCGATGCCCACTTGGAAGGTATTCATGATCCAACTGCTGAACATCGCGGGAACGGGCCCGATTTTCGGTGCTCTGGGCGGCGCGCTGTTCGGTCCGGTCGTATACCTGTGGATCGTTTTCGGCTGCATTTTTGCCGGTTCGGTGCATGACTTCTTTTGCGGGATGCTTTCGATGCGGCATAACGGAGCGAGTATCTCCGAACTTACGGGGCATTACCTCGGCAACGGCATGCGGCAGGTGATGCGCGTATTCTCCGTGGTTTTGCTTGTTATGTGCGGTGTCGTGTTTACGACCGGACCTGCCGGACTTCTCGATATCCTGACAAACGGCACGGTTGGCAAAAGCGCGTGGCTGTGGATCATCATCGCGTACTATTTTGTCGCGACATTCGTGCCGATCGACAGGGTCATCGGACGGATCTATCCGCTGTTCGGCGCTTGCCTTATCATAATGGCATTGGGCGTGTCCGGTTCCATGCTGTTTTCGGGCAGGTTCGTGATGCCGGAAGTATGGAACAACTTTGCAAACCTGCACTGTGAGAATACGAGCGTATGGCCGTTCATGTTCATAACAGTCGCATGCGGCGCGATTTCGGGATTTCACGCGACCCAGTCGCCCATGATGGCAAGATGCATCCGCTCCGAAAAGCACGGAAGAACGGTCTTTTACGGGGCAATGATCGCGGAAGGAATCATCGCGCTTGTATGGGCTGCCGCGGGAGTGACCTGCTATGAGAGCAGTCAGGCGCTGCTTGACGCAGGCGGAGGATGCAATACCGTGGTTTATAATATCTGCCGGACCACGATGGGCAAAGCCGGCAGTCTGCTCGCACTGATCGGTGTTATCATTTGCCCGATTTCCTCGGGTGATACCGCGTACAGATCCGCCAGACTGACGCTTGCCGACTGGTTCAAACTGGATCAGTCGAAAATCGGAAACCGGCTGCTTCTTACGATCCCGCTTTTGGGAGCGGGATGCGTGATCTGCGGCATGAATTACAATATCGTCTGGAGATACTTCTCCTGGTCAAACCAGACGCTTGCCATGATCGCGCTCTGGACATTCTCCGTATATCTCAAGCGGGAGGGCAGGAACTATCTGTATACAGCCATTCCCGCCATGTTCATGTCGGCAATCGTCATAACCTATTTCTTTGCCGCGCCGGAATGTCTGGGCGCTCTCTGGGCGCAGATGGGGATTGCCGGAAATGCCGGATATCTGATTTCGGTCATTCTCGGGATCTTCGGCGCCATACTGTTTGCCGGCATATTTTCGAGAACGGAACGCAAAAAACTCCGGTAACCGTTCCCGCAAAACCGATTGGTCTTTCGTTTATGACCGCTAAAGGTTTACTTCCAAAGTGACAATAAACAGCGCATCGCCGTGAGATTTCTCCTCGCGGCGATGTGTTTTTGAGCGGCAAAACACCGCTTATATCAGACAGAGCCTTGCATTCAGCCTTCGTCATCCGCAAACCCGCGCAGGTATTCCCGGACGGACCGGGTCATTTCGCGGGCGAAACCGGAATTGTACTTCCTTTCGCAGAAGGCTTTCATCCAATCCTCATAGGGCCTGGCAACCGCCTTTCCGCCGAACAGCGCGCGGAAATACATTTCGTCCATTTCGGGATAAGCGTTCTCCGAAACGATGTTCTCCATGGGTGCGCGCACGGGCGCGGTCCTTGTTTTCTGCTGCTCCGTCGGGTAGCCGAAGACCAGCATGGCCGCCGGGAAGACATAGCGGGGCAAACGGAGCATTTGACGGTGGCTTTCGCAGTTTTCCATGATGTCCCCGATGAAGCAACTGCCGATGCCGAGGCTTTCGGCTGCGAGCACCGCGTTCTGGGCGGCGATGTTGGCATCGGAAACGGCAAGCAGCAGATCGCCTTCTCCGGGCATGCGGGGTTCGCAGCCTGCCGCTTGAAACGCGCGGTACCACTTGGAGCAGTCCGCGCAGAAAATCAGCACCATTTTCGCCTCGGCAATGAACGGCTGATGATCGCAGGTCTCCGCCAGATGCGCCCGCAGCGCGGGATCGGTGATATCCAGGATCGTATACAGTTGCTGACACCCGGCCGAGGGCGCGGACGCCGCCGCTTTCAATATCGTATCCTTGTCTTCCCGCGAGATCTCCCGTTCGGTGAAAACCCGCACGGATTTCCTGCCGAAAATGGTTTTCAGTGTTTCGTTCATAAACCGACCGTCCTTTCAAATTGCACCGGGAATGCGGACTGTATCCGTTTTGTTTACAGGCTTTCGAGCCAGCCGAGCATCCGCTCAGGCCAGCCTTCCATGTTCATGCCCTCGCCTCCGGCGAAGCCGTGGCAGCCGCCCTGACCTTCCTCGCAATAGACGGGGATGCCGGCTTCTTCGAGGGACTGTTTCAGCAGGCGGCTGTGGGCGGGAGGCACCAGTTCGTCACCTGCCGAGACGAAGATCGCCGCGGGCGGGAAATTGACCGCGTCCGCCTGGGGCTCGAAGCCGCGCTCATAGGTCTCATCGGGGCCACAGCCGAACAATTGCTTTGAAAATTCCGCTTCGCCGTCCATGGCGGGGCTCACAAAGGGATAGACGGGCACGGCGGCAATGGGCTTGGGCATGCCGTATTTCAGATAGCCGTTCCTGCCCGCAGACCACAGGCAGGTGATGAATCCGCCCGCGGAGAAGCCGCAGATGGCATAACGGTCCCACTTCACGCGGAAGTGCGCGGCATTTTCGCGGATGACTTCGATGGCGCGGGCGACATCCTCCATCTCCTTTAAGGCGATGGGACCCTCGCAGGAGACGCGGTAGGTCAGCACGAAGGCGTGATAGCCCGCGGCGTTCATGTGGTCGGCGATGGGCCAGCCCTCGGTCAGGTTCCACACATTGACGAATCCGCCGCCGGGTACGATGAGGATATAGGGCCGCTCATCCGCCGCGGGATCGGCGGAAGGCAGCCACAGCAGATTCGTGGATCTTTTATCGGGATCGGCTCCGCACGCGCTTTCCGTGTACAGCGGATAGAGCCAGTCTCCGCTTTCCGCCGCTTTGAACAGGCGAGTAAAGCCGCGGATGAGGTCGCCGCCGAAGTGTCTTTCCCCAAGTTCCGCCAGCGTCTTCCCGTACTCCGGCCAGGCCGACAGATCGAAATTCTTGACGGCGTAAGGCGCGATGGCCGCGATCTCCTTCTGCGAGAGCACTTGCCGCAGAGTCATGTCATTTGTGAACATAGCTGCCTCCGGAAATCCGTTTTTCCATATTGTACCATACTGCGGCTGTTTGTCAATGTTACAAAAGTAAGTTACATTGCCCGAAGCCCTTGCGCGGGCAGCAAAATAATGTTACAATACCCGCATGGAACGGGAATATACTGCCGTCAAGTCAAGGAGGTACCCGCTATGCAGTTTTTAAACGACAACGGCGCGCTTTTGTGCCGCAGAAACGGCGAAACCCTGCGCATCGAGCCGTGGGGCAAAGATTCTCTGCGCGTAAGGAGCACCCGCGAGGGACGCTTTACGGGAAATGTGTGGGCGCTCACCGAGCAGGTATGCGCCTGCGATGCCGAAGTGAAGGTACTTGACCGCGGCGCGGAGATCGTGAACGGGAGAATCAAAGCCGCCGTGAACGAGGCGGGCGTCATCACCTTCTATCGGGACGGCGCGAAGATCCTGCGGGAATATTTCCGCTTCTACGGCGGCACGATTTCCCAAAGCAGCCGCTGCCTCAAAATCACGAACCGCGAGTGGAAGGGCATCATCGGCGGCAGCGAATACACCCTCAATGTGAAATTCGAGAGCAATCCCGGCGAGAAGATCTTCGGCATGGGCCAGTATCAGGACGGCTGCATGGACATGAAGGGCTGCGTGCTGGAACTGGCGCAGCGCAACTCCCAGGCGTCCGTGCCCTTCTATGTGTCCTCGCTGGGCTACGGCTTCCTCTGGAACAACCCCGCCGTAGGCCGCGTGACCTTCGGCAACAACTACACCGAGTGGATCGCCTCCGCTACCCGCGAGATGGACTATTTCATCACCGCGGCAGACGGCCCCAAAGGTATCCTTGAAAACTACACCGCCGCCGCGGGGCGCGCGGGCAAATTCCCCGAGGAACTGATGGGCCTGTGGCAGTGCAAACTCCGCTACCGCACCCAGGACGAGGTGCTTTCGGTCGCCCGCAGATACAAGGCGGAGGGCATCAAAATCGACCAGATTGTCATCGACTTCTTCCACTGGACCGTGCAGGGCGACTGGAAATTCGACAAGACCTACTGGCCCGACCCCAAGGCGATGGTAGATGAACTGCACGAGATGGGCATCCGCGTCATCGTGTCCGTGTGGCCGTCCGTGGACAGGCGCAGCGAAAACTTCTATCCCATGATGGAGCGGGGGCTCCTCATCCGCACCGAGCGCGGCGCGGACCAGACCTACGACTATCAGGGCGACTGCGTGGAGATCGATGTGTTCAACCCCGAGACCCGCGCCTATGTGTGGGAGGTCTGCAGCCGGAATTACGGTTCCCTCGGCATCGACGGCTACTGGCTGGACAACTCCGAGCCGGACTACGGCGTATACGACTGGGACCACTACCGCTACTGCGCGGGACCCGCGCTCACCGTTTCCAATATTTACCCGCAGATGTACAGCCGCGTGTTCTATGACGAGATGGTCAAGACGGGCAAGCCCGTCGTGAACCTGCTGCGCTGCGCGTGGGCAGGCTCCCAGAAATACGGAAATGTAGTGTGGTCGGGCGATGTGCCCTCCACCTTCGAGTCCTTCGCCGACCAGTTGAAGGCAGGCCTCAACATGGGTCTTGCCGGCATCCCCTGGTGGACCACGGACATCGGCGGCTTCATGACCGACGATGTGAACGATCCGGATTTCAAACAGCTGCTGGTGAGATGGTATGAGTTCGCGGTGTATTCCGCAGTACTGCGTATGCACGGCGACCGCGGTCCCTACGACATCCCCGCCCTCGATGACCGCGATTGGGGCGGCGGATATCTGCACACGGGTCAGCCCAACGAACTGTGGAGTTACGGTGAGGACTGCTACCGCATCATGCGGGACTACTACAATATCCGCGTCGGCATGCACGGCTACATCAGGGATCTCTTCGACGAGGCGAGCGAAAACGGCTCTCCCCTCATCCGCGCCATGTTCTACGAATTCCCGGACGATCCCGTCTGCTGGGAACTGGGCGACCAGTATATGTTCGGAAGCAAATATCTGGTCGCGCCCGTTCTGCACCTCAATCAGTTTGCGCGCGAGGTCTATCTGCCCGAAGGCAAATGGACGCTCACTTCCACGAAGGAAATCTTCGATGGCGGCAGAAAGGTGACCGTGCAGGCGCCCATCGAATACATGCCGGTGTTTGAACGGAACTGACGAAACGGCAAAATTCATCGCCTGCGGACACGGACGGAAAGGCAAGGAATGAAAATACTGAAAAAAGCCCTCGGGATCGCGGTCAGGAGCCTGCTGTGCCTCCTGCTTGTGCTGGTGCTCATTTTCGGCATCCTCTGCATCGGCTACTCAAGGAAGGGTGAACACAATCCCGCGCTCGCGGACTGGATGAAGGATCTTCCGGACGGGATGACCCTGTCCGAAATCAACCTGCCCGGCACCCACGACAGCGGATGTTTCGCCAACAATATCCTCTCCCGCGTCTGGTGGCAGACCCAGTGGACGAACGAAACGATTTTTGACCAGTTGGAAGCGGGGATGCGCGTATTCGATATCCGCCTGCGCCCCTCGGGGAAAGATCCGTCCGACCCCTGCGGGATGGAACTCAGCCATGACATCTGGACCTGCCGCACGCGCCTTTTCGGCGGCGAGACCCTGACACTTTCCCATGTGATGGAAGACGCCGCCCGTTTCCTTGAAGTGCATCCTACGGAAACGGCAGTGTTTCTCCTGACGGATGAAGTGCAGGGAAACGCGGAAAACCGAGACACCGTCAAGGCGGCGCTCATCGCGCTTCAGGCGGAGTATCCCCCGTCCGGCGCGCAAGACGGCGCCCGTTTCGGCGGCACCTTCGTGTACTATACGAAGGACAGCACCGTGCCATCCCTCGGCGATGTGCGCGGCAAGTGCGTCCTCCTCGACGATTACGGAACGCTCACCAAGTATGAAAACCACTGGGAAGTGTTCGCGGATGAAAAGATCGGCTACCTGAAAACGGCGTTCGCCTCGGCGGGAGCGCAGGACGAATCACGCAAAGCCTTTTTTACCGACGCGAAGACCGGGGTCGAACCCGATGTGAAGATCGTCTATTCCAGCAGCAACGCCGGCTTCCGTCAGGGCCCCCGCGCCGCCGCCCGCAAGACGAACCGCTACCTCACGGAGGAAGCGGTCCTTCCGCAGGGCAGTCGCATCGGGTGGGTGCTGATGGATTTTCCCGAGGAAGAAGCCGTCAGAAAGATCATTGCGTCCAATCAAAAAGCCTCCTGATCAAAGCAGAAGACCGGCAGAAAGCCGGTCTTTTCGTCTGCATAGTTGATGCCGCGGCGCGGATTTTTCCGTTACATGCGCTGTCCTCCCCAGGAAACATTTTTGTCCCTATGAGCATACCATATTGTCTCGCAGGCGGGATTGTGTTATAATACCGCCAGAAAACCGAGGGGGACGCGCCATGAACAGGCAAGAGGAACGATACCGTTTGTACACCGGGATTCTGACAGATGAGCTCCGCCCGGCCATGGGCTGCACGGAGCCGATTGCCATCGCGTACGCGGCGGCAAAGGCGCGCGATGTTCTGGGCGTGCTGCCCTCTTCCCTGCTCGTGGAAGTGAGCGGGAACATCATCAAAAATGTGAAAAGCGTGGTGGTCCCCCATACCGGCGGTCTTCGGGGCATTGCCGCAGCGGCCGCGGCGGGCGTGATCGCCGGCCGTACAGACGCCGAACTGGAGGTGCTCTCCGGAGCGGAGACTTCCGGCGCCGGGCGCATCGAAGCCTATCTGCGCGATACCCCCATCACGGTCGGCAAATGTGAATCCGGCAATATCTTCGATGTGTGCGTCACGGCGCGGAGCGGAGAGGACAGTTCCTTTGTCCGCATCACGGGCTACCACACCAACATCGTCACGGTCCGGAAAAACGGCGTGACGCTTCTGGAAAAGGAAACCGCCCAAGAGACCTCCGACCCCGTTGACCGCGGTTTCATGACCATCGAAGGCATCATCGACTTCGCGGACAGCGTAGATACGGAGGATGTGCGGGAGGTGCTCGAGCGGCAGATCGAATATAACATGGAGATCGCCCGCGAGGGACTTCGCAGCGATTACGGCGCGAATATCGGCAAGACCCTGCTCCGCATGAGCGAAAACGATATCGGCTACAAAATGCGCGCATACGCGGCAGCCGCCAGCGATGCCCGCATGAACGGCTGCGAAAAGCCCGTCATCATCAACTCCGGCAGCGGCAATCAGGGCATCACAGCGAGCGTTCCCGTCATCGTCTACGCGCAGTACAACGGCAATACCCGCGAGGAACTGCTGCGGGCGCTGTGCGTATCCAATCTGGTGACCATCCATCTGAAGACCGGCATCGGCCGCCTGAGCGCGTACTGCGGAGCCGTGAGCGCGGGCTGCGGAGCCGGCGCGGGCATCGCCTATCTGCAGGGCGGCCGCTTCGACACCATCGCCCACACGGTGGTCAATTCCCTCGCCGTGACCAGCGGCATCGTCTGCGACGGCGCCAAAGCCAGCTGCGCGGCAAAGATCGCCGCCGCCATCGACGCGGGCCTGCTGGGGCTCAACATGTACAAAAACGGCAACCAGTTCTACGGCGGCGACGGCATCATCAGAAAGGGCGTGGAAAACACCATCGCGACCATCGGCCGCCTCGCCCGCAACGGCATGGAAGAAACCGACAAAGAAATCATCCGCCTGATGATGGAGACATAAAAGAACGCGCAAAACACGGCACTGCTGCCGCCCGGTTCCGATTTTTCAACCGGCGGCGTCCCGTACAGCAAAGCAAAAAGACCGGCAAAAGCCGGTCTTTTCGTTTGCTGATTTGATGCCGCAGGCCGCGGGCGAGCAGCTTACCCTGCCTTTGACCCGGATGCGTTCCACCGTCTCGAACACCGGTTCGTCATCGATGGTTCCGGAAATGTCGAGCAGACACCTTTTCGGAATCATTGTCTCCGCTCATATGGATTTCTCCCGATCAATATGCTCCGGCCTAAGCATAAACAACCCATCATGGGAATCCGCGTTTGTCAAGACCCGTCTACCGCCGCACCAGTTCCCGCGACAGTTCAATGTAGCGTTTGATTGCCTCGCCCGGCACATTCCACGGGATGTGGTTGCCGATGCACATCATGTAGCCGCCGCAGATTTTCGCGGTGTCCGCCATCTTTTCCACCATCGCGCGGATCTCGAAAGGATCGTTCCGGCAGAGGACGCGGTTGTCGCCCTCGCCCGCGAGGAAGCAGTCCCTGTGATTCCGGGCAATGGTCTGATAATCGGTATACGGCTCGGAGATGATGCCCCGCGCGCCGCAGGAAAACACATCATCGGCGTAGCGGTCCATGCAGCCGTCCGCCATGAAAATGACCTCCTTGCCCGCTTTGCGGAGGATGTCCCAGTATTCTTCATAGCGGGGAAACATATACTTTTGCATCCGCTTGGGCGAACAGATGGGCCCGCGGGTGTTCATGATATCGTCGTGGCAGGTGATAAAGTTCACGGGCATCTGCGCCATCACGCGGAAGACGCGGCGGTTGATCTCGGCGAATTCCTCCATCACGCCCTCGAATTCCGGCTCGAGACAACATTCCAGAAACAACTCCCAACCGAAGGTCAGCATGGGCCACATGATCGCGGTATTATAGAAATTCGCTTCGGACGGTATTCCGGGCACGGGTTTTACCCACGGAAGCGGGATACCCGACCGCTCGGCGATGTCCCGTTTCAGCGTTTCCTCGCTCGAATAGTCAAAGTTGACCACCACATGAGGCCGGCCGCGCATATCGGCATGCTCCAGAGGATGGAACGCGAACACTTCCTCCGGCGTTTTGAAAAACTGCTCTCCGTGTGCGAAGGTCGAAGACTGCCCTTCTCCCCAGCGCACCGTATGGTTTTTCGTGTCATCCGCGGACGGGCGCGTTTTCGCCTCATCGCTTTCGGGGATCCACAGTCCCGGTTCCGGGTACAGTTCCCGCATCCGGAGCCGGCACAGCCGCGGATGCTCGTAGTGGTTTATCCAGGTCAGATAACTTTCCGCGTCCGGGTCGCTCCAGTGCTCCCAGTGCGGCACCGTCTCCGGTCAAAGCCCCATGAACGCCTCATATCGGATATCGCCCATACCGCGCCTCCCGGTCATTTTCTTTCCGCCACTATACCGCGCTCCGGTGAAAAAGTCCATAAAAACATGCCCTTCCGTGAAAGTCGGGGCATATCATACAATGGCGACAGCAAAGAAAAACCAGCCGGATAAAGTTCCGGCAGGTTTGCATGATACGGAATGACCCGTTTCCGTCCGCGCGGGAAGCGCGCGCCGTACAATCGGCACGATGCTGCACTATTTCGCTCTTGTCTCGATGATGGCAGCCATTTCGCCCACATTTTTCATGCCGGTGACTTCCTTCATGGTGAACTTCATGCGGAACGCGTCCTCGATTTCGGCAATCAGCGTGATGTGCATCAAAGAATCCCAGCCGTCCACATCCTTCGCCGTGGTCTTTTCGGTGATCTTCAGGGAGTCATCGTCAAAAACCTCGCGGAAGACCTTGTTCAGTTTCTTCATGATATCGACTTTCGTCATTATCTATTCCTCCGTAATATAGATTTCGTGGTTCACATAAGTGTCCGTATCCGCTTCATACAGACCGTTCCCCAGAGGCTTGAAGCCCATATTCTCATACAGGTCCTTCACCATGGCATTCTTCGCCGTCGGGATATATTCGCCGACCACACGGGAAAATCCTGCATCCTTCGCCGCGGAAATGACGGAATCCGCGATAAACTGCTCCATGCCCCGTTTCAGCACGCGGCAGCTCATGAGCCACTCGTTCACAAACAGGCAATCATCCCGCTTTTCGAGGATCACCACCGCGATAAGTCCGTGCTCGCCGAAACGGTCCCGAAGGGTATAGTAGCGGGTAATATAGCGGTCGTCCGCCGCGATGGCGGCGGTTTCTTCTTCCGAATAGCGAACGGTGCGGAGATTGAACTGGTTGCTGCGCTGGGTCAACTGCGCGATGCGCGGGATATGGAACGGATCAAACGGCGCGCAGATCGCTTTCATGTCGAGAGCCTTCAGGTAATCGTCATAGTTGTCCAGCGCAGCGCTCAATTCCGTGCGGCTCTTTTCCGCACGGTAACGCTCGGTACGGACGCGGTCTTCCTCGGAGAAAGAGGCGGTATCAAACAGGTTCTGCTCCCGTACGAAGCGCACATAGTCCGCCGGATCTTCGGGCAGTTCCGGCACCTCAACCTCCGGGAGCATGGTACGCACCAGCTGCCGCTCGAAGGGATTGTCGTCAAAAAACACCATGGAATCGAAGCCGATGTTCAGTTCTTTCTGGATCCGGCGGATGTTGTCCGCCTTGTTCTCCCAGTTGGCAACAAAAGCGGAAAAATCCTCCGGGCGCAGTACCATGCCCGGATGCTTCTCAAAAGGCTCACGGGCGTTGCTCTCATCGTTTTTCGAGCAGACCGCCAGCATGATGCCGCGGTTTTTGAGTTCCTTGAGCCAGGTCTGGAACTCCGTAAAAGCGTGTCCCTGCTTATAGTCGCCCAGTTCAATGCCGTTGAGGCCGTCGTCGCCGATGACACCGCCCCAAAGGGTATTGTCCAGATCCAGCACGGCGCATTTGTGAATGTGTCCGCGGCGCACCATCACCGCGTCCACGACCCTCGAAGCCACGAGCGGGAGCGCCGCCGTGGAAAGGGGCATCTTGGCGATCATGTACATTTTGGGATCGCAGAATGCGTCCGAACCCATTTTCGCCCGGAGAGGATCCAAATCGATGATCCGCACATTGCCGAAGGCGCGGCATTTTTCGGTCAGAAGAAAATTCAGTTTCCGAAGTTGATACGGAAAAGAAGTTTCCTCGCGGTAAGCGTAAGCGCCGAACACGCCGTCGTCCTCGGTCAGAAACAGAAACGACAGGATATCCGCTTTGCTGTGAGAATTGACCCTGCTCCATTCCGCGGCGATCTTTTCCGCCTCGGTTTCGGCAAAGGACACGCGGTCCGATGCAGAAGCGCGGGTGTAGCGCTCATACAGTTTTTCCGTGCAGTGATAGATCAGCACCGTTTCGGGCGCGAACGCAAACAGTTCGCTGTTTTCATCCATGAGCTGCGCGTCGATCTGGTCATAATCGGCGTCAAACATGACAAAGTTCTGCCCCATCTCATAGGCGTAGCCGCGAATGGACGCCGCGATGTGCTGAGTGGCGCAGTCTCCGAGCAGCGCGAATCTGGAAACAGGGAGTCCACTCATGTCCTTCCTGCCGTTGCGCATGAGATTTACATAACTGATTTCTTTCATGATGTCACTCTCTAAAACAGTTTCCATGCTCCGGTTTCCGCCTGACCGCAGGAATCATCACCGATCACCGTCACGCTGCCGTCCTCGAGCAGCACGGCGTGATGTCCGCCGCCCGCGGCTACGGCAACAGCCCGTTTCGTAATGGCGGAAAAATCATAGGATTTATTTTCGCTTTCGCGGAAGAAATGCGTGAGCACCTTTCCTTCCGTGTCGATGCCGAGCGCGCCGGATCCGCTCGCGGAAACGGTGATCGCGCCGGTCCAGTCCGTCTCACCGAAGGTAGCGACCGCCTTGCCGGACTGCAGGATGCCGATACCGTATCCCGTGGACACCCCCACGGCGGCGAAGCCCGCGTCCGTACCCGGCAGGCAGTTCTTCCCGGTCGTCAGAATGGAACCGCCGGCGGTAAGCCCTGCCGCCACATAGGAATCCGCGCTCAGGGACACGATGTCTTTCCAGCCGGAAACCGCGTCCTTCATATGACCCGTATGGAGCACGCGCCCGTCCGAAGTGAGGGCATAGGTGTCATACGCGCCCGCGGCGATATCGACGATATCTTTCCACTTGCCGACATCGCACTGGCCGTCATCGTTTTGACCGGCAGCCACTACCCTGCCGTCCGCGGTCAGTCCGATGGTGTAATACGCGCCGGCGCAGATTTTCGTGATGCCGCTCCAGGAGGCAATGTCGCACTGGCCGAAAGAGTTGTCACCAACGGCCAGAGCCCTGCCGTCGGAAGTGCAGGCGACGGTGTGGCGGTAACCCACATCGATCATGCCTTCCTTCAGCGTTCCGCGGGCGGCGGTCATCGCGCTCTTCATCTGTTCTTCCTCGAAATACGCTTCTACGGAAGACAGCGCCTTTTTCTCATCCTGCTCTCCCGTGACTTCCACGGCAATGCGGGTAAGCCGGGCAGCGGCCTGAGGATCATCCGCGATGGTCAGAAAACGCTTGTACGCGCTGTACAGGTCACCGTTCTCATAGTCAAGCACCGCCATGGAGAAGCGGCATTTGTCCGCCATGGCAGGGCTGTCCCCATAGCCGTTCAGAGAAAGAAAGCCGCGGAGTGCAGTATCGTAATTGCCTTTATCCATCTCGAGACACGCCATGCGGTACGCACATTCGTCCGCGCGGTCAGGCGCGTCCTCATAAGCGCCCAAGGCCAGAAACGCGGCGCGGGCTTCCTCAAAGGAACCGCCCGAGAACAGATCCTCCGCGCTCAGATAGCCGACGCGCATGCTGACCTCGGTTTCCTTCTCGCTGCCCATCAATTGCGCGGTCGAAAGCGCCTTATCATAGTCCCGCGCGTTCAGCGCGTTTTTGATGCGATTTTCCATCATCGGCGGCACCGTATAGATCAGCACGACGATCAGGATACACAGAATCACCGCCGCGGTGACGCTGCGGAAGATGACCCTGCGCGCGAACGCCTTTTCCCGGCGCCGCTCAAGCAGGCGCTTTTGTTTTTTGTCCGAATTCTTCATATTGCCGGTCCGCCTAACCAAGATATTTCATCAGGTAATTCAGGGAATACTGCTTGCTCGGTCCCGAAACCGTGGCTAAAACCATATAGATATCCTGCACGCCGTACTGTTCGATATACTGTCTGACCGTCGCTCCCGCTTCTTTACTGTCGTAGTAATCGGGGCGCAGATCCGTCACGACAATCGTGTCGTAATAGGGCATCAGATAGGGAGTGAAAGTCGTACCGAAAGAGTCGCAGATGACCAGTGCCGTTCTGCCGGTGCTGTAGCCCGTTTCAATCAGGCGCCACGGTCCCTGTGTCCCGCGCATGTAGGAGGTATAGGAGTTGCGGTCATAAGCCATCAAGCCGGTCTGTTTAAGGTTCGTGAGTTTGCTCACAAGGTAATGCGTGTGAGGCAGGATCGGGTACATGATTTCCAGCCTGTCCACCTGTTTCTCCATGCGCTCCATATCGTCCGGCTCAAAGAGAGATCCGTAGAAATTACGGTACACCTTGTAGTTGTACTCATCATAGTCCACGGTCGGATAGCCCTGAGAACGCATGATCTCGCTGACGATCAGATTCGCCGCTTTCGGTGTCCAGTGATGATCCAGACGGAAATACATATATTCGCCCGCTTCCAGATGAGGCTCCAGAATCTCGGGAATATTATGAATATAGATCCCGTCCCCGACCTGCTCGCGGATATAGTCCTCCACATTGCTGGCCCAGCCGCAGTAAGTCTTGCGGCTGCCCGTCCAACGGTATGCGTTGCCGGACATGGGGATCTGCATATAGTGGACCGTGCCGTTTTCACCCACAACTTCCTTGTAGGTATTGAGCATGGCGGCAACCGTCTTCACATTATCCGGCGTATAGGTATAAATATTCTCCGTGCCGCCCTTCACCTTCTTAAGGTAGAAGGCGATGGTCGCGTCCGCGGGCAAAGCGTTTTCGGGGCTGTCTCCCCCGGGTTCGTCCGCGGTTTCGACGGGTTCAACAGCGGCAGGTTGGCTTTCTCCGTTTTCTTCCGTAACAGGCGGGAGCGGGTCGTCCTCGATCAGTTCTTTTGCCAGCCGCTGCTCGATATCATCTTCTTTTTCACCGTAGGAAATCTTCGAAAGCAGCGTCTTGGAAACGGAAATGACGGAGTCGCGGGCAAAGAAGCTGTCAGACATCCAGTCCTCGAAGCCCTCCATGAAGGAGCCGTCCAGAATACCCGCGGCATCCGGCACGGGCGCGCCCGCCAGTATGCGGTTTTCTTTCTCGGAGATGCGTGCCTCACGAGGCGCGTAGATTAGCAGGAAGGCGCCCAGGATCAAAAGCAATATGATCCACCAGCAGGTCAGAACAAAGGAAAAGCGGTGCTTCATGCGATCACCTCCTCAGAAGCGGAAATAGATGAAGGGATTGTAACTCTGCCCGACCAGGAACAGGACGGACAAAACCACAACGGCGGAGAGAAACACCGTGCCCAAAGCGTTCAAGCAGGCGCGGGATTTCTTTCCGATAAAAATCTTATCGAGCAGATTCTTCACGGGCAGGCAGCCGATCACGGCGATGCCCATGAACACGGCGTAATTCTTGAACACATTCACGGTGGCGGCGTCGGTAAAGGGCGCGGCGGATATGCCGGAAGCAGTCCTGCCGATGCCGATCATGGCGAGGATATGAGTAATGACATTGGTAAAATCGGTATAGTAGAAAATGACATAACCGACCAGCACAATGATCCCGGTCAGGAACCACTTGATGAAGCCCGGCGTCTTGTCCAGAATTTTGCCGAAGACGAATTTCTCCAGCAGCATCATGATTCCATAGTAGGTTCCCCAGGCGACAAAGTTCCAGTTGGCACCATGCCACAGACCCGTTGTCGCCCACACGATCATGGTGCAGATGGCCGTGGCAAGATTGCGGTAGTACATTTTGGAGTGCCTGTCGCTCTTTTTCATGCTGAGTTTCCGCATCCAGCCGGAACGCAGCAGCGGATACATAAGGTACTCGCGGAACCAGGTGCCAAGCGAAATGTGCCATCTCCGGAAAAATTCACCCGCGGACTGCGAGAGGTAAGGGTAATCAAAGTTCTCCTTATAGGTGAACCCGAACACGCGGCCCAGACCGATGGCCATGTCGGAGTAGGCGGAAAAGTCGAAATAGATCTGCAGCGCGTACAGAAACGCGGAAAGCCACGCGCCGCATACGGACATCAACTGGCCGGAACCCGCCAGCACCGTCTCCTCCAGCGCCATGCCCGCCACATTGGCGAGCAGCACTTTTTTGCCCAGACCGACGGCAAAGCGGCGCATGCCCGCCTGAAAATCATCGGGTGAGGTGTAGCGCTTGTTCAGTTTCTTTTCGATATCATCGTATTTGACGATGGGACCCGCGATCAGCTGCGGGAAGCAGCACACATACAGAAGCAGCGTGAGGGGATTTTTCTGTACCGGGGTCTTGTCCCAGTATACATCCAGCGTATAGGAAAGGATCTGGAAGGTATAGAACGAAATGCCGACAGGCAGGATGCGGTCCGTCATGCGCCAGGTCACACCGAGAAGCGACATGATACTGTTGACCGCAAAGGCGCAGTATTTAAAGTAAAACAGAAGTCCGAGAGAGCCGATGAGCGACAGAACCAGATGAAAACGCTTTGCGCTCTGCTTTTCGGTCAGGGCGATATTCCGGGCGCAGACATAGTTCAGCAGCGTGGAAGCCAGCATGGCGACCAGCCACTTGGGTCCGCTCCAGCCGTAAAATACCAGAGAGAACACGAGCAATACGCCGTTTTTCCATTTGACGCTGCTGCCGGCAAAATACAGCAAAATCACCAGCGGCAGGAAGAAGCACAGAAAAGAGAGACTGGAAAAAACCATATTCGATCTCCTTCGGATGTCAGCACCCACATATATACCTATTTTATATTATACAGAAACCGCCGTCATAAGTCAAATGTCCGGATATGATATTTCTGTTGTGTAACTGCCATATATCTGTAACAGCACGCCGCCTCAAGGGAGGCTGACCCGTAAAGTTTTGACAAATTGGCTTGCAATAGCAAATGCAAGGAGCGGCGGGATTGCATCCCCGATCTGTTCATACTCGTCCTGCTCCTTGTCGCCGTGGAACGCTACACAAACGAATACAGGTCACTTGACGAGTTTACATCACAGTATATTGGAGAATGGTCGCCTTCTGATGGTCATTACTACGGATTGGAATTTCGCTATGGAGGCAAAGACTATCGGCTTCATACATGGCAAATGCACGCGGATGATCCCGAGTTTACTCCCGATGGACGAGAAGTGTTGTTTGGCTTATAGGAAATAAATATCAAAGCCCAAGGTAATATGCAATTTGTGCTCATGGCTTCATTCCCATCGATGGAAGAGCTGCTTATTTATACCGGCATTGACAGCCGTCCGTTCAGCGAAATAATAATGGCCGATTCGACCCAGATACTTGGGCAAGACTAAGGTTATACGAATGCACGGATGACGGGCATGAGTTGATCTTACGAAAGCAAGTTTCGCCTTGGCGGCCGTATGAGAGCAAGTTTCGCCTTGGCAGTCGTATGAGAGCAAGACAATCCCTGTCCGACAATTTGCCTACGGCAAATCACGACAGGAAATCTTGATGGGGTCAGCACCCATACCCGCTTATATTGGTTCATTTTACTCACAGCATAGCCGGCGGCTGCCGCCGCGCTGCTCTTCGTCTCATTTGTTCAATGCTCTAATTTCCCGCGTTTGACTTATATGCATCCAATTTGGACTATACATGCTCCTTTATTTCCCGTAAAATAGAATCGGAACGAATGCTGCAGAAAGGGGATTTTCGTATGTTTGACAATCGAATTCGCTTCCCGCTCGGCGTCGCGTCGGCCGCTTTTCAAATCGAGGGCGGCTGGGACTGCGACGGAAAAGGAGAATCCATTTGGGACCGCTGGCTGCATATACCCGGAAACGGTAAGGCAACCGGAGATGTGGCGACTGATCATTATCACCTTTGGGAATCCGATCTTGAGATACTGAAAGAGCTTGGTGTGGAAACCTACCGTTTCTCCGTTTCCTGGCCGCGCGTGCTGCCGGAAGGAACGGGCAAAGTGAATGAAGCAGGCCTCGATTTTTATAAAAAACTGGTTGAGCGTCTGAAGCAGTACGGCATATCCCCCGCCATTACCCTCAACCATTGGGATCTCCCTCAGGCGCTGCAGGACCGCGGCGGCTGGGCAAATCCGGACACCGCAATCGCGTTCCGGGACTACGCGAAGCTGATGTTCGATAATCTGCAGGCAGATGTCTGGATCACGCACAATGAGCCAAATGTAGTCGCTTTCATGGGACACGAGAGCGGCAGATTCGCGCCCGGACACAGAGATATATCGGAAGCGCTGGCCGTGTGCCATAATCTGCTGCTGGGGCACGGACTCGCGGTCAGGGAATTCCGCGCGGACGGATATCCCGGAAAGATCGGTTTATCCATGGGATACTTCCCTGCGGACCCCGCTTCGGACAGCGCCGAGGACCGGCTTGCCGCGCAGCGGGACTGGGAAAGCCAGCTCGGCTGGTTCACGGATCCCGTTTTCCTCGGACACTATCCGCAGATGATGTGGGAGCATTACCGCAAAAAGGGCGTGGTCCTGCCGAAAATCGGTGAAAAGGACATGGAGATCATCTCCGAACCCACGGATTTCCTCGGTGTCAACTATTACCGTCCCAGCGTGATCAAAGCAAGCAGCGGCGGCTGGCCTTATGACAAGGACTATGTGCCGAATCCCACCGAAAAGACCGAAGCCGTTCACTATCACCGCCCCGAACTCTTCGGACGGTATCTGCGTACGCTCAACGAAACCTATCGTCCCAAAGAGATCATCATTTCGGAAAACGGATTTTCCGCCTACGAAACGCCGGACAGAAACGGCGAAATCAAGGATTTCAACCGCATCGATTATCTGTATCTGCATCTGAAGGAATGCATTCTCGCGCAGCAGGCAGGCATTCCCATCGGCGGCTATTATGTATGGTGTTTTTTAGATGATCTGGAATGGACGGGCGGTTACGCCACGCGTATGGGGCTCGTGCGCGTGGATTACGAAACGCAGAAGCGGACGATAAAAGAAAGCGGAAAGTGGCTGAAAAGGGTTATTGAAAGTCACACACTCATCGATTGAAAAACAGGGGCATCCATGGGATGCCGCCGTTTTTTATCCAAGTCCGTATTTTTCGTTGTATTCGTCCGCGATCTTTACCGCGTTTTCAATGGAATTCGTATACTGAAAGTTTGCCACATGGTATCCCGTTCCGCCCGGAAGCGCGTCCGTATCCACCATGGCGGTATTATACATGGGAATAGAGGGGCCGAAGAATTCGATTGCCTTGCGGGTGTTTTCCTCATCCCGAACGAAATTGAGCAGTTTAAGTCCCGGGATGGAAAGCAGATTATGCCACTGATGGTTGGAGTCAGCGCAGCAGTGGATCCCTATGCCGCCGTAACGCTCGGAAAACTCGCACAGCTCGCCGCGGAAGTAGCGGTTGAACATATCGCTTGAGACGATGCCGATCTCATCCTCGGATACGGTGATGCCACCCGTCATATAGTAATCCGGATAATGGGCGATGTAATTCGTTCCGTAACGGCGGAACCACTCGTCCAGAAAGGCAAACATGAGTTCCTTGACCATTTCCGCCAGATCCGTGACGGCGTTTTCCTCATCGAACATCGCCATATAGAAATCGGCTTTGCTCCATATGAGCGCTGCCACATCCATGGGCGTCTGCATATCGGGAAGACGCAGCATGGCATCCTTTCCGGCCCGGTCTCTGAGTCTGTCAGCCAAAGCAAACAATTCGCACAGTTTCGTATCCTCAAGCCGCGGAAGCTTGACTGTGGAAAACTCACTCACATCATGAATGAGCGGAAGCGCGAAGGGCATCGCATTTTCGGAGTGCTTCACGGGGCAGCCGAACGCTTCGGCGAAGATCTCCGTTCCCGTGCTGATGGGCAGATGCGGGATGGCATTATCGTGAATCATGTCCAGATTTTCCATCTGCAGCATATACCGCTTGTATGCCCACTCCTCACGCTCCGGGAGTTTATCCCAGGAAAGAGCCGGATGCTTGATCACATCCTGCGTATATTCCACGACAAGCAGACGGTTTACACGGCTGCCGTTATCGTAAAATTCAAGCCAGTTGCGCTTGCGCCTTTCGATTTCGGCATTCATGCGTCTTCTCCTCCGTTATTCTGTTTTCTATATTGGTTGGGGGTACATTCCAGATTCTTTTTGAATATGATATAGAAGTAGGAGCAGTTAGTGAACCCCACCTTATCGGACACCTCGTTTACCGTCATATCCGTACCCGTAAGAAGCTCGCAGGCCGCCTTCAGGCGGTATTTTGTCAGATATTCGATGAAGGTCGTGCCCGTCACCTGCTTGAAAAGGCGTCCGAGATAGGCGGCTGACATATCCAGATTGTCGGAGATATCATTGATGGAAAGATTCAAATCTCCGTAGTATTCCTCCACATAGGACATGATCTGCTCCACAAGGGCCTCATGCCGTTCCAGAGTTTTTTGCTTGAGCTTGCCGGTGATATCGTCAAACAAATCCGAGAACATGGCGTTGATTTCATCTATGGTCTCCGCGTCGCCCAGTTTCCGGTAGAAGCGGTCGAATTCCGCCAGAGCACCCGAAGCTTCCGCGATGGATTTGGCGGAAGCTGCCTTGATGGCGTGAGCCAACTGCATAAACGCAAGACGGATATCATCCACGGAAAAGGTCAGTACAACGGACAGGAAGTTTTGATACAGTTCCATAGTCTCGTCATACTTGCCGCCGAACAGATTGCTCATGAGCTTCTTTTCAACTTCATCCGGATAGATGTATTTTGTCTGTTCATGTTCACGGGTTTCCGTCGCATCGAGCAGACAATTCTTGCCCCGCAGCAAACGGTAAGACAGCACATTGAGCGCTTCCGAATACAAAAACGGGATATCGAGGACGCTGTGTCCGGCAGAACTGACGGCCAAAGACGCCGTTACATCCAGCTTCGCGTGCAAACGCGCATTAAGCCCGTCAAATACCTGCTGCTTCTGACAGGTGAACTCGTCTGCCGGCACGCACATCGCCCACATGCTTCCATGCATCCTGACGCACAGGGGCTGTACGCCGATGCTCCGGAAGGTCTCGCCGATGATGAGGGAAACCGTATTATGGGTCTCATCCAGATGGATGCGATGCAGGTCATAAAACCGCTCCACATCGTCAATGGAGAGGACCAACATCATCACATTGCCGTCCGGATAAGTGTTTACTTCATGCTTTTTGAAGTTTTCTCTGATAATACCCGCGTCGTCGGGTGCGTTGCCGAGAAACAGCTGCTGCAGGAACAACTCGCGTTCCAGAAGCTGCTTACGGCGTTTTTCCTCTTCCAGCACACCCACCTTGGCAATGGTCTTGCGGAAGGGTTCGTAAAGGATGTTGGTAATAATGAAAATCGCCACGAGACTCGCAAGCAGTACGATGGCCGACACGCCGATAATGATTCTTTTCACATTTTCCAGCGGCTGCATGAGCTTCGCGTAATCCGTCCAGCTGACGAATGTCCAGTTTTCGTAGCCCATGCGGGAGGGTGTCGCGTAGGTGAGCATTTTCATCTCATCGCCGTCCCCCATGAGACGGTATCCGCTCGCCTTGCCCAGAATATCCGACGGCAGAGCATCCTTGTCACATTCCGTGCCGATGAGTTTACCATCACTGGTATAGACTATGGTGCGTTCTCCGTTAACGATCCACATCCTGTCCCCCGTTTGCCCGTCAACGGAAATCAGGTCGAGCGCGTCCTCGATCCAGCCCAGATGGAAGTTGAAGGCAACGACATTGTGAATCGCTCCGGTGGAATAGGAATCGTAAATCAGGTAGGTATATACATATGTATCGTAGGACTGGCCGCTGGGCCACTCCAGCGTGACCTTGCGCAGGATCGGAGTATACTTCGGATAGTCACTGATATGGTCCAGCAGTTCCACGAAGCCCTTGTCCTCGAAGAACTGCTTACTGTTCACAAACGGGAGCTTATTCTCACTTGAACAGTATATGGTATCCGTGTAATCGTTGCAAACATAGATGGAATTCAGATGCTTCGTGGGTTCCCTGACTTCATTCAAACGATTCACAATGGTGCTGTCAAGAATCGGATCCTTCGTGAAGAAAAGTTTGGAGATCTGATCGTCGCTTTTCACCTGAACCAGCAGAGAATTGACATACTCCGCCCGAAAACCCACGACCGCGGACATCTGTTTAAGGTTCGTTTCCTGCACCCGATACATTTCGCGCTTGAAGTTGCCCGAGAAGAAGGCGAACAGAAGCGTCGTGAGCAGGATCGTGATAGCGGCTGCCACCAGAAAAAACACGGAGACCAGTCTGATAAACAGGAGGTCTTTTTTGGGTTTCAGCGCACTTATATTCATGATCCGGCTCCTATCATTAAATTTTCGGTGATATTATAACACAATCCGGGAGAAAAACAACCGTCTTCTGATACGCAATTCGCTCCGGCTCTCGAAAGAGAGCCGGAGCCGCAGTAAACGCGTCTGCAAAAGCTTACTTAGCCAGGTATTCGGCCAGCTGAGCATTCATCTCAGCCAGAACGGTCTCATAGCCCGCTTCAATGAGCTTTTCCTTCAGGGTCGCGAGACCTTCAACGGGATCCACAACGCCCTTCTCAAGGGGCACCTTGTATTCGTCGCAGACGGCCTTGATGGCGGCCAGTTCGGCATTGATGGAATCCTTGTTGAGAACGAAACCGGACAGGGCGGGGAACACGGTCACTTCCGCGTATTTCGCCTTCAGATCGTTCACGATGGGGCTGTCATTCATAGAGCCCAGAGCGAACTTTTCGGTACCGAAGCCCATGCCGAGGTTCTTCAGGTTGGTGGTGGTAGGATCGGTGGTTTCGGGAACCCACTTGACCATCTTGTCATAGTCGGCTTCGTAGGTGATGCCCTCAAGACCGTCCATAAGGAGGTGGTACACTTCGGGATCCTGATAGCACAGTTCGATGAACATCATGGCGCGCTCGGGATTCTTGCTGAAGGGACCGATGGCCATTCCGTTGTTGGTGGCGGCAATGCTCTCAACAACGCCGCTGTCAAGGTCGGAAGACCACAGGCCGATCTCCCAATCGGGCTGAGATGCACTCAGTTCCGTGTAAACACCGTTGCTGTTGGAGAAGTTCGCGGCGTAAATGGCGGACTTACCGGTGAGGAAAGCGTCCTTCACAGCGGTGGTCTCTGCCATGACGGACTGAGACCAGTAGCCGGCTTCGTAGTATTCACGGGCCTTGGTGACATACTCCTCGTATTCGGGGGTGTCAACCATGGAGAAGATCGTAGTGGGATCCGTGAGACTATAGGTGAACACGCCGACGCTGCCGTTATCAATGGGGCGCGCCCAGTCCATCTCGTTCAGCCAGGTCTGGGTCTTCACGGCGTCATTGTTGGGAATGGCGTAGGGAAGCATGCCGGGCTCATTATCCTTGATGGCCTGCATGTAGATCTCCAGAGCTTCCCAGCTGTCGATCTCGGGGCAGTCATACTTGACGCGCAGATCCTCGCGGTAGTTGAAAATGAAGGTGGTGTAGTCGGGCATGTTGTTGGGAACCATATACAGCTTGCCGCCGACCTTGGTGGTCTCGAGTCTGTCGAGGGCCTCCATCTCCGCGTAGGTCTCGGGAGCGTAGGTGGGGAACAGCTCGGTGATGTCCATAAAGGCACCCTTGTCCGCTTCGTCGAAGTAGCTCACCCAGTTCGCGGTGTAAGTCAGGTCGAACTGTTCGCCGGAAGCCCAAACCATAGGCAGTTTGGTCTTGTAATCACCCCAGGATACCATGATGGGTTCGATTTCCGCATTGATCTTCTCGGTCAGCATCTCATTCAGTTTGTCCAGATGCTGCTGGGCATAGATGCCGCCCTCGTCACCGATGCAGTACATGGTGAGAACGATGTGCTCGCTCAGATCTTCCTCGGCCTGAACGGTGAACATGCAGAACACCAGGCAAAGGGTAAGAAGAATTGCCAGAGACTTCTTCATTTGTGATTCCTCCTTAATGTTGTTTGTTTCTATAGTCAATAAATAGAAACCATTCTGATGGTCAGCCCTTGACGGAGCCGACGGTGATGCCCTTTACGAAGTAGCGCTGCACGAAGGGATACAGCAGCAGGATGGGGCCGGTGGTTACAACGGCCATTGCCATCTTGTATGTCTCGCTCGGCAGGTTGGGCATCGCAATGCCTGCTTGAGACGCCAGTTCCTTGAGGCCCTGCACATTGCTGAGCATGGAATACAGCAGATACTGCAGTGGATACAGGCGCTGCTTGTTGATATACAGCATAGCACCCGACCAACTGTTCCAGTAACCGAGAGCCGTGAACAGGCCGATCGTGGCCAGTCCCGCCTTGCTGAGCGGCAGGTACAGCCGGACGAAAATCTGGAAATCGTTCGCGCCGTCGATCTTCGCGGATTCCATAATGGCATCCGGGATATCACTCATGAAGTTGCGCAGGAGGAAAATATTCCACGCACTGATCATACCCGGCAGGATGAGCGCCCAGATGCTGTCCTTGAGTCCCAGGTATTTAACGATGAGCAGGTAGCTGGGAAGCATACCGCCGCTGAATATCGAAGGGAAATACAATAGCATCGCGATGGCATTGCGGTAATGGAAGTCCTTGCGCATGAGCACATATGCTGCCATGGAAGAGAAGAACAGCGAGATAAATGTGCCGACGGCGGTAATGGTGATGGAAACTTTATACGCCTGACCGATACGCTCGGGAATGTTGAAAACCATTTCATACGCGGACAGAGACCAGTGGGGCGGCCACATCGAATAGCCGAATGTCAGAATATCGGATTCCAGGGACAGAGACCCGACCACAATGAGCCAGAACGGGACGAAGCAGATGATTGCCACTAATATGACGATCACATAGAAAACATATACGATGGGTTCTTTGCGGTTGAGGCTCGATGCTTTGATTTTCATGCAGCCACCTCCATCAGAACAGAGCGTATTCCGGCTGCAGCTTCTTTACGAGGCTGTTGACGGACACGATCAGTATGAATCCGAACAGTGACTGATACAGACCTGCGGATGTGGACATACCGGGATCGAAATTGGTCGTAATGGTACGGAAAACATAGGTATCGATGATATCGGTGACATCGTAAAGGGTTCCGTTCTGTCCGACCAACTGGAAGAACAGTTCGAACTGGCCCTTCATGATCTTGCCGATGGCAAAGAGGAAAAGCGTGATGGCAGTCGGCTTCAGAAGCGGGAGTGTGATGAGGCGGATCTGCTGCCACTTTGTTGCGCCGTCCAGACGGGCCGCTTCGTAATACTCCGAGGAGATGCCGGTAATAGCCGCCAGATACACGACTACGCCGTAGCCCAGTCCCTTCCACTCATGGAAGAAGGTCAGCAGTCCGGGCCATACGCTCTTGGTTACATAAATGTTGATGGGCTGCATGCCCATGCTTTTCAGAATATTGTTGAGCAGACCGTATTCATAGTTGAAAACCCCGTAAGAGATGGACTGTACGAGAACCCAGGAAATGAAGTACGGCAGGAACATCAGCGACTGGCTCAACTTTTTGATTTTCTTCTGGGTGATCTCGTTCAGCATGATGGCGACAGCGATCTGAGCGACCATATCCACCACGATGAACGCCAGATTGTACAGCACCGTATTTTTGGTGATGCGCCAGAGGATGCCGCCTTTTATCAGAAAACGGAAGTTATCCATTCCGACCCAGGGGCTTCCCAGAATACCGTCCTGATAATTGAACTTCTTGAACGCAAGGATGATGCCGGGCATGGGAGCGTAACTGAAAAGCAAAACATACAGAACGACGGGCAGGATCATGATCCACAGAACCTTATTCTGATGTATGTTGCGGACTACGCGCCTGAGTCCCTTGTACGCAGATGGTTTGGTATACAAACGGCAATCCGACATCTGTCTTTACACCTCCCGTTTATTTTCGATGCCTTATTTTTACACTTTTTTTACCCGCATAAAAGACTAATCTATATATTTTTCAGCAAACTACAATAATTATAGTGTCGGATATTTGTTTTATAATTCAATATGCACAAACTGTTATATTGTTTTTCGCCACATTTTACAAAATGAGCGGAATCAATTCTTTCTCCGCGATCACTATGGGACTGTCATACACGGGAACGGACCGGAAGCAATCGATGCGCCCGTCCTTCTCCGCATTCAATCCGTAGACATTTCCGCTCACCAGTTCCACCAGCACCGGGGCCTTCATATGGGCGCCCGCGATGGCGATATCCGTCAAAACCGGTTCACAGCCGTTTCCCGGAATGGCCTCATCCCGCCAGATCGTGTACGCGCGCGCGTCCGTCTTCGGGTTGCGATAACCGTACACCGAAACGCTGCGCTCCATGCCGAGCTTCACACGATCCGTATCATCCTGAGAAAGCGTGAAGGCCACGCGGGTACCGGGGATACGCTCCAGCGTGTCATCGAAAATCGATGTGACATGCTGCACGGCGCGATAACCCGTCTTGGGCCGGACGACCTTCTTTTCCGCGTCCGTCTCCAAAAGTCCCTTCGTATTGGTCTTGTTGATCGGTCCGTTTCCGGTATACTGTATCTCCGCGATGGTGAATACGCTGCACTCGATGCCGTTTCCCAGATTGTCCAGCATGCGCCTCAGGTCCCACTTGGCCTGAGAAAGTTCGGTCCAGTCATACTGCCACAGCGCGCCGCCCGCGTAGGGCATCGAGGGCGCTCCGTTCTCCCCCTGACGGATTATGAGATGCGGCGCGTACTTTTTAACGATTTCCCGGAAAGCAAACACCTTGGCATGATTGCCGTCCGGATTATAGCAATAATCATGATAGGTCACATCGTGGAACAGGCCACAGGCATCGTTCCGGGCAAGATAAAGAAAGAACCGTTCCGTATATTCCAAATCAATGTGCCCCATGGACAAAGCGGATATTCTCGCGTCCGGCTGAACAGCAAGCACAGCGCGCGCGGTACGGATATTGAGTTCGGCAGTCCTTTCCGGTGTATTGACCTTGTTGTCGCCGAAGTTCGGTTCGTTCCACACTTCCCAGTCCCACACTCTGTCACTATAGCGTGTCACCATGGCTGTCACCCAGGAGAGGAAGCCCTCCATTGATTCCCGGGTGAGCGGCATACCCGCACCCAGATTTTCCTCACCGCCGGAATAAAGGGCGTTTCCGTAGCTGAACTGAATCCATGGGCGCAGTCCCCGGGAAACGGCATCGTCGACGATGTGATCCATCCATGCAAAATCATATACGCCTTTCACCTTTTCGGTCTTCGCCCATCCGCCCTGCAGACGGATCATGGGGATGCCCAGCGGACAGAGGTATTCCTTATACGCGTCATAATCGGCGTAGTCCCGGTCGAGGGTCTCGCAGCCGATGAGCCAGTTGGAGCCATGTATCTCCCGCACACTCCTCGGACGGACCTTTCCGATCAGCGTTAATGATTTGCCGAATTCGATCCCGATCTGTTCCGTATTCATATCCATCCTCCCGTGTTTCTCTTCTCCCCGGGTGCGCCGCAGGGGTTCATGAAGCCGACAACCGTGTTTTTCACTTTACTTATTTCGTTTTATAGCGGTAAAGCGCGTACTGCAGCGTATTTTCGAGGCGGAAAGACACGCATCCGTCCGCATCCGCTTTTGTTTCCTTCATGCAGCAGGAGCCGAGAACGGGCTCCAGTAAAAGGGTCTTCCCGCTGAGCCCGTCCCACAGACGGAGCGCACAGCTGTCCCGAAGCGCATATTCACGGAACAAAAGCAGATATCCTTCCCCATCCGGCAGTACGGACTGGAGTCCCGTCCAACTGAAGCCGTCCGGCTCATTGCCGATGGGCAGGATCTGTCCCGACAATATCTCCGCCTGCAGCGGGCGGTATCTCCCGATGACCTCCGACAATTTTTCCCGGGAAGACGGCACAAGCGCGCTCATCTCCATCCATGCCAGCGGGCTTGCGAACATGGAAACGGCAAACGCCGCCTCCTGACCCCAGTTCGCGGGAGCAAGCGGGTCATCGTAATATTCCCCGTTGCGGTCCACATTCAAAAATTCTATCTGGAACCGCTCGGTCGGAATATATCTGCTCAGCAGCCAAAGGTTGCGCAGGGTGTGATGCGGCCAGTAATTGGGCCAGATGCCGAACGGGTTCGTGAAGCGGTTTTCCAGAAACAGATTGCCGTACTGTACCCGCCCGAAGTATCCGTTGCGGGTACCGGCGGTGGTATCGAGGTTGAAGATCACCTTTCCGCCCGATTCTTTGATGACCTTGCGCATGAGGCGTCCGAAATTCTCTTCTCCCCGCTTGCTGCCGAAGTTGACTCCATCCATTTTGAACGCAGTCACGCCCGCATCCCGGTATAATCCGATCAGCGTATCCGCGTCCCATTCCCAATGCCTGTAATCCTCCTCCGCGTCCGGAGAAAACCACAGGCCGATGCGCATGCCGTGCGCCGCCGCATACTCCGTTATGGGCTGAAGTCCGTTCGGCAGACGCTTAGCATCCGGCGTCCAGAAACGGGAATCCGCCTTGTAATATCCGCTCATCCATGTATATCCGTTTGCTGCCGCTTCCACGGAATTGGCGGTTCTGCCCGTTTCCCATCCGTCGTCGATCTGGAAGCAGGTGATTCCCATCTCCTGCGCTGCACGAAGTTCCTTCATCAGAAACGCTTCGCCGATGCGTCCGTCGGCGTTTCCGTCGCCCCAGGTATTTGACATAATGAGCGCGTCCCTGTCGGGAAGATACGCATGAACGGCGCGGCCGTATTCATGCAGCGCCCTGAGCGCTCCCTCCTCGCCGCCGTCATAGAGAACGACCGCAGTTCCATAGGTTTCCAGACTGTCAGAAAGGTCTTCGGGGCCGAATCCCCAGCCCATGGCATAAAGCTGCATCCCCTTCAGCCGGAAATCGGGTTCCCCGGTGAAGCTGCCGTTTACGGACGGACCTTCCTTCACCATCCAAAGCCCCTCGCCCGTGGGGATCTCTTCCGCCAGCATCAGATTTCCGGAAAACAGGCGGCTCTCGCGGCGCGTCATGATGCCCTTCGTCTCGATGACGGGGTTATCGTTGTCATCGGTTTTGTCCGTAAACGCCACGCTCTTCCATTTCATGTGCATGGGTGCAAGGGGCAGATGGTCGACATAATTCTCGGGCCATTCCGGATCCCACGGTTCCGGCGCGGCACCCGAAAATGCGGTCACGCGCAAAAAGCTCCTGTGAACGGGGAGCCCCGGATAAATCCGATGGATCCAATCGATCCTGCCCGTAGCGAAGGCCAGATGCACGGTCAGCTCAAGATGCTTTTCCCCGATGCCCAGATCATCATCCGTACGCGCTTCCGCGCCCGATACGCTCATGCCGCCGATCGTTATCCCCTGACGGAAAAAAGCGCACTGCCTATCCGGCTTTACCTCGAATTGTCCCGTAAGTCCCGGTGAAAGCCACTGTTTGCCCGTCTTTTTGTCGGTCAGCTGCCCGGTGCCGGGAAGTTTTCCCGAAAGGTCCCAACTGCGCTCCAGGCGGCTGTTGCCCACGGTCAGACGGCTGCCGTCAAGTACGGCATACGCGTCACAATAAGAATAACTGTATTCCATAATTCACCCCAGTTTTCGGGTCACGAATTTGCGGCAGTTGTCAGCCGCCTTGTAAAAAGCGTTCCATTCGGGCGTATCCGTGATGCGGCGGATATACGCGCCGTCATCCAGCGCGGCATGAAGCTTTGCCCGGATTTCTTCCCTGCGCTCCGGATGTTTGAGCGCGATTTTGGTAAGCGCCGCCACCGCGTGAGAAAAATGCTGGAAATATACGGAGTTCTGCTCCTTAGTGATCGTGCGCTTGTAATCCGGCGTCAGCAGGATGTGATACATCTCCTTATCGTATTCCGCTTCCTCCAGAATGGGCAGCAGCGCGTCAACCGCTCCGGCGTCGCCCATCTGACCGCACAGACATTCCGCAATGACGCTGCGCATCTGGTTGCTCCTGCGGCAGTCCATGTAGTAGAAGGGTCCTCTATTTTCGATGATTTCATGCAATACGGACAGCGCGCGCTCATCGTGCATGATTCCCAACGCGATGGCGGCATTAAAGCGGAGCATGGTGTCATCCGTGTCCATCAGGGCATACACGGTGTCACCTAACTTTTCTTTTCCCATAAGGTGGCAGCTCCACAGAGCGACCGCGGGGCAGTCGGTGGAAAGCGCCCGCTTCAATTCCGTTTTGTCCGTCATCCAGCTCACAGGCACGCGATTTTCTTTCGCCATGCCCGGATTCCAGAAGGAGGGCTGCATGGAATGCTGTTCCCGGAAAAAGCCGTATCCCGTCAGTTTTTCCCGCAAAACGGCGGGTGAGACCGCCATGGGATCCTGTCCGCAGTCCGCCGCCAGAGCACACAGCGTGCCCACGGCCTCTCCGATGCGGAAGCAGTCCGTATTCATGCGGGTGGCGGAATTCACATATGTATCGGCGGAAATGCACCTGCCCGCGGTGGTCAGACCCTTCCATCCTTTGGGCACGACCGCGCCGATGGGAATGGGAATGTATATGGTACAGGTGCTCATATTGCTGCACACGAACCAGTTCTGATAAATCTCCTCATCAAAGGCCATGCCGCTTCCGTGCTTGTCCACATCGGAAAAGCACCAGAGCATGATATCTTCGTTTTTGATTCTTCCATACAGAACATCGCTGAGCGTCAGATAACATTCGCCCTCATAGAGCACGCCTTCCCTTAAGCCGATCATGGACGCCAAATGCAGAAAACGGCTGTTTTCTCCGATGAATTTCAAATGGCTCGCATGGGCGCGGACGATGCCCTTCGTGAACTCTCCGCGGTTATACTGGAAAAGATAACCGTTGTCACGGTATTCATGGAACAGTCCGTAGCGCCCGCCCATTTTTCCGACGGTTACGCTCAGGCCTCCGTCATACAAGCCGCGGTCCAGATAGACGCTGCGGACACTGGAAAACGGCTCCGGTTCTCCGTCCCCTTCCCTGCCCATTTTTACCTCTATGGGCAGCATACGCAGCAGATGGCCGTCGCTCGTGGCGTCGATCAACATTTTGCATGCGAAGTCGCATACTTCGCAGCCGATGAGCGCACGGATGCCGCAGACGGTTTTTTCTTCACAATAGATGCCGATAGCCATCGACTGCGTTCTGACACAAATGCCCGCGTCGCACAGCTCATCGGCAATGAGGATGCGCTTTCCGTCGGTAGCCACATCATAAAATACATCTTTTGCCTGCTGTTCCGCCCTGCGGTCCGTTTCGCGGAACAGGCCGTCACGGCAGCCGTAATAGTAGCCGTTTACCAGCCCCTGAACATGCTGCCCGCCGCACCAGCGGCTCTTTTCCAGAAGCAGGACGGATTTCCCTTCCCGCGCCGCCGAAAGAGATCCGTATATTCCGCCCGAACCCGCGCCCACCACAATAATGTCAAAGCTTTCCTTCCACTCGGGATCCGCCCGGCCGGATACGACACAGTCGTCGATTCTGCTATATAGATTCATTCTGCCGCCGCTCCTTCCGCAAACGCGGTAAAGGGATCGTCATAGTATCTGCCGACCCACCCGCGTGGTTTCTCCTTCACCGGTTCATACACCGCGTCAAAGTTTTCCGCAACGAAAAGGATCTTTTCTTCGCCCTCCGGAAACGCCTTTGACCACACATCAACGAGTTCCCGGTACGCTTCCGCAAGGGAAGTGTCGGGTCTTACCGCAAAGCAGATGATTTTCTCGTTCTCCATGGAGCCATCGATCACGCGGCATTCCGGATGAACGGTCGTAAGCTTCTCCGTAAATCCGTCAGACAGCGCGACCGTGAAGGCGTTGAGCGTCTTCGATACACATTTCACCATTCCGGCGACGGATACACATTCATCCGTCGTATCGATCAAACGCTCCGCCGTGACGGTGGAAATGCCTTCATTGTCAATAAAGCTGACGGAAACACCCTCATCCGAAAACGACACCGAAATGATATGCGCGTCCAGCACAAGCTGCATGCCCTCTTCAAGGCGTCGGGAAGCGTATTCGTGGACCACCGCCTGCGCTTTCAGCTGATCGAATGTACCCGGCGTCAGAACGCCGTATTCCCGCATGATATCACACATCGGTCCGGACGCGCCGTCACGGACCGTCACGGGTCTGACGGCTAAATGAAACTCGCTTCCGACGGTCTGCGATTGCTCCAGAATCAAACAATCCTCATGGGAAGACTCATATCCGAGCGCATAATAGCTCGCGCCCAGAATGATCCTCGCGTAATGCTTTTTCATCCTCTACCTCCTACAGCGCGCAGAAATGCCCTGCCTTCATCCTCGCACGAAGCGTCCAGCCCGTATGTAAAGTACATCGGTTCACGCATCTGCGAATATACCTTGCGGAAGCTGTCCGGCGTACCGCAGACCCAGATCCGTTTACCGGCCCGGGCGATCGCTCCGTAAACATCCATCCATTCCTCGGCAGGTTTTTCCCCATCCCCGAAGACCCATTGTACCGCCTTCAGCTTGGGCAGGGAAAGGATATCATTTAAGTGCTTGAGTTCCCCTTTGCCGTCCAGATGATAAATCACATTTCCCAGATATTCCGTGTCTTTCTTAAGTGTATCCAGTACGAAGCTGCGGAACATCCCGTTTCCGATCATATAGCAGAAATCACACTGACAGACATAGGACGGCACATCGCTCAAAAGACCGGACCAGTTGGTGTTAAACTTCTGCGGCGCGAGTACCGCGCTCAAATCCTCATACGCTTCCCGCCACGCCGTTTCGATCTCCCCTATCAGGCGGAGCACCTCCTCGGGGTTGTCGTACAGATCCATCAGCAGTTCTTCGCTTCCGCGCAGCGCGGCAGCCACATCCATCACGCCGCCAAGATCCGGAAGACCCATGATCACGCTCCCGTTCCACTTCTGAAGTCCCGCCCGGTAAATGGCTTTGATGCGTCTGACCAGCGCGCAGTCCGGATCATATTTCGCGTGAATATCGCTTATCTCTTTTGCCTCCCGCGGGAAATACCAGATAGATCCGGTATGATCATCCGCCCGCGCTCCGCAGAAGCCGGCCAACACACCCGGGCCGAATGCGCCGAAATCCACCATGGGAAAGGCGTCGCCCAAAAATTCCTTCCTGCTCAGTTCCAGATCCAGCGCGTCCACGACAGTTTCCGGCGAAACGGAAAAATCAAGACTGTTGCTCTGGCTGAGCGGCGGAACAGCCGATCGTTCCGCGGGATAGCGGTTTTCTATGGTCAACTTGACAAGCGGCCGGTCCGGGTCTCCCCGCCACCAGCGCAGATGGTTTTCCGCCGCTTCCAGCATCCTGTCATATGAAAAATGGATCCCCATTCCGTGCCTCCCGTTTCCGACGACCGCAGTGTCCGTGTAATGTTTACATTAATTATATGGCTATCACATAACAAATCATAGTATAAACCTTGCGTTTATACGCGCTTCCCATTTTTTAGAGTGAAAAAAAGCCCTCCAGAGAGGGCTGTTGAGTCGTTTTCCGTCCGCTGACTTACCGTGATATCCGTCCGGCAATCAGCCAAGCTGTCCGTAGCGCTTTACAAGAGACGCGTTCATGGCGATCTCATCGCGGTCCTTCTGCCAGGAACCCACAACCACGCAGTCGGTGGGCTTGATGCTGCCCAGCACATAGCGGAAGCGCTCCTCGATGGCTTCATCGGAGGTACACACGCGGCCCGCGCCAAGGAGTTTGAACACGAGACAGGGCTTATTGACCTTTCGGACGACATCCAGCATCACGGGCACATCCTCCTCGTCAAAGGCCTCGCCGTTGTTGCTGATGCCGGTCACCGAACTGCTCAAGCGCAGCTGATGCTTCATCACATTGTAGCAGCAGGTCATGTAGAAATCCACATCCCAGTCATGCTCCTCGGCATATTCGATCAGACGCGGATTGTGGGAACCCAAGCCGACGGGAAGCCCCGTATCGCGGATCTTCTTGAGGTGTGTAAGCAGCTCTTCCGTTTTTCCCGCGGCAAACAGGCTGTCTGCCTCGCTGCCGTGCTGATAGATCGCAATGGGCTGCGAAGCGCATACCTGCCGCAGCATTCCGTCAAACGAAGCCATGGCGGGCGAAGTATTGGCGATCCATTGAATGGGATGCCCTTCATTGCGGAGCTCGCGCATCATCTTCCAGAATATCATGTTGCCCGTAAGCTGCGTGGTGTTGATGCCGCAGGAAAGCGCTCTCAGAAAATCCGCCTTGATGCGCTCGAAGGTATACCATTCATCCATCGCCCGGTCATCCTCCGGACCTCTGTGGGAATTACCGTTGAGCGGGTTGGAGCCCAGAATCAAACGGCTCACACGATTGCCGAAAAAATCGACCATAGGCATATTGTTATCCATATTATTACCTCCGAAAAAAACAGCCGTGTAAATGTTTATTCCTTAGAACTCCGGTATTTCGATTTCTTTTCCACCCGCAAGCGCGGAAGCATGTGCCAGGATTCCGGCGGCACTGATATTACATGCAAAATCAAGCGAAACAGCAGGTTCTCTTTCCTCTATGATACTCATCACGAATTCGTTCACCAAATGAGGATGTGAGCCATGATGTCCTCCGGCGGCACCGCTTGACAGCGACTTTTCGGGTTGCTTCGGATCGTATTCACCCGATGCCACGGTATAGCGTCGTATGGATTCCGGAAGCATATCGTATACCGCGGGGGAGTGAACGCGCTCTATCGGAGTATCAAAACCTCTGTGGTCCGTTTTGATCAATCCGGTCATTATGAGGTCATCATCATCCCGAAATCCCCATTCCAGCGATGCCTTTGATCCGTAAACATAGAATCCTTCCAGATATGTTCTGGCGGTCTCAAACAGTGTGCGCGTCACTTCACCGGTCAAACCGTTGTCATACTTCAACATTGCGCTCTCTGCCGGGAACGGATTACCGTACCTGTCTCTGAGCTCCGCCCTCATTGTCCCGGAACCATAGCAAACCACCTTATTGATCCTGGAGCCCGCCAGCGCGGATATCGGAGACATTGCATGTGTGGCATAATACATTGGAGGAAGTCCTCTCCAGTATTCGGGCCAGTTTTCCATATCCTGATAATGGGTGCCTTTCATAAACTGAATACGGCCCAGCTCACCGCTTTCCAGCATTTTTTTAACATACATAAACTGATATGTATAAAGAGTAGTTTCCATAAACATATAGTTTTTTCCGGAGGCTTTGCGTGCTGCAATAATATCTTTGAGCTCCTGAATGCTCATACCCATAGGAATGGTGCACCCGCAGTGTTTGCCCGCATTTAAAACACGGATAGAAAGGGGAGCATGCGTGGAAGGTGGTGTAACAAGATGAACAGCATCTATTTCCGGATTATCAAGGACATCCTGAATATCGTTATAGCACCTTTCAGCAGGGATGCTGTAGCGATCTTGTGCCACCTTAATTAAATCATTATTCAGC
>JAZLLT010000041.1:0-3325 GCA_045598325.1 Clostridia bacterium | reverse complement strand
CAGGACGCCAAGAAGATCATCGAGAGCGCCAAGAAGGACGACGAAGAGGAAGAATAATCTTCTCCATAATCAAGGGGTATCCTGCGGGATGCCCCTTTTTCTATCAATATTGCATGAAATCGGGAGGATTCCTCCCGGAAGGAATGTATGGCGAAAAACAAATATGAGATCGACATGCTGAACGGTCCGCTGTGGGGGAAGATCATTCGCTACGCCATACCGCTCATGCTCTCGGGTCTCCTGCAGTTGTTCTATAACGCCGCGGACAACATCGTCGTGGGCAATTTCGCCGCGCAGAAGGAAGCGGCGCTGGCGGCGGTCACCAGTACGGGCGCGCTCATCAACCTCATCGTGAACCTCTTTATCGGTCTCTCCGTGGGCACCAGCATCGTGGTGGCGAACTACCGCGGCGCGGGGAAGAGCGATGATGTGAGCAAAACGGTCCACACATCCGTCACCATCAGCTTGTTCTTCGGCGTGATTCTCATGGGTGTCGGCATCCCGCTCGCCAAACCGCTTCTGTCCCTCATGTCCTCACCGGATGATGTGATCGACCTGGCGGCGGTGTATGTGCGCATCTATTTCATCGGCATGCCCTTCAACATGGTGTATAACTTCGGTTCTGCCGTCCTGCGCGCCGTCGGAGACACACGCCGCCCCATGATCATCCTCATCATCAGCGGCGCGGTCAATGTGGTGCTGAACCTCATTTTCGTCATCCTGTTCCATCTTGATGTGGCGGGTGTCGCTCTGGCGACCATCATCGCGCAGGGTATCTCCGCTGTCATGGTGGTGATGTGCCTGATCAAAAGCCGCGGCGATACTCACCTGTCTGTCAGAAAACTGGGAATCGACAAGCAAAAACTCATCGAACTCACCCGCTGCGGTCTTCCCGCGGGACTTCAGAGTACACTGTTCTCAATTTCCAATGTGCTCATCCAGTCTACCATCAATTCCTATGGTACCGCCTTTGTGGCGGGAAACGGCGCCGCGTGTAATCTGGAGGGCTTTGTCGCCTGCTGCACCAACAGCATGTATCAGGCGGCGCTGGCGTTCACGGGGCAAAATTTCGGCGCGAAAAAGCTCGAGCGCATCCGTGAGACGCTGAAAATCACCCTGATCTACACTCAGATTTTTGCTGTAGCCGGTGGGCTGCTCCTCTATAGCCTCGGTCCCGTGCTCATACGGCTATATTGCCGCGGGGCGGACGAATCCATCATCGCCGCCGGCGTGACCCGCATGGGCTTTATCCTGCTTCCGTATTTCACCTGCGGCACCATGGATGTGATGAGCGGCATAATGCGCGGCATGGGGAAGACGGTGCTGCCGATGATCGTGACACTGGTTGGCGTGTGTGTGGTGCGCGTGCTTTGGATCGCGTTTTTTTATCCGCTCAATCCTGTGCCCGGCATGCTCTATGTCTCCTATCCCATGACATGGACGCTGACGAGCATCGTGCACATCTACTGCTTCCTCAAGGAATTCAAAAAGGAAAAGCGAAGGATGCTGAGCAAAGCATAATGATGCCGAATGAGACGAAAGAAAACCCTTCCGGATAAGTCCGGAAGGGTTTTCTTTGCTTTATAGTTGCCTTGTGCGGCGCGTCTGGCCGCTCAGTTTAGCTTCTCTCGAGCGCATGATGACATTCATGGCAAGCCCCATTGCCAGCATGTTGGTCAGGTAGTTGCTGCCGCCGTAACTGACGAAGGGGAGTGGAATGCCCGTGACGGGCAGGATGCCCAGTATCATACAGATGTTTTCGAGGATATGGAACAGGAACATGGAGAAAGTGCAGATGAGCACATACTCGCCGAACTTGTCCTCCGTGTGATAGGCGTGATAGAGGAGTCTGCCCAGCAGCAAAGCGTAGGCGATGACCAGCAGTACCGCGCCCACAAAGCCGAATGCCTCACAGAAAATGGAGAAGCAGAAGTCGGTGTGGTCATCGGGGATGTAGCCGAGGGATGCGAAAGAGCCGACGGAGACGAGGCCTTTGCCGAGCAGTCCGCCGCTGCCGATGGCAATCTGGCCGTTGATGACCTGACGAGCATCATCGGGGTACTGGCTGGGATGGAGCCACATGAGGATTCGGGTCAGGCGGAAGTTGTCGGACGCTGTGTTCAGGTAATACCACAGAGGAATGGCGACCGCCACAGCGATGGCGAGCACGCCGTAGATCAGTTTGCGGTCGGTGCCGGAAACATACAGCAGGATGATGTACATGACCGCGTAAACCAACGCCGTACCGAAGTCCGGCTGCGCGAACACCAGAATCATCGGGAAAAGAACGAAGATGAAGGATGGGATCAGTTCCTTGAGGTTGCGGATGTGCTTCTTTCTGTGGGAGAACAGATAGGCCAGACACACAATCATGGCGACCTTGCCGAACTCGGAAGGCTGGAAGGTGCGGGTACCGGTGTTTGCCGATTGAATGGTGAAAAACGCGGTCATACCGCCGCGGCCGGCTTTCACGGTCAGAACGACCAGCAGGATGGCGATATTCAAAACATAGATGAAGTTGGAGTATTTGCCGAAAATGTGGTAGTCGAGGAGCGTCATTCCGAAAAACACGCAGAGCCCCAGACCGATCCACATCAGCTGCAGACGGGGCGCGTTGGCCGTGTTGATGGCGAGAATGTTGATCAGCCCGTGGACCTCTTCCTCGGTCGTGTTGACCGTAGCGGCGAAAATGGCGACGAGACCGGTGATGGAGATACCGACGATCAGCGCGAACAGCAGCCAGTCAAAGTTTTTGAACAGGCCGGAGCGGTACCAGTTGCTTTTGACATCCGTGACGATTCTCTGAACGCCCTCGCGCCTGTACTGGCGGGAGAACCAGCTTTTTGTCTTGCGGACGCCGCGGACGAGTTTATTTGACATGGCTTTCCTTTCCGAAATGAGTTTTTATGCGGTGGATGAGCCCCTCATGGGGGATACGGTAGCGCACGTCCTCGCCCAGTATGCGGCGCCCGATGCGCTCGGAGGCGTCTCCCGCGGGACAGTCGTAATCAATGGCGGGTTCACCCGCGGCGGTGCAGCGCGCAACGCGGGGATCGTCCGGCAGGAAGCCCAGCACGGGCAGCTCCATCTGGCGGATACACTCGTCTGTGGATACGGGGTTATGCGCGGAAACGCGGTTGATGAGCAGGCGGATGTCCTGCACACCCTCGCCGGTCAGCAGCTGGGAGGCGCGCTCGGCGCTGCGCAGGGAGATATAATCCGGCGTGATGACCAGTATCGCGGTCTCGGCGGCTGAAACGGCGTTGCGGAAGCCGCGCTCGATGCCTGCGGGACAGTCGAGGATGATAAAGTCGAATTGTTCCTT
>JAZLLT010000040.1:0-20830 GCA_045598325.1 Clostridia bacterium | reverse complement strand
AATACTTATGAAATATCTTTCGAAAAGATATTTACAATTCGGAAAGAATACTGTATAATACAGTCAATGGGCTGATTGTACGGTTGTACGCAGATACAGACGGGAGATAAAAATGAAAACACGGGTAGCGGCTATCGAGTTTGGCACCTCGAAAATAGTTACCGTAGTAGCGCAAAGCAGCTCTAAGAACAGGCACTGCGAGATCGTAAGTTGCGGAAAAGTAGAGTACGCGGGCTATGGTTCCGGTGACTGGACAGACTGGGAAGATCTTCCCGGCGCGGTATATAATTCCATCGTTGCAGCACAGAGCGATGCAGGCGCTCCGATCAAGGAGATCTACATCGGCGTGCCGTGTGAGTTTATCCATGTGAAATCGACCAAGGTCAGCGTTCCGATCAAGTCGGAAAGCGGCAGGGTCACGGAAAAAGAAATCGCCCTCGTCGAGGATATGGCGGCGGATGTATTCAACTTCAAGGATACCGGAGACATCGTCATCCACAGGTCGCCCGCCTATTACACCGTCGACGGCGCCCGCAGGACCATGGATCCGACCGGCGTCAAGGGGGACAGCCTCACGGCGTGCATTTCTTTCGTGACGGCGAGCGCCGGTTTCGTGGAAGACATGCGTCTCATCATGGGCAATGTGGGAATCACCATTTGCGGATTCCTTTCGCCGACTCTGGGCGAGCAACTCTATATCACGGCTCCTGCGGACAGGGACCAATCCTGTCTGTTTGTGGACTGCGGTATGTATAACACGGAAGTCTCCGTTCTCACGGGCGACGCCATGGTGTATCATGCGGTGCTCCCGTGCGGCGGTAACGATATCACCGCGGCTCTTGCGGATGAGTTGGAAGTGCGCTATGACGAGGCGGAACAACTCAAACGCAGCGTAGTCATTACGGAAGACGAAGGAGACATGATCAAGCCCCCGGTATGCAGAGACAAGGACGGACGGCGCATTCAGTTCGCCGCCAAACTGGTCTGCAATATTGTGGAAACGGCACTGGATGAAATCTGCCGTATGATCAAACTGACAGAGGAAGATGCGGGGAGCCTGCTGGTTCCCAGAAGCAAGGTCTATCTGACGGGCGGAGGCATCGCGATGCTCCGCGGCGGCGCCGGATATCTGGAAAAGTATCTGGGACGCAAAGTGCAGGTAATGACCGGCTCTTCCAACAAACTGGGCAGTCCCGAATACGCCAGCGTGCTGGGATTGGTCGATCTGATCTTTAACTCTATAGAACAAAGGTATGACGAACAGGAAACCTTACCTATGAGAGTTGCGGATACATTTAAGGGATTGTTTGGAAAAACAAATACCGACGAATAAAAATACGAGGGGGATGCCTTGTGCTGGACTACGAATTTGAGACTACGAACTTTGCTACGATTAAGGTGATCGGTGTCGGCGGAGCCGGAACCAATGCCGTCAATCGTATGGTGGACAACGGACTGCGCGGCGTGGAGTTTATCGCTGTCAATACCGATAAGCAGGCGCTTGCTCTGTCCAAAGCCCCGACCAAGATCCAGATCGGTGAAAAACTGACCAAGGGTCTGGGTGCAGGTGCCAATCCCGAGGTGGGCAAGAAGGCCGCCGAGGAGAGCCGCGAAGAGATCGCCAATGTCATGGACGGAGCCGATCTGATCTTTGTTACCTGCGGCATGGGCGGCGGCACCGGCACGGGCGCTGCTCCCATCGTGGCTGAAATCGCCAGAGAAAAGGGCATTCTCACCATCGGCGTTGTTTCCAAGCCGTTCCTTTTCGAAGGCCGTCAGCGCATGAAGAATGCCGAAAAGGGTATTGCGGAACTGAAAGCCGTCGTCGATACGCTGGTCGTCGTTCCCAATGACCGCCTGCTCCAGATCATCACCAAGGCAACCACCATGTCCGATGCGTTCCGCATCGCCGATGATACGCTCCGTCAGGGCATCCAGGGCATTTCCGATCTGATTGCGCTGCCCGCCCTCATCAATCTGGACTTCGCCGATGTGCGCACCGTCATGGAAGCCAAGGGCATCGCCCACATGGGCATTGGCGTCGCCAGCGGCGAGAACCGTACCGTCGAGGCCGCCAAGGCTGCCGTATCCAGCCCCATGCTGGAGACCAGCATCGACGGCGCCCGCTCCGTTCTGGTCAATGTTACCGGCTCCGCGGATATCTCTCTGCTCGAAGTCAGTGAAGCCACCCAGATCATCCAGCAGGCCGCCGATCCCGAGGCCAACATCATCTTCGGCGCCGGCATCGATGAGAACCTCACCGACGAGGTCCGCATCACCGTCATCGCCACCGGTTTCGAGAAGAACCTCTATACCGGCAAGACCGTTGCCTCTCCCGATATGCCTCACCGCATCCGTCCTATCGAAAAGACCGAAGATGGCGTGAGCGTACCGCCCCTGTTTGACGGCGAAGGCGAAAAGCCCATGAAGCACGCGCCCAGACCCGTCGCCGCAGGCGAAAAGCGACCCATGGTCAAGCGCCCCATCGGCCGCGAGAATCCCGCCACGAAGATTCCCGCCCGCAAGGCTCCCGAGACCACTTCCTACGACAGCAAGGCTCCCTTCGTTGAGAAGCGCCCTGCCCGCAGGGGAATGACTCCCGACAAGCCCAGTTTCCTGAGAAGCCGCAAGGACGACGAGGACGACGAATAAAAATAAGCAAGGCACCTCCCGCGCGGAGGTGCCTTTCATAGCGGAGCGCATGATGAAGCAGGATATTGCAAAACTTGACAAGAACTTTGCCGAATGCGGCATCGCGAACAAAGAGGAGTATGTATGGTACAGCGCGGATGACAAACGCTTTGATATCCGCGGTCTTGCCGTGCATACGGACGGAACCTATATCCGCATGCCGGAAGAGGCGCTGACCGACAAGAGCGAAGGCGTGCAGAACCTTGCCCGCCACACTGCCGGCGGCCGCGTCCGCTTCCGCACCTCCGCGGAAAAACTGGCTTTCTATGTGGAGAATCCGTCTACCTTCCATATGAATCATATGCCGCAGACCGGCATTTCCGGTATCGATGTCTATGTGAACGGCGTTTTCAGCGCGTCCTTCCGACCGGCAAACATCAGCGCCGTTTACTCGGAAGGCGAAATGGTGTTAAGCGGCAAGGTCAACAATATCGAGATCGGCATGCCCCTGTATAACGGTGTCCGGCATCTGTATATCGGCATTCCGAAGGGCAAGAAGATACTGCCCGCCAAACCCTACAAAGTGGATACGCCCGTTGTCTATTACGGCTCCTCCATCACCCAGGGCGGCTGCGCGTCCAGACCCGGCAACTCCTATCAGGGCTTCATCAGCCGCCATTTGAAAGTCGACTACATCAATCTCGGTTTCTCCGGGAATGCCAAAGGCGAGGAGACGATGGCGCGTTACATCGCGTCCCTTGACATGAGCGCGTTCGTCATGGATTACGACCACAACGCGCCCAATATGGCACATCTCGAAGCGACCCACGAGCCTTTCTTCAAGATCATCCGCGCCGCGCATCCAGACCTTCCCATCATCATGGTCTCCCGTCCGAATATCTGGTCAAAGGGCGAAGACGGACGCGATGATATCGTCAGAAAGACTTATGAAAACGCCGTGGCGGCAGGGGACACGAATGTGTGGTATATCAGCGGAAAGAAACTGTTCGGTACCCTTGACCGCGAAGACTGCACCGTGGACCGCTGCCATCCCAACGATCTCGGATTCTACCGCATGGCACAGGCAATCGAGCCGGTTCTGAAAGCGGCACTCAAAAAGAACGGATACAAGGTATGAATGAGGAAAGAAAACTGCTGAGCGCCTTCGCGGACATCGGCAAGGCGATGCTCATTTCGGGCGCGGAAGTTTACCGCATCGAGGACAGCATCATCCGCCTGCTGACCGCCTACGGCGCGGACAGAAAGGAAGTCGTTGCGGTCCCGTCCTTTATCACGGTCACCGCGTCTTTTGATGACTGCGAGGAGACGGCTTTTCGCCGCGTGATGACCCTTGATACGGATCTGGAACTGCTGGACAGACTCAACGGTCTCTGCCGCCGCATCTGCGCGGAAAAGCCCTGCGCGGACGAAGTCGCGCGTCTGATCAGGGAAGCAATGTCGGTAAAAGGACACAGCCTGCCTGTCAGGTGCGCGTCCTATTTCCTTGCCTGCTTTGCGTTTACGCTGCTGTTTGAAGGCGCCCTCATGGATGCGCTGGCCGGCGGCATCATCGGTATCTGCATCTTCTGGCTGTCCCGTTTCATTGTGAAAATCGGCGGCAACAAGGTGTTTGTGGATATCCTTTGCAGCGCGTTTGCCTCGCTTGCCGCGATACTGCTGGTGCACTTCGGCTTCGGCGTAAACGCGGATATCATCATCATCGGCGCCGTCATGGTGCTGGTGCCCGGCGTGGAACTGCTCAACGGCATCCGCGATTTCATATCGGGCGACATTCAGGCGGGCATGATGCATATCAGCGAAGCCCTCTTTTTGGCAGTCGCCATCTCGGTGGGCGCGGCGTCCGTGCAGATACTGCTGGCGCGCTACGCGTTGGTGTAAGGCGGTGATCCTATGATGAAAACATGGATTTTGCCCGTTCTGTACGCTTCGTTCAGCGCGGTGGGCTTTGGTCTCATCTACGGGATGCGTACCAAGAAACTGTTCTACACGGCGCTCGGCGCTGCTCTGACCTGGCTTGTTTTCCTGCTCGCGAAATATTACGGCGTGCGCGAATTCTATGCCTGCGCGTGCGCGGCGGCATTTTCCGGTCTGTACAGCGAACTGATGGCGCGTCTCATCAAAGTGCCCGTGACAGCCTTCATTGTGCCCGTCAACATCCCCATGGTGCCCGGCGGCGCGCTGTACCACAGTTTCGTCGGGCTTCTCTCAGGTGACATCGCCCGTTTTGCGGAACGGGGAACCTACTGCCTGAGTGTGGCGGGTGCCATGGCGCTCGGTATCTTTGCCGCTTCCATGCTCACCAAAATAATAACATCGGCACCGGGAAGCATCTCCCGGCGCCGCAAAGAAATCTGATTTCACTGTACGATGGGCATTTCCACGGACCGTGCCATTTCGCGGATCTGACTTTCCAGCGAGATCGTCACATCGTCCACCAGTTGGGTCAGGAAATCGCCCGCGTTCATGGTCTTGACCAGTTCGTCCTCAATCGCCTTTCGCTGCCTTGCAGACGAAAGGTTTTTCTTTAAGGACCAGCCGATGACCTTCCGCATCGCGCCCGGCAGTTCTGCGCCGCGCACTTTCGTATCCACGGCTTTCTTGCCGAGGTATCCGATGGCGATGCCGATGATGGCGCCGATGATGATGCCCACGGGACCTTCACTGATGAGCGCGATGCCCGTGCCGCTGCACAGGGAGGCGGATACCGCGCCGGTGATGAGGCAGGTAACAGTGGACACGAAGCGGCCTTCCAGACAGATGTTCATGCTTTCCAGCCCGTTCATGGAATGGACGGCGGAGAGCGTCATGCTGCTGCGGTCCACATTGTGTCTGCGGCAGATCTCATCAATTTCGGGCTGCAGGGTCAGGAACAGTTTCCGGCACCATTCCCGCACCACGGGCTGCAGTTCTTCGATTTCGTCGAGATCACGCAGCAGCCTGTCCGTTCCCTGAACGATGGGGGTGTCCATGTCCGCGATGGTCTTGATTTCGCCCTGTTTCCACCGTTCCATCACATCCAGCACTACATCGGAGACGATCCTGCCGGAAAGCACGCTCGCCATGGGAACGGTGAGCCATTCCAGCGAATCGTTGACCTTCGCGCGGATGTCACCGCTTTCAAAATACTGTAGAATATCCGTGTGGAAATCCTCGAGGCGCTTGTCGATGCGCGCGGCATAGGCAAGCCCTTTGGCGATGGAATATTCGGGTTCGGGGCAGATGACGACTTCCGCGTCAGCGAAAGCCGCGGCGCAGGCTTCCCGGAAGAAACGCATGCGGGACGCGCCGCCGGTCAGAATGATGAGTTTGGGCGGATCGTCTTTGGTCGCCGCCACCGCATGGCGCATGAGGTCGGAGAGACACTCCTGGAAGGTTGCGCCGCCCAGTTCCTTCATGGGCGTGGAGATGATGTCGGAAACGATTTCATCGCTCAGTTCGAAGCGGATCTTCACCGGCTCATCGTAATAAATCATTTCGCTGGCGACGCAGGGCGTGGTCAGCCATTTTTCTTCATCGAGGAAATACTGCTCCTTCAGCCTTCTTGCCACGATCTCGCAGCGGTTTTTCCACGAAGGAGACTCTTTGAACACATCCTCCAGCGCTTCCCGGTTGGGACTCTTGTGGACCGCTTTTTCCAGCATGCACTGCTCGATGAGTCCACCGCCCAGCGCCACATCGCCGAAAGTGCCCACATCGGACTCGCGTCCGTTGATGATGTAGGCAAAGTCCGTGGTGGAAGAACCGATGTCGATGACAAGAGTGGTCTTGCGGAGCAGTTCTGGGGAGACATTGAGCCCATGGGCGTAGCGGGCGTAAAAGAACGCCGCGCGGGATTCGCTCACGATGTGCACATTGTCAAAGCCCGCTTTTGCCATGATGTCTTTATAGCGCTCGCGGTCGCGGGGTTTCCAGCCTGCGGGACAGCCGACGGTCACATAGGTGTCGTCGAACAGATCCGGGGCGTCCTTGAGCAGTTCCTGCTTAAGGCCGCTCGCGAAGCGCTCGATGTCCATTTCCGATTCCAGTGCGGTCAGGAAGCGGCTCTTGAAGCGGCTGCGCAGATGCAGCACTTTCCGGTCCAGCAGGGCGTTTTCACCGATGCGGATGTCGTTTCCGCACATGCCGACCACGGAAATAAGGCTTCCGCGCACGTCAATCGGCTGAATGACGGGCTCTATGACGCTGTTTTCTTCCAGCAGCGCGACAGCGCTTTCGCCGTCGCCGATGTCGATACCGATATAACGCATTTATTCAACCTCTTCGTTTGGGTCGATTTTGACGATCGCCATGCCGCGGGCGATGAGAGCGCCGTCCTTCAGTACGGCGGGGACGATGGTGCGGCTTTCCCGCTTGGTGGGCATCGTGTCGAAGAACGCTTCCGTCTCCTCGGTACAGTCGATGAAATCGTAGCCGCGAGAGATGGACAGCGTGGTGATGGCAGTCATCAGTTCGTCGGGCACGCTCTCGGGGTCCTGCTTTTTCATGGCGACGGCCAGAGAGATGATCTGCACGATGGCGTCATCATCGCCGGAGCCTTCCGTGGGAATGGACAAAAACGCGTCCAGATCCCGGTCGATGGCTTCCATGCGCCGCTCGGTCAGGGAAGTCAGGGCTTTCATGTCGATGCTCTGCCTGACCGCGGGCGCGTCATCTCTGCGGGGCGCGAAATAGGCGGCGCCCGAAAGCAGAGCGCTCACGCCGATGAACAGCGCCCACAGATACAGATCCGCCTGCCAGACCATGCAGAACGCGCCGACAGCCGTGAGCAGTGCGAGCATGATGAACAGGAAATTGAGGCTTTTTACGCCGCTGCCTTTTTTCCTGATGACTTTCGGTTCATTTACCGTTGAGAAGGCGGAGATGAACCCCGCCTCGTGAGAGAACAGGATACTGCCCAACTGCCGCGCGTTGGCGGAAGGGAGTTGGGAAAGCGTCAGCTGCTGCGTGTCGCCGATGAGTTGTTTCAGGGTCGCGGCGGCATCGAGGGCATCCATCTGCTCGGGCAGTGGTTTGCTTTCGATGAGCGCGCGGAAATGTTCTTTTGCAAGTGACATAATCTATCTCCGTACATAATAATCCTACTATATTATAGCATAAACGGGGACACTTGACAAGAGAAGAAAACTCTGCTATCCTTTCACCGTCCGGAGGAGAATATGAAACAGTTGACTTTATTGATCAAACCCGCGTCGGGTGCCTGTCAGATGCGGTGCAGATATTGTTTCTACGCGGATGTGATGAACAGCCGCGCGGAAAAGGTGCGCCCTGTCATGAGCGAAGGGACACTGGAAAATCTGGTGCGCAGGGCGTATGCCGCGGCGGACAGCGTGAGTTTCATGTTTCAGGGCGGCGAGCCCACCCTCGCGGGACTTCCGTTTTTCGAAAAGTTGATTGAACTGGAAAACCGCTACGGCGCCCGCCGCAGGACTCAAAACGCCATCCAGACCAACGGGCTGCTGCTGGGTGAGAAGTGGTGCGCGTTTCTCAAAAAGAACCATTTTCTTGTGGGTCTGTCTATTGACGGAGACGAAGAATCGCACAATGCCTGCCGCGTGGACACGGCGGGAGAGGGGACCTATGGCCGTGTCATACAAAGCACGGCGTTCCTCAAAAAATACGGCGTGGACTTCAACATCCTCTGCGTGGTGTCTAAAGCAAATGCGGACCGAGCCGAAGAACTCTACCGCGCTCTGCGTCCCTTCGGCTACCTCCAGTTCATCCGCTGCATCGACGATTTCGGTGAAAGCGGCGCCTACGCGCCCGACCCCATTTCCTTCGGGGAGTTCCTCGTCAAAACCTACGATTTGTATGAAAAAGATGCGCTTTCCGGGCACTATGTGTCCGTGCGCACCTTTGATAACTATATCGGCATGCTTCTGGGCAGAGGTCCCGAAAGCTGCGGGATGAGCGGACGCTGCACGCCCATTCTGACGGTCGAAAGCGACGGCAGCGTGTACCCCTGCGACTTCTATGTGCTGGATGAATGGTGTCTTGGCAACATCAACTCCGCGGGCATCGCGGCGCTTATGAGTTCGGAGAAGGCGGAGGCGTTTGTTGCGTCTTCTCTGTCTGTTCCCGAAGACTGCCGTGTCTGTCCGTATTGCGGCATTTGCCGCGGCGGATGCCGCCGTGACCGGGAGATGACGGGGGGAGACCTCCTCGGCAAAAACCGCTACTGCGCGGCTTTCCGATATTTCTTCGAAAAGCGGCTGGACCGCATGATCTCTCTTGCCAAAGCCGTACGGGAGGGGAGGGTGCGCTGATTCAGGCGCGCTCTTCTTTTCCTACATAGAACACGGCGACGGTGCCGGGCCCGCTGTGGGAAGCGATGACGGGACCGATGTCGCAGATCGTGATCTCTTTGATGTTCCGAAAGCCGTCAAGTACGGCTTTTTTGAGTATCTCCGCGTAGTCTGCGCAGTCCGAATGGCAGATGTAGCACTTGCCGTCATAATCTCGTCCGCCTTCCGCGAGAGATGCCATGTCGTCGGCAATGCGTTGCGCGGCATTCTTTTTGCCGCGGATTTTTTCGTATGCAACGATTTTTCCGCTGTTGTCCAGTTTCATGAGCGGGCAGATGTTGAGGATGGAGGCGACCGCCGCGGCGGGACCTGACACGCGGCCGCTTTTGCGGAAGAAGGTCAGATCCGTGCAGAAGAAGCGGTGCTCGATGCGCTTTCCGAGACAGACCATTTCATCGTAGACTTCCGTGATGTTATTTCCCGCGTCCCGCAAATCCGCGGAAATGTCGGTCAGCATCCCGTAACCCGAGGAAGAACAGAAGGAATCCACCACATAGACCTTGTTTTCGTGTGAGCCGTTCAATTCCTCCGCCGCGCGGAAAGCATTGTTCACGCTTCCGGACATGCCCGAGCCGAAGGCGATGTGGAGCACATCTCCTTCCTTCAAAAGCGATTCAAAGTATTCGCGGTAAACCGTTTCGTTGATCTGCGAAGTGGTGATTTTCGCCCCGCGTTTCTGTGCCTCGTAAAAGGCGTTCATGGCGTTTCCTTCGCCCATCGGATCGTCAAAAAGTTCGCCGTCTATGCAGTAACCGTAGCGCAGAACGGAAATGCCGCGATTTATCAGATATTCGAATTTCAAATCAACGGTGGATTCACAACTGATAATGTAGTTCATTTTGCCTCCTTGGGGTAACGGTGGGGGATGCGGTATTCACCGACTGTGCGAATGGACCGTCGGATAAGAATGTATGTCCGTTTGCCCCATATGCTTCATTTAAATGGAACGAGGCGGCACGCGGAATTGGAAAACGAATCGCCCGCCCTTTCACGCACCCATTGTAAACCGCCTTGCCGGGTCTGTCACCCTATAAGCGGTCTTCCGTTCTCTACGATTCGGAAAACGCCGATTATCCTCGCGGGAGAGAAAATGCTTGATTTTTTGCGCTTTTTCGGGTAAAATAGAGTTGTTCCATTGTGAGTAGACCGATAAAAATCGCGATTCTACCCACGGGAGAGTGATGATCCGAGGTGGACTATGGAAAATAACAACTGGCGTGAAACGCTCAAAGATAACCTGATCCGCTTGCGCCGCGAGAAAAAACTGACACAGGCAGAGGTCGGAGAGAAACTCAATTACTCCGACAAGACCATTTCCAAGTGGGAGCGGGGCGACGGCGTGCCCGATCTTTCCGCGCTCATGGACCTTGCCGCGCTCTACGGTGTGACGCTTGACAATCTGGTCGGAACACCCGAAACCAAAAAAGAAAAGGGCATCTTCAACACGGCGGCCCGCACGGTCGTGCTGCTCACCATCACCTGTATCGTGTGGATCAGTGCCATCGTCGTGTTTATGCTCCTGCTTTTGCTGCTGCCCGAATTTGATGGGAACTACCTGAGTTTCGTATTCGCCCTGCCCGTCACCTTCGCCATCCTCGGCGCGGCGTTTTCCTCGTGGCATATGCCGTACTGGGCAATCGGCTGCTTCAGCCTTACGGTATGGGGCATTTGCCTCGTCCTGCACCTGGCCTGGTTCCCGGAACGGGCAAACCTCATCTACTCGGCGGGCGGCATCGTACAACTGGCCATCATCATCGCGGTCGGCTTCGTTCTGCTCAAGAGAAGAGTGAAAAATCACGATAACATGACAGAATGAGAATGCAGGGACGCGGAATGATCGGAGACGCGGAATGATCGGAGACGCCGATATGAAACACACTTATTATGAAACGCCGGAGAATATGAAGGCTCTGGAAAATTGGGGCTTCAACTGGCTCGAATTCGTGACTTCAATCCCGGTGCCGATGTGCCTGGTCACTTCCTATAAATCCAACGGGAAGAACAACGCCTGCATGCAGTCCTGGTGCTGCTTCACCACGGCGGGCCAAGCGAAGCACTACTTCGCCGTGCTTTCGAGCGTCAACAAAAACGGACACCTGTACCGGACGCTTGCGGAAAACGGGGACGCGGTCATCAACTTCTTCTCCCGCGATGATTACGAAAAAGCCATGGCGACCATACGGAACAACGGCTGGGAAACGGATGAGATCACGGAATCGGGTCTGACCGCGGAACCCGCGGAAAAGGTCAACGCGCCTTTGGTGCGCGAGTGCTTCATGAATCTGGAGTGCAAAAAGGCGTGGGAAAAGGAGATCGTGCCCGGTGACGATCATGTGATGATCTGCCTTGAAGTCGTGAATGTCCATATCGACGAAGAACATTTAGATGACCGGGCAGGGGAGAATGGCATCCTGTACAACATCCATCACGCCATCAATCCGGAGAACTTCCCGGGAAAGGCCCACGACTATGCCGGTATCGTGAAGCCCGTCATCGACATGGGCGAATATTGACAAAAAAACAAGACGCACGATTTTGTGCGTCTTGTTTTTAGATCGAGTTTGAAATCAGATTGCGCGCTCAACCTTACCGCTGCGCAGGCAGCGAGTGCAAACGGATTTGCGCTCGACTTTGCCGTTCACAACTACATGAACCTTCTGGGTGTTCGGAGCCCAGATACGGCGAGTCTTGCGATTGGAATGGCTGACATTGTTGCCATGCACGATTCCCTTTCCGCAGATTTCACAGAATTTTCCCACTAGTAACACCTCCTTGTGGAGTAGATGACATTCAAACAGCGGTTATTATAACAGATACTGTCCCCATAATCAAGAGTGTTTCCCATTTTTTTACTTTCCGGATGTAAAGATACTGAAAATTCGTTGAATCTTCACTTGCTACGCATTACAATTTTACCGTAAAGGAGATGTGATACTATGGATCAGATGAAAAAAGCAGTTGTCAGCGTGCTGGGTCTCGACCGCAAGGGCATCATTGCCCGCGTCAGCAATGTACTTTATAATAATGATGCAAATATTCTGGACATTTCCCAGACCATCATTTCAGGTTATTTCACCATGGTACTGGTGGCGGACATCAGTTCCGATGAGTGCCGTTTTGAGTGCCTTTCCGATGAACTGACCGCGCTGGGCGACGAGATGGGCGTGCAGATCCGCGTTCAGAGAAGTGAGATCTTCGACTCCATGTACCGTATCTGAGGAGGCATCTATGGCAACGACTACCGAGGTGCTTTCCGCCCTCAAAATGATTGACAAACAAAAACTGGATGTGCGCACCATCACCATGGGCATTTCGCTGTTCGGCTGCGTGTCCGACAGCGATGAGCGCATGTGCGAGAAGGTCTACGACCACATCACCCATGTCGCGGGCAGGCTGGTCCGTGTGGGAGAGGAGATCGAAAGGGACTTCGGCGTGCCCATCGTCAACAAGCGCATTTCCGTAACGCCCGCCGCTCTGGTGGCAGGCGGCATGCGTGAGCCCGCGCGCCTTGCGCGCACGCTGGACCGGGCGGCGAAGGAGGTCGGCGTCAACTTCATCGGCGGCTATTCCGCCCTCGTGCAGAAAGGCATGACCCGTACGGACCGCGCCGTCATCGAGAGCATCCCCGAGGTACTTTCCGAAACCGATTTCCTCTGCTCTTCCGTCAATATCGGCTCAACCCGCGCCGGTATCAATATGGATGCGGTGAAACTGATGGGCGAGGTCGTCAAGCAGACCGCCGAAAAAACAAAGGACAAAGACGGACTGGGCTGCGCGAAACTGGTCGTATTCTGCAACGCCGTCGAAGACAATCCCTTCATGGCGGGCGCGTTCCACGGTCCCGGCGAGGGCGACTGCGCCATCAATGTGGGCGTTTCCGGCCCCGGCGTGGTCAAGAGCGCGCTGGAGCAGGTAAAGGGAAAACCCTTTGACGAGGTGGCGGAGACCATCAAGCGCACCGCCTTCTCCATCACCCGCGTGGGACAACTGGTGGCGATGGAAGCATCCGGACGCCTCGGCGTACCCTTCGGCATCGTGGACCTCTCTCTGGCGCCCACGCCCGCTGTTGGCGACAGCGTGGCGCAGATCCTGGAAGAGATGGGCCTTGAAGTCTGCGGCACCCACGGCACCACCGCGGCGCTGGCGCTCCTCAATGACGCGGTCAAAAAAGGCGGCGTCATGGCGTCCTCCCATGTGGGCGGACTTTCCGGCGCGTTTATTCCCGTGTCCGAGGATATCGGCATGATCAAGGCAGCCGAAAGCGGCGCGCTGTGCCTCGATAAACTGGAAGCCATGACCTGCGTGTGCTCGGTGGGGCTCGACATGATCGCCGTGCCCGGAGACACAGACGCGTCCACCATTTCCGCCATCATCGCGGATGAAGCCGCCATCGGCATGGTCAATAACAAGACCACCGCCGTGCGCGTCATTCCCGCGCCGGGCGCGAAGGTGGGGGACAATGTGGAATTCGGCGGTCTGCTCGGACACGCGCCCGTCATCGCTCTGCATCCCTTCTCTTCCGTGGATTTCATTTCCCGCGGCGGACGCATCCCCGCGCCCCTGCAGAGCCTCAAAAACTGACGGCTTGCATTTTAATAAGAAGTGTGTTATAATAAACTGTAATTGTGTGTTTACCGGAACGGGAGTGTGAGAAATGGACTGCAAATTCAATACGGCGCTCGGAAAGATCACTGTAAACGAAGAGGTGATCCTCAAAATTGCGGGCTATTCCGCTCTGGAATGTTACGGCATCGTCGGCATGGCGGCAAAACGCGCCACGGACGGACTGGTGGAATTGCTGGGTCTTGACAACATCGGACGCGGCGTCATCATCCATATCGACAAAAAGAACCATGTGGATGTGGATATGTACATCATCGTCGAATACGGCATCTCCATCGGCGCCGTTGCCGAAACGCTCATCGACACCGTCAAGTATAAAATCGAGTACCTGACCGGTGCCACCGTAAATAACATCAATGTTACCGTGGAGGATATCCGCGTCTGATTACCCCCTGACCGCGATTTGCGGGCAGGATGCGGAGGTTTTTGGAAATGGGCTTAAAGACCATTGACGGACTTATGTTGCGCGATATGCTTGTCGCCGGCAGCGCATTGCTCAATGCGAACCGTGCGGAAGTGGATCGCCTCAATGTATTTCCGGTGCCGGACGGCGATACCGGCACGAATATGTCTCAGACGATGAACGCGGCGGTGAAGGATCTGGCGCAGAGCCATATCGTGTCCGCCGCAGAAGTAGCCGCGCTGGCAGCACGCGGTGCCCTGAGGGGCGCCCGCGGAAACAGCGGGGTCATTCTGAGTCAGATTCTGAGAGGCTTCGCGTCCGCCATTGACGGACACGATGAAATCGATGTCCCGCTCCTCGCCGAAGCGTTCAAAGCCGGCGCGGCCACCGCGTACAAGGCGGTCATGAAGCCCAAGGAAGGCACCATCCTGACCGTTGCCCGCGCAATGGCGGAAGAGGCGGAGAGATCCGCAAATAAAACCGAAGATGTGGATGAACTGTTCGGTCTCGTTCTGAAAAGCGGCGAAGAGATCCTGAAACGCACGCCCGATATGCTTCCCGTTCTCAAGCAGGCAGGCGTTGTGGACAGCGGCGGAAAGGGACTCACCGTGATCTATACCGGTCTCTATTCCGCGTTGACCGGCAACCTCATCGACGCGCCCGATGACAGCGCCGTGTTCGGCGAAGGCGCGGAATTCGTGGATGACCATGGTTCTCTTGAAGAGATCAACTTCGGTTACTGTACCGAATTCATCGTTTCCCGTCCCAAGGAGGAACTGACCAACGCCGCCGTGAACCGCCTGCGCAAGCGCCTCGAGCGCATCGGCGACTGCGTGTTCGTGGTGAGCGACCTGACTGTGGTCAAGGTCCATGTGCATACCAATGATCCCGGAAAGGCGCTTCAGATGGCGCTGGAACTGGGCGAGATCGACAATATCAAAATAGATAACATGCTTGAGGAGCACCGTGAGGTGCTGCGCAAGCGGGAAGAAGCAGCGGCGGCGGAAGCAGCCAAAGCCGAGCGCAAGAAGTACGGTCTTGTGGCGGTCACGCTGGGTGAAGGTCTGACCGAACTGTTCAAGAGCATCATGGTGGATGTGGTCGTGGACGGCGGACAGACGATGAACCCCTGCGCTGAGGATCTGCAAAAAGCCATTGAAGAAGCCAACGCGGACAATGTGTTCGTGCTGCCCAATAACGGCAACATCATCCTCGCTGCCCAGCAGGCGGCATCTCTCACCGAAGCAAAGGTGTTCGTCCTGCCTACCAAGTCCGTTCCCATGGGCATTTCCGCGGCTCTGGCGTTCGATCCCGAAGTCGAGCCAGAGGAGAATGAGACCTTCATGAAAGAGGCGGCGGAGCGGGTCCATACCGCTTCCATCACCTATTCCGTGCGCGATACCATGTTTGACGACATGGAGATCCACGAAGGCGATATCATGGGCATGGTCGACAACAAGATAAGCGTCCTGGGCACCAATGTAGACGATGTCGCCATGGATCTGCTGGGTGGCATGGTCACGGAAGACAGCGGCATCATCACCGTCTATTACGGCAAGGATATTTCCGAGGAAAGCGCGTCGGCGCTGCTTGAACGCATCGCGGCAAAGTATCCCGACTGCGAAGCCGACCTGCAGAACGGCGGTCAGCCCCTGTACTATTACCTCATCTCCGTCGAATAATGTCCGATATTCTGAATTCTTTCAAAGGCCTCGGTCCCAAGCGCAGAGAAGCGCTCGCGGAAAGAGGCATCGGCACGGACGAGCAGCTGCTCGCGTATTTCCCGTGCAAATATATGGACTATACCCGTTCAAAGCCCATCGCGGCGTGCGCTCCCGGCGAGGAAGGCGCCTTCGATGTGCGCGTGAGCGGGCGTCCCACACAGGCACGCGTTCATGGCAGAATGATCACGCGTGCCGTTTTGTATGACGACAGCGGCAAGATCGGCGCCGTCTGGTTCAATGCCCCGTGGATGTACCGGAAACTGTGGGACGCGCAGATGCTCACGGTCTTCGGGCGCGTGGAGGAGAAAAACGGGCGCAGGAGCCTCATCTGTCCCCGCATCGTCACGGAAAAGATCATTGAGCCCGCCTACAAGCCCATCCCCGGAGTCCCGGGGAAACTTATGCGGGATCTCATGAAAGCTGCGCTCCGGGAACTGGACGAAACGGATATCCTGCCGGAAAGGCTGATAAAGGAGTATCATCTGCTTCCGCGGCGGGACGCCCTGTGGCAGATCCATTTTCCAACGGACATGGAGACCCTCGAAAAAGCGGTGTACCGCTTCTCTTTCGAGGACATGCTTCTGTTCATGATCTCCGCCCGCAAAATGCGCCGCGAAAAGGGCGCGGGCGAAGCGATCGCATGGGAGAGCAAAACGCTCAAAACCTACACGGATTCCCTCTGCTTCCCCCTGACGAACGCGCAGAAGCGGGTGCTTGGCGAAATCGGCGCGGATATGGCTTCACCCTCCGCCATGGCGCGGCTCGTGCAGGGCGATGTGGGTTGCGGAAAGACTGCGGTTGCCTTCGGGGCCATCTACATGACGGCGAAAAGCGGCTTCCAGAGCGCCATGATGGCGCCCACGGAGATCCTTGCTCGTCAGCACTACGAAAGCGCCAAAGAGGTGCTGGAGCCCCTCGGTGTCAAATGCGGTCTGCTCATCGGCTCCATGACCGCGAAAGAGCGGAAGGAAGCCCTTGCAAATCTTCAAAGCGGTGAATGGCAGGCGGTGTTCGGCACCCACGCCCTCATCAGCAAAGGCGTGGAGTACAGAAACCTTGCGCTCGCCGTCACGGATGAACAGCACCGGTTCGGCGTCCGTCAGCGGACGGCGCTGGGGGAGAAGGGCGCGAAAACGAATGTCCTTGTCATGAGCGCGACGCCCATCCCGCGCACCTTGTCGCTCATCCTGTTCGGCGACCTCGATATCTCTGTCATCGACGAACTGCCGCCCGGACGCAAAGCGGTCAAAACGCGCATCGTTCGCGAAAACAAGCGGGACGCCATGTACGGTTTCATTCTGGATGAAATCAGACGCGGCAGGCAGGCGTATTTCGTCTGTCCGCTGGTGGAGGACAGCGAGACCGTGGAGGCCCTCTCCGCGGAAGGACTTTCCGAGTCACTCATGACGGGTCCGCTGGCCGGTACGGGCGTCACGCTCGTGCACGGCAAGATGACCGACACGGAAAAGGAAGCCGCTCTTGAAGCGTTCCGGAGCGGCGAGACGGCGGTCCTTGTCTCGACCACGGTCATCGAGGTGGGCATCAATGTGCCCAACGCCACCGTGATGGTGGTGGAGAACGCCGAGCGTTTCGGGCTTGCACAACTGCACCAGCTGCGCGGGCGTGTGGGGCGAGGGACGGACGAGGCGTGGTGCTTCCTGATGTCAAGCGGCACGGAGAAACTCTCTATCCTCACCAAAACCAATGACGGCTTCGTCATCGCGGAAAAGGATATGGAACTGCGCGGTCCGGGCGACCTGTTCGGCACACGACAGTCGGGTGCCATTTCGGGTCTGAGTCCTTCGGTGAGCGGCGACACGGCACTATTGGAACTCACCCACGAACTGGCAAAAGACATTTCAGAATCCGAAAGAGAAGACGACAAACTGCTCTGCATGATCGCCGAGAGGTGGCTCGAAAGCCGCTCGGATGTGATTTTTGCCGTGAACTGAAAAAATCCCCGCCTTCCGTGGAAGGCGGGGATCATCATAACCGTTATTCGGAGTATTTCGTAATGGCGTCCACAACATCCTTGAACATCCATACACTTGTCTTGCGCTCGATCAGACCGAAATTCTCTCCATTTCCGGCGAACGCGCCGTTGTCCCACCAGAAGCAGCCGATGCCGCGGGCACGGGCGGAGGCAATGTAGTAGGCGGCGAAATCCACACGCTGCTGGGGATTGTTCTTGTTGACGGCGCCGTATTCATCGATGAATACGGGGATGCCCTTGGCAGTATAGTTGTTGTAGAGGTTGTTCATGAACATGCCGATTTCGCTCTTGTCCTTGGAATTGCTGATGGAGAACTGATCGGTGCCGGTGGTGTTCAGAGCAAAATTGTAGGGCGTGTAGGCGTGCGCTTCCAAAATGATATGGCTCACTTCGCCCGTATCTACGGGGAACTTGAAATATTCACTGCAGGCATATTCGGGGTTGGCGTCATAGGAAGGCACCATGAGATAGCGGGTGGCGTTATTGCCGCCGGTGGCGCGCACGGTGTCCACAAACAACTGGTTGAGACGGTTGATGCAGTCCATGGCGTCAAGGCACTCCTTGGAACTCTTGTTCCAACTCCACTCGTAGTTGGTGCCGGTCAGACGCGGCTCGTTCATGCTTTCGAGGATCAGATGCTCGTCGCAGTCCCTGAACGCCTCCGCCATCTGGGACCAGATCGCGGTCAGGTACTTCGCGGACTGCTCATAGTGCTCGGAATCGGGATAGAAACAGGCATCGAGTTTCTTCTTCGAGCCGAACTCCGCCATATTTTGCGCATTGTCGTGGTGCACATTGATGATGACATACATCCCACGGTCGAGTGCCCATAAGGCGACTTCTTTCACGCGGTTCATCCACACTTCGTTGACCGTGAAGTTCTCGTCCACATGGTCGTGCCAGGACACGGGGATGCGGATGGCGTTGAAGCCCGCCTTGTTCACGGTGTCGATGAGCGCCTCGGTGGTCTTGACATTGCCCCAGTAGGTTTCGGCGGCGAGGGGATCGTTTCGCATCCAACCGTTATCGTAGGCGTCGAAGGTGTTGCCGAGGACCCAGCCGGTTTTGATCTTCTGCGCGAAGGCCATCGCCTCGTTGTCGGGAATCTCGAACTGCTTGATGGTGACATCGGGAATGACCGTACCGTCGGCGATCGCTGCGGCGGGTAGCATGGTGAGCGCCAAAAGGAGCGCAAGCATCTTTTTCATAAGAAATCCGCCTTTCGGAATTGATAGTAAAACGATAGCACAAGGGAGCGCCTTTGTCAAGGAGACGATGACAAAAATGTCACATACGCGCCATTGACAGAAGGATTGCGGCTTCCTATAATGAAACAAAACGGCAGGAGGGATTGATATGACGGCAAAATGCGGAGCGGACTGTTCTGCCTGCGGATTCGGGATGTCGCGCGGCTGTAAAGGCTGTGAAGCCTCCCGCGGCTGTCCTTTCGGAAAACAGTGCTTCATTGAAAAAATCATTTCGCTCGGCGGAAAGGAAGCGTACAGCCAACTGGTATCTGACCTGACGGAACAGATCAACGCCATCGGCTTCCCGGGCATGATCCCCGTGCAGGGGCTTGTCCCGCTTGTCGGCGGTTTCGTGAACCTTCCTTACAGACTGCCGGGCGGCGAAACGGTGAAGTTCCTTGAGGATGACCGCATCTACCTCGGCGCACAGACAGGCTGTGAATTCGATGACGGACTGCACCGCTGCTTCGGTGTGGTGACCGACACCGCCTTTGTGCTCATCAGCAGTTACGGCGAAAACGGCGCGGACCCCGAATTGGTTCTGTATCGGAAATGGTGATCGTCAGAATATCGGATCGCCCCGACCTCACCGGGAGAGCGGCAAAATGGTTTAGCGAAAAATGGGGGATCCCGGAGGAAGTCTACCGGGAAAGCATGGAGGCGTCCCTTTCCGGGGTTGTGCCCTGCTGGTATTTGTGCCTTGACGGCGATGTCATTGCGGGCGGCATGGGCGTCATTGAAAACGACTTCCACCCGCGGACAGACCTTACACCCAATGTCTGCGCGGTCTGCACGGAGGAAGTCTACCGCGGGCGCGGCATCGCGGGAGAACTGATCGCCTATGTAGCAAAAGACATGGCGGGGAAGGGAATAAGCACCCTTTACCTCGTGACGAACCACACAGGTCTATACGAGCGCTACGGCTGGGAATATCTCGGTCCCGTTGAGACGGAAGACGGACTGAACCGCGTTTACATCCACACGGAGGAAACATGAACCTGAAACTTGTAAAACTCACCGCGGAATACAAAGAGCAGCTGACCGGCATGATGAGCGAATGGCTGGCGTTTGAACAGGATTTTTCGCCCTATGTCATCCGCAAAAATGATTACCGCGATTTCGATTTCTATCTGGAACATCTGGAAGTCAAAACCCATGACGGCGGTCTCGTGCCTGATTCCGTGTATTTCTGTCTTGACATGGACAGAGATATTTTCGTGGGCGCGGTGAACATACGCCACTATCTGAACGGGAACCTCTATCCTTTCGGCGGACACATCGGGGACGGCGTGCGCCCTTCCGAAAGACGGAAAGGCATTGCCACGAAGATGATCGCCCTCGCTCTCGAAAAGTGCGCGGAACTGGGCATCAGCCGCGTCCTCATAACCTGTGATGCGGACAACACCGGCTCGGCGAAGTCCATCAGAAACAACGGCGGCGTCCTTTTCATGGAGGAAGCGGATGAAGACGGCACCGTGGAGCAGTGCTACTGGATTTCCGTTTCTCCCGCGCGGGCAGGCATTCCCGGACATATAAAAGAGATCGCCGGAGGCAATGCCATCGGCGCGTGCTATGAGAATGATGACATCGTTCTTACCGTGAAAAGCGCGGAAGAACTGATAAAAATGAACGATATCCTGGCTCTGAACGGCATTGTTTACCGCGGAACGGAGGACGGAAACCCTGTTTATGACGATACGGGCGCGGACGGTGAGACCGCTCTGCACCGCGTGCTTGTCCGTCAAATCTGAAACGGCAGGACATCTGTTGAAGAAGTAATGGCCATGAAAGAAAAACTGCCGAAATGGAAAAGCAGCCCCATCGGGTTGGCAATCTGGACCGCTCTTGTGTGCGGAAGTTACATTCTGCCGGCGGGCGGCGCGTTC
>JAZLLT010000039.1:0-27070 GCA_045598325.1 Clostridia bacterium | reverse complement strand
CAAAGCCCCATTCAAAGGACTTTTTGCTGCCGTAAACGAACATACCTTCCTGATAAACACGCGCCGTTTCAAACAGGGAGCGAGTCGCTTCGCCTTTCAGTCCGTTGTCAAAAGCAAAGATCGCCGTTTCCACGGGGAACGGGTTGCCGTACTGTTTGACGAGTTCTTCTCTCATCGTGCCGCTGCCGAACGCATGAACACGGCGGATGCGGGAGCCGGAAAGTCCGACCATCGGTCCGATGGCATGGGTTCCGTAGTGCATCGGGGGAAGACCGTTCCAGTAAGACGGCCAGTTTTCCATATCCTGATAATGGCAGCCTCTCAACAGTTGGATTCTGCCCAGTTGTCCGGTCGTGTACAATTCCTTTGCATACATGAATTGGCGCGTGTATAGAGTAGTCTCCATGAGCATGTATATTTTGCCGCTCTTCTTCTGCGCTTTCACAATTTCGCGGATGCCGTCGAGCGTCATGCTCATCGGCACGGTACACGCACAATGCCTGCCGCTTTCGAGCACATGTACCGCCAGTTCTTCATGGCTCGGGATCGGAGTGACGATATGTACAGCATCGACCTCGGTATCATTGAGAATCTCCTCAAAACTGTTGTACAGTCTTTTGATACCGAAAAACTCCGCTGTATGTTTCATTTCATCTTTGTCAGTATCATAGATGCCGAGAAATTTCACATTCGGATGATCGCGATAGATTGGCACAAATGCCCCGCCGAACCCTAATCCGCACAATACTACACCTACTTTTTTCATCTGTATTCCTCCATTTATCATTGTTTTTCCGTTGCGCTGTCAAATATGCGGTGAGGCAACTCGTCCCCCGCGGAAATCCCGGCATATATCATCATCCTACCACCGGTGTCAATTGTTTGCTTCATCGCAGTTCCTGTGACCATAGGGATTCATAGCGCCAAACAAACCGTCGTCAATGAGCGTTCCACCCTTCTCCACATAATCGCGGAGTTTCCGGATGACTCCGGTTGACAGTCCGTACATGTTCGGCGCGATCACAAATTTCGCATCCTTCAAACGGGCATCCATTTCTTTTTCATTCAGGAAACCGACATTGTATCGAACTGTGCTCAGACGGTGTTACCGAACAGCGTATACCATAATGTTCCAGCATGACAGCGTATTCGTAACAGGATGCCGACTCATCCGAAGGAGCGGAATCATGGCCGTCAAAAGCGCAGTTCAGCCCGATCTGCGGAGAAATCAGGAACTCACCATACTTGCCGTAGCCGGTGCCGCTGGCATGAATCTGGGAAAAACCTCTGATATCCTGTCCCGAAAAGTAACCGGAATCTCCGCCGTGCGCGGTATCCGGGCTTGGGTTAACCGAAGCGTTGGGCCTTGTCGGGTCGATCACCGTATTCCCGTTGTTATCCACGCCCTATCTTGGGTCAACAAATCTCGTCAAATCGCACAGTATGGACACGGCGATACTCCTTTCCAAATGGATGACTTTTTTATATTCCGGACCGTGTTTGTTGTTCCGGCATACTATTTCATCTTATCGAACACGCACTACCGCCGCTTCGAAGGGCTGCAGCGTTTCCGGGTTGCCGTGGATCATTTCCATTTTTCCCTTGACCCGAATACCGGCAGACTGTTTCGAACCTGAATAATTGATCAGTACCGCAATATACCCATCTGCTTCCGGGTGCAGCGTAATACCCACATTTGGATTGTCAATCATCAGGGGCTTTGCGTTGCCCGCCAATTTCCGATAAATATCCACCGCGCCCGGATTTTCGTTTTCGGTCAGCAAACATGCTTCCAGCGGAGCATTCATAAGCCAAACGGTACCTTTCCCATAGGTATGTCTGCCCAGAAGTATGTTTCCGCCTTCATCCCGCAGCAGTGTTTCACCGTCGCTTTCTTCCAATTCATAAATATACCGGCGGTGATAGACCAACTCTCCCACGCATCCCCGTTCCTCCCTGCGGCAGGAACGAATCACCCGGAATCCTGTCAATTCTTCGAATTCCGACAGAATGCCGTCATTTAGGGATACATACAGCGCGGCTCCCTCCCGCACGCGCTGCTTGAGCGCTTCATAAGTTCGCTTGCTCATCACACCGCCGCCGGCCGATGGCAGCAGGTACAGCGGGCTGTCCGGTAAAGGCATGTCGCAGGAGCAAAAATCCAATGTCATTCCCGCCTGTTTAGCCAGTACATAGGTCATATAGCCAACGCCCACCTGATCCTGCCCCCAGGAGAGGATACATACTCCGTCCTTCAGCGCCGGAGACAAGTCCAGACCCATACCGGACAGCGCGGCCTGAAAGTCCTTAAATTCATTCGCGATACCCTTGGGCTGGCCGGGACGGTGCAGCATACCCAATTCCCGTTCCACCATGTTCCAGTCGTAGGGCGCCTGACTCAGATGATCCTGGTCAAAGGCGCACCACCACAAAAGACCGGGAAAGCCGTGAGCCCACGCCGACCACAGGTTGACACGCAAAAAGCCCGCTGCCGCTTCGTCACCGCATATCATAGGCCCCATGGTGCCGATTTCCTCCACCAGACAGGGTTTACCGCCCAGATCGCTGTATATCTGTGTCTGCGCAGTCGCATGCAGCAGGGTGCGCGGCGTGTCCTGCGGAGATAAATCGGCATACTCTATCCAGTAAGGATAAGGATGCGTGGTCAGGATATCCGTCCATTGACCCTGATCGGCCATCGTCCAGGGGCCGTCCATCGTCAGGGAATGCATACCGGAAACGATGGGACGGCTCGTGTCCTGAGCGCGGATGGCATTGGCAATGGCAGCTGTCCAGTTAGCTGCCGTCCGGCGGGATTCCACCTGATCCATACAGTTGCATTCGTTACCCAAATCCCAAGCCAGAATGGCATTCTCCCCTTTCATGCGGGACACGAACCCACGAATGAACAATTGCTGCATATACAGCGCGTCAGGGTCACTGAATATATTTTTCCCGTTCAATGCGGGCGGAATAAACAGTCGTCCGCTCATCCAGCCGGTCATCAGTCCCACGATCAGGCGAAGATCGTGTTCCTCTGCGATTCGGCAGAAATCCCGAAAATGCGAAAGCATCTCTTCCGACAGATACCAGGGATTCTCGGGCAGACTGTCGTCCGTCATCCTGTATTCCCGGAATCTGTGCCCCCCTGAGAAAGCTTCGGTCACCGGCTGGAAGTCCCGCCAGTTGGGGAATACACGCAGCACCCGTACTCCCTGCTCTCTGAGCGACGCAAAATCCGTCCGCACGACTTTCTCGTCCCATTGCCGCCACATATCCGTGCCCGCGTGAGAAGCCCAATAGTTGACTCCTATCCAAAAATCCTTCATAACTTTCTCCTGTCTTTGTACTTTATGGTAATTCTATGATTTACATCGTAATGTGCGATGATATTTTACCATGATTAACTGACGCGGTAAGCTATAAATTTTACATGAAATGTAAAAGCACAAAATTCATACTGTATTCGGCCGCACCGCAATCATGAACCGCATGTTTCATTGTGGGCAGTGATGCGTAATCTATGCATCGAACCAAATCGCATCCCGGGGCGGGACGACGGCCTGCTCAACCTCAGCCGCGCAGTCGCCGAAGTTGACAAGGATCTTTCTGCCGGAGGTAAAAATGCTTTCCTGAACCAAATGATCCGGAGTGACAAACCGATGGCTGACCAATTCATCATAGCAGATCAGGCGAAGCCATGGGATGATTTTTTCGTAGTTTGACCGGAAGGTCGTTTTGAATTCATGAAATCTGTTATGATCCGGCGACCAGGATAACATATAATATTTTCGCACAATTGAAAAAGGAAGTCCCAAGGGTGTAGAATATTGTTTGCACACAAAAAACACACAGGAGGGACTTCCATGGCAGAGATTATACACTTAAATGAGGAAGAAGTCAAATCACAGTTGAGCGAAATGGTGCGCGAGTCGGTAGAGAAGACGCTCAATCAATTACCGGATGCCGAAGCGGATGAGATCACGCAGGCGCACCGGTACGAGCGGACGGATGACCGGGTCGATACGCGAGCCGGACATTATCACAGGAAACCGGTAACAAAGGCCGGGACAGTGGACACCAAGGTGCCGAAGCCGCCCTTTGAAACGGGCATCATCGAGCGCTATAAACGCCGGGAAGAATCGGTAGAGGAAGCGCTCATCGAGATGTACCCGGCGGGTGTGTCCGTGCGGCGGGTGGAGGATATCTCGGAAGCGCTGTGGGGCGCAAAAGTCTCGCCCGGAACCATCAGCAGCCTCAATCGGAAGGTATACAACAGCCACGAACATGGCTCCTACTTGGCTACAGGTTACACTATTTGGTCATTGCGTGGCTGCTTTCCAGCCATGTGATAGCTCGACTTTTTTACCGATACGGGCGGCGAAGGATCAATGGGACGCTTCCCCGACGAAGATTTAATGAATACGCAGGAAGTGGGCATAATCGAAAGCAAGTTTCGCCTCGGCAGCCGTATGAGAGCAAGATTATCCCTGTCCGACAATTTGCCTACGGCAAATTCCGACAGGAACTCTTGATGGGGTCAGCACCCCATACCCGCTTTATTGGTTCGTTTCACTCACAGCATAGCCGGCGTCTATGTCATCTCCTCATGATGCCAATCATGCTGTGAGCACAGCGAACCAATCAGCATTGTAAATGCGATAAACGGGTATGGGGGACCCCCATCGAGTGGTCATGTATCATATTTCCGAAGATGATGTGATACATGGCGAAACTTGCTCCCGAAAGTCGCTGTACCCCCACAGCTCCTTCTTGATAAAAAAGGAACCCGACATCATTCTGCCGGGTTCCCGTTTCTTTTTTTCGGTTTCCAAATACCGCCTGATTTCCGGCAAGCGGGTTTGGAAGTCAGGTACTCGAGGTCAACAAACCATATCCCCCGGGGTGCAAAGCAGCTTTCTGCGAGGTGCACGGGGATACGGTTTTGTCGCCCCATAGGTCAACTATCCGCCAACAAAATCCCAGTCGATTTCATCGTCACGAAGCTGTGCTTCGGGCGGTGCCGTCTGACTGCCGCTTTCTTCCCGGGCAGGTACATAACTCCTGCGTTCGGAAGCTGCCATACATCCTGCCAGAAATGTGCCAAAGCTTCTGTCGAATCTGTCTCCGACGGCCTGCGCAGTCTTCTGCGCGATCAGATCCGCCGTATCAGCCGATGGAACCGCCGACGCTTGAGTTTGTCCGTCGCAGTAGGCACTAAGTGCTTAGACGATATATTGTGTGAATGACCGGTATTCATTGCGGTCCATGGCACAAAGCCGCTCCCACATTTTCTGTTGTTCCGCGATATTGGAACGCAGGGTGATGTGCAGCTTGTGGACCTCACTCATACCTGTTCCTTCCTGCGCAGTTCCTTTATCTCTGTCGGAACCTTCAGAGCAGGAAAGCGTGAAGCGCAGTGAGGCGTCCTCATCGATCCATGTGAGCAGAGCATCCCTACTCCGCGCTTTTGAGCTTGTTAAGTACACCCGGTAAGTTTATCGGTATTACAGCAGGCCTTTGCCATTCACTACTTTTGCGGTAATGTGGACGGATTTTCTTTTTTCCTGCTCTTTTTGCCGCGAGCGAAAAGGATGATGCTTTGCATGACGATGAAAATGCAGAGCATACCGCCGGTCGTGATGTTCTGCCACCACTCCTTGCCGCCGTTGCTGATGCCGGATACCTGCACGATATTCTTGATGGTGCTCAGATTGAGCACACCGAACAGAGTGCCCCAGACATTGCCGACGCCACCGGAGAGCATGGTGCCGCCGATGATGGATGCGGCGATGGCGTCCATTTCCATTCCGGCCGCCATGGTGGGATTGCCCGCGCCTTTGTGCATCAGATTGACAAATCCGGCGATGCCCGCCAACAGACCGCTGATGATGTAGGCGTGGTAGCGGACGATTCTGACATTGCAGCCGAGCATGAGCGCGCTCTGCTGATTTCCGCCGATGGCGTAGAATTGACGTCCGAGGCGGCTTTTTCTGAGCATGAGGGCAACGATGACCAGAATCAAGAGCGCAAAAATGACCGTAACCTCCAGTTTTCCCGGCGTAAAGATCTTTCCGCCCAGACGCTTCACTTCCTCATAGCCGAGCGCGTCGATCTGGATGCGGAAATCCTTGAGCTTCATGAATCCGGGTGCCGTGGAGGAGCTGAGGCTGATGCCTTCCTTGGAGACCACCGTTACCAGACCGCGAGCCAGGAACATACCCGCCAGCGTGATGATGAACGGCTGTATATCCAGAAAGCTGATCAGGAAGCCCTGGAAAATGCCGAACGCGAGGCCGATGCCGACCGCCAACAAGATGGAGATGCCGATGCTTCCGCCGCCTTCCAGATACTTCGCGCAGACGATGCTGACCAGCGCGATCACGGCGCCGACCGAAATATCGATGCCGCCGGTGATCATCACGATGGTCAGACCACACGCAATGATGATGAGCGCCGCGTTGTTGTTGAGCATGGTGAGGAATGTCTGCGGCTTCAGGAAGCCGTCCTTCCCGAAGAAAAGGATTCCCGCGCCGTAAAGCAGGATAAAGATACCGATGGCGATTAAGAACAGCAGCTGGGAATTGGCAATGGGCTCACGGGCGATTTTCTTCTGCCCGGGTGTGTTATCCTTCTTCAACATCTTCATGCTTCATTCCCCCTCTCACGGCCGGATCCGCTGCATTTACCGCTGCCGGACGCGAAAAGCGCGGCGGCCTTTTTGCCGTATACGATGATCGCATCCTTCACTTTCGCGGAGCTGAAAATGACCAGAATGAAAATGACAATGGCCTGATACGCCATAATATGGGTAGCGGGGATATTCATGGCGATCAGGGTATTGTAAAGCAGGCAATACGCGAACGCACCGAGGACCGAACCGACGATTTTGTATTTGCCGCCGCCGAGACTGTTGCCGCCGATTGCCACGGCGAGTATCGCCCGCATCTCAAATCCGTCCATGAGGGTGTTGTAGGTCACCTTTCCGCCGATGCGGCACACATTTATCATACCCGCGATCGCGCAGCAAACACCGAGGATCGCGAAGGTGATGAGCTTGATCGCAACGGCGCTGATTCCGTTCAGTCGTGCCGCGCCTTCATTGATGCCGACCGTTTGCGTATACAGCCGCAGATTGGTAAACTTGAAAAGCAGCGCAAACAGGATGCCGACGGCCACTACGATAAGGATCGGCGTCGGGATTGGGATACCGGGGATTACCTTGCCGATGATGGGGGTTATCGTGTTTTCCGGGATGAACAGGTTCGCGATCTGACCGATCCAGTACGCGATGCTGCGGCCGCAGGTATATAGGATGAGCGTCGCGATCATCGGCTGAATCTTGAATACCGCGACCAGAACGCCGTTGAACAGGGAGAACATCATGGTCACAAGGCAGCTGATCAAAAGCGCAAGCAGCACCTGACCGATACCGATACTGCTGAACCAGCCCAAAGAACGGGCGAACACTGCCGCAGCAATAGTGCCCAAGGCACCGATGGAGATATCCTGTCCACCGCAGGCAGCGGTGACCAGCGTCATGCCGATAGCCAGTATCACCAAATCGGAAGCGTCCACAATGGTGCTGATCAGATTGCCTGCCAGCGTGGCGTTTCCGTCATTATTCATGTTGACGGAAACGACGAAATAGGAAGGATCGCGGAAAACATTGAACAAAAGCAGCAAGATCAATATCGTGACGGGTATCAGAAGCTGCGAGTTCCTCTGGAGGAACGAATAGGAGCGTCCTTCGGAGCGTTTGCTCATTGCTGTTCACCTCCCGCGATCGTCTTCATGATATCGCCCTGATTGAGTTTTTCGCCGGTCAGTTCGCCGACTACATGTTTATCGCGCATGACGATGAGCCGTGAGCAGATACGCAGCATTTCCTCGATCTCCGATGAAATGAATGTGACCGTCATGCCATCCTGCGCCAGTTTTTGCACAAGGCGCTGTATCTCCGTCTTTGTTCCGATGTCGATGCCGCGCGTGGGTTCATCGAGGATCAGATACTGCGGATGCGTAAGCAGCCAGCGCGCGAGAATGACTTTCTGCTGATTTCCGCCGGACAGCGAACCCACGGGGGTATCCTGTGAAGCGGTTTTGATCTGCAATGCTTTGATATACTCATCGGCGAACGCTTCCGCTTCCGCGCGCGAGAAGGGTTTGAAAAATCCTTTCATCACCTGGCAGGCAAGGATGATATTCTCCCTTACGGAAAGATCGGCGATGATGCCGTCCCGCTTGCGGTCCTCCGGCAGATATCCGATTCCGTTTTTCATAGCCGACTTGGGATTCGTGGTTTTTATCTTTTTTCCTTTTACGGTCACCTGACCGCCGGTAATCTTGTCCGCGCCGAATATCGCGCGCACACACTCGCTGCGCCCCGAGCCGAGCAGACCCGTGAATCCCGTTACTTCACCCGTGTAGGTGCGGAAGCTGAACGGGTTCGTTTCCTTACTGCCGAGATTCTCGGCGGTATAGAACGGTACTTCCTCACCGCGGTCCGCCTGTTCCCTTCTTCCGGACATGCCGGAAAGGTTCTCCAGTTCCTTGCCCATCATTTTGCTCACCAGTTCGAGCATCGGGAGGTTGGCAGTTTCGTATTCGCCGACCAGTTCACCGTTCCTCAAAACGGTAATGCGGTCCGACACGGCGTAGACCTGATCCAGGAAGTGCGTCACGAAGATGATCCCGACTCCCTCGTCCCGCAGTCTGCGCATGAGGGAAAACAGCATTTCCACCTCATGGTCGTCGAGCGAAGAAGTGGGTTCATCGAGGATCAACACCTTGCACTGCATATCGACCGCACGCGCAATAGCCACCATCTGCTGGACAGCAAGCGAACAGCTTCCCAGCTGCTGCCTCGCGTGGGCGGGTATGGAAAGGCTTTCCAAAAGCTGCTCCGCATTGCGATAGAATTTGTTCCAATGAACAATTTCGTGCTTATCCCGTCCGATATAGATATTTTCAGCCACGGTCAGATTCGGGCAGAGCGTGATTTCCTGATAGACCGTGCTGATTCCCTGATTCTGCGCCTGCTCCGGGGAATGAATGGTGATTTCATTTCCCTCCAGAATGATCTTGCCCGCGTCTTTGGGATGAACGCCGGTCAGCACCTTGATCAGGGTGGATTTGCCGGCGCCGTTTTCTCCCATCAAGGCATGGATTTCTCCCCTGCGCAGGGTGAAATCCACATTTTGAAGCGCCTTGACTCCCGGGAATTGTTTGCAGATTCCCCGCAGCCGGAGCAACACCTCGTTATCCATCAAGCGATCCCTCCGAATCCATCGTTATTTATGTAAGCAGAGGACAAACCGCATTTTTTCTCTGCCGCTTCTCCTCCGGTTACACGAAGCAGCGCGGTGCCGATACGCGGAGGAAGCTCCACATATCCGCACCGCGCCATGTTACTTAATCAACCTGACTTTGGATGATCAGTCGCCCAGACCGTAAGCTTCGATGTCCGCCTCGGTGATGGTATCGCAGACGAAGCAGGTTTCCACGGAGATGATCTGCTTCTGCTCGTTCAGACCTTCGATCTGACCGCCGGCCAGCAGGGTCTTCACCATGTCATCGATGACCTGAGCCTGGAAGGGGCTGCACTGTCCGTCGTAATTCCATCTGCCGGCCAGTACTTCGCGCAGAGCCCACTTGTTGCAGTCAAAGCTCATCACGATGACCTTGCCGTCCTTGCCGTGAGTGATGCCGGCAGCGTCCAGAGCCGCGACCGCGCCCTGAGCCATGCCGTCGTTCTCGGCGTAGATGATGTTGAAGTCTTCACCGCTGTTGATGACGGATTCGACGATCTGCTTCGCGGTGGTCTCATCCCAGGTAGCGGTCTGCTGATATACCAGGTTGAACTTGCCCGCGGCGACCTGCTCATCAACGGCACCGGTACGGCCGACCTGAGCATCGCTGCCCATGGCGCCCTGGATGTGGATGATGTTGTATTCGGGGAGGTTGAGACTCAGCAACCATTCGACGGCCAGCGCGCCTTCATTTGCCATGTTGGAAACAACAGCGGCCTCGTACAGGTCGGGATCGCAGTCGATCATACGGTCGAACAGGAAGACCATAACGCCGTTATCCTTGGCAAGCTTCAGAACGGTATCCCAGCCGGTGGTCTCGGCAGCGGAGATGAGCAGGAGGTCTACGCCGGCGTTGATGTAGTTCTCGGCGGCGGCGATCTGCTCGTCGTTCTTCAGGGTGTAGGTGCTCATGACATCGTAGCCGTTCTCAGCGCAGAAGACCTTTTCAAAGTCCTTTACGTTGGCTTCACGGTAACCGCTCTCGGAAGGCGGATTGTTGACGATACCGACCTTCAGGTTTCCTTCCTCTGCCACAGCGGAAACGACCGCCAGAGAGCAGACAAGGATGAACGCGAGGAGCAATGCAACAAATTTCTTCATGGTTCTTCCTCCTTATTTTTGATTACTCTTTCCGAGTAATTGTATGGTATCATTGTAAGCCGATACGGATGAAATTTCATTCACATTTTTTCTGACTTTTTTATGATTATTTTTGAACCTTCTCCCCCATTTTCATCATTTCCGCGGGAACTTCAACTTTTTTTATTTTTCTGATAATTTTTTATCACAATACAGCTCGCTTCTTGTTGAGTTCGACGGTAGTATGGTATAATGCCTTATGTCAAACCATCCGTTTCCATTTCATTATGATGATAAAGGATAAGGTTATGAAACACAGGTTTCTGCCCGTAAAAAACACTACCGGCATCCGGCGGCAGATTCTCCGGATACTGCTTCCCTTTTCCGCCGCCATCCTTACGGCCATCGTGATATTGATCTGCATGATGGTAAACACCTCGAACCATTATTCGGCGGTGCTCGAAAACGCCAAGACCGCGACGGACTTCAACAAGGAATTTAAGGACACGCTGGACAGTGAAATGTACAGCTTCGTAATCCGCCCGCGCAGCGAAATCACCGAAGAGAACTTGCCGGTGGCTGAGCTGGAGCATGCCGTTGATGTACTGGAACGTCTGGACAGGACGACGACACTCGTCGACAACAAATGGCGCATCCGCAGTATGCTCAACTGGTGCGGGAACCTGAGAGACTATATGGTCGAGATTGCGGGAACCAAGCGCTATGATGACCGTATGGAGCTGCTCGAGAGAAACATCCGGGGCGAAACCGGCCTTACCCTGCTGATTGAAACCTTCATGCATGATTATCTCGATGAAGAAGTGCGCGAAATGGTACGACTGGAAGAGCACCTTCATAAGCGTACCGTGCTCACCGTTATCATCACAACCTTCGGCATCATCGCCGTATTAATCTGCATTATCATTTACACCGTATTCGTCTCCAGAAAAATCACGGGGCCAATACGGACACTGACCGAAAAAGCCGCCCGTTTCGGCGAAGGCGATTTTTCGAAGCTTCCGCTTGAAACCGATACGGAGGAGCTGCTCCTGCTGGACAAGGGATTTGATGAAATGGCGGACCGCATCTCCTCACTGATTGAAAAGCAAATCCGCGACGAACGTGCCCTTCACAAGACAGAGTTGGAACTGCTGCAGGCGCAGATCAATCCTCATTTTCTGTACAACACCCTTGATTCGATTGCCATCCTGGCGGAATGCGGACGCGAAGACGATGCCGTTGCGATGGTAAACAGTCTATCCGACTTCTTCCGTGTTTCCCTAAGCAAGGGCAAGGATATTATTCCGCTGGAAAATGAAATCAGCCATGTAACCAGCTATCTGCAGATTCAACAGATACGCTACAGCGATATTCTTAAGTATGATATTCAAGTGCCCGATGAGCTCAAGCAATACTATGTACCAAAGTTGATTTTGCAGCCGTTGGTCGAAAACGCGCTGTATCACGGCATCAAAAACCGCAGAGGTTTGGGCTCTATCCGCATTTTCGGCGAGGATTCAAACGGTGATATCCTGCTGACCGTTTCCGACAACGGTGCGGGAATGGATGAGGAGCAGGTCTCCGCCCTGCAGGCGGGCATCTATCAGGACAGACATACCGGGCTCGGACTCGTGAATGTTCACAAGCGGATCCGCTTGTACTGCGGTCAGCAGTATGGGCTGTGTTTTGTCAGCAAAAAGGGAGAAGGCACATCCGTTTCCCTGCGGCTTCCGAAAACGCTCCGGCCGGAGAATCAGGAGGAAACATAATGAGGAGAAAATCATCTTTTCATGAAATCGCAGGCAAAATGCTCGTTCTGCTTGCGGCGCTTCTTATGGCATTCGTCTTCTGCGTAGGCGGACAAGCAGAGACTCAAAACGATCTGATTGTTGTGGGTTTTTCACAGGTCGGCGCCGAAAGCGACTGGCGGCTTGCCAATACCGCAAGCATGACCGACGCGCTGTCCGAGGAGAACGGTTTCCGTTTGATTATCGATGACGCGCAGAACAAGCAGGAACGCCAGATCACTGCCATCCGCAATTTCATTCAGATGGATGTAGACTATATTGTGCTGGCACCCACGAACGAGATCGGATGGGAAACGGTTCTGGGGGAAGCAAAAAATGCCGGAATACCGGTAATCATCGTAGACCGTCAGATTGATGTGAAGGATCCTTCTCTTTATGTCAGCTGGGTCGGAAGCGATTTTCTGAAAGAGGGACTCGCGGCAATAACATGGATCGAGTCACATTTCGGCGAAGCGCCGCTCAACATCGTTCATCTGCAGGGTAATCTCGGCTGCTCGGCGCAGAAGGGCCGCTCTGCCGCGCTGGAAGAAGCGCTCCTGAACCACCCCGACTGGAATGTCGTATATCGGGACGCGGGTGATTTCCTGCAGGCAAAAGGGCAGGAGATCATAGAGGATCTCCTGTCACAGGGTATCAAGTTTGATTTGATTTATTCCGAAAACGATAACATGGCGTTCGGTGCCATCGAAGCACTGGAGGATGCCGGGCTTGTTCCGGGAAGGGATGTGACCATCGTATCCTTCGACGGATGCCGCCGCGCTTTGGATATGGTGCTGTCGGGCGATATCAGCTTTGTGGCGGAATGCAACCCCCTGCACGGTCCCCGCGTGGCCAACATCATCATGACGCTGGAGGACGGCAATCATCCGCAGCGGCTTACCTTCGTTGATGAGGTTACCTTTGACCATAGCATCACTCCCGAAATACTGGAGCAAAGAAATTATTGATTACCGGAAAAGAAACGGTTCCGGTATTCCTTCGGCGTCAAACCTTCTGATTTCCGGAAAACATGGCTGAAGTAATTCGGCTCATTGTATCCGATTTCCATCGCGATATCCGAAAGCTTCTTGTCCGATGAGGCAAGAAGCTTTTTTGCTTTTTCGATCCTCAGCCCCGTCAGATAGGAAATGAACGATTTGCCCTCAGTCTGCGAAAACACCGTACTGAAATGTGCAGGACTCATATGTACGAAACTCGCAACAGTGATAAGTGTGATGTTCGGATCGCAGAAGTTCTGCTTCACATACTCCTCGGCTCTGCTGATTACATAGTTGTGCTTTACATGATGTTCGGTACTTCCCCGCTTCATCTTAAGAGCGGTTTGCAGAAGCTGCCCGGCGCATTCGCGGAAAGCGTCCCTGCTGCCCGAGGAGGAAAAAATGTCTGTGCTCGCGCTCAATTCTACCGCGATGTCCTTTCGGTCGGCTTCCGGATTGGCTTCTGAAATCACCTGTACACACGCCTTCAGTATTTTGATGAGTGTGTGATACCGTCCCAGCATGCCGTCGAACTGCTCCTTGTCGGGGCCTTTCATCATATTATCCAGCATATCGGGTACTTCATCGGCATTCATTCGCTTCAATTTTTCGAGAAAATCGCCTTCCGTCGGCACATTGTAGTCCGCGGATTCCGCCACAAGCTGGGCGGTATCGCCGGCGTCCATCACGCGCCCTGCAAAATAGGTGCCCGCTTTGCCGAAAAGATCCGCTGCCGCAGCATAGGCACCGCTGATTTCACTCAGCCGCTTTGCGGTTACCGCCATCACAACGGTGACGGTATCGCAGATATCGCGCACGGCATGACGGACAACTCCGATAAACTGATAGAGCTTTTCGTTGAGCTGCTCTGCGTCGTTGTCATAGCACAGTATCGAAAGGTGATCCGGCTGATGGAACAGGTACAATTCAATATCCCGCTGCGCAAGCTCATTGCTCAGCAAATACTGAAGACGCGCTTTGTTCTGTGCCTCACATTCAAAATGAAGAATGGCTGTGCGGTAGCAGGAACGAATGATATCCAGCTTCAAAGCCGACGCACGCTCGAGCAGTACGCCGGTGTCGGACTGCGAATACAACAGCTGCTGCATAAAATGGATGCGCAGCGCCCGGTCCACCTCATCCCGGTCATAGCCCTCCGGCAGGGAGCTTCTGTCCTTATCGGATTCAATCTGCATTACAATTTTATCCAACTCGGCTTTCAACTCATTCGCCCTCACGGGCTTGAGCAGATAGGAATCCACATTGAGCGAGATGGCTTTCCGGGCATAATCAAACTCGTCAAAGCCGCTGATGATGATCACTTTGAGCCAGGGGATCATTTTTTTTGCGTGTCTGATTAGTTCAAATCCATCCAGAAACGGCATACGGATGTCGGTCAGCAGTATATCCGGCATGACATCCTGCATAACGGACAGGGCAATCTCCCCATCGGCGGCTTCCCCGCAGAAGGAATAAGGTCCGTTCAGATTTTCTACGATATTACGGATATTCTGACGGATCAGCAGTTCATCCTCTACAATAAAAATCTGATACATGGCCACCTCCGGTATTTGCCTCGAGCAATGCGCACGGCACCGTTTGTATTGTTATGCTCTCGTATTTCCTACATTTGTATGCTATTCCATTCGATGTAAATAATCCCGATACTATATGGGCATACATACACCCCGGGACTCGAATCCGGCACCGGCAGTTTATAAGACTGCCACGCTGACCGACTGAATTAGGAGGCGCACTATAGTGATATTCTAATGTTATTCGGTGGCTTTGTCAAGCCGTATGACAAACAAGCCCTCCGGAGAGAGCTTGTGAATTGCCGATACATCATGTCATATTACTCGTTTTCAATTACACAAAGGAAAACTCACGAATCATTTTTCAAGCTCCGCGAACAAAGCAACACCCCGTCCGCTTCGGTGCTGTACCGAGGTTGACATGGGTATGTGATCCCATCATTGTACTCCCACAGCTCCTTCTTGATAGAGAAGGAACCCGACATCATTCTGCCGGGTTCCCATTACATTGTTTCGTTCTCCAAATGCCGCTTAATCTCCGATATGCCGGTTTGGAATTCGGGTACTCGAAGTCAACGAACCGTATCCTCCGAGGTGCAGGCCATCGTCATACGAGGTGTTCGGGGATACAAATCTGTGACCTCGTAGCTCACCAGCAGAGAATTTCTGTATTTTTGTCAGCAAAGCGAAGTAAACAACACTCATAAGAGACCTTAATTTTCATGACCTTGGTTTTTTTACCTGTCTGCTTTACGGGATTTTGCTAAATTTGTTCAATCAGTTCCAAGCCATTCATTTCAACCATACGGATATCCGACAGAAGAAAATCAATGCGTTGAATCTGAGCAATTTCCAACACATCTTCAGCGGAATAGACCGATTCAATACGGGTGATCGGTTTCAATTTCATTTCTTGAGCCCATTTCCTGACACACAGGCAGGTCATTTCATCATCTTCAACAATGAGCAGATTCATCACATGTATGCTAACAAGGCCACTAACAGAAAGACCACATTTCAATAGATATTTTAATGCTGTAAAATTGGTAACTTCCAAATTATCCGTGAATTTGAAGTTGTACTACTTGTATACAAGAAAAAGACAGCCCAAAGTGGACTGTCTCTTATGAGTGGAGCATAGGAGATTCGAACCCCTGACCTCAACGATTCGATCGTTGCGCGCTACCAACTGTGCTAATGCCCCGCGACTTGGTATATTTTACCGCGGCGCGGGGCAAAAGTCAATAGAAAACGGAAATTTTACTTGATGAAGCCGTCCGCCTCGAGGATGCCCATGGCGAGGATGCCGAGGGCTTTGCGGTAGTTCTCGAGATAGAGGCCTTCGTCCCTCTGGTGGGCGCCGCCGTGACCGGGGGCGAAGAGGGCGGTTTCGGGCGCGGGCATGCCGCCGATGCCGAAGGTGAAGGCGTTCGGGAGTTTGCGGGCATAGGTGCCGCCCGCCATGACATAAGGTTCGGTCTCAAGACCCATGACGCTGTTGTAGACATCCGTGAGGGCGTCCACCACGGGATTACTCGGATCGTAGTAGTTGGGGCCGTTGTTCTGCAGCAGGTCGAGGTCACAGTTGTTCTTTTCGCAGGCCTCACGCATGCTCTCGAGCAGCTGCTCCGCGTCCGCCTTGATGGCGTGGCGGATGTTCACATGAAGGTAGAGATGCCCGTCCTTGATGCCCGCCATGGTACCCGCGCAGGTGGTGTCGCCGGAGATGTCGTCCGAGGATACGATGCCCAGTTCCGTTCCGAACGCGTCGTCATTGACGCGGGTGAAGAAGGCGAGAAGATCCTTCTCTTTGCCCGCGAGCAGGTTCGTCTGCAGGGCGGCTTTGGTCATTTCGTGGATGGCGTTCGTTGCGCCCTGCGGATGGGCGCTGTGGCGGGTGGTGCCGCGGGCGAAGATCTTCGTGACGCCGTTTTCGCTTGTCACCTTCGCCCACTCGGTCTCAAAGGGCTCCGCGGTGCCGGTAATTTCCATATATGCTTCGTCGGGCACGATGTTGCTCGCCATGCCCGCCTTGACACAGCGGATGGCAGACACGGTGTCTTTGCTCACGAGGTTCGCTTCAAAGATGCCCTTTTCGCCGTAGCCCACGGGGAAACCGCCGTCCGCGATCATGTTGAGCGCCGCGGCGGGATAGTTTTCCGCATAGTACATCACATCGCTCATGCCGTGCTCTTCGTCGCAGCCTACGCACAGGCGCACGCCGTGTTTGGTGGGAAGCCCCAGTTCCTCGAGGCAGCGGAGCACATACATGACGCCCACGGCGGGACCCTTGTTGTCTCCCCCGCCGCGCCCGATGAGATAGCCGTCCTTTTTGACCGCCTTGAAGGGCTCGGTGAGCGCCCAGCCGTCGCCCGCGGGCACCACATCCAGATGGCACCACAGGCAGATCTCGTCTTCCCCGGTCTTGCCCGCGCGGAGCGTCACCGTGCCGCAGCGGTCCCCGCAGTTTTCGGTAACAAAGCCGTAGGACGCGGCTTTTGCAAGGAAGGCATCCAGCACATCCTTGCAGTTTTTGCCGTAAGGATAGCCCGGTTCGTCGTACACCGCCACGCTGGGGATGGCGACCAGATCGGTAAGGTCCGCGATGATTTCGTCAAAATGCGCGTCGATCCAGTTCTGCACGCGCTCGTAAAGTTTTCTGTCCATAAAAATCCCTCCCGTTTGCGCCATTATAGCACATTCCGGGAGGGGTGTAAATGATTTAGCCCTTGATTTTGCGTCTGATTGCCTTGTACGCTTCCGCAAACGGGATGACAGTGAGGGAGACGGCGAGAGCGATCAGGGTCTGCTCGGCGGTGACATTCACCGCGAACTCGAAGGCTCCGGCGAGGAAGGGCACGCCGGTCACCAGAAGGGTGGCGATGAGAGACACCGCGGCGGCGCCCCACAGGTACCAGTTCTGGTTTTTGATGCAGAAGATGGAGCCGGTCAGAGTGCGCATGTTGAAGCAGTGGCAGATCTCCGCCATGGACAGGGTGATGAACGCCATGGTGGTGCCCACTTCGGGAGAGGTCTTCGCGCCCAGGAAATAGGACAGCAGAGTGATCACCGTGATGAACGCGCCCTGGACGCCGATGGCGGCGCCCATGCCGCCCGCGAACACGGCCTCACGGGAGGGACGGGGCGTGCGGCGCATGATGTTGGTCTCGCCCTTTTCCAGACCCAGCGCCAGCGCGGGCAGACAGTCGGTGATGAGGTTGATCCAAAGCAGCTGCGGCGCCTTGAAGACCACCGCGCCCAGAAGGGTGCTCACGAAGATGGTGAGGACTTCGGAAAGGTTGCTGGTCAAAAGGAACTGGATCGCCTTGCGGATATTGTCGTAGATGCGGCGTCCCTCGCCCACGGCGGAGACGATGGTGGCGAAGTTGTCGTCCGCGAGGATCATGTCCGCAACATTCTTGGTGACATCGGTACCCGTGATGCCCATGCCCACGCCGATGTCCGCGTTCTTGATGGAGGGCGCGTCGTTGACGCCGTCACCGGTCATGGCGGTGACCATGCCCTTCTTCTGCCACGCGTTCACGATGCGGGTCTTGTGTTCGGGCTGTACGCGGGCATAGACGGAGTATTTCTCCACATCCTTTTCGAACACTTCGTCGGGGATCTCGTCCAGTTCCGCGCCCGTGATGGCCTGATCGGGCGAGGTGACGATACCCAGCTGCAGAGCGATGGCGACCGCGGTGTCCTTGTGGTCGCCGGTGATCATGATGGGACGGATGCCGGCCGCGCGGCAGGAATCGATGGCGGGTTTGACCTCCGGACGGATGGGGTCGATCATGCCGACCAGCCCCAGGAAGGTGAGGCCCGTTTCGAGGCTTTCGTCGATCTTGCCGGGCTTCTCGTCGTACTCGCGGCAGGCGGCAGCCAGCACGCGCAGGGCGCGGTCCGCCATATTTTTATTGGACGCCATGATGGAGGCGCGGTCCGCTTCGGTGAGGACGACCTTTTCGCCGTTTACCAGTTGATACGCGCAGTTGGAAAGTACGATGTCCGGCGCGCCCTTGGTGAACTGCATGATCTTGCCGTTCATGGGGTGCAGGGTGGTCATCATCTTGCGCATGGAATCGAAGGGCACTTCGCCCACGCGGGGATACAGTTCCTTCTCGGTGTTCTTGTCCTGACCCAGTGTATAGGCGTAGTTGACCAGCGCGTTCTCGGTGGGCTCGCCCACGGCGGTCTTGTCGACGGGGTCGATCTGGGAATCGCTGCACAGGGACAGGGCGCGGGCGAGGAGCGCTTCATCCTCCGCCACATGCTCCACAACGGTCATGCGGTTCTGGGTGAGGGTGCCGGTCTTGTCCGAGCAGATGATCTGGGTGCAGCCCAATGTTTCGACGGCGGTCATCTTGCGGATGATGGCGCTGGACTTGGAAAGGTTCGTAACGCCGATGGACAGCACGATGGTGACCACCGTGGAGAGTCCCTCCGGGATGGCGGCGACCGCCAGAGAAACAGCGATCATGAAAGTGTTGAGGATGGTGGTGAGGTTCACCTTGTCCGCGGTCAGCAGGGACACGGCGAAGATGGCGGCGCAGATGACGAGCACGAGATAGGTGAGGATCTTGGAAAGCTGACCCATCTTGATCTGAAGCGGAGTCTGGTTGTCCTTCGCCTGAGCGAGGGCGCCTGCGATGCGGCCCATTTCGGTGTCCATGCCCGTGGCGACAACCACGGCGACGGCGCGTCCATACACGGCTGTGGAGCCCATGTAGACCATGTTGCGGCGGTCACCGAGGGGCACCTTGTCGCCCTTCAGCGCGTCGACGGTCTTTTCAACGGGCAGGGCTTCGCCGGTCAGGGCGGCTTCCTCCACCTTCAGATTCGCACACTCAATGAGGCGCATGTCCGCGGGGATGCTGTCGCCCGCTTCGAGGATGCAGATGTCGCCGGGCACGAGGTCCGCGCTTTTGACCGTTGCCTGACGGCCGTCGCGCAGCACCTTGGAGGTGGCGGCGGACAGCACCTGCAGCGCGGCGATGGCGTCTTCCGCCTTGTTCTCCTGCAGAACGCCCAGAATGGCGTTGATGAGCACCACGGCCAGGATAATCACCACATCCGTGGGAAATTCCATGTGTCCCGCCTGCACGCCCTCATACACCGCGAGGCCCGCGGAGATGACGGCGGCGAACAGCAGGATGATGGTCATGGGTTCGGCGAGTTGTTTCAGGAACTTTTTAAAACTGCTCTCCTTTTCGCCCTCGTTCAGTTTATTGGGGCCGAAGCGGTTATAGCGCTTCTCCACTTCTTCCGAGGTAAGGCCCGCGGCGGTGCACTCCTGCTCGCGCAGGACCTCGTCGACTGATTTCAAATATTCTCTCATGCTTTCCTCCGTGTCAAAAAGACCCGTGCACAGGCACTTTCCTGCGCACGAGTCTCATTCTATCCCGGCATGACCGGGTGCTTTTCACACCGTTTTGACGACCATACCGCGCAAATCTTTGCGGAATTACTCCCTCAATGCGGGGGTATTGTAGCGCATTTCAGGCGGTCTGTCAAGCGTCATCGGTTAAATTTCGCCGATGGCGATCTCCACCGCCTGATGGCAGTCGATACAGGGGATGACGAAGGACAGGATGCCGTTTTCATAAGTGAAGTGCAGTTCCGTCATCGCAGGCACGAGGCTCACGCGGGAAGGCTTACTTTCCATGCGGATGCTGACCGGCACATTGTACAGCGGCACGATGTCCTCGATGACCTCGGCGGCGCCCCTTTTCACGGGAGACGCGTAGGCGGCGTGGAACACATAGCGGTTTTCCGCCTTCTGACAGCGGAGCGCCGTTCTGCCCGCGGAGGGGATGCGGACCTCATACTTCGGCGTGATGAGGGCGCGGATCATCTTTGCGATCGTCTCTCGGTAGAGCTGCATGCCCATTTCCTTATACAGCACGCACAGCGGGTGGGCATAGTAAATGATGTTGCCCTTCTTGACGACGGCGGGAGAAGCGGAAGGCTCATCCATGTAGGGCGTGTTTTTGTGGGAGCAGTAGTGGGCGTAGGTGCGGTTAAAGTAGGGTTCGTAGAGGTCAGCCAGCACCTCGCCGTCCGTAAGGCGCAGACGCTTCGCCGCCTTGTAACAGAGGAAGGGCGCGTTTCCGAAGGGCAGAGCGAGGGCGGGCTTCACACAGAGGTAGTCAATGTCATTCACCGCGTCTGCCGCGTATTCCGCGCCGCAGTCCAGCAGGAATTTTCCGTCCTCCACCGCGGATTCATAGCCGAACAGCACCTTACCGCCGCGGGACGCGTATTCCGTGAGCCGTGCGGCTTCCTCTTCGGTGATCTTCACATCGTCGGGCAGGATGACCAGCTTAAAGCGGCTGAGGTCGTCCCCCGGGAGCACCACATCGAAATCCATGTGGCTTTCGAGCAGCGCCGTGTGAAGTCCGTTGTCCGCGCTGCCGTTGCCGCTCAGATACACCGCGATCTCCGCCGTGGAGGAAGACGGGTAGACCCAGGGCTCGATCATCTCGAGGGCTCGGTAGGCATAGCCGATATTCTCATAGGTCGCTTCGTCCATTTTGCCGCTCGGCGGGCACTGGTCGCCGACAGAGCACTTGGCGCCGTTCATCGCCATCAGCATGACTTCGTACTTGAGGGCATCCGGGCTCTTATAGCCGCCGAACTCGCCCCACGCCAGATGGAACTTGCCCGTCATGCCAAGCACTTCCTTGCCGGTGCGCGCCATAAGGCTGGCGCGGGAGGGCATCTTATTGTAGCCGCCCCACGCGGTGGGCAGATCCTCCATCTCGAGATGGCTGTGATGGGGCAGATATTCGGGCTTGTTCGGGTCCGCGCCGCCGTTATAGAAAATGGTGGCTTCGGGATGCTTTTCACGCAGGATCTCCGCGTTTCTGTCCATGAACTCGATGCGCTTCATGCGAAAATACTTTGCCGCGTCCTCGCGCTGATTCGGGTCCATGCCCAGTTTCTTCATGCCCGCCACGCAGTCCGGGCAGTAACATTCGCTGTGGATGAAACAGATATCGTAGAAAAGCCCGTCCAGATGCTCGTAGCGGTCACAGATCTCGCGGGTCAGGGCGCGGATATAGTCGCCGCAGCCCCCGTTCAGGCAGAGCACCCGCCAGCTGGTTTCGGGTTTCGGGTCATCGGGCAAAGCGGCATCGTCATAGTTCACATTGATATACTTGCCTTCCCGGTCCACGGCACGCCACTCGGGATGCTCCTCCGCGTCCAGCGCGCTCCAGCCCGCGGTGATGTAAACGGGCGCCGCCACGCCGATCTCATGGCAGGCGTCCATGATGTCGCCCAGCAGGTCGCGGCCCTTCCGCATGGTGGGATGGGGCGTTCCGACCTTGGTGGGATAGTAGCAGTAGCCGTGATGGCACTTGGCAAACACGGTGATGGAGTTCACATTGCCGGTCTTCAGACACTTCTGAAACTGCTCTTTATCGAATTTTTCGCCCACGCCGGGAATGAGCGGCGAGGTGTGGAAATCGAGGTGTACCTGACGCGCGGGGATGTTCCTCATTTGTCTGCCTCCTGATATTCGCAAATGCCTTCCTTAATAAAATAGTTCATGAGCCGGTCGCGCAGATGGGCGATCATCCCATCGGACGCGACGAACGCCCTGAAATCCGCTTTACCCAGCCACTGATACGCGATGGTCTCCCCCTCCTGCAGGGTGATTTTGTCCTTGGGAAAGTCCGTTTCGCACAGGAACATCGTGTAGAAACATTCCTCTCTGCGGGCGTGTCCGATGACCGTGAAGGTGCCGCGGTCGATGCCCGTTTCTTCACGGAGTTCCCGTTTCGCGCAGGGCAGGGCTTCCTCACCCTTGAGCGCGGAGCCGCCTGCGCTGGTCTCGAACCTGCCGGGATAGGCAGGCTTCTTCCAATCTCTCTGCATGAGCAGATAGTCGCCGTCCGTGTGCTTTACGAGGATATCACACACCATGTGGCAGATCCCCTCGGGCACTTTTTCCCCTCTCACGAGGTCAAAGCCCGCCTTGGTGCCGTCCGGATAATACGCGTCCCAAATCTCCATGTCAGATGCCTTTCCTGCTGTAATAGCGGTCCAGTTGCCGCTGATTTTTGATTACGGTCACTTTATCCGCGTAACGCTGCGCCAGCGCTTTGCGCTTTTCGCGGGTCTCCTTTGAGCGTCCTTCCCACAAGATCCACTTCACGAATTCCCAATCCAGTTTTTCGATGCACCCGTCCGCCATGTCGGGGCGGGTGGCGTTCTTAAAGGTATGATAGCGCTTGATGACCCTCCAAAGGCAGGAAAGCCGTCCGAAATCCATGTTGACGATCTCGTCCGCCTCTTCCATGCGCCGATCATAGGAAAGTTTGCTGTAATTACCGTCCACGACCCAGCCGCCATTTCCGTCCAGAAATTCCGTAACGATGCGCTGCTTTTCGGTGAGCGGTCTTTTCTCCCAATTCGGCAGAAACTCCACGGAATCCAAATGCAGCACCGGAACGCCGTATTTTCCGCCGAGTTTCCGCGCCAGCGTAGACTTTCCCGAGCCGCTGTAGCCGATGATCTGAATTTTCATCAGTTCGCCTCCGCGGCGATTTTCCGTACCGCCGCCACGACTTCCTTCCAGTTATTGACCCGCACCGCGCCGATGCCTGTTTCGTCAAACCCGCGGTTGTGCCCTGCGGAAAACAGGATCTTTCTGTACGATCCGCCCGTCAGGTTGTGGGGCCCGTCATCAATGAGGATATCTCCCGAAATGAGCTGCTTTTTCTCCGTGATGATGACGCGGCTCCACGGGATAAACGGAAAATACCGGAACAGCACCTTTTCCATCTTGGCGCGCAGGGTCTCATAGCCCGTGGCGGTCACCACGAAAATCTCGTGCCCGTCCGCCATGAGTTCCTTTAGTCCCTCCGCCGCGCCGGGCATGGGCTTCACATAATCCCACAGCGCGTCGTCCGCCACGGCTCCGTACACCTCTGTGTGCGTGAGCGTTGGGAACGCCTTGCCCATGTTCCATTCCTTCACATCGGAAGCCTCGGTATCTGTTCCGTACCTGTCGTGCAGGTAGGCGCACCACCCCGCGACCAACTGCTCCAGCACATCGTCCATGTCAACGAGTATCGTCATAAACTGTCCCTTTTGTTATCGTCAAAATACACAGGAGTGATCCGTAACTCCCTTGCTTCCCCTATGGGAAACTGTCGAGCGAAAGCGAGACTGATGAGGTCGTTACCCCCTCACAAACTCCCCGATCGCTTTATGAACCCCGTCCCGATCCGTCTGCGGGACATTCAAAGCAAGCCGTTCATTCAATGCCTGATTTCCCACAGCCGTTCCTGCGTTCCCATGCTCATGAGCCGCGTGCACCAGCCGTCGGGATTTCCTTTCGGGATGACCCGCACGCTCATCCGCTCGCTTTCGGGGAGCACTCCCCCGCCGGGCACGGCCACCGTATACCGCACAAGCAGCGTGCGGCTTTCGGCGACGCGTCCCGGCAGGCGCTCGTCCATCATGCGGGGCAGCGGGAACTCCGGCGCCTCGGCGATGAGCCGCGCGTGTCCGTCTTCGCCCACGACCCACATGAGCGGGAACTCCTGCCAGAAATCCGTTTCCATGTTGCCGAGTTTCAAGTTGGTGATTTCCAGCTTGCCGCTGTCAATCGCGGTGCCCGAAAACTCCACCGATAGACCTACGGAAGCGTTCCGCTCGTTCTGCACTTCCAGATGGTTGAAGCCCTCGATAAAGCAGTTGGGCAGATGCCGGTAGGTGAGCAGAGGCTTGTCGCGGTCGGGATCGTAGTTCGGGAAGCGGTAATAGTAATGCCGTACCTCACAGCCCTCGTTCTCTGTGTCCATGAGACTCAGCGCCTGATTTTCGCTCATGCCGAGAAGCGGCGCGGCTTTGTGGAGACATTCTTCGGCGAAAATGTGCTTCTTCCGCATTGCCAGATAAAACGCGGGAATGGAGGACACATATTTTCCCCACCCAAGCGGATGCTCAATCACGGGCGTCCTTCTTTCGTAATCATGCCCCGTGCTGGCAAACAGCTTTCTGCCGTCCGGCTCCAGCAGCTGCAGATATACAAAATCGCTGTCAACATCGTAGATCACGAGCGCGGGCAGACCGAGTTTTTTCGCAATGTCCTCCTGCAGTTCCTCCGTGAACTCGTATTCCTTCTCAAGGCAGTCGGAGACGAGCGTGATCCATCTGCAGCCGGGCGAGGTGACGATGCGGGTCTCAATATCCGCGTCTTCGGCGCGTTCCACTCGCTCCGCGTACCGTCCGCCCAGCGCCATCTGCGCGAGCCGGTCCATGAGCGCCGTGTCCGTCCCGTCCGACCAAACATGGAGCGTATTAAAGAACAAACCCAAAGCGCTCACCTCCCGATATTTCTCATCCCATTATACCCGAGAAATCCGATACAGTCAAGAAAAGCAGCCGCAAGCGCGGCTGCTTATAACATAATAAAGCTGCTTAATTCTTTTTGTAAGGCTGCACATCAATATCCGAATCACAATAGGGACATTTGACGGAATTGCTTTCTATAAAATCCCGCACGAAGAAAGACAGGGCATTTTTACATTGCGGACAAGTAATTTCCACAATGGTATCACCGTCCACATTATCATTTATCTTCTCTTTTATCGATTCTTTTTCCTTAGCAATCGTCTTTTTGAATTCTCTTTCTTCTTTGATTCTGCCCCCTTCGTACATTTTCTCCTTGATTGCATGTGCATCTTCAATCAGCTGACCGAATCCAAACATTATGAACGAGGAAATCCAACAAAGGATTGGACCTCCTATCAACACGATTAATCCCACGGTAATCTGCCTCGCACACAGGAAAGTAATGCCCGATATACAACAGGCAATCACACCAAGCGCAAAGATGAACTTCGTTAATCCCTTGATTTTCCCGCCGATATTCTCAAACATACCGATACCCCCTAATATATGATGCCCTAATTATACACCACTTCTGTTGTATCGTCAATACATCCTTTATGGTGTATGTATAATTCTCATCGGTGATGTTATGAAGCAATGGAACGAAATCCTGTATGAACTGCGCGCGGACCACGATTTGAAGCAGAGCGACCTGGCGCAGATTTTGCAGACAACACAGCAGGTCTATTCAAGATACGAAACGGGCGTCAACGAGATTCCCATCCACCACCTCAAGACGCTCTGTGAATTCTACCATGTCAGCGCCGACTATATCCTCGGCATCCGCCGAACAAACAAATGAAGCAGCCGCAAGCGCAGTTGCTTCATTTGTTATCCGTTTCGATCCACACGAGCACGCGCTCGTCGTTTTCCTCCTCGATGACTCCCCCGTTTTTGAGGGCGACTGCCCGCGAGGCGGCGTTGTCTTTGTGGATGGTGACAAGGGCGCGGTCGATGCCCAGTTTCTTTGCCTCGATGAGCAGGAGACGCAGAATCTCGTTTCCGTAGCCCCTGCCGCGGTACATAGGCGCGATACCGTAGCCGATGTGTCCGCCCACTTTGCGGAGGGCGTCGGTCAGAAAATGCCGCACGCTTCCGAATCCCACGGGTGTCTCCCCGTCATACAGCCAGAAAGTCGTGGACGGCACTTTCCATCCGCCCATGAGTTCCGTCGCCTCGGATTCCCGCTGTTTCGCCGCAAGCCACAGCCGAAACTCCTCAAACGACAGTCCATGTGCCTTGTTACCAAGCCCGTTCTCCTCATAAGGGATCGCCTGCAGCATCGAGTAAATATCCGTTCCGTCCGAAGCGGTCAATTTTCGCAACTCAAGCATAAATATGCTCCAAAGTAAAATTTTCGGCTATTTTACCACAAGTGTCAAACAAAATCAACCCATCATCCCCTGCAAAGCCCATTTCAGCGAAAGGCGAAATGGGCGCTCCTAATTCAAACTCAGGAGGCATGGAAGGCTCGCAAGCCCTCCATCAATAATCCGCAGGGCGAGCCTTGCCCGCCCGAGGACGCGATTTTCGCGGGGGGGCACGCTTGCGTGTCGGGAGCGATAAATCGCGTCCCTGCGGACTACGGTCATTGATTCGCAGAATCAATGATCCTGCCGACGGCAGGACGATTTGACTGAATCTCTGTTTCAGCCAAATCGCCTCGCGCCTGAAAAACTCCGCAGTGTTTTCAGAAAAACCGGTCCCAAAATGGCGGCGCCCATCGGATGCCGCCATTTTGATTTACTTTATAGCCGGTTGCGTAAGCAAGCGGATACAAAATAAGCCCCGAACTTTCGTTCGGGGCGTTGGTTTCCGGCGGCTTCCTACTCTCCCGGACCGTTGCCAGTCAAGTACCATCGGCGTTAAGAGGCTTAACTTCTGTGTTCGGTATGGGTACAGGTGGAACCCTCTTGCTATCGTCACCGGAATATCTGCGCTTTCGCGCC
>JAZLLT010000038.1:0-21568 GCA_045598325.1 Clostridia bacterium | reverse complement strand
CATCATGAAGAAGACCCCGTGGGGACTGCGCGTGCGCTCCTGCGGACTCATGCCCCGCGCGGCGGACAGTATGGGCGTCAATGTGCAGAAGACCCGCTATCAGGCCCTCGCCGTGGGCAGCGCCTTCGCGGGGCTGGCGGGCGCGTACATGTCGCTGTGCTACGCCAAGATCTTCACCGATACGCTCATCGGCGGACGCGGCTTTATCGCCGTGGCACTGGTCTACTTCGGTCACTGGTCGCCCTACGGGATCCTCGGCGGCGCGCTCCTGTTCTCCATGAGCCAGGCGCTGCAGCTCGCCGTGCAGGCGAGCGGCTTCTCCTCCCTGCCCTATGAGTTTCTCGGCATGCTCCCCTATGTGCTGGTCATCGTGGTGCTCATGTTCCTTTCCAACCGGAAGCATGTGGGACCCACACACCTCGGAAAACCCTTCGACAGAGAAATGCGAATATAGTGACAGAAAAGCAGGTGACGGATTTCCGGCAGCCGCTTCCTGTTTACCGTTTGATCGCCTTGTAGACCTTTTCCGCCGTAGCAGGGAGATCGCGGATCTCCGCTCCTACCGCGTTGCGGATGGCGGAGAGGATGGCGGGCGAAGGTGTATTGATGACCACCTCGCCGATGCTCTTTGCGCCGAAGGGGCCCGTAGGCTCGTAACTTTCCTCAAATGCCACGCGTACATTCGTAATGTCCGTGCGGGCCGGGATCTTGTACTGCATGAAACTGTCCGTGATGAGGCGTCCTTCTTCGGTGAGCGCCACATCCTCGGTGAGCGCCATGCCCGCGCCCTGCATGAATCCGCCTTCCGTCTGCACTTTGGCGAGGGCTTTGTTGACCACGGTGCCGCAGTCCACCACGCCGACCAGGTCGGTGAGGTTCACCTGACCCGTCGCGGTGTCCACTTCCACCTCCGCAAAGCCCGCCACAAAGGGCGGCGGCGAGGAATGACCGCTGTAGGAGGCGGTGACACAGAGCCACTCGTTCTGACCGTTGACGCTCTGTACGCCGAGGTCTCTGACCGTCACTTCCCCCTTTTCGCAGAAGAAGCGCCTGCCGTCGAATTTCAGTTCCTCCGCGGAAACGCCGAGTTTCTTCGCGGAGGCGTTTTTCATTTTGGCAAGCAGTTCCTTTGCCGCCTTCACCGTGGCATTGCCCGTCACATAGGTGGTGGAGGAGGCGTAGGAGCCTTTATCATAGGGGGAAGTCAGGGTGTCGCAGCCGCTGACAAGGATGTTTTCGGGATCGCATTCCAGCACTTCCGCCGCCATCTGGGCAAGGATGGTATCGCAGCCGGTGCCCATATCGGAGGCGCCGATGGAGAGGGAGTAGAATTCACTGTCGTCAAGGCGCAGGGTCACGGAGCAACTGTCGATGTTGGTAAGGCCCGAGCCCTGCATGGTGACAGCCATGCCGAGACCGCGATAGACGCCGGGGCGCACCTCATGAGAGAAAGGCCTTTCATTGAATTTTGCATCCCAGCCGATCATCTCTTTGCCGCGGGCAATGCAGCGATCCAGAGAGCAGCTCGTGAGCGTTTCGTTATAATAGGCGCTCATGGGCTTGCCCACTTCAGGCAGATTTTTGAGGCGTACCTCCGCGGGGTCCATGTGGATCAGCGCCGCGAGTTTGTTGACCGTGCTTTCCACGGCGAAACAGCCCTGGGTCGCGCCGAAGCCGCGGTACGCGCCGCCGGGCGTAGTGTCCGTGTAGACGGCTTTGCCCGTGTAGCGCCAATCAGCGGCTTTACCATACAGCGGGATGGTCTTGTGGGCGGTGAGGCCCGACACATTGACCGCGTGCTCTCCGTACGCGCCCGCGTTTTCGAGGCTGTCCACCCACAGCGCCCTGACCGTGCCGTCCGTGTCGGCGCCGAGGCGCACGCGGATGCGGAAGGCGTGGCGGGTATTGCCGTAAGCGCAGGCTTCCTTCCGGGAATAGCACAGATACGCGCTCCTGCCGGTCAGGTAGGTGACCACGGCGGGATAGACCTCCGTGACCAGCGACTGCTTCGCGCCGAAACCGCCGCCGATGCGGGGCTTGATGACGCGCACTTTACTCTGAGGGATGCCCAGAGCCATCGCCACCATTCGGCGGCAATGGAACGCCACCTGCGTGCTGGAGATAAGGGTGATACGCCCGGATTCGTCGAGGTAGGAGGCGGTACGGAAGGTCTCCATCATCGCCTGCTGATTGGGCTTGGTGTAGTAGGTCTCATCGAGTTTCACGGGACAAGCGGCATAGGCGGCGTCGAAATCGCCCGCGGAGGCCATTTCACTCATCATCACATTATGCTTGAGATCCCCGTGGATATCGCACTGGAACGCATAATCGGCTTCCGGATGGACGGAGTTTTCCGCCTCCTCCGCTTTCTCGAAATCGAGCACGGGCTTCAGGACTTCCCATTCGATTCTGACAAGTTTCGCCGCTTTTTCCGCCGATTCCTTCGTTTCCGCCGCCACGATGGCAACGGGATCGCCCACATAGCGGGCATGGGAATCGAGGATCACGCGGTCAAGGGGATTGTTGCCCGGGAAGGACGCGCCCGCGTGGGAATAGCGGTTGCGCGGCACATTTTCATGGGTCAGCACGCAGACCACGCCCGGCACTTTCATGGCGGCGGCGGTATTGATGCTTTTGATTTTTGCAAGGGCGTAGGGGCTCCTCACGAGCACCACGGCGAGCGCGTTTTTCGGGACCAGATCCTCCGTATAGACGGGCGCGCCGCTCATGATGGCGTAGGCGTCCTTTTTGATGACGGCGGTGTTGACGACATACAATGGCTCTTGCAATTTCCCGCCTGCCTTTCGTCAAAGAGTCTGCGGATGGCACGCATCTGGGACATATAGCCCGTGCAGCGGCAGAGATTGCCCGCGAGATATGCGCGGATTTCGTCATCTGTCATGATTTCGTGATCCCGCAGCATGGCGGCAACGGTCATGATGAAGCCGGGGCTGCAGAAGCCGCACTGGTCCGCGCCCTCTTCGGCAAGCGCCGTGAGGATGGGCTCGGCTTCCTTGCGGATGCCTTCGAGTGTAGTCACATTCCTGCCCTCCGCGCGGGCGGCCGGATAGGAACAGGAAAGGACGGGGTTATCGTCCACCCAGACGGTGCAGATGCCGCAGTTGGTCGTGTCGCAGCCCTGACGGACGGAGGACACGCCCATTGCCCGCAGGGTTTCCAGCAGGCTGTCAGCCGGTTTGATCTCGGCAGAAACCCGATTTCCGTTCAGAACAAAATTCACATTCATCCCCGCACCTCCCCCATATCATCGAGCGCGCGCAGAAGGAGCACCGCGGACATCTCTTTGCGGTATTCCGCGCTTGCGCGCAGGTTGGTGCCGTAAGGCAGTTTTTTGATTGCTTCGCAGGCGGCGTTCACATCACCCGCGGAAAGCGCCGCTTCCGTTTTTTCACATCTCATGGCTTTGTTGGGACGCGCGCCTACGGATACGCGGTAAGCGCCGTCCTTCCCGGACACACACACCGCCAGCACGGGGAAATCCGTGCTCGATCTGCGCAGGGTAGCATAGCCCGCCTTCGCACCCTTAGGCACGGTGATGCAGGTCATGATATCTTTTTTCAGAGGACTTTTCAGAAAATCTTCAAAGCTCATCTCGCCGCCGCGGTAAAGGGTCACGCGGGCGTTGAGCGCGAGGAGCGCGGTGATCACATCGGAAAAACCGAAGCGGGAGAACACGCTGGCGCCCACGGTGGCGCTGTTGCGGAACTGGATGCCCACGATGGGCTTCACGGCTTTTGCGAGCACGCCGCCCCACAGTGACGCCGTCAGAGGATTTTCCTCCAGCTGCCGCAGGGGCACCATCGCGCCGATGCGGACGGAGTCCTTGTCTTCCACGATGAGATCCAGTCCCGCGCGGGAGAGATCCACGGCGGTGTCGATCTTTTTATTGCTCATGCGCAACCACATGCCGCCTGCGATGAGCGTGTTGCTCTTCTTCTCATGAAGCAGCCGGTCCGCTTCTTCGAGCGATGTTGGGACGCGATACTCTTTGATGCTGTACACGCTTCCGTTCTCCTTACATATGATGATTCATTATAACATACTTGTGCGGATGATTTCAAGCGCTTCGGGTGTATCTGCGTCCATGAGTTCACGGGGATGCTCCACCTGCACGCTTTCGAAGGTCACGCCTTTCTTCCTGACTGCCGACATCCCGCCCTGTTCGCCCGTGAGCGTCATGAGGTCGGGGTACCAGACACGGGGGAACAAAACGGGGCTGCCCTGCTCATCCCCGTAAGCAAGCCGCAGACCGCGAGTGGGATCATGGCGGAAGGCCTCGGTCATTTTGCGGATACTGCTTCCGGAAATGAGGGGCTGATCGCCGTTTATGAAAAGGCAGCCCTCTGTTCCGGGAAGCGAGGACAGTCCGCGGCGGATGCTCTCGCTCACGGGACCGCCCTCGTAAAAGCAGGTGTCGAAGCCTATGTCCGCGGCGATTTTTTCTACCGCGCGGTCGCTGACCACGACGGTGATTTTCTCAAAAAGCGCTCTGTCGATGGCGGAAAGGGTGCGGGCAAGGAGCGGCTCTCCCGCCAGATCCGCGAGCAGTTTGTTCCCACCGAAACGGGTCGATTTTCCGCTCGCAAGCACCACGCAGCCGATGCGTGGTTTATTGATGAGGCTCCCGAAATACGATTCATACAGCGTTTTCGACAGCGCCTCCTTTTCCGTTTGGAACGCCTCCCACGCCTTCATGAGCCGCAGGGCATCCTCCGTCAGTCTGCTGCCGCCGCCGTTTTTACCGCCGATGCTCCGTGCGGTGAGCGGAAATCCGAGTTGCGTCTCGGCACGCTTCATGATGGCAGTGGCTTTTGTGTACGCCATGCCCAGTTCCTTCGAAGCGGCGTTTAGCGACCCCGTGCGTTCCACGCCTTTCAGGAGGAGATACGGACCTTTCCCGAAGACTTTTTCGCCGTCCTCGCTCATCAGGACCGCGCTCAAATCAAGTTTCATGGCATACCTCCCGTCAGGATATAGTTCCCATCATGCATGATGATTTCCGTGCCCGGGAAGACAAGATCGAACGCAGACTGCAGTGTTTCCGCATCCGCGCCGTCCGTGCGCACATCCGCGGCGATTTTTCCGTCTTTCAGAAAAATGAGTCTGTCAGCGCAGGCGAGCGCCGCGTTCACATCGTGGCAACTCATGAGCACCGCTTCGCCCGTCCGCTTCACGCGGGATCGGATGTGCGAAAGCACCTTCATGCGGTTTCCGATATCGAGTGCGCCGTCGGGCTCATCGAGAAGCAGGATCCTGCCTTCGCGCAGGGTGAGCATCGCAAGGCGAACAAGCTGCTTCTGCCCGCCGCTGAGGTTCATGATATCTTTTTCGATGAGGCCGCCGCAGCCGCAGGAAGCAAGCGCGCTAACTGCCTTTTCCTTCAGGCGCTCCTTTCTTCCGTATAGACCCAGCAGCATGAAGTCGAGTACATTGAGATTGAGTTCCGTTCTGCTCTGCTGGGCAAGGTACACGGCAAAGTGCGCGTTCGCGCGGGCGGAGAGATCTGCTTCTTCGCCCATGCGCAGATAAGTTCCTCTGCCTTTCATAAGCCCCGCGCAGCAGCGCAGCAGCGTGGTCTTTCCGCAACCGTTTTCACCGATGAGCGCGGCAGTTTCGCCTGCATAGAGCGTCAGGTCAATTTCCATCAGCACATCATTTTTACCGTATCCCGCGGAAAAGCGGATGAGTTCCAACACATTTTCCATTATTCCGCCCTCCTTTTGCCGCACAGGATGACAAACAGCGCTGGCGCGCCGATAAAGGAAGTGATGACGGAAACGGGGATCTCCGACGCTGTGATACTCCGCGCGAGGATGTCCGAGCCGGTGAGCAGGGCGCCGCCCATGAACATCGAAAGCAGCCACACGCGGCGGCTGTTGGTTTTTCCGGTCAGCCGCGCCATGTGGGGAGGAATGAGCCCGATAAAGGAGATGAGCCCGCAGGAGGAGACGATGCCCGCGGTGACGAGCGTGGCACACAGGAGCGCGTATGAGCGCACGGCAGGGACGGACATTCCCCGCATGGCGGCCTCGTCATCATCGAGCATGAGCAGTAGAATCCTCTTTCCCATCAGGAAAATGCCTGCCGTGCCGAAGGCGGCAAAGGGCAGGGCGCGGAGCAGTTCTTCACTTGTCACATCAGAAAAGCCGCCCATGAGCCAGAACTCGATGGCGGCGAGTTGATGCTCCGTATCCGCGGAGAGTTTCAGATACATGAGGACCGCCTGGCAGAGGGCATTGACCACCATGCCGCACAAAAGCAGGGAAACGGCGGAGTGTTTGCCCGTCGCGCGCCCCAGCAGCAGACAAGCCGCCACCGCGAGGAGCGCGCCCGCAAAAGCGCAGCCCGTGACGGAGAGGGCGCCGCTGCCCAGAAAAAGGATGCCGAACGCCGCACCCGCGGAGGCACCGGACGCCGTGCCGATCACATCGGGAGACGCTATGGGATTGCGAAACACGGTCTGGTAGACGCTGCCCGCGAGGGAAAGCATGGCGCCAGCGAGGAACGCCATGAGGCTTCTGGGCAGACGCAGACGCAAAAAGACCTGTCTGTCCATGCTGCCCGCGTCAAAGAGGTTTTTCCAGACGATACCGTATTTCCCGATGAAACAGGACAGGAGCAGCAGGACGATGCCCGCCGCTCCCCAAAGGAAACACGCCTTTTTCAGGCGCCGATCATTTTTCATAAGGTCTCACACCGTAGAAGGTTTCATAAAACGCGTTCACATCCGAAATGAAATCGCCTTCGCCGTAGATTTCGGGATGCAGGACAGAAGCGATATAGAGGCTTCCGAGTGCCGCGCCCGGGACGGGCGAATCCCACGCTTCCACATCACCCGGAATGGTGTAGACACGGTTGTTTCTGACCGCGTCGATGTCGGCAAGGGCTTTGTCAGCAAGGATATCCTCAACTGTGTAGACGGCGTCGGACGCGATGACGATGACCTGCGGATCCCACGCGAGCAGTTGTTCATAGGAAATATCCTGCCAGGACGCGCCGGTCAGTTCCGCCGCCGCATTGACGCCGCCTGCCGCGGCGAGAAGCGTGTTCTGATACATGTTTCTGCCCGCCGTGCGGAGATATCCGCTGTTGCCGGCAAGATAGACGCGCACGGGGTCGCCGCGCAGGGATGCGGCCTTTTCCTCAAGCGCTTCATAGGCGGCAATCAGTTCATCTGCCTTTTCTTCCGCTCCCAGAGCGATACCGAGGAGCCGCACGGTTTCGATGAGTTCTTCCCTGCTTTCGGGATTGACCACGATGGCGGCGATGCCGAAGGAAGCAAGTTCATCGGCGGCGGAAGCGAGTTTCCCGGGCAGGACCACAAGATCCGGTTTGAGCGCGAGACAGCCTTCCAACGAGAAATTCTTTGCCGTACCTACATCCGGGAGGGCCAGCAGTTCCGGCTTCGCGAGGGCATAGATGGGGCGAGTGTCCGCCTTGGCCTCAATGCCCACCAGCCTGTCCCCGGCGCCGAGGGCCAGGAGGAGGGATGTGGTGATATAATAGCCGCTCACGATCCTACCAGGATGATCGGGAACAGCGACTTCTCTTCCCGCCATATCGGTAACGGTTTTTCCTTCCGCGAGAGAAAGACAGGAAATCGTCAGCGCGAGTGCCAGCAACAGTGAAAATATCTTCTTCATAAATCTCTCCGTTATAGTTTTATTGCTATAACGCAATGGTATCATATTCCTGCTGTTCTGTCAACCGAAGAACTCCCGCATCTTTTGCACAATTATTACAAACCGCACATACCACGCAGCGATATTGTCTGTGTGTCCCAGTTTTATTGTTAATTATTCGTAATTTTTAGCAGACTTCGGTCTAATAATTACAAACTATGTTCGGTTTATTACAATTTTACGACACAGTTCGCTTGACATTGGTAATGTTTTTGTAGTATAATGCATTTATCTCGAAATATCTTTAAAGGAGTTTCCCGCCATGAAACACTTACGGATATTATCGCTGCTGCTCATCATCGCGACACTTCTGTCGTCGGTGGGCTTTGCCGCGTCCGGAAAAACGCGCTATGTCGTATATGAAACCCTGACCGTTATGAAGGGCGCCGGTTCCAATACCGGTGCTGTCGGCGTGGTCGGATACGGCACGAAAGTCACCGTGGAATCCACTTCCGGCGAGTGGTCCAAAATCAGCGGCGGCGGATACAAGGGATATGTCAAGACCCATTCCCTTTCCGACAAAAACCCCTGCACGCTGAAGCAGACGATGTATGCCAAAAAGGATATCAAGGTCTATATACTTCCGAAGACCAGCGCTCAGTCCAGCACCATCAAATCCGGCTCTGGCATCACCGTCGACGGCAAGTTCTCTTCCTGGTACCGTGTCAACAAGAGCGGCACCATCGGATATGTGAAGCAGAGCGATCTGTCCTCGACGAAACCCACCGCGGAATCCGCAGTCAAGACCTCCTCTCCCAAGACCTACTATGTGGTGTACGGCACAGCGACCGTCTACGCGAAAGCGGACGGAACCAAGGCGACCACGACTCTGGGCTACGGCACCAAGGTCACCGTGACCGGGACCTCCGGTAAGTATTCCGCCATCAAGTGCGGCTCCGTCACGGGCTACTGCAAATCCTCTACCCTCTCGACCAAGGATCCCAACACGCTGAACACGACCGTCTACGCCAAGAAGGAAATCAAGATCTATGCCCTGCCCGAGACCAATGCCAAAACCACTACCGTCAAGGTCAATACCAAGATGACTGCCACGGGCAAGGTCGATTCCTGGTACCGCGTCAACTGCGGCGGCAATATCGGATATGTGAAGACCGCCGATGTTTCCACCAAACAGGTCACCGTCAGCACCGAAAAGAAGGTCAGCAAGACTTCCTATGTGAGCAGCGGTACCACCAAGGTATACGCTTCCGCCAGCACCTCCGCCTCCGTCAAGGGCACCCTCGTATTCGGCGCGAAATGCACCGTTTCCGCCGTCGACGGTTCCTTCAGCAAGGTGACCAGCGACTCCGTGACCGGATATGTCAAGACTTCCACGCTCACCGACAAAAACCCCAACACGATGAGCAAAAAGGTCTATCCCCAGAGCAAATCCATCACCGTCTACTCCTACCCCTCCACCGGCGCGAACACCGCGACGGTCAGTTACTCCACCGCTCTCACCGCCACCGCGCAGTACGATTCCACCTGGGTCCGCGTGACCTACAGCGGAAAAGTTGCTTTCGCCAAGGCGAGCGATCTGGGCACAAAGAAGTATGACGGCGTTTCCACTTCCAAGCCCGCCTCCGGCAAGTCCAAGACCATGGACTGGTTCAAGAGCGGCATCCAGTCCATCTTCTACAAGGGCTGTGTCGCCACCGTGACCGATGTCAAGACCGGTATCTCCTGGAAGGTCAAGCGCAGCGGCGGCTCCAACCACGCCGATGTGCAGCCCCTGACCGCCGCCGATACCGCCGCCATGAAGAAGGCCTGCGGTTCCGATTTCGGCACCTGGCACCGCCGTGCCATCTGGGTGTCCATCGGAGGGCAGAAGTACGCCGCGTCCATGAACTGCATGCCCCACGGAAACGGCAACATCACGAACAACAATTTCAACGGTCACCACTGCATCCACTTCCTGAATTCCAAAACACACGAATCCAACAAGGTGGATCCCGATCATCAGGCGACCATCAAGAAGGCATTGGCCGCGGGCTGATGCTCCGATATCTGCGGTCTGGAAGCGCTCCGGGCCGCATTTTTCATATTCTCTTCTCATTTCACCGTCTTTTTTTGCTTGCCAATTTCCCCCATCGGCGGTATAATGATTTCAATCAACCGAGGGAGTGAACACTATGCCCAATACGAAAATCACCAAGCAGAAATTCAAGGACCACCTTTCCTATTCAAAAAAGGCCTATATTTTCGGCGTCATCATCGCCGTTGCCGTCGCAAGTTTGATTTTTACCATGACCCGCCATGTGCCCGATGACGAATATTCCGTGGAAATCGCGTTGGTGGACAACTATGTGGACATCTCGAAACTGGACAACGATCTGCCTGTCCTGCTGGAGCACGGTCAGGAGATCGATCCCGCTCTGGAGCAGGTGATCTTCTTCTCCATCGCGTACAGCGAAAACGCTGCAAACGACGAAGCGGGCTACTACGGCGCCCAACTTTACCAGCTGCAGATTATGGCAGGCACCAACGACATCTATGTGGAAAGCGAAACCATGGTGCGCGGCCTCGTCGATATGGATGCCTGCATCCCCCTTGAGGAAACCGACTGGTACGCCGATTTCACAAAAAAATATCCCGATGTCACATTCCTGTGGGCGGATGAACCGGGCAGCGGTGAAATCGAAACCGACGAAGACGGAAACGAAACCTTGATCGAAGCGCCCGTACAGCACGCTTATGCCGTGGACATGTCCTCCCTGACCGGCTTCATCGAGCGTCAGGCTTATGATGTCCGTGGGAAATATGCCTGCCTGTTCGGCGGTTCCAAAAACATGGACACTTCCCTCGCGGTGCTGGCCGACCTGTTCACGATGTACGCTCCCTCCCCCGCGGAGGCCAAACAATGATCTCGCAGGTTTCGGGAAAGGGCAATCTGAAAACCGGCAAGGCTCTGCTGTTCATATTTGCGGCGGTCGTCAGTCTGTTCACCGTGGAAAAGTTACTGGAGTGGCTCGTATCCCTCGGGATGCCATACCTCATGGGTTCCATCCTCGTATGGCTTTACGCCGCCGCTCTGGTCATTCTGCTGTTTGCCCGTTTTTCGCTGGTCAGCCTTTACGAACTGGACGGCGTGAAACTGATTTTCAGCCGTATCTACATCCGCAAACCCCGTTTGTCCGAGCAGGTGCTTCTGCGTGAGATTGTGTTTTTCGGTTCTCCCGAACAAGCCGCAGCGAAGTATCAATGCGTTCATACAAAGCGCTATACCTCCTTCCGCAGCAAATACGCCGCGCAGGCGATCGTTATCAGGCGCGACAAACAGTATATCCGTATCCTGTTTTCGCCGAATGAGGAGATCTGCGCCGCCCTTACCGCTCACTTTGCAAAGTGTGCGGTAATTTTTCGATTTTGCAGTTGCCAAATCTGCCGTTTTGTTGTATCATTATTATGAATATATATGGAGATAACGGTATGAAATATAAACTGATCGCCGCCGACATCGACGGCACACTGCTCAATCCCCATCGTGAACTCACGGAGCGCACCATTAAAGCGGTCCAATCCGTCATGGCGGAAGGCGCGTACTTCGTGCTTTCCTCCGGACGCATGCCGCCCGCGCTTACGGGCATCGCGAAGGAACTGAAAGTCAACGCCCCCGCCGTGTGCTATAACGGCGGCGCGCTGGTGGATGTGATGAAAAACGAGACCCTGTTCTCCACACCCGTGCCCATCGATCTCGCCGTCGATGTGGCAAAGGAATGTGAAAACATGGGACTGTACCTTCACGCGTTCATTCACGGCGGCTATATCGCCCCCGAATTCAATTTTCTCACCAAGGACTACCAGAAACTCTGCGGTGTCAAAGCCGAGGTGGTGAACGGGAAGATTTCGGAGCATATCGACGAAGCGCCCATGAAACTGCTGGTGTTGGACACGCCCGAAGGCGCTGCGAAAGCCCTTCCCCTGCTCAAAGAGAAATTCGGTGACCGCGCAAACCTCATGCACAGCCAGAAGCACATGATCGAGTGCGTGGACAAACGCACAAGCAAGGCGGGCGCTCTTGAATTCCTGCGAAACAAACTGGGCATAGGCAAGAGCGAGACCTGCGCTTTCGGCGACGGACAGAACGACCTGGACATGCTTCGCTGGGCAGGCACGGCTTTCGTGATGGACAACGCACCCGATACGGTGAAAAACGCGGAAGCGGACTTCCGCATCGTCCCGTCCAACGCCGAGGACGGCGTGGCGCAGACCCTCGAGCGTCTTTGGGAGGAATAGCATGATTTACGAAAAAGATCTGGTGCAGGCGCTGCATCTGGACATCGTCGTCCCGTCCCGCACGGGCGAACTGCCCATCGAGGTCAGCGATACCTGCCGCCCCGGACTGCAGTTGACCGGCTACTGGGATTTCTTCGCCTATGAGCGTCCCCAGTTGTTCGGCAAGGTGGAAATGGGTTACCTTGAGACGCTGGACGAAGAAACCCTGAACGCCCGTCTCAATACTTTCTTCTCTTTCAATCTGCCCTGCGTCATCGTCTGCAGGGATCTGCCCATCCCCGCCCCCATGCTGGAGTGCGCCCGCAAGCGCCATGTGCCCGTGTACCGTACCAAGGTCAACACGGTGAAACTGGAGATGGACATCATCAACTACCTGAACACCGCTCTGGCGCCCTCGCGCACGGTGCACGGCGTTCTGGTCGATGTCTACGGCGTGGGTCTGCTCATTACCGGCAACAGCGGCATCGGCAAGTCCGAAGCCGCCCTCGAACTGGTCAAGCGCGGACACCGTCTGGTCGCGGACGATGTGGTGGTGGTGAAAAGAGTGAACGAAAACCGGCTCATCGGCACCGCGCCCGAAAATATCCGCCATCTCATGGAGATCCGCGGCATCGGCATCATCGATGTGTACACCATGTACGGCGTCGCATCCATCATCCCCAGCAAATCCATCGACCTCGTGGTCCATATGGAACTGTGGAAGGAAGGACACCCCTACGAGCGGCTGGGGCTGGGCGACCAGACCACCTCGCTGCTGGATGTGGAAGTCCCCTATCTGCTGCTCCCCATCCATCCCGGACGCAACATCGCCATCGTGCTGGAAGTGGCGGCCCGCTCGCTCAGGCTCAAGCAGATGGGCTACAATGCCGCGAACGAACTGATCAGGCGGCAGCAGGAAGCGCTTGCCCGCGAAAGCGGAGAGCATACGGAAAATCAAACGGAGGAATAAAGATATGTATTATGTAGGCATCGATCTGGGCGGCACCAGCGTGAAGGCCGGTCTCGTCAGCGAAGAAGGCAAAATCCTCTGCAAAGCCACCTGCCCCACCCTCGTGGAGCGCGGCGCCCGTCCCGTGGTGGATGACATGGCGAAACTGGTGCTGGAGGTCGTCGAAAAGGGCGGCATCACCATGGACGATGTGAAGGCCGTCGGCATCGGTCTGCCCGGCGTTCAGGATCCCCGCACCGGACGCATCCCCTTCTGCACGAACCTCGGCTGGCACGATGTACCCGTCATCGAGTGGATGCAGGAGACCATCAAAAAGCCCATCTATGTGGAAAATGACGCCACCGTCGCGGGTCTGGCCGAGAGCGTTTCCGGTGTCTCCGCGGGCATCAAAAACAGCGTCTTCCTCACCCTCGGCACCGGCGTCGGCGGCGGCGTGGTGCTGAACGGCAAAGTTTACAGCGGCGACCACGGCGTCGGCAGCGAGATAGGCCACATGATCATCATGCTGGGCGGCGAGCAGTGCACCTGCGGAAACCGCGGCTGCTGGGAGCGTTACGCCAGCGCCACCGCCATCATCCGCATGGGCAGAAAAGCCGCGGAAGAAAACAACGCTTCCCTCATCTACACATCCGTCGGCGGCAATCTCGACGAGATCACCGCCAAGACCGTCATGGACGCGGCGAAAGCGGGCGACGAGAGCGCGCTCAAGGTGTGTGACGATTATGTGACCTATCTGTGCGCGGGCATCGTCAACATCATCAACGCCATCGACCCCGAAGTCATCGTGCTGGGCGGCGGCGTGAGCCACACCGGAACTTTCCTGCTGGACGCGGTCCGCGCGAAACTCCCCTCCATGGTCTTCTACAAGACCATGCCCTACGCCCGCATCGAACTGGCGACTCTGGGCAACGACGCCGGCATCATCGGCGCCGCAATGTTGGGCAGATAAAGGAATCATCACTTTCACTGCGCCGCGCTTCACGGCGCAGTTTTTCAGGAGAAAGAAATGCGTATACTACTCAAAATCACATTGGTCGTCTGTCTGCTGCTTCTGTGCGCCTCCGCCCTTTGTGAGGAAAGAGAACTCACGATGGGCGTTGGCATGCAGGGCGTGTATGTAAGCGATGACACGACCGGCATGAGTTATATTTCCACCGCGGAGAAAATCGCTTCTGTCGCCTCCGACGGGCGCATCCGTGCGCTCAAAAGCGGTTCTGCGGTCATCTATGCCTACCGCGACGGGCAGAATGTGGAGACCATCTATCTGACCGTCATGGACGCGCCGAAGAAACTGTATCTGGAAAAGACGCAGTATTCCATGATGATCGGTTCCACGATGGAAATCCCGGAGTGCCGCGCGGGCGAGGACCAGTATCTGGGCGACCCGGAGATCTACATTTCCAACCGCACCGTCATCCGGGAGGGCAACCTCCTCAAAGCCAACGACATCGGTTCCGCCATCGTCACCTACAGGGCATACAACGATGTCAAGGTCAGTTTCACCGTGAGCGTCAGGACCAAGCCAACGAAAATCACTTTGAGCGTGAATGAACTGATAATGGCCGTGGGCGAAGAAAGGAACCTTTCTTACACGCTGGAAAGCACCTATTCCTACAGCGAAGTGAGTGGAAAATCCGATAACGAAGCCGTAGCGGTATGGGAAAACGGCCTCGTCCGCGCAGTGGGATACGGAAAAGCGCGCATCACCCTGACGACCGAAAACGGACTTTCCGCGTCCTGTGATGTCAATATATTGCCCCCGCCCGATGAGATCATCGTGCCCGGTACGCTGTTTTCATCCGTTGGCGGCAAAGGGACCATCACCTGGTCCATCCCAGAAGGCACCATGGGCAATGTTTCGTTTGTGAGCCTCGACCCCGATACCGTGTCGGTAACGCCCGCGGGCGCGTGGACCGCGCTCAGGGAAGGGACCGCCCTCATCAGCGCCGTGACAGATACAGGCAGCGCTTCCGCGCAGATCGAATGTACGGTCTATCCCGCCATCGAAAGCCTGCGTTTTGATGCGGACACATTCACGATGTACGCGGGGCAGGTGCTGCTGTTTGATCCCGAAGTCACCCCCGAAAACGCGTACGCGGGCAGCGTCACTTTCACTTCCTCCCAGCCCCATGTGGCGTCCGTGGATGAAAAGGGCTATGTGACCGCCCTCACCTACGGAACGGCCTACATCAAGGCGAAGACGCCGCAGGGCGTGTCTCTGTCGCTCAAAGTGGTCGTACTCAAGCAGCCCGAAAAGGTGACGCTCAGCAGCAATTATCTGTATCTGGAGCGCGGAGAGAGCGAATTCCTCGGCTACTCCTTCCCGAAAAATCAGGCTTCCACCTGCACTTTCTCCTCAATGGATCCCTCTGTCGCCGCGGTCGACGAACTGACCGGCGAGGTGACCGCCGTGAGCGGCGGCACGACCTTCATTACCGTCACCTCTCTAAACGGCAAACAGGACCGCTGCATCGTGAGCGTGCCCGTGGAAAACACCGATATCATCGATTTCGAGGCGGTGTTCACGGACTGCGACAGCAATGACGGCATCCTTCTGCGCGCGGGAGACGAGTACGCGTTCATCGATTCCGGCAACCACGGTTACGGCGAGAAAGCGCTCGCTTACCTGCAAAGCCGCGGCATCACCCACCTCAAATACTACATCGGCACACACGCCCATCTGGACCATGTGGGCGGCGCCGTGGTGCTGCTTGACAACCTTGACATCGACATGGTCATCATCCCCCACTCCCGCGTGGCGACCCAGATCAAATCCTGCGGCTGGACCGACAGCGAGAAGCAGGCGGCGTGGAGCGCGGAATACTGCGTGATGCAGCCCGGCGCCATGATCTACCTCGGGAATGTCCGTTTCACCTGTCTGGGACCGCAGAAGGTCATCAGCGCGGCAGTCACGGATGTGGCGGAAAACGCCAATTCCCTGATCCTGCGTGCGGACATCGGCGAGAAATCCATATTGCTGACCGGCGACGCGACAGGCGAGGAAATGGACGCTGTCATCAAAGCCTATCCCGAAGAGGTCGTGACGGATCTGTTCAAAAATCCCCATCACAGCGCCGTGCTGTATGACCGCGTCGTGGAAAAACTGAATCCCGAGATCGTGGTCTTCTCCACCACCTCCCTGCGCATTCCCACCGATCGGTACTGTTCCATGTTCGGCAGCGCGAAGATCTACATCACCGCGCCCCGCGTCAACAGCGATGTGACCGTCACCTGCGACGGGCAGGCATTCACCGTCACGACCGTCTACGAGGACAACCGCGCCGCTTGGGCGGAAGCAAACAATGTGAACTGATTTACCGATTGTTAACAGGCTCTCCGAAGGTGCCCTATTGACAAAAACGCCCTTCCGCTGTATAATAGTTCCCGTGCCTGCGGTTGTGGCGGAATCGGCATACGCGCACGTTTGAGGGGCGTGTTCAGCAATGAGTACGAGTTCAAGTCTCGTCAACCGCATAGAAAACGGATTCATCGAAAGATGAGTCCGTTTTGTTTTGTATACGAAAAAGCGGGAGACTCACCGCCGCCCGCTTTGACTTGCGCATCATTTATCGCATCAGCATCTTGACCAGTTCGTATTTTTTGACGGAATCACCCGTCAATCCGCCTTTCAGTCCGCATTTTTCCATCATCTCATTGGCTTCGTTTACGGTGATAAGATCGTCCGGGCGGAGATAATCGCCCGTCACAAGCCCCTTCTGTTTGCACGCCGCGGCGAAAGACGCGTCAAATTCGCGGGCATCGATGTCCTTGAACGGAGCGATGCCGTCCGTGACCGCGCCGCTCAGATGCGCCGCCTTGAACAGCAGCTGGATGAACGCGCCGCGAGTGAGTTTCTCCTCCGGGTGCATGTACAGCACGCAGGGGTCCAGCAGCCCCCGCGCCACGGCGGCCCGGATGAGTTCTCCGTCATAGCCGTCAATGTCCACATAGTCGGCTCTGCGGGGCTCGCCGGGACCGGCGGGCGGGGCTTTCTCCCTGTCGGATTCGATGAATCCGCCGGCGGGCAACACGGCTTTCACAAGTCCCAGTCCGGTGAGTTCCCCCGCAATGAAGCCCGCTATGCGGAAGGCGCCGGGATCGTTGCTGTGGGTCATGTCCTTGAACAGGCTCCTGCACCCGTCCCCCATGGACACGAACAGATCGAAGGAATAGGTGTGCAGGTCGATAAACGGGATGCCGAGTTTCAGGGCGAGTTTCCGGCACGCTTCCCCGTGGGCGGCGAGCAGATCGAACCATCCCGCGGCGTCGCGCCCGGGCACTCTGCTGATGGGCGAAATGAGCACGGGCTGCGCGCCCAGTTCCATCGCCTCCCGGCAGATGCGCTCCAGATACACGGGATACTCTTTGTCCGCCTGCAGATAGCGGCGCTTCTGGTCGTTGTGTCCGAACTGGATGAGCATCAGGTCGCCTTTTCGCATATGGTCTTTCACGATGCCGAAATGCCCGTCCTCGATGAAGCAGCGGCTCGTAAGTCCGGAATGCGCCATGTTGCACACGGCATCGTCCGGCAGGTACGCCGAGAGCATCTGCCCCCAGCCGCAGTAGGTATCAAACGGATAATAATCTCCGCCCGCGTACTGGTCGGCAACGGTGCTGTCGCCGGCGATGAAAACGGTGCGCACGGCGGCTTCCTCCGCCTTCACGATGCGGACATCACCCCCGATCGCCGTGGCGTAAAGCACCTTGTCCCGGGTGACGCCGCTTTTCATGGGCGGTATGTATTCGGTCAGGCAGGTATAAAAGGAAGTCTCCTTTTCCGGAGAAGCGGAAATGAGATTGCGTCTCTGTCCGAACAGCGCCTTCGCGTTTTCCGTGCGCACGGTCAGGCGCCAGCGCCCCATACGGGGCACCCGCATTCCGGCGCTCATGGCTTTGCGTCCGTCTACAGTGCCTTCGCCGTTAAAACCGCGCTGGTCAAAGCCGTTCCCGCTTTCAAAATCAGGATGAGAAAACAAATCCGCCATAAACGCCTCCAAACAGTTGATATGCATATCATACAACCGATTTTGCGTGAAATCAACCGCAAATCCGGTTATTTTTGTCATTTGTTCGCATTTCTGTAGTTTTGTCTGTTTCCGTCACTTTTTTTGTGCGGATTATTGCATTTTGGGTAAATGTGTTGTATAATGAAGCATATTTTAACGAACATGGTGTGACTCCCGTATCAGCAGGGAACGCAGCGGCAAAGGAGGGCAACAAATGGCGGAAACTCCCGTAACCACCAAAGCAATTCACGGAACCGGCAAAAAGTACTGGCACCGCTTGTTCTCGGACATTCTCCGCGACAAGTGGCTGTATCTGCTCATCTTCCCCGGCTTCGTGTATTTCTGCATTTTCAAGTATCTGCCCATGTGGGGCATCGTCATTTCCTTTAAGGATTATGTACCCTTCAAAGGCGTTGCCGGCAGCGATTGGATCGGGCTGAAGTATTTCTCATTCTTCTTCTCGTCCCCCATGTGGCTGGATTATCTGTGGAATACGCTGGTTCTGTCCTTTATGAACATCGTGTTCTACTTCCCCGCGCCCATCATCCTTGCGCTGCTGCTCAACGAAATGCGCTCCCTGCGCTACAAGAAGGTCCTTCAGACTCTTCTGTATGTTCCGCACTTCATCTCCATCGTCATCGTCGTTTCCATTACCTATGTTATGTTCGGCGCCCAGGGCATCGTGTACAGGCTGGTCGAGGCGGCATTGGGGACGCCCATCGAGTTCCTCGCCTCCCCCCACACTTTCCGCTGGATGATCATCGGACAGACCATTTGGAAGGAAACCGGCTGGGGCACCATCATCTTTCTCGCGGCACTCACCAATGTGGATGTCCAGTTGTATGAAGCGGCAATGGTCGACGGTGCGGGCCGTCTGCGCAGACTGTGGCACATTACGCTTCCCGCCATCCGCTCCACCATCGTGTTGATGCTCATCCTCCGCATGGGCAGCGTGCTTGATACCGGCTACGACCACCTGATCCTGATGGCCAACGCCATGAACCGTTCCGTTTCCCAGACGCTCGATGTGTTCGTCTATCAGCAGGGTCTGCAGCAGGCGCAGTACAGTTACGCCTCCGCGGTAGGCCTCATGAAGTCCGTCGTCAGCGTGACGCTGGTCGTCAGTTCCAACTCGATTGCTCACGCGCTGGGCGAATCCGGACTGTATTAACGGAAAGGAGGAACGAAGCATGAGTCAGATCACTACCGAAAAAGCGAAAAAAGACATCAGCAGTATGCGCATTTCCTCCGGTCCCGTGAATGCCTACAACAGTTTAGGCAGCAAGATATTCGATGTACTCAACTATATGCTGATCACGCTGGTGGCATTTACCACCATCATGCCCCTAATCTACATCATCGGCGCGTCTCTGGCATCCGAGTACGAACTCACCGTGCGCCCCATGTTCATCATCCCGCGGGATGTGACGCTGGACGCCTACCGCTACATCTTCTCCTCCAACCGCATCCTGAAAGCATTCGGAAACTCCATATTCATCACGGCTGCCGGCACGGCGATCAACCTGTTCTTCACCGTTACCATGGCATACGGTCTTTCCAAGACCCGCCTGAGGGGCAGAAACTTCCTCCTCAATATGGTGATTGTTTCCATGTTCTTCTCCGGCGGCATGATCCCGGGCTACATCGTGGTCGCGAGCTGGCTGAAACTGAAGGGTTCCTACCTCGCGGTCCTGCTTCCCGGTGCCATCAGCGCATATAACATGATGATCGTCAAGAACTTCTTCCAGGGCATTCCCCAGGAACTGGAAGAGTCCGCCAATCTGGATGGTTGCACCGATATCGGTACGCTCATCCGCATCGTGCTTCCTCTCTCGTTGCCCGTGCTCGCCACCTTCGGTCTGTTCTACGCGGTAGGTCACTGGAACGCCTATTTCGGCGCCATGATCTATCTGACCAACGAGCGTGAAAAGTGGCCGCTGCAGGTGCTTCTGCGCGAGATCATCATCATGGCAAACGCCTCCGCCGGCGACATGGCGGAAATGGATCCCGACTTCGTGGAACCCCCTGCCCAGTCCGTCAAGATGGCGGTCATCGTGGTCTCCACCGTGCCCATCATGTGCGTATACCCCTTCCTGCAGAAGTATTTCGTGAAGGGCGTCATGGTCGGCGCGCTGAAGGGCTGACACCGGTATTAACGGTATGAACCGTTGATATAAAATAAACAGGAGGAAAACACAATGAGAAAACTTCTCACCCTGGTCCTCGCGCTGATCATGGCTCTTTCCTGCATCAGCCTCGCTCATGCGGAAGAACCCTTCGTTATCAGCGTAATGCTCCCCGACTTCAACACTGATGTCGACTTCATCACCGAAGGCAACCCCGTTCTGGATTACATCGAGCAGCAGACCGGCTGCCGTCTGAACATCCAGTTCGCCGCGAACTCCACCTACGGTGACACCCTTGCCACCACCCTGGCTGATCCCGACAGCATGCCCATGCTGATCAGTTTCGCCAGCCGTGACAATGTGTATGTGCAGACCGCCAAGGCCGGCGCATTCTGGGATCTGACCGAGTATGTGACCGATGAAGAGTCCTACCCCTATCTGGCCAGCCCCAACGCCCAGCCCGCATACAAGAACTCCGCTGTGAGCGGCCATGTATACGGCATCTTCCGCAGCCGTGCATATCCCCGCGCCGGTATCTACTACCGCAGTGATATCGCCGCCGAGATGGGCATCACCGAAGAGCCCAAGACTCTGGACGACCTGACCGAACTGGCCGAAGCGCTCACCGAGTACGGCAAAGAGCATGACGGCTACGCCCTCAACATGATCGGCAACTACACCGCCGGCACCATCAGCGTCATCACCGTCCTGTTCGGCGCTCCCAATGTATGGGGCGTTGACGAGGAAGGCAACATCTTCCCCGCCCACGAGTCTCCCGCCTACTTCGAAGGCCTGACCTGGCTGCGTACTCTTTATGAGAACGGCGGCATCAACCCCGACTTCATCACCCTCAGTTCTTCTGACTGGGATTCCATCGAGCGCACCGGCAAGTCCTACATGCGTTTCGACTGCAACGATAACGCCCATCGTCAGCAGGAGTGGTTTGAAACCAACGAAGGCATCACCGATGTCATCTTCGAAGAAGTTGTCGGCCTTGAGAAGGAAGACGGCTCCATCACCATTTGGCCCCAGAACGCCGGCTACGCCGGACTGGTTGCCGTAACCAAGACCGTCAAGGAAGAAGACCTCGAAACCGTTCTGAAGTTCCTTGACTGGTGCAACTCCGCCGACGGTCAGGTCACTCTGAACCACGGTGTTGAAGGCGTCACCTACTGGATGTGGGAAGACGACACCCTCCATGCCTACCCCGCCGAACTGGAAGGCGAAGGACACGATGCTGAGCGTCAGGCGATTGCCGACTACGCCAAGACCATCCACGGCAGCGTGAACCAGCTGACCATGGGCACCCCCGGTGACCTGCTGCCCTCCGGCAAGCACACCTATCTGCGCGATAAGTATGCTGCCAACAACCTGGAGTACGCCAAGTACGCCGTTGTCAACCCCTGCCTCACCCTCGACAGCGAAACCTACATCTCCTACGGCACGACCCTCGATCAGATGCTGAGCGATGCTGCTGTACAGTACATCACCTGCAAGATCGACGAGGATGGCCTGCGCGCTGTATGGGCTGACTGGTCCGCACAGGGC
>JAZLLT010000037.1:0-2850 GCA_045598325.1 Clostridia bacterium | reverse complement strand
CACCTCCGCGGGCGTGCTCGCCTGCGCCCTCGGCATGGCCAAAATCGCCATGAAGCAGGTCTTCCGCGCGAACAATCTTCCCGTGGTGGACGATGTGTGGGTGGACCGCAACGGTTGGAAAAAGGACCGCGAAGCGGTGCTTGACAAAATCGAAAAGGCGCTGGGCTATCCCGTGTATGTGAAGCCCGCCAACCTAGGTTCCTCCATCGGCATCAACCGCGCGAAAGACAGGGAAGAACTGACCCACGCCATGGAAGTGGCGGTGTCCTATGACCGCCGCATCCTCATCGAAAAAGGCATCACCGACCTGATGGAGATCAACTGCTCCGTGTTGGGCTTTGACGGCGAGGCGGAAGCGTCCGTGACCGAAATGCCCGTCAAGTGGACGGAGTTCCTTTCCTTTGATGAAAAGTATCTGCGCGGCGGCAGCGGCACGAAGGGCGGAAGCAAGACGGCGGGCGGAAAACTTGCCGGCACCAAGGGCTCTTCCGAAGGCATGGCGTCCCTGTCCCGTCAGATGCCCGCGCCCATCACACCCGAACTTACCAAAGAAGTGGAAGATACCGCCATCGCGGCGTTCAACTGCCTCGACATGAAGGGCGTTGCCCGCATCGATTTCCTGTTTGACAAAGCGGAAAACAAACTCTATGTCGGCGAGATCAACACCATCCCCGGTTCCCTCGCCTACTACCTGTGGGAAGCCAGGGGCATCAAGTATTCCGCCCTCATCGACAAGATGGTGGAGTACGCCTTCAAGGCGTCCGCGGAAAAGAACGAGAATGTGTTCTCCTATACCTCTACGATCCTGACCGGCGGAAACGGCGGCAGCAAAGGAGCAAAGCGCTGAAATTATGAAGAAAGCAGCCGTATGCCTGTTGGTGCTGCTGGCGGCGATGCTGACCGCGGCGGCAGGCGGGGAAGTCATCATCAATGAACTCCTCGCGTCCAACGGCTTGTACGAAAACGGACGGAACGATGATTGGGTGGAACTGATGAACACCGGAGACGAGACCGTCGATATCTCCGGCTGGCATCTGTCCAACTCGTTCAAAAATATGGAAAAGTACACCTTTCCCGATGGCACGAAACTGAAGCCCGGGAACGGTGTCGTCGTGTACTGCGACAGCGATAACGATAAAACGAACCGCGTCCGCGGTGCGCAGTACGCTTCCTTCGGTCTGTCCAAAAACGGCGGCTTCCTGTATCTGACCGACAAAAACGGGGAAGAGGTGCAGACGCTTGAGTTTCCTGCCCAGTACGCCAATGTGTCCTACGGCGTGCCGGACGGCGGCAGCGAGTACCGCTATTTCGAATCGCCTACCAAAGGCGCGAAGAATACGGGAAAGAATTATACCGGGCGCTCGGCGGAGCCGGTCATCGTGACCGCCGCGGGACGCTACGCCTCCTCCGTCAAGGTGGAGATCACCTGCGAAAAGGGCGACACCATCTACTACACCACCGACTGCTCCACGCCCGACCGTTCCTCCGCGCGGTACACCGGTCCCTTCACTGTCAGCGAGACCACGGTGGTGCGCGCCATCGCCGTGCGCGAGGGCAATGTCTGTTCCTCCGTGGCGGGCAGCACCTTCATCATCGAAAAGGAAGCCTCGCCCGTGCCCGTCGTGTCCATCTACACGGACTACGAGTATTTCTACGGCACCGACCACGGCATGCTCGTGGAGGGGAGAGGCAAGACCCCCAACTACAAAAAAGATCTGGAATCCCCCGCGCAGGTGGAATATTTCGACGAAAACGGCGTGCGGCAGATCAGCCAGATGATCACCTGCACCGTGGCGGGACATTCCAGCCGTTCCCTCACCCAGAAATCCCTGTGCATCCACGCCCGCTCCGCGTACGGTCCCTCCGTGTTTTCCTATCCCTTCTTCGAGGACCGTCCCTACGAGGAGTATTCCTGCCTCGTGCTCAGGAACACCTCCTCGGACTATCTGTCCTGCCGCATGAGGGATGTGGTGTTCTCCGAGATGAGCCGGGGATTGGATCTTTATTACTGCGCGGGCAGACCCATCCTCGTGTATATCAACGGAAAATTCTACGGTCACTACAATCTGCGCGAAAAGTGCAACAAGGATTCCCTCGCCCAGTGGGAAGGCATCATCGACGAGGACCTGATCAATGGAATGGACCTGCTCGAGGGCGGCGGCTGGGACGCGGAGCACACGAAGCACGGTTCCTTCGAGGACTGGGCGGAACTGTGCGTGTTCTGCAAGGACAATGACCTGAACGATCCCGATAACCTAAAATATGTGACCGACCGCCTCGATGTGGACAGCATGTTCACCTTCATCGCCTTTACTTCCCTCTCGGGCAGTACGGACTACGGAAACGCCCGCATGTACCGTTTCCCCGGCGGCAAGTGGAAATTCCTGATCCACGACATCGAAGCCTCGGCGCGCAACCTCGATGATACGCCCATAGATGTATACCTCGCCAACATCAATAAGCAGCAGGCGTTCTTCGCCCAGCAGCCCTTCGTGGCGCTTATGCAGGTGCCCGAGTACCGCGAAAAGTATCTGCGCACGCTGGCGTGGGTGACGGAAAACAGTTTCCTGTACTGGGATTATGTGGAGCCGATCTATCAGAAGTGGATCTCCGTTCTGGAAGAGATCCTGCCCAGGCATATCCGGAGTTTCCCGGCGCTGTCCCTCAAAACCTGGCGCTCCAATGTGAAGGCGGTCATGTACTACACGCGCCGCCGCCCCGAGGTCGTCATTGAACGCTACTGCGATTACCTGAATGTGACCGATGCGGAGAAAGAAGCGATCTTCGCGGATATCCTGCAAAAGCTCGCCGTCAGCAACGCTGCCGACAAACCGATGAATTAAAAGAGCC
>JAZLLT010000036.1:0-45907 GCA_045598325.1 Clostridia bacterium | reverse complement strand
TAATGACTTTTTTATGTTTATTTCAATTATTTTCGATTTTCTGCTGTACTCTCCGGACACCCATCCGACCTGTGTCCCCGCTTTGACCGCATTCCATACTTATGATACCCGATTTTATTTTCACAAAGTTCGGCGATGCGTTTCTTCTCATAATCGGTCATTTCTATTTTCACCTGTCCTTTCGCCCTAACAGGTAAAATCGGGCCGCTTGGACGCAACTTTTGAGAATTTTCCAAAAAATAAAAAAGAGGCCCTGCCGAAGCAGAGCATCTTTTATTACAACTTAAATTGGCAGACCGTTTGCACGAACGGGTTATTGATTCACTTGATATTAAAGATCTTTCAAGATATCATTGATTTTTTGCAATTCATAATGTGCATGTATCATCTCCTCACTATTAAATCTCTCGAAGACGATATTATCCATGATTCTGAACTGAAGTTCGATCAAGAAATCCTTATACGAAACTTGCTTTTCTTCCGCCCATCTTAAACATTCCATCATGCAGTCATCTACTGCATCTCCGCCGGTGATATATTCGAGCTCGCTTTCTTTAAGTTCGAGTCTGTTCATTTATGTATCCTCCTATTATCCTATGTTCAATGCAATTTACGCGCTCATGTTTTCATGCAGCAATTCTGCGACCTCTTCATTAGAAAACTTATATTCTATTCCGTGGATAGTGCACCTAAAACCGGAATCTCCATCATTATAGAGTATGACAACTTCACCATCAATAATCAGTTTCATGCCCCCGTGTGCCATTTCTGTGTCATCCGCTTCATCTAATGTCTTTGCACCGCCGTTAACGAGTTTCAATTCATTATCTGTGAGATATAAGTTTTGATTTTTCAACATGAGTGTGATCCTCCCTTTTATAATTTCCCGATCTCTTGTTTTGTTTTACATCTATTTATACGAATGCCACATGAAAATGGATATTGATTTCTGCGCCAAAGTATATTATTATATATATAAGTAAACTTAGAGGGTAGAATAATGAAGGAACAAGACTGATTAACCTCAATTACCCGTAAACAACGCAAAACGACCCTCTGAGCCCGTACGGGCACTTTTCACCCGGTTCGTGGTGGCTCAAACCGAAACGATAAATATTATTTTTTGGAGGGATTTATCATGAAACGCTTTCTGACTCTGCTGCTTGCGCTTTCCCTGCTGCTTTGCGTCTTCGCCCGGGCCGACGAAATCGACATTTCGGTGCTTGACCGCACCTATCTGCGCTACAACAATTTCGACAGCAGGGTCTCGTTCATGTACGCTACGAACTATGCGTCTCTCCTCGAAGCGCTGCCGGAGGACGGCTTCCTTGACCTCACCACTCTCGATGAAACAGTGGCCAAATTCGCTGCAACTCAGGTCACCAACGCGGCAAGGTCTCTGATTGCCGACGCGGCGCAGGCCGACGACAGTTTCTCCCCCGATAACATCGCTTCCGTCGGCTTCATCTTCAGCACGGCGTTCTTTCCCATGGCGATTGTCCAGACCCTGTTTATCACCATGGCAGACGGCACATATGTCATCTACACTGTCGGTGACGAGACCCTGCGGTTCGGACCCGAGGAGGCACTGAGCGACATGCTCCGTTTCGACGCGAAGTATGAGGACGGCCGCTTTGCACCCCGCTGGGACGATGAATACTATGTCGAAATCCCCGCGGAACTGTTTATCGAAGTCATGGCAGAACCTCTGCCCGGCCCCACCTATGAGATTCCGGAGGGTTTCACTTTCGACACCGCGGGCATGGAATTGCTGATTTATACCGCCTGTGAGCTGAACGGCCTGACGGTTGACGCCAACAACTACTATAGTATGGCTTATGATGACAAGGATCACTACATCTTCCTGGAGGAATCCGGATACAGGGACGGCGATACCTTTGTGGTCAGTTCTTTCATGCTTAACTGCGCCGGAGGCTACGGCGCCTTTACCTTCTCTCTTCCGGATGACCCCGAAGACACCATCGCCCTTCAGAAGATTTACGACAGTATGATGAAACGCATCGGCGAATACATCGCCACGGACATGGATGAGTTCTATGCCATGATGGAAGCGCAGTAAACCATCCGGTGAAAACCGCCTCGTCCCTTCGGACGGAGCGGTTTTTCCGTTGTACGGCAGGCAGTCTCCCTACATCTCCTGTACGGAAATCAACAAACGGCCCCCCGCAAGCGTGGACGGTCCGTTTGTTCATTCAGTTGTTCTCCTGCGCGGCATTTATGCAGAGTCTCCGCTCCTTGCCGATCCGTTTGGCAAAGCAGTACCATTCGAATGCAACGCGGTTGGAAAGAGAAAATCCCGGATATTGTAGACAACCGCCCATCGGCATCGTATATACAGGTGTAAGTCAATCAAGTGGAACGGCAAGAACAGAAAAGGAGAAAAGACATGAAAATACCGGAAGCACTTAGGAACATCAAGAACGAAGTTGAAGTCCCGAACGCAAAGGGGATGGCACTGAACAATCGTGAACTGGGAAAGGTGACCGGCGGCACTTCGGAAGGAGAACTTCATTTCGCAGCCGGGTATGTTTGCCCCTTCTGCAATCAGGAGCATCATGTGGGGTTCACCGATCTCGTCGGCAATGATCTGATTTCCAACAGAGTTCCTTGCGGCAAAGGGATCGTCGAATGGGTGAAAAACTACTCTTCTTCTCAAACGCTTTGTTTGAGAAACACGAAAACCGGCAAACCCATAGTCATCTATTTCGAATTGATTGTTGTGGCTTCTCTCTGATGAAAAATGAGACGCATTGACTGCAGCCAATTCCATAGGCTTCTCAATCTATGTTAGCACATTTTATGAGACGCCGTAAATCGATATAGCCATCCGTCGCGTTTTTTGTTTCTATCGTTGAAAAACAAATCAGAATTTGAAAGGAGAGAATATTATTATGAAGAACGGCGATTTGAATGATTCGATGCTCGGGCGGGTATCAGGTGGTTACGGTTTTCCTGTACCGCAGGAACCCGTTTATTACGAGTTCACCGCGGAAGAAGCAGAGATCCTCAACGAGAAGGGCTACAATGTCAAACCGGGCATAAGGTATACCATAGAAGAAATCGAAAAAACGAAGAAGTGACAATGCTGACAAAGGACAGGGATGAAAAGCAATGAACCACGAAAGGAACTTGAGAACATTACGGGTAGTTTTGAGTTCAACATCAACCCCAATTTGGTTCGGATTTGAACAGCCTGCCCCCGAGCATCCTTTTGATCATGAAACCGAAGACGCGGATGTGATTGCTCTCAAAGCACTTGAACTTTCGATCATGTAAAGAGGAGGTGAGAAAATGATTATCGCGGGTATCATTATCGCAGTTATTGACTTGGTTGGCGTCATCAGTTTGGGCGCGTGCGAAAACGATGATTTCCGGAGGTTCTGAGATCCAATAACAAATGGATTTCAAAAATGATGAAATAACCGGTTTCTCAATCCATGATCCAGACGAACCGGGAATGACAGCCGGAGAGTGAAAAGAATAGGATATGCAGTATAAATCAGAATAAGCCCGTGTATTTCGGAATGAACCGGAATCTACGGGCGTTTTTCGTTCTGTACCGGGTGTGTGCCTGCATCGGCAGGCAGTCTGTTCCCGTGCTGCATAATATGAGGCGCGGTAAAGTATCGCGCCATGTCCGGATAAACAGGGGACTGCTTGCGGGGATTATTTCCGATGTTTCAGAAAATCTTCTTGATTTTGAAAATCAACCGCAGGATCGGATCAAAGAATTTCGGTTTCTGCGTGACGACAACCTTCATGCCGCTGTTTACCTGCTCCAACTTGGCGTCATCCAGAGGAGCCTTGCCGTTTTCGGTGCTTAACTTGTTGATATCTTTCTTTTCGCTCATGTTGAATCCCTCCCGTATTTCCTTAAATCCTATCAGAATTGAACGCCTGCATCAATCAGTTTCTGTACTTCCGTGCACATGATGAGGAAGGCACCGACTCCGTGCAGATCGTTGACCGAGGTGGGGCGATTGCAATAATGTTCATAATTACCTACACCCGTTCCGATACAGACCTGACCGATCATGAGGTCGTTTCCTTCCCATTTGAGACTGGCGAGTACCGCCTCATAGCAGCGGCGGGCATTTTCGGCGTAAGTTTTATCCAGAAGACCTTTGCGGATGGCTTTGCAGATGGCAGCGGTATAGAGGCAGGAGCAGGAATTTTCGAGCCAGTTGCCGTCCTGACCGCCTTTATCGGTCACCTGATACCAGCGCCCTTCCTCGCTCTGATACCGGAGGAGGGAAGTGAGCAGTCCGGTCACCATAATGATGAGATCGTCCCTTCCCTTGATGTCCGCGGGCAGGAAGTCCAGATCGTTCATGATCGCGACGCCCACCCAGCCGGTAGAGCGTCCCCAGAATTCGGGACTGCGCCCGGTCACGGGATCCGCCCAGGGTTCTTTTTTGAGGCTGTCATAGGCGTGATACATAAGTCCCGTTGTTTCGTCGCGGGTCTTCTTCTCCATCAGCAGCGCCTGCAGGACCACATCGTCCGCAAGGGCGGCATCGCCGTAACGAGATGCGTATTCCGCGCAGAAGGGACCCGCCATATACAGTCCGTCCAGCCACATCTGACCGGGACGGACATTTTTATGCCAGTATCCGCCCTCGTCGTTACGCGGGATATCGCGGACCTGCGCGATGACGGAAGCAAGACATTTTTCGTAGTAGGGATCCTTTGTCCTGTCCATGATGGGGAACAGGAGGATGCCGGGCATGATGTCATCGAGGTTCGCGTGGGTGTATTCAATGATCTTCCCGTCCGCATCAAACACGGAGTCGATCCACGCCTTCATATAGTCGAAGTATTTCTCGTCACCGCAGAGCCGATAGGTCTCGTACATACCGGAAAGAAAGACACCCTGATGGTAATGAAAATGTTTTTCGGGCGGAAGCAAGGGCGCGTCGAATCTGCGCATCATGGTATCGCACGCAGCTTTTGCCCAGTCGATAGCAGTCATCATAGTAATTCCTTTCTCTTTGTCAGACGCGGCAGTCAATGACCTGTTCTGTTTTTCCGTCAAACAAATTCACATCGCCGTATGCGACGGAGAAGGTGATTTTCTCACCGGTTTCGGGTATCTCGTGAGGCGTCAGTTTTAATATCGCGGTATCATCCCCGTCAGAAACATACACATTGGCGGTATCGCCCAGCATTTCGGTCAGTTCCGTGTCCGCGTTCACGGTGAATGCATTGCTCTGGGTACCGAGGCTTACATTTTCCGGACGGAAACCGAAGACGATCTCTTTGCCTTCGTAATAAGGCGCAGCGAATCCCGGCTTTTTCGTGAGATCGAGATGGTTGCCGCCAAAGAGGATACAGCCGTCCTGCACGGTCCCGCGCACGAAATTCATTGGCGGCTCGCCGATGAATCCCGCAACAAACACATTCTGCGGATGGAAATACAGTTCGTAAGGCGTGCCGACCTGCTGGATGGAGCCGTCTTTCATGACAACGATGCGGTCGGCCAGCGTCATGGCTTCGGTCTGGTCGTGGGTCACATAGATGGTGGTAGCGCCGGTATTTCTGTGGATTTGCGCGATTTCGGAGCGCATGGTCACGCGCTGCTTCGCGTCGAGGTTGGAAAGCGGTTCGTCCATGAGGAAGATGCCCACTTTGCGGATGAGCGCGCGCCCGATGGCCACGCGCTGCCGCTGGCCGCCGGAAAGCGCGCGGGGGAGACGGTCAAGATAATCGGTGAGCCCCAGCATGGCGGCGGTATCCCTGACTTTGCGGTCAATTTCGTCTTCATCCACGCCCATCAGCGTGAGGCTGAAAGCAATGTTGTCATATACCGTCATCTGCGGATAGAGGGCATAACTCTGAAAGACCATGGCGACTTCGCGCTCACGGGGGCTCATTTCGTTGACGCGCTTTCCGTCAATATAGAAATCGCCCTTCGAAATATCCTCCAGCCCCGCGATCATGCGCAGCGTGGTGGATTTTCCGCAGCCGGAGGGACCGACAAACACGATGAACTCGCCCTTCTCAATTTCCAGATTGAAATTGTGAACGGCGTGAAATCCGTTGGGATAGACTTTATTCACATCGGTCAGTTTCAAGTAGGACATGATATCCCTCCAATTATGTCAGTTGCCGCGCACTGTCTTTTGTCTGCCGTTTCCGGCAACGCGTATAAGCAGGTATTTGATGCCGAGAAAGATGAGATCTAACAGAAGATAGACAAGTCCGAACCCGATGGGCTCCACGCCCCATGGCACCGCGTCTTCCGGCAAACCTCCTATGGAAATGAGGAGTTGGTTCGCAAATGTATAAAGCCGGAAAATCAGAAAAAGGATGAAGCCGGAGTAGAGGACATTAAGCGGCAGAGACAGATATCTCTTTTTCGGAAACATCATCCACGCATCGTGTCCGCCTTCCTGCTTTGCCGTAAACCGCAGGATATTATCGGTGATCAGATCAGAGGCGAAACCGAGGGCGATCCCCGTAACCACCAGCAGGTCCAGCATCGCGCCGACATAGGGCGACAATCCCCACAGGAAGAAAAAGCATACCGCGGCGGGAACCCAGAACTTGATGAAGACGGGCTGTATCCATGCGGGCAACTTCCATTTCGCGCCCGATTTGAATTTCCGCAATTCCTCTTCGGGTACGACGGGGGAGTTGCTTTCGGCGGCGGTAACGAGGTCATCGACTGCCTTGATGTTCAGTTTGTAATACGCCGAAAGGTCTTTTTTGTTTTCGTTTTCCGGCGGAAGAGCGTTCTTTTTCATCAATCCTCATCGGACAAATCGATTTTTTCCATTTTGATGTTTTCTTCCAGTTGGATGGAAGTGTTGATGCGGCGGATCCACTTGGAATACACCGGGAGCAGGACCGTAAGTGTGAGGCCTGTGGCAATGATGAAAATGTTGGCTTTGAGCAGTTTCAGCGCCTGCGTGATGTAGATGGTGGAGGCGGTGACGGTGATGGGATCGACTTCACGGGTGAGTGCGTAGTTGATCCTGCCCCTATAGTACACATCGGCCCAGATGACGATACCGAACAAAATAAACATGAGGATGAGCATGGGTTTGTTGACTTTCTTTCTGTGCGGGAAGGCGCTAACGAAACACACGATGCCCAGAATCGAAAACAGCATGGTGATGAAGCCGCACAGACCCATGTTGTTGCCCTGCAGTTTCGCGGTGGTGTTGGAGATAACAGTCAGGCGCAGGGAGTACAAAAGGAAAGAAAGAACCAGAACGAAAAGCGGAATCATGTGGGGCTTTCTTTTCAAAGAGACGAGCATCTTTCTGACGCGCTCTTTCAGATTGGCACGCAGTTTCATTTGAGCACCTCCCGGCGGACGGCGTTGGTGGTGGTTGGATCGAAGAAATGCTTTTTGGTGAAACTGACGGTGATCTCATCACCGCGCTCATAATCCATCCAGCCCTTCAGCTTGGCCGCGATTTTGCCGTCATGGTTTGCGGCGGCACCGATATGTCCGTGCACGAGTGTGGACATACCGAGGTTTTCGTTGTTTTCGACTTTCAGGGGGATTTCCGTGCCGAGGATGATATCTTCCGGACGGACGCCCAGAATGATCTCGCTGCCGTGATAGGAGGCAAGCAGGTCATTCTCCTCCGCAGTCAGCGGAACATCGAAGCCGCAAAGAGAAAGGGCACCTCTGCCTACGACCGCGGGCCAGGTATTCATGGGCGGCAGACCGATAAAGCCCGCAACAAACAGGTTCGCGGGATGATCGTACAGTTCTATGGGCGTACCGGTCTGCTGCACATGTCCCATGGACATGCAGACGATGCGGTCGGCAAGTGTAAGCGCTTCGGTCTGGTCGTGGGTCACATAAAGCGTGGTGGTCTTGAGCCGCTTATGAAGCAGAAGGATCTCGCGGCGGGTGGCACCGCGCAGTTTCGCGTCCAGATTGGAAAGGGGCTCGTCAAACAGGAATACCTTCGGGTTGCGCACGATGGAGCGCCCCATGGCGACTCTCTGTCGCTGTCCTCCCGAAAGTTGGGCAGGCTTCTTGTTGAGTTGTTCGGTGAGATCGAGGATCTCGGCGGCAGCCAGTACCTTTTTGTGGATCACATTGACATTTTCCTTGCGGAGCGTGAGGGAGAACGCCATGTTCTCATAGACGGTCATGTGTCCGTACAGAGCGTAATTCTGGAAGACCATCGCCATGTCGCGGTCCTTGGGCGGCGACTGCGTGATGTCCTTTCCGTCAAGATACAGATGCCCGCTGCTGATGTCTTCCAGCCCCGCGACCATGCGCAGCGTCGTTGATTTTCCGCAGCCGGAGGGACCGACCAGCACGATCAGTTCGCCGTCTTTGACATCCAGGTTGAAATCATAGACCGCCTGCACATTGTTGTCATAGATTTTGTCCAGATGCTCCAGTCTCAATTCAGCCATGCGTCATGTCCTCCCTTCCTGATTTTTCAGGTGCGCGTTCAGCATTTTGCTCTTGTGCATATTGACGGTGCCCGCTGCGATGAGCGCGATGCCGGAGACGGCGAGACAGATGATGACAAACAGAAACTGGCGCTGTCCCATCACGGCGACTTCCTGACTGCTCACCTTTACGACCGCGCGGGTGGCACGCAGGGGAAGGAACGGGATCCGGCAAAACTGCAAGAGCCCCAGCAGGTACAATACGGGTGTATACTGCTTCAGATAATTTTTGACGCCTTCGGAGGCAAGGAATGTGACGAGCATGAAAAGCAGGTTATACACGACCGAAACACCGATGATCCACTGGTAATACCAGGAGCCGACATCGCTTTTGTAGATGCTGACAAAGTAGAACACATCGGCAAGAATGGCGAGATAGCAAAGACGGGAAGAAACGGTATTCTTGGTGTAGCGCATCCGGTCCGCTTTGATCAGTTTCTCGTTTTCCATTTCGTTCATGCGGAAGCCTCCTTTCCTTTTTCGATGAGCAGCCGCTCTTCTTTTTCCATCTTTTTCTTAAAGAAGAGATTGAAAACGAGGAGCAGAACGAGCAGTAAAAGCAGTCCGAAAATGAAATAATGTATATCAAACCAGAATGTCGATTCCGTATATAAACTCTTTTTCTTGGCGGCATGGGCGGCCAGTTCCTCAAAATTGATGGCAAGGAATTGCGCTTTGTATGCCTCGATGTTGATATGCGCCCATATGGAGAAGGCGATGGAGGATGCGGAGAAAACGCCCACGGAGATGTAGTTGCCGATATAATACTTCCTGCGGCTGTGGGTGCAGGTGATGAACAGAGATACGGAGAGGATCAGAAGCACGATGGAGAAATGCAGGAAATCGCGGTTGAAGCCCTGCATGTCATAGTAGATACGGGAGCCCGTGACGGTGGTCTTTTCCAGTTTTTCCGGATTGCGGATCGTGTTGTACAGCGCGTCGTAAAGGTCGGTCATGATGCCCAGTGAATACACGAATACGGCGGCACAGACTGCGAGCACCGCGTAGCACAGTATTTTCTGAAAGATCATTTGTTTTCTGTACATGACGAACCTCCGGCACTATCGGATAATGAACAGATGCGGGGAGGGGAGACCCCTCCCCGCAAAAGGTTACGGCAGAAACGGCTTATTCAGCCAGTTCGGTGAAGAAATCAACATCGGCTTCCCAGGCGCCTTCCTTGATGTCAAGGTACTGGGCACCGTACATGTCGTCCGCGACATGAGCGGCGGCTTCCTCGGCGGAGCCCATGCCCTCGAGGTTGAAGCCGTTGACGATGAGGTCGACGAACAGGTTCTCGCCGCCTTTGCTTGCGGAGAACTTGTCATTCAGTTCGGTGTACTGGCCCAGTTCCTGATTCTCGGTCTTGGTGGTGGGCAGCACGGTGGGAACGGAGGTGTACCAGGGATTCTCGCAGATGGCGAGTTCGGGGTGACGGATGACGCCCAGACCGATTGCGGCGGACAGGTGACCGGCGCCTTCCTTGCCGACTTCGTGAGTGCACTGATACTCAAAGGCCTGGCTCTTTGCGAAACTCAGCGTGGAGCCCAGATACATGCGGGCGTAGTTGGTGTAGTTGCCGCTGGCCTTCTCCCAGAGTTCCGCGAAGGTAGCATCGGCGATAACGGGCATATCCTTACCGTTGAAGGAGAAAGTCACATAGGAACCGTCATCATTGGTTTTAATGAAGGCATCGGGACCGTAACTCATGAGAATCTGGCCTTCTTCGGAGTAGGCGTAGTCGATGAGCGCCAGAGCGGCGTTCAGTTTCGCTTCGTCACCGGCGACACCGGCCTTGGAGATTCCCCAGCCATCGGTCTTGACAGAACGCCAGGACTCGGTGAAGCGCATGTAGACGCCGCCTTCGGTGCCGTCAAACCACTTCGCGACGGGAACCATGACAGCCATGTACTTTTCGCCCGCGGCATTGTCCAGTTTGGTCTTGTTGTAGACGGTCTGGGTCTGGTTGTAATCGTAGTGCATGAAGCCGAGATCGAGTTCCAGATAGGATTCGGTCTTGACATCTTCCATGTTGATGAACGCTTCGGAGATCAGGCCTTCCTGCGCCATGGCGTTCATGCGGCCGAGGGCTTCGTAGGTCTCCACTTCCTGACGGGCATCATGGAGTTCACCGTCGGTGCCGACATAGAGGTAATCCTGACGGGATTCCAGACCGCGTACGCCGAAGAGGTGTCCGGCAAAGCGGAACATATCCACGCGGCGCTGGGTGTTGTTGTCTTCACGGGAGAACAGGCCCTGCACGGTCTCGGTGCCGTTCAGAGTCTGGGGATTGGCGACCACGCAGCGGAGCAGGGCGACCAGTTCGTCGGCGTCCCATGCGGCGTTCTGACCGATGAACAGGTCGGCGCGGTTCGTGCCGTAATATCCGTTATAAGCGGCGTCGATGTAATCACGCAGCATGTTGACTGCGGTCACACCGTCGATGGCGCCAGCCTCATTCATCTTGGCGATGATGTTGCCGGCTGCATCGTAATCCTTGGCGATCATTTCGGTGGCGGTACCGTCAGCGGTAACGACATCGATTTCGACCTTGCCTTCGGTGGGCATGTAGGGAGTGTATACGGGGGCAGCGAGGGTCTTGCAGGCTTCGGCTGCGAAAGCGCCTTCACCGTTCAGCAGTTTCTCGACCCAGTCGGTACGCATGAGGGGCATGCGCTCGATATCGTTGACACCGTCGAAATAGGGGCTGAAATAGATGGCCCCGGTATCGACATTACCGGTGATGGAGAGCAGCACGATGGGGTTGGCATCCAGATAAGCCTTGAAGTTGGGCATCTGATCCAGATAGTCCGCCAGATTCACGAGCAGACCGGCTTCGCCGTTCTCGGACAGCAGGGAAGCGGTACCGGAGAGCATGTCGACCTGATCCATCTTCTCTTTCCAGTAGTTGAACTCATCTTTGGCACCGTTGCCCTGATACTGGTTCTCAAAGACAACATTCAGTTTTTCCTGCACCGCGACCCAGGTGGGTTTCAGATCACCGGTGTGGTAGGTCTTGCCGTCGGCCAGAGTTACGCCTTCGCCCGCGACGGACGCGTCGAAGAACAGACCGGTCTTGGCATTGTTGTAGCCGGTAGCCATGCGCAGAACGGTGGCTTCCTCGGCTACTGCGGCGGGCATGACGGCGAGTACCATCACGAGCGCGAGCAGCAGGGATAATGCCTTGGTAAACTTCATGAAAGTTACCTCCTTTTATATTGTACGGTCAATCCTGACCGCAGGGGTTCGGGTTATTCTTTTACGCCGCCCATGTTGGTACCCTTGGCAAAGTACTTCTGGATGAACGGGTAAATGACGAGGATGGGGATGATGGAGCAGACGATGAGGGCGTAGATGACGGAGTCGGACGCGTAATTCTTGTCCCAGCCCGTCATCTGGTCGGGATCGGTGAACTGTTCCAGTTTCAAACGGATGAAAACCTGCAGGGGATGTTCGTTGGTATTGGAAATCATCTGGCGCGCCCAGAAATAGCCGTTCCAGCGGCTGATGGCGAAAAAGAGCGCGACGGTCGCGATGGTGGATTTGCTCATCGGGATGAAGACTTTGCGCAGGACCTGGAATTCCGTCGCCCCGTCTACGACCGCGGCTTCCTCTATTTCGGAAGGCACATTCTCGAACGCGTTGCGCAGAAGGATGATGTTCATTGCAGCCATACCCATGGCGATGACCACCAGCCACTTGTCATCCATGATGCCGATGGAGCGGAAGACCGCCTGCGTATCCAGATAGTTGAGATACTGCGGCACGATGCCGGCGGAAAACCACATGGTGAACACGAGGAAAAAGTTGAAAACCTTGCGGAACAAAAGCCGCTTTTTGCTGAGAGCGTAGGCGCCCAGGATCGCGACGCCCATGGCCCAGAGCGTGCCGTAAAGCGTCAGGAAGATCGTGTTGGAATACGCGTTCCAGAACATGTTGTCCTTGAACATCAGGGCAAACGCCTCAAACTGTACATCCTTGGGGAAGAGGACGACCTCGCTGTATTCCACGGCGTGGCGACCGGAAATCGAAGCGGAGATGGCATATACAAACGGGTAGAGACAGCACAGCGCGAACACCGTAAGCAGTGTGCAGCTGAGAACACGGAAAATGAGTTCGCTTACTTCTGTTTTTCGTTTCATTGCTCTTCCTCCCTTCCGTCAGTACAGTGAGGTATTGGCGGCTTTCCGGGCGATGGTGTTGGCGCCGATGACCAGAAGCATGCCGACCACATTGTTCATCATTTCCGCCGCGGCAGCGATGCCCGTGCCGGCGCCGCCGTTCATGCCGGTGCGGTAACTGAGCGTGGACACCACATCGGCGGTCACATAGGTCTTCACATTATAAAGAAGCAGCACTTTTTCATATCCGATATTGAGCAGCGAACCGATGCGTGTGATGAGCATGATGACGATGGTGGACAGCATGCTGGGCAGCACCACATAGCGCATCTGCGCCCATTTGCCCGCGCCGTCGATCTGGGCGGCTTCGTAACTGGTGGGAGAGATGGCGATGATGGCGGCGAAATATACGATGCTGTCGTAGCCTGCGCCTTCCCAGATGCCGCTGATCTGATAGATCGCGCGGAAATAACCGGGATTGTTGAGAAGACCGGATTGCCCCACCTTTTCCGAAACGATGCCCAGTTTCACCAGCGCCTGGGAAACGATGCCCATGTTGCCGATGATGGAACCCTGCTTGACCAGCATGGTGACCAGCGAAGTCATAACGACGGTGGACATGAATTTCGGGAGATAAGTCATCACCTGGAAGGAACTGCGTACGATGTTGGAACGGATCTCATTAAAGAAAAGCGCGAGAATGACGGGCATGGGGAAGCCGAAACAGAGCCCGTAGAAACTCAAAAGGAAGGTGTTGCGCAGGGCACGCCAAAAATCCGCGCTGAGGGCGTCACCGCTGAAAAGGAGGCGCTTGAAATAACTGAAGCCGGAGAACAATTGCTTGCTCACGGGCAGCACGGTGTCGCTCACTTTGAAGCAGCCCAGCAATTCATACATGGGGAAATAGCGCCAGAAAAGGAAAACAAGCACCATCGGGACCAGCATCGCATAAAGCCGCCAGTCCTTCAGAATCGTCCTGCCGATGTGACGCCAGTAATGCTTTTCGATATCATCCCTGACGGCCTGCTCCGGATCAACCCGCCAGGCACCGCTCTGTTCATCATAGAGCAGGTAATCGCTTGCTTTGATCGACACGGTCTTTTCCTCCTGTTGTCAGTTTCCGGTTTCCCGGTTGATGCGGTTAAGATAATGGATCTGATCCTCGGTCACGCCGTCGAGACGGTGCGCGATGAAGAGGATCACAAGGGTAAAGACGGCGGACAGGGAGTCGGTTGTGAAAAAACGGATGATATCCGATAGCCTCGAACCGCAGATAAGGGCAACAAACGCGCGTCCCGTCTGCATCAGAAGCAGCGTTCCGAGCCCGATGAGCAGATAACAATACTTGCTTTTCAGTATCTTTTCACAGCCGGTTTTGCGGATGACGGGAACCATGAGAACGGACAGCAGATTGCCGATTCCGTAAATCATAAGGTGAGTAAACGATCCGCCGCTCATCACGCAGGTCACGATGCCCGCGAGCGCCGCATGGATGGCACCCCGGTAGCCCCAGCGCATGTACACGATGGCGGTCACGGCGGCGGCAAGAGAAACGGTGAACGCCTGATCGCGGAACAGGGGACCCGTCGCGGCCAGAATGATCACCGATTCGCAAATAATGAGAATCACCGCAAACAGAGTTAGATCGATGAAACGGTAGGTCCTGACAGTAAACTGTTTGCTCATGATCATTACAGCCTTTTCCGATAAAAATAGAATCATATATAGTATACTAGCATAATATATATGATGTCAAGAATAATTCTTCAACAAAAATAAATGAAAGATTAACAACAGAGATCACGGATGCATCAACCGTTCCGCTATCCGGATACAATGACCTGGATGGACACGGCGGTTTTCCGCCGCATAAATTCGCGAAGGAAATCAGATGGTGTATCACATTGACCGGCTCAATCCCGAATCAATGCCCCGCGCGGAACCGGAGGGCAGAAAAGTGCTTTCCGAAATGTCGGAGCATTCGTCCCCATATTCCGGACGCGGAGAATGTCGCCGTGGTCTTGCCTTCGATGCACGCGAAAGCCGCAGAACAGCGGGCCGGTATTTCATTGCCGGCGCCGGCGTGCGCTGATGGCGTCGAAACGGAAAATGCGGAAATGTAAAATTCTGCGTACAAAACTTTTGGCAGACGGTGCATGGCTCAAAAATCAATGACATTCAAAGATAAATTACCGCCCGTAAGCCTTGAATGAATCGTGAATTATGTAAATAACCCGAAATTCCGCATGTAACACATTTTTCTTTGCACAATACTTTTTGTCCTTGACTTTGTGTACAAAATTGGGTATAATTTCTCTATCACATTGATCAAACTGTGTTCAAATAAGCAATGGGGGAGTCTGCGGCATGAGCGTGAAAGCCGAAGGCAAGAAAATCAAAATCAATAATCATATCAAACTGAAGGCCGACGACTATGCAATGGCGTTTATCAGCAATTTCATCGTCATTTCATTTTCGCTTCTGTGCCTGATTCCGTTTTGGTATGTTTTGGTTTATTCGCTGGAGCCTTATTCGCTGTATCTGAAACAGCCCGAGATCCCGTGGCCCACCGAGATTTCGTGGACCAGTTATCACCTCGTGCTGAAATACGGTCTGATCTGGTCCGGTTACCGCAACACCGCGTTCCTCGTATTTGTCGGTACACCCCTTACCATGGGCCTTATGGTCATGACCGCCTATCCGCTGACCAAAAAGGAACTCAAAGGCCGCAACCTCATCCTCACGCTCTGGGTCATCACGATGTACTTCAGCGGCGGTATGATCCCCAGTTACATCCTCGTATGCCGCACACTGGGTCTCAAAAACAGCCTCTGGTCTCTGATCCTTCCCGGTCTTTGCGGATGCTATAACCTCATTCTGATGAAGAACTATATGAACGGTCTGCCGGGTTCCATCGAAGAGGCGGCGCTCATTGACGGCGCGAACGATGTGCAGGTGCTTTGTCGAATCGTGCTGCCGCTCTGCATGCCCATCCTCGCAACACTCGGTCTGTTCACCATCGTCGGCTACTGGAACAGTTATTTCAACAGCATTCTGTATATCTACAAACCCGATAAATACCCGCTGCAGAGGGTTCTGCGTGAATTCATCGCCACGGATATGATCGACGAAGTCAATCAGGGTGTGACCGATGTGACCGAACAGGCGAACAACTTCACTGCCAAGATGGCCATCATCATGATCGCGACCCTGCCCATCATGTGCGTGTATCCCTTCCTGCAGAAGTATTTCATGTCCGGTCTGGTATTGGGCGGCGTTAAAGAATAACGCACCCCATCAAAATACACCAGAATCAAAAAAGGAGGCAAACCATGAAGAAACTACTCGCTCTGGTCGTGGCGCTTGTGCTGGTTCTTACCGGTTCCGCACTGGCAGTCTATGATCCCGCAGTGGATCCCGTCAGCAGCTGGGAAGGCGAATCCGTGACCATCACCTTCGTTGACCGTCTGCCCGGTATCCAGCTCGAAGACAACCCCCTGATCGCTGAGATCGAAAAGCGCATCGGCGTTAAACTGGACATCTCCGTTCTGGATGCTGCTCAGTACAACAGCCTGATCGCCGCTCAGATCGCTTCCGGCGATATCCCGGATCTGATCTATCTGTGGGATAACTCTTCCAACCCCAACTTCGTTAAGTGGGCTCAGGATGGTCTGCTCTGGAACCTCGAAGAGCTGGCTGACAAACTGCCCCACTGCTTCGAGTGGCTGAACGAGAACGACTTGGCATACGGCCGCGTTTCTTCTCTGGACAACGGCCTGTACGGCATGCCCAGAATGCAGAACCTGACTCCCGACGCCATCCCCTACCGTGCGGACTGGCTGGAGAAGTTCGACATGGATGTTCCCGTAACTCCCGATGACTTCTTTGAGTATTGCGTAAAGTGCGCCACCGAAGATCCCGATGGAAACGGCATCGATGATACCTGGGGCACCTTCATCACCCAGCTGGGCGACAAGGGCGGCGGACTGATCGACAAGAACATCCGCGAAGGCTTCGGCATTGAGCCCGAGACCGTTGCTTACAAAGTGATCCCCGCGCAGGAAGGCTTCATGGATCTGATGGACTTCTATCATGATCTTTACGAAGCAGGCGGCATCTACCCCGAGTTCTATCTTGAGGGCGATGTCTATGCTGACGGCACATACTTTGACAAGGGCACCGTTGGCAACTTCTTCAAGACCACTTGCATCGACCACACCATGCTGTATCCCTCCACTTGGGAGTCCAGTGCTTTCCATCAGAACAACCCCGATGGACGCATAGCATGCGGCTATCCTCTCCAGCCCAACGGCACCACCGCCGCTGACAGCGAGAACTACTTCCACTACATCACCATGTCCTGCTGGGGCATGTTCGCCATCTCCAAGGCCGCTTCCGAAGAGAAAGTTGACGCGGCTTGCCGCTTCCTCGACTTCGGCTGCACCGACGAAGGTTCCTTCCTGCTGAACTTTGGTGTACCCGGCATCTCCTTCAAGGAGTGGATTCCCGAGACCCGCACCAAGATCGCCTTCACTCAGGCCGAAAAGGAAGAACCCGGTCAGGAAGCCCGTCTTGGCAACTGGGTATCCTATATGTGCGTACAGCAGAGCTGGAGAGACTATGGCAAACTGACCTTCAACGGCAACACCGATGAAGAGAAGGCCGAATATGTCGACCGCTACAATGCCAACAACCATGGCTTCATCGTGTACGACAACATCGATACCTATCCCGGCTACGGCGACCTCAAGACCGCCAATGCCGAGCTGACTGCTCAGCTGAATGACGAGTACATGGTTCAGTACATCATCGGCAAGATCACTCGCGAAGAGTTCACCGATTGGCTGTACAACACCTACTGCCCCGCTTGGGAAGATGTCTATGACATCGTTGCAGCTGTAAAGGGCCCCAAGGCATAATTCATTAAAGACGCGCCTCTCTCCCCGCAAGGGGAGAGGGGTCGGCGCCCGATTGGAGAGTATACTATGGCAAGAGCGATGATCATCAAGAAGAACGGAACATTGGCAGATAAACTGCACAATGCGCTCGTGTATATCATCAAATACAGGTATCTGTATCTGATGTGTATCCCAGGGCTCGTTTACCTTGCCATTTTCCACTATACTCCGATGTACGGCGTGATCATCTCCTTTAAGGATTTCTCCTACACCAAGGGCATCATGGCCAGTGATTGGGTCGGATTCCAATACTTCAACAAAGTATTCTCGACCCCGCGTTTCTTTGAAACATTCAGAAATTCCATTGTACTCAGTCTGCTGCGTCTGGTCGTCAACATGCCCGTTCCCATCATCCTCGCCTTGCTCATCAACGAAATGGGCAACAAAGCGGCAAAGCGCATTTCCCAGACGGTCATGTATCTGCCGCACTTCATTTCCTGGGTCGCCATCGGCGGTATCACCATCACCTTCCTGAGCGAGACGGATGGCCTCATCAACATGATGCTCAAACGCCTCACCGGAAACACCGTGCCTTTCCTGAGTTCCGAAAACATCTTCCGGTGGCTCATCGTCGGCACCTCAATATGGAAAGAAGCAGGCTGGGGCACCATCATTTACCTTGCCTCTCTGTCTTCTGTCAACCCCGAACTTTACGAAGCCGCTACCGTGGACGGAGCCAACCGTTTCCAGAAACTGTGGCATATCTCCCTGACCGGTATCGCCAGCACCATCTCCATCCAGTTAATCCTGCAGTGCGGCAATATCATGAATAACGGTTTCGAACAGATATACATGTTCCAAAACCCCGCGAACATCGGCTCTGCCGAAGTATTCGAGACTTACATCTACAAAGTCGGTCTTCTGAACACGGACTTCAGTTATTCCACCGCTGTGGGCCTTTTCAAGTCCGTTGTCAATGTCATTCTGGTCATCATCGCCAACCGCGGCGCCAAAATGCTGGGTCAGGCAACCTTCTATTGATCGGAAGAAAGAATTGATCGCCTGCCCCTGCGGCGGGCGATATTCTTATATGGAATTATATGATGTGTCCGCGGTTTCACGGGCACAAAGGAGGATACATGAATACCTATATCAACCCCGTCATCCGCGGATACTATCCGGATCCCAGTATCTGCGTCGCAGACGGACACTACTATCTCGTATGCAGCACGAATCACTATTTTCCAGGCATCCCGCTCTTTGAGAGCGAAGACCTTGTAAACTGGGAGCAGATCGGCTATGTATTGACCCGCAAGTCCCAGTTGCCTCTGGAAGGCGTGCAGTCCTCCGGTGGAATCATGGCGCCTACCATCCGCTACCACGGGGGCAGATTCTATGTGGCCTGCACCAACGGAAAACTGGGCGGCAATTTCTATGTGTGGACCGATGACATCCGCGGCGAATGGTCCGAGCCCGTCATGGTGGCGCAGCGCGGTATCGACGCCTCCCTCATGTTTGAAAACGGAAAAGCCTATTTTCTTACAAACGGTCCCGATGATGAGGGCAAAAAAGGCATCACGCAGTGTGAAATCAATATCGAAACGGGCGAAAAACTGACCGCCTCCAAAGTCATCTGGCAGGGCACGGGAGGACGCTGCCTCGAAAGCCCGCACATGTATCATATCGGGGACACTTATTATCTGGTCTGCGCGGAAGGCGGTACCGAATACGGGCACATGATCACCTGCGCGCGCGCGTCTGATCCGTGGGGTCCCTTCGTTTCCGCGCCCGTCAATCCCGTTCTTACCAACCGCAACAAGACACATCAGCCCATTCAGGGCATTGGACACGGCGACCTCATTCAAGATGAGGACGGCAACTGGCACTTTGTTTGCCTCGGCTTCCGGCAGATCCACAGCCATGCCCAGTTCCATACGCTGGGAAGAGAAGTGTTCCTGATCCCCGCCCGCTTTGATGAGAACGGCTGTCTGACCGCCGGATATGACGGAACGGCGGATTACGAGTATGAATGTAAAGCGGTTCAGAAATTCAAAAAGGAATGGACTTTCGCGAACACGAACTGGAAGGCGGACTGGTGCTTCCTGCGCGATGATGAGAAATTCGAGCATGAACTGACCGATAAATATGCGGTGCTGACGGCGAACGAGTACACGCTCAACGATGTCGCGTCTCCCGCGTTTGTGGCGATGCGGCAAAAGGATTTCAATTTCACACTGACTGCAGATGTGGAAGCGGAAGGCGGAGAAGGCGGCGTCTGCGTATACAACAATGAGTTTGAACACTTTGATTTGGCAATCTGCAAGGGTGAAGTGTTTGCGCGCATCAATTTCGGCGGAATCGACAAAGTGCTCCATTCCGTTCCGGTGGGAAACAAAGCAAGGCTTGTGCTGACCGGCGACCATGCGAAATATCATTTCTTTGTGGAAATCGGCGGGCAGAGAATACCGCTCGGAGACATGCCGATCAAATACATCTCGAAGGAAGTCTGCGGCGGCTTTGTCGGCGCGATGCTCGCGCTCTACGCGCAGAACGGCGGTATGGTGAAATTCACGAATTTCCGCGTAGAATATGAATATTGAGTTGAATGACAGTTACCTTCTGAAAGAACGGTCTAGTCATTTCACTCCGTTTATTCGCCTGCACGATGAACGGAATACCTGCAGTCCCGCGGTCTATCCAAAGTGTGAATAGGAAACGGAAGCGGAAGAGATCATCAAATGCAGCAATTTCCGTCTTGAACAAAAGGAAGGAAACGGATGCCTTTCTTTCCGCGTCACCTATACGAATACGACGGTCGAAAAGCAGGAAATCGAGCAGATCTTCCCGTTTTAGGGAAGATCTGCCAATCATTTTACGCACGCGGAATACGGTCCCTCCGAACCCGATTTCCGGCCGAATATGTGCTCCCGCGTGATTACCGCGCGTTTTTCGGGCGGGCAGGAACTGGAAAGCGGTTATGTATGCGCGCTGAAAGCGGAAAACGGCAGCCAACTCATCTGCGGCTTTCTGACCTTCGAAAAATACAAAACCGCGCTCGCGGTGAACGAAAACGGTTACATCGAACTCGCAAAGTCCGTTGAACGGAGGCTGCTTGCACCGGGTGAGAGCATCACCTGCGATTGGGCTTGTGTGAAGCCCGTTTCCGATGCGAGATTCGGTCTCATCGTTTACGCCCAAAATGGTCGGAGAGCGGGCAAACTACGCGCCGCATCCCATGACCACGCCGGGCTGGTGCTCATGGTATTACTATTACCGCAAAGTCACGCCCGATGAAATTCTGAAAAACGCGCGTTTTCTCAAAGAAAATCTGCGCCCGTTCCCGGCGCGGTGCTCCAAATCAACGCAGGCCGGTCGACACTGTACTGTGAAATCGGCGAAAACGAAACCTTTACACGCGGGATGAAGTTCATCGCGGATGAGGTCTCCGCTCTCGGCTTCGTTCCGGGAATCCGGCTTGTGTCCATGCTCATCCCGAAGGAAAACACCGTATGGAAAGAGCATTCGGATTGGCTTGTCAAAAGCCGATTTTCGGACGAGCCTGCGGTTCCCGTTTCGGTGCCCGGGGCGGACTAATGGATGTGACCAACCCCGAAGCGGCGGAGTATCTGAAAAACGAAATACGCACTCTGGCTTTTGACCGTGGCTACCGTTATCTGAAACCGGACTATATGCTGGTCTATCAACTGGAGGGCAGGCGGTATGATGCGAACGCCGGTTCCGTCATGACGAACCGCAAAGCGGTTGAGTTGATCCGCGGCGCGGCATATCCCGGCACCTTCATTCCGGACTGCACTGCGCAGTTCTCCGCGTCCTGCGGGCTCGTTGACGGCATGCGCATGAGCAGCGATGTGTTCGGGCACCGGGGCAGCCACAAAAACATCATGTACCGCATGCTCAAGCGTTACTAATCGAGCCGCACCATGTTCATAAACGATGCGGACTGCCTCATCATCCGCTCCGAAACACAGGAAAACGAATTCTGCGGAAAGACCTGCACCCGCACGGATACCGAAGTGCAGACCTATCTCACCTGCATGGCGGCGTCGGGCGGCGCGTGCATGCTGTCGGACAAACTGGAACTGCCGGATAAAAAGCGGCTTGATCTCATTTCCGCTCTGCTGGCTGTTAACAAAACCGCGGCGGTGCCGCCGGATCTGTGGGAAAACGACCAGCGCTGCGCGTATGATTTCGGATACCGAGGCATCACGCGCATCATCTCGCTCACGAACTGGTCGGATTACGAGACGGAAATCGAACTGCCGGTGGAAATCCCTGCCATCTGTACGAATACTGGAGCCGAGCATATTTGGGTATACGGGATAAGTACACTGCTTCACCGGCACCGCACATGACCAAACTGTTCTTTGAAACGGACACCGGTTATCCTGTCTGCATCGTAGGGAGCGAGTGCTGTCTGTGTCCCGAAATCGAGCAGGGAATCAAGGACGGTGTATTTACGGCAAACCTGCCGAAGGCAGGAAGGTATCTGCTGTATCAAAACGGCAAAGTATCGGAACTGGACGCGGAAACGACCATGAGAATCCGCGTGTAGGCGCAGACAAAAAGAAAAATGGCGGAGGATGATCGATATCCTCCGCCGTTTACTATGCCGTTCAGTTTTCGGTTTCGAGCACGGGTGCTTTCAAAAGGCCTGTTTCGCTCAACTGGTATTCCTCGCTCCATGCTTCATCCGTACTCACCCACATGTTGGGTCCCTTCCAGGGGATGGAGCGGTCGGTCAGATGCAGCGCGCCGAAGGTATTCTGGCGGTTGCCGAATACAGTCATGGTCAGCGTATGTTCGCCTGCTCCGACCTTGCCGAGTGCAAGCGTGTAGGGAGAAAACGCGATGACGCCCATGTCTTTTCCGTCTACCGCGGCCCGCAGGAGCGGTGCGCGGAAGAAGGAAGCGGTGAGACGCAGATTCGCGTCCTTTTCAAGGCTGAAAGGCACGGTGAGCGTGTAGTTGCCGCCGTAGAAGGCAAGTCCCTGCCGCGCGCTGTCGGTGAAGGCAAGCACCTTGGGAAGTTCGGTCACGATGGCTTCCGCGCCCACGCATTTCACACCGAACTCACCCAGCAGATACAGGTTTTCCAGCATGTCACGCTCACCGTAGGGCTTTGTGAGCGCGAGCGTGTTGCGACCTTTGCGGATGACCGCGCTGCCCGCCTTGATGATGTCAAGGTCCACATAATATCCCGTTTTTTTCAGGCTGACGGCGGCATCGTTCATTTCGGCAGTGCAGCCTTCCGGACTTTCGAGTGCCAGAACAGCTTCACATTCGATTTCGGATTCGAATTCGAACTTCAGCGTGACGCTGTGCTCTGCGGGCTTCTTCTCAATCATCCAGGGCTGCAGACTGCTCTGCTTGATACCGAGCATACGCTTCACATATGCATCCGCCCTGCGGATCTCAAGCGGCTCCGAGAACGCGCCGCCGTCGATGCCGATCCTTGCTTTGTCCAGCACAAACACATCGGGCTCTTCGAGGGAAAGGACCGCTGTATTGGAAAGAGCAATGGGCGTATAATTTTTCCCGGCGATGGGAATGAGGCTTATGGGCTCACCCGGTTCAAGCAGGAACAGCCAGGAATCATGGGCATAACCGCTGATTTTCCAGTATGTTCTCCTGTCCTTCACGCAGGCGGGGATTTCTTCGGATGTGCCGTCCAGAGCATTGAGTGCGATCACGCGCCACTGTCCTTTCGTGGACACATTCCAATTTTCCTCTTCGGGAATATCCTGATTGCGGGGCGGATACACATGGGACAGGAACAGATATTTGTTCTTCCCGTCCGAACGCGCCTGCGAGAACAGATTTTCGGGACGGTTGCCCGCGTCGCCGATGAGTTCGATTTCGGCATAGGGGCGCAGTTCCCTGAGCACATCGAAGCGGCTGAACGGGATCACCTCGCCGGGGATTTCCGCTGCCTCCGCACTCGGAACGGCATCGACCAGAACAGGTTTGCTTTCGAGAAAAATGATCCGCCCGCCGGCTTTCGCGAATTTCTTTAGCCTTTCGACCGTGGTGGAGCGCAGGGTTTCGAGCGCGGGCACCACGATCACATCGTATTCGTGCGTTCCCACGCTGAACTTGTCCGTTTCCTGCCCGGGCACGAAATCCTTGAGCAGCCCTTCGGAAATATAGTCAAAGTCGATGAGACCGTACAGAAGCCACATCGTGAGGTCCAGAAATCTCTTGTCGATGTCTTCCCGCTTTTCCTGTGTCTGGGAATTGGGACCCCAGTACAGCCAGTAGGTCTCGATGGGATGGATGACGCCCACACGCGCGGTCACATCACCCTGCTCCAGCATCGTGCGCACACGGGCGAAGTAGGTTTCGATCAGTTTATATTCCTTGTACCACGGAGACTGGGGACCGATGGAGGCAGGGTAGTCGCGCTTGGCATTGCCTTTCATACTGGTCCAGGTCAGGTGATGCACGCGGTGGGTGATACCCAGTGCCGCCTGCCAGTCTCCCGCCAGTTTGTGACCGCGGAAGTCGAATGTCCAGTTGGTGACACCGTAAATTTCGCAGGTGGCGTGCTTGCTGCCCAACTGATGGCAGGCGCTCTGCACCTGCTTGACGGTGGTGATGCGTCGCTTGTCGGAAAGCACATCCACGCCGGGCAGCGTGAAGCCGCGGTACAGGCGCATGCACTCGCCCAGCGCGTAGGTCTGACCTTCCAGATCGTCTTCGCGGAACATGTGGCCGGTGTATAGCAGGTTATTTTTCGAGCACCAGCCGCCGATCTGATCCGAATAAGCGCGGCAGAACATTTCGCAAAGCAGATCGTGATAACGGTAGGAAGTGACGGACATCCGCCCGTCTTTCTGGATATAGAAAATTTCGGGAAGCCTTTCAAGGAAACTCTCGCCGTAGGTCTTCACATACTCCTGCTCGAAAGTATCGGTGTAGGGCATCGTCACATAGTTGTCCTCAAAGGGATCGGAAAGGGTGGACATGCGGCTGAAAGCGGGTTCATCAGAGAAAACGGACGGAATGTCCTTGCCGAAACCGTCGCCCACCTCGCGTTTGTACGCTTCGTAGGTGATATCGAGGAAACGCTTGATGGCGGCAGGGTTCAGCGTATCCACCTGATCATAGGCGGACTCGGGAAGGACCTCGACCCACGCGTAGCGCACGATCTCGTTTTCGTTCGCGTCGGAAGACTTACCGATGATGCGGTAAGAATCCAAAATGCCGTTTTCGAGGGTGACGGCATAAATGCCGATGAGCTGCCTGTCGCCGGACAGACGCACGCCTTCCGCGCGGCCGGGACCACTCGTAGCCAGTTCCTCAGGCGGCACATTGGAATACACCAGCATGCGGCGGCGGTATTCACGGTCTTTGGTCACGAAGCCGCCCGCGAATCCGCTGGGCCAGCGGTCTTCATCGTAAAGGCAGGTATACATGCCCTTTTCCAGAAATTTCTTGCGCGTGTACTTGATGAGATCGAAAAACTCGCGGCTCAGATACTCGTTGTCGAGTCCGGCACGGCTGTGCATGTAAGCGCCTCCCATGCCCATTTCCTCAAGCGCGTCGATGATGTGGTCGATATTCTCTTCGGTCATGCGGGTATTCCACGCCCAGAAGGGAGTGCCGCGTTTGGACGCGTCCGGCGAAGCAAAGGAATCCATGAACTTACCGAAATCTGCCATAGTGAAAACTCCTTTCCGCATCATGATAGAATATTACAAGATGAAAATAATTGTGGTCAGATGACCGTTTTGTCGGGATGTTCCGCAATGATAATTATACTTGATTCCGGCAGGTGAGTCAATATGACGGAGCATTTAAGGAAGAAAGAAAATACAAATGATTGCCGTTATCCGGATGCGACATCCAATGAATGAAAGTCACAACACTACCGTCTGTACATCGCATCCGCAGCGGATATCGTTTCTTTTAGCAAAAGCACTGCATCCCATTGACGGGACGGTAAATTTGCTGTAAAATAGGAACGAAATATCGGATTAACAGGAGGCACTATGAGACTGATTCTGAACCCCGGTGTGACTTTGGCTCACATCAATCCGGAAGTCTACGGCAATTTCTCGGAGCATCTCGGAAGATGCATCTATAACGGTATCTTTGTAGGCAAGGATTCCGCCATCCCGAATGTGAACGGCATGCGTACCGATGTGGTGGAAGCACTCAGGAAGATGAAACTGCCCGTGCTGCGCTGGCCCGGCGGATGCTTCGCGGACGAGTATCACTGGAAAGACGGCATCGGTCCCAATGAGACCCGTAAAAAGATGATCAACACCCATTGGGGCGGAGTGGTCGAAGACAACTCCTTCGGTACACATGAATTCTTTGAACTGTGCCGTCAGGTCGGGTGCCAACCCTATGTCAACGGAAATCTGGGCAGCGGCACCGTTCAGGAGATGCAGGACTGGATCGAGTACATGACGGGGGAGCATGTGTCCCCGATGACCAACGAGCGCAAAAAGAACGGCAGCGAGAAGCCGTGGGAACTCAGGTACTTTGCCGTCGGCAACGAGAACTGGGGCTGCGGCGGCAACATGACCGCGGACTTCTACGCCGACAATTACCGCAGATATGCCGTATACTGCAGAAACTACGGCGAGAACAAACTGTACAAAATCGCCTGCGGACCCGGCCCGTCAATGAGTAATCCCTTATACGAATGGACCCAGACGCTCATGCAGAAAGCTGCCTACGCCATGGACGGCCTTTCCATGCATTACTATACCATTCCGTACGATAACTGGGCAAAAAAGGGCAGTGCGGCGGAATTCGATGAGGATGCCTACTATGACACCGTTACCCGGGCGGACTTCATGGATGAACTCATCGAGAAGCACGGCGCCATCATGGACCGCTACGACCCAAAGAAACGGATCGGTCTCATCGTCGATGAGTGGGGAACCTGGTATGATGTGGAAAAGGGCACGAATCCCGGCTTCCTCTATCAGCAAAACACCATGCGCGACGCGATGGTCGCGGCACTGACGCTCAACATCTTCAATCGCCACAGTGACCGCGTGCAGATGGCGAACATCGCCCAGACGGTCAATGTACTGCAGGCGGTCATCCTGACCGAGGGCGAGAAAATGCTGCTCACGCCCACTTATCATGTATTCGAAATGTACAAGGATCATCAGGGCGCCGAGTGCCTCGCTACCATCGATGACTGTACGAAACTCGGAAAAGGCGTGCGGGACATCAAGAAGGTGAGTTCCTCCGCCTCCGTCAAGGACGGAACCGTCACTGTGACGCTTGCCAACCTGAGCCTCGATGAAGCGGAAAAAGTGAACCTCCTTCTGGACGGCATGGAGATCAAAAGTGTCAGCGCCCGCATCCTGACCGGAAGCATGACGGAACACAATACCTTCGAAGAGCCCGAAAAAGTGAAGCCCGAAAAGTTCGAGGGTGTGAAGTTCAGCGGAAGCGAGATCGGATTCGAGATGCCGCCGCTGAGCGTCATCACGCTCACCGTGAAATAAACCGCGAGGCCTCAGCATGACTGCGGCTTCCGCATCACTGAAACGGAAAGGCGGTGAACCATTGTGCCTCCATGCCGCTGCCTGCTGTCGGAAACGGATCAGAAAGAGATGAGCAAAACCGTACGGGAACTCATTGACCTGATGCCGGAGGAAAAGAAGGCGGGCGAAGAAGTGAGAATGAATAGGCTGAGTATCTGCAAACAGTGCGGACATCTCATGGACGGGACCTGCGCGCTGTGCGGCTGCTATGTGGAACTGCGCTCGGCAGTCAAGGCGCAATGCTGCCCCGATGTTCCGAAACGGTGGGATGCCTGCGCCGGTGACGGAGAGGACATACCGGAATAAAGGAGGATCGAGAGAAATCAATATGTCATATGATGTTGCTGCGTATATCTGGCCGGCATATACGGGTGATGAGCCCCGCACGCGCATTTTCTGGCCCGAGGGCATGGGCGAATGGCAGTCGGTGCGGTCCGCGGAAAGCAAGTATCCCGGGCATGAATGGCCGAGGAAACCCTTGTGGGGATATGTGAACGAAGCGGATCCCTGCGTCATGCAGATGGAGATCGAAGCAGCCGTTTCCCACGGCGTCAATGTCTTTATCTACGACTGGTACTGGTTTGACAGAAGACCATTTCTCGAGAATTGCCTGAATGACGGTTTCCTGAAAGCACCCAACAATGGAAAGATGAAATTCTATCTCATGTGGGCGAACCATAACGCGGGCAACACCTGGGATAAGCGCACCGCCAACCTGCCGTTCACGACCATCTGGTCGGGCGCTCTTGACCGCGCGGAATTCGAGCGTGCCATGTGCCGCGTCATCGACAAATACTTCTTCCTGCCGAACTACTACACCATCGGCGGAAAACCCGTGTTCATGATCTATGATGTCTGCAATCTGGTGAGAGGATTGGGCGGCGTGGAGAACACGAAGAAGGCGCTTGCGTGGATGAAAGAAGAATGCGTCCGCAGAGGTCTTCCCGGTCTGCATCTGCAGTTCAACATGGTCAATGAGCGGGCGACGAAGATGACGGGTGTCGATGGGGAACAGGACCTGCCCGCCCGTGAATTCGGCAGAATCGGCTTCGATTCGGCGAGCCACTATCAGTTCATCCATTTTACGGACATCGATCGAAGTTACCCCGACATCCTGCCGGATGTGAAAAAGGATCTGGAACAGATGGAACAGACGCTGGATGTCCCGTTCATCCCCCATGTATCCGTGGGCTGGGACAATAATCCGCGTTTTCTTGCGCGACGCCCGGGCGTCATGCGGGACTGCACGCCAGAAAACATCGAGCAGGGCTTCCGCCTCGCCAAAAACTGGCTCGATACCCATCCGGATCTTCCGAGACTTGTGACGGTGAACAGTTGGAATGAATGGACGGAAACAAGTTATCTGGAACCCGATGACCTTCACGGATACGGTTATCTGGACGCAGTCAAAAGAGTCTTCATGGAATGAAACGCTCCAAAAAGAAAAAAACCCGGGAATCAATTCCCGGGGTTTTTCTACCGGTCAGACATACTCGAAGTCGTCGGGAGCATCAAACCACTTGCCCTTGCCGAAGTCCGGAACGAACAGAAGGACGGCGATAATCAGCCAGCCGATCAAGAAGAGAGAGGTGGGATAGAAGCCCGGAGCGGCGTTGTGGATGAAACCGAAGAGGCTGAACACCGCGCCCTCGAGAGCGATGAGGGAGGTACTGCGCAGTTTCTTGACGATCATGAATACCACCATGGAACCCGGCAGGATGCCGAGGATATTGTACGATATTATGCGGAATGTGTGATATAATTGCAGCTAAGTTAGAATAGAGTTCGGATATCAATTCTGTTTCGGAAATTTCACTGAAATCAATTCCGCGTCATGATTTTGTATCCTGTGACGGTGAACACGGATAAGAATCTGCGCCGCGCCGGATAGATGCAAAGAAACGGAAACCGGAAAAGAACTGTATTTGGTATTGAATTCAGACGGGAACTGATATATAATTATTGGGGAAAGACATTCGGACAGAATGATTCATCACCATATACAGTCTGTCATTTCAATTCGGAACGGAGTGATCATATGCCTAATCCTGTCAGCGTTATCATCGTCGGAGCCGGACACAGAAGTCTGGTTTATTCCAAATATGCGGAAACACATCCGGAATGCATGAGGATCGTCGGCGTCGCGGATCCCGACCCGGAGCGCCGCCGCATGACCGCGGAGAAATTCGGCATTCCCGATAACATGATTTTTTCAAGCACCGAAGAACTGGCGGCGAAGGGTAAACTCGCCGATGCCGTCATCAACGGCACCATGGACCAACAGCACTTTGAGACTGCCATTCCGCTGCTCAAAGCGGGCTATGACATGCTGCTTGAAAAGCCCTTCGCGCTCAACGAGGGGGAAGTGCGCGTCCTCGCGGAGACCGCTCACAAGTACGGGCGGAAAGTGATGATCTGCCATGTGCTTCGCTACGCACCGTTCTATGCGGAAATCCGCAAGAGGATCCCGCTGCTCGGGAAAATCATGGGCATCGAGACGACAGAGCATGTCTCCCATCATCATATGCTGGTTTCCTATGTACGCGGAAAATGGCGAAATACGGAGAAAGCGGGACACCATTCCATCCTGCTCGCGAAGTGCTGTCATGATATCGACCTCATCATGTGGATGAAGTCCGGCATCGCGCCCGTGAGTGTATGCAGTTTCGGCGGCATGCAGCAGTTCCGCCCGGAGAACGCGCCGGAGGGCGCGGGCGAACGGTGCATTGTGGACTGCCCGCCTGAAGTGGAAGCGAACTGCCCCTTCTCCGCGCGGAAGCAGTATCTGGATCACCCGGACAGATGGACATTCTATGTCTGGCGCGATTTGGAGAAATATCAGAACCCCACCATGCAGCAGAAAGAGGAACTGCTCAAAACTTCCGATTTCGGACGATGCGCTTACAAGATGGATACCGAGGTCGCGGACAATCAGACCGTCATCATCAAGTTCGCCGATGGCTCCATCGCCTCGCATAACATGCTTGCCGGTACGCCGACTTCCCAGCGCACCATCCATATCTCCGGTGAGAAGGGCGAAATCGTCGGAAAGGACGATGATTCCCGCTTCACCATCCGTTTGCTCGATCCGCATTCCGTGAATGAGTATACGGAGGAAGTGGTCGACCTCAACGCGATCTACGGCGATACCTCCGGCATCAAGGGCGGTCACGCGGGCGGTGACGAGCGTCTTGTGGACGACTTTGTCTCGGTGATGCTCGGTCAGAAGCCCAGCATTTCCTGTACGACCATCGACGACTCCATCGCTGGACACATGACGGTGTTCTGCGCCGACAGGTCAATGGAGACGGGTACAGTCGTAAGCATCCCGCAGCTGAAACTCTGATACATAAAGGCAGTCCGTTTCGGGCTGCTTGCTTTCGCTCAGTACAGAATGTCCATGGAATTGCAAAGATCCCGCTTCATTCCCATCGAAGAGAGATGTTTCTGCCGGAATACAAGATTTATCGATGATCAATGGAAGAAAAAGCGCAAGAAAGCACCGGCTGAAATTTTCATCGTTACTTGAATCGGGAACGGACATCGTGTTATAATCTAAGCAAAAGAACGGTAAACTCCGGAAAGAGGTCTTTTGAATGATTATCGACGACCACAACCATGCGTACTATCATGGCCATGACTGCCGCAAGATGCTCGAAAACATGGACCGGTATCATATCGACAAGACCTGGCTCCTGACCTGGGAGACGCCGGAGGGCGAATGGGACCCCGCGACGGGCTGGTGTGTGAGCCGCGTGACACGGGATGCGGTGGTGCCGCTGGATGCGACACTGGAATATATCCGCGAAGCACCCGACCGCTTCGTGCTGGGCTACGCGCCCGATCCGCGCAAAGCGGATGCCTGCAACCGTCTGCGCGCCGCTGCGAAAATACATGATGTGAAGATCTGCGGCGAACTCAAACTGCGCATGATGTACGATAATCCGGATGCTTTGCGTTTATATCGTCTTGCGGGTGAACTGGGAATGCCGGTGCTCATGCATTTCGATTATGAATATGCCACAGGCAAAGATTTTCCGAGACCCAACTGGTGGTATGGCGGCGGGATCGACTGTCTGGAACGGGTTTTGAAGGCCTGCCCGGACACGAATTTCATCGGTCACGCACCTGGATTCTGGGCGCATCTCTCCGGCGATGACAAGTATTTGACCGAAGCCTATCCGCAGGGTCCCGTCCTGCCCGGAGGCAGAATCATCGAACTGCTTGAGAGGTACCCAAATCTGTACTGCGACATGTCTGCGGGATCGGGACGCAGAGCGCTTTCGAGAGATCGCATATTTTCGAAGAAATTTCTGACCGACTATCACGACCGCGTGCTTTACGGCAGAGACTATTTCGACAATCAGCATCAGGAACTGCTGGAGTCTTTGGAACTCGATGCATCGGTACTTGAGGATATCTACTGCAACAATGCTTTAAGGCTGATCTATGAACTGTAAAAGGAGAGATACTGTGGCAAAACTTGCCTTGCTCGGCGGAAAAAAGACGAAGTTTCCCGAAAGACAGAGGGAGGACCTGTTCCGCTGGCCAATCCTGACCCGGGAGGACGAAGAAGCGGTCCTCGATGTCGTGCGGAACAACAAGTTCTCCGGCTACGACATCACGGAAAAGTTTCAGGATGAATACGCGGCGTGGCAGGGGAGCAAATATGCCATCGCCTACTGCAACGGCACCATGGCGCTGACGGCGGCGATGTTCGCCGTGGGACTCGGCATGGGGGACGAGATCATCTGCCCGACCAAAACCTACTGGGGCAGCGTATCGCAGGCGATCAATTTCGGCGCGTCCGCCGTTTTCTGCAACATCAACGAGATGCTGAGCATGGACCCGGACGATCTGGAACGGTGCATCACGCCCCGCACAAAGGCCATCATGGTCGTGCATTATTTCAGTTATCCCGCGGACATGGACCGCATCATGCCCATCGCCAGAAAGCACGGTCTCAAAGTGATCGAGGATGTGTCCCATGCCCACGGCGCGATGTACAAGGGCAAAAAGGTCGGTACCTTCGGTGATGTGGCCGCAATGTCCATGATGAGCCAGAAATCCTTCGCGGCGGGCGAACTGGGTATGCTGACGACAGACGACAGAGAGATTTACGAGCGTGCCATGGCGTTTGCCCACTATGAGCGCAATAACGGAAAGTATATCACAGAAACGGATGATCTGAAACCGTATTATCACATCGCTCTGGGCGGCGCGAAGGGACGGGCCAATCAGGTCTGTTCCGCTCTGGCGCGCGGACAACTCAAATATTATGACGAGCGCACCAAAGAGATCCGCAAGGCGATGAATTACTTCTGGGACTTGCTGGAAGGTCTGCTGGGCATCCGCGCCATCCGCGTGGACGAATCGACCGGTTCCCACATGGGCGGCTGGTATCACGGGCAGGGCGCGTATAAGCCGGAGGAACTGCACGGACTATCGGTCAAGCGGTTCTGCGAGGCAGTCCGCGCGCAGGGATATGAAGGCTGCTGGGACGGCGGCAACTTCTGCCTGCACACACATCCGTTCTTCAAGGATTTTGACCTCTATCATATGGGAACGCCGAGCCGCATCGCGTTTAATGACCGCGATGTGCGCCTTGACGATGAATATCTGAAAGCGTCCGAATCCCGCTTCTGCTTCAACATTCCGTGGTTCAAAAAGTTCGACAAGGAATGGATCGAAGCCTACGCGGAATGCTTCCGCACGGTCATCGAAAACCACGAAGAACTGCTGGAAGAGGATGAAAGAGGTTCACAGGGCGGCAGATGGTACGGTCAGGAAAACGCCAAATAATGTGATGGCGAGGACAATATGACAAAGGATAAATTGTTTGAAATCATGAAAGGCACGGTTATCGTTTCGTGTCAGGCGACGCCGGGCGAACCGCTCTATCTGAAAGATGACTCCATTATGTATCTGATGGCAAGGGCTGCAAAGCAGGCAGGCGCGAAAGTCATCCGCACCAGTTCCGCGCGGGACATCGTCGCCATAAAGGAAGAAACGGGACTGCCGGTCATCGGACTCATCAAGCGGGAGTATCCCGGATTTCAGGGACGCATCACCATGACCATGCGGGAAGTGGACGAATGCATGGAAGCGATGGCGGACATCGTATCCATCGACTGTACGGACTGCGTGCGCGGAGACGGACTGACGAGTGCGGAATTCCTGAAACAGGTGAAGGAGAAGTATCCGAACATCATCATCATGGCGGACTGCGCCACCTACGAGGAAGCGGTGAACGCTTTTGAAGCGGGCGCGGATCTGGTCGGCACAACAATGAGCGGATATACACCGCAAACCGCGGACAAAACGGGAGCCCCCGATTTCGAATTGGTGGAGCGGCTTGCGAAGGACCTAACCTGTCCCGTCATAGCAGAGGGACGCGTCCATACGCCCGAGCAGGCGCGCAGGATGCTGGAATTGGGCGCGTGGGCGGTAGTGGTCGGCGGAGCCATCACGAGACCGCTCGAAATTGCGCAGCGTTTCATGAAAGGCATCGAGGGAATCAAATGATACTGGGTGTCGATATCGGCGGCACGGCCGCGAAAATGGCGTTCGTTGATAGGGAAGGGCATATCGGAAAACGGTATGAGGTATCCACTTGCATCGATCACTATGCCGTTCCGGTCATAGACACGGTCAGCGAAGGCATCCGGCGATTTCTCGAGAAAACAGATGGGCAGCCGGAAGGCATCGCCGTTTCCGCAGCGGGACAGATCGACACGGAAAGCGGCACCGTCATCGGCACAAACGGGATGATCCCGGGCTATGAAGGCACGAAGATCGCGGAAATACTGTCTGCGCGATTCGGTGTTCCTGTTTCGGCGATCAATGACGCCGACGCTGCGGTACTCGGTGAATGCTTTGCGGGAAAAGCCGGAGGGAAACAGAATGTAATCCTGCTGACGCTCGGAACGGGTGTCGGCGGCGGGATCGTCGCGGGTGGGAAACTCTACGGAGGGAATCGCGGCATCGCGGGTGAATTCGGGCATTTCACGCTCTACGCAGATGGAATGACCTGCACCTGCGGACGGAAAGGCTGCTTTGAATGTTACGCTTCCACATCGGCTCTCGTGAGAAACGCCATCGAAAGTACGGGCGAAAACAGTCTGAACGGAAAAGTGATATTTGAACGGGCGGAAAACGGAGACAGAGAAATGCTTGCGGTTCTGGACCGATGGACAGACGATATCGCCGCGGGCATCAGCGGACTCATCCATATTTTCGCGCCCGAAACGGCTTTGATCGGCGGAGGCGTTTCTGTACAAGAAGAACTGCTCATTGAACCGCTCCGCAGAAAAGTCTTGCCGCAGTTGATGCCGCGGTTCGCCGAAGGGTTGAATATCGAGGCGGCGATGCTCGGAAATGACGCGGGCATCATCGGCGCTGCCGCGTACTGGCTGACAAAATTCAAAACGGAGGATTATTCATGAACAAAATCAATCTGGACGGCAAATGGAAACTCACCTGTGATGACGGTAAGGAATGGGAAACGCAGGTGCCCGGAAGTGTTCTGGGTACTTTGCTGCAATATGGCGATATTCCGGACCCGTATGACGGAATGAACGAGTATGACATATTGCCTGTTCTGGAGAAGACCTATACTTTTGAACGCGAATTCTCCGTCACGAAGGAGGATATCGCGTGTGCTCATCTCGACCTCGTCTTTGACGGGATCGACACGATCGCGGACATCTTTCTGAACGGTGCAAAGATCGCATCCGTCAAAAACATGCACCGCATATGGCGCTTCGATGTGAGGAATCTTGTCCGCACGGGCGATAACCATCTGAAACTCATCATTTATCCCGCAATCACTTATATCCGCAAGGCGGCGGAAGAAAACCCCGATGTGACCTATTGGGGCGGCAGCTGCATACGCTGGACGGGCTCTCTCAGAAAAGCGCATTATATGTTCGGCTGGGACTGGGGTCCCAGACTGCCCGATGCGGGCATCTGGCGGAGCGTTCGGCTGGAAGCCTATGAGAGCAGACTGGACAACATCCGTATTCACCAGGAACATGAAGACGGAAAAGTGACGCTGACCGTAGCGGCGGATACGGACGCGCCGGAAATTTCCGTTTCGGTGTTTTCACCCGAAGGGGAAACTGCCGCCAGCGGAAAAGGAAACGGAAGCGCTGTGCTCACGGTCAAAAATCCCGAACTCTGGTGGCCGAACGGGCTGGGAGATCAGCCGCTTTATACCGTAAAGATCGAAGCGGTAAAAGGGCAGACGGCATGTGATGAAAAGACCATGCGCATCGGGCTGCGCACGCTGACGGTCTCCACAGATAAGGACGAATGGGGCAGCGAGTTCGCGCTGTGCGTCAACGGCGTCAAGTTCTTCGCGATGGGCGCGGACTACATTCCGGAGGATAATATCCTGTCCCGCATGAATCCGGAACTGACACGGAAACTCCTGAACACCTGCAAAGACTCAAATTTCAACTGCATCCGCGTATGGGGCGGCGGCATCTATCCCGATGACTCCTTTTTCGATGCCTGCGACGAACTGGGTCTTGTTGTCTGGATGGACATGATGTTCGCCTGCAATGTGTATAAATTGACGGACGAATTCAAAGAAGAAATGATACGGGAGGCGGAAGACAATCTGCGCCGCATCCGTCATCACGCCTGTCTTGGGCTCATCTGCGGCAATAACGAAATGGAACTTGCGTGGGTCGACTGGACTTCGGTCAAGTATGAATCCGAAGAACTGAAAGCGCAGTACACGGAAGAATTCGAAGTCATCATGAAGGAGGCCGCCCAAAGAGAGGCGCCGGACCTGTTCTATTGGCCGTCTTCGCCGTCCTCCACGGGGCACTTTGAAAATCCCAATGACTTTGACCGCGGCGATACGCACGACTGGTCCGTCTGGCACGGCGGGAAACCGTTTACCGCATTCACGGAACATTACCACCGCTTCTGTTCGGAATTCGGCTTTGAGTCCTTCCCGTGCATGGAAACGCTCAAAACATTCATCCACGATGAAAAGGACATGAATCCCTTCTCCGAAGTGATGGAGTCCCATCAGAAGTGTTTCGGCGGCAACCGCATCATGCTGAACTATCTGTCCGAAAGCTTTAAATACCCGTATTCCATGGAAAAACTGGTCTATTGCAGCCAGTATCTGCAGGCGGAAGCGATGCGCGCGGGCGTGGAACACTGGCGACGCAACCGCGGGCGCTGCATGGGAGCCATCTACTGGCAGCTCAATGACTGCTGGCCTGTGGCGAGTTGGGCGAGCATCGATTCACTCGGAAACCAAAAGGCGCTGCAATATGAGGCAAAACGCTTTTTCGCGCCCGTGCTCGTGAGCATCCGTAAAGGGGAAAACGGTTATATCGTCAATGTTTCCAATGAGCGGAGGGAAGGCTTCCGCGGAACGGTCACGGCGGATATCTGCAGCGCGGACGGTACCGTCATTTCTTCCGAATGTTTCCGGGTCGATATTGCTCCGATGAGCGCCGCGGATACCGGAACGGTATCAGACTTGAGCGCGCCGCTTTTGCATTGCGTTCTCACAGATGAGAACGGAAACTTTGCAGGCGAAAACGAGGTTTTGAGCAAACCGCCCAAGCATTTCCCTTACGCGGAACCCAAACTGACAATCACCGTAAGCGGCGATGAAGTGACGGCGGAATCCGATGTATACTGTCCGGCAGTAGCTCTGCATGCAGGAAATGCACAATTCAGCGACAACTGGTTTTCTTTGTATCCCGGAAAACCGAAGAAGGTCAAAGCAGACCGCGTCCTGTCTCAAAACGAATTGACAGCGCTTTGTCTGTCATCCGATCAAGTGTTCCGGTAAACACAAAAAGCGCCCGCGGTTCTTCCCGTGGGCGCTTTTTGTGTGCTTTATTCGACAAAATCGTTGTTTCTGAACTGAAGCGAGTAGAGGTTTTTATAAGTGCCGTCCAGCGCCATCAGTTCCTCGTGCGTGCCGCGCTCGGTGATTTCGCCGTTCATCACGACCGCGATCTCATCGGCGTTGCGGATGGTGGAGAGGCGGTGCGCGACGACCAGCGTCGTGCGTCCCTTGCACAGTTCGTCAAGGCTTTGCTGGATGAGCACTTCCGTGGTGTTGTCCAGGGCCCTCGTCGCTTCATCGAGGATGAGGATGGCAGGGTTCTTCAGGAATACACGAGCGATGCTCAGACGCTGCTTCTGACCGCCGGAGAGTTTCACGCCGCGCTCGCCGATCTCGGTGTCATAGCCGTTTTCGAGGGTCATCACATAGTCGTGGATGTTGGCACGCTTCGCCGCTTCGATGACCTCTTCATCGGTGGCTTCGAGTCTGCCGTAGCGGATGTTTTCCTTGATCGAACCTGCAAAGAGGAATACATCCTGCTGCACGATCCCGATATTCCTGCGTATGGAATCCATGGTGAGAGAACGGATGTCTTTTCCGTCAATGAGGATGGAACCGTCTTCGGGACCGAGTTTATAAAAGTTGGGGATCAGGTGGCAGATGGTGGTCTTTCCTCCGCCGGAGGGACCGACGAGAGCGATCTTCCTCCCTTTTTCCACTTTGAGATCCACATTCTTTAGGACGCCCTGCGTGGTCTCGTAGGAAAAGTTGACATTCTTCAGTTCGATTTCGCCGCTGATGTCGGTCAGCTCCGCGACGCCTTCGCTGTCCTTTTCGGGCGCCACATCCATGATCTCCAGGAAGCGTCCGAAACCGGTGACGCCGTTCTGATACTGCTCCATGAATCCGATGAGGGTGTTGACGGGTCCGATGAACAGGTTGACGGAAACCACGAACGCGGAATAGTCACCGAAACTGATCTTGTCCGCGTACATAAACAGACCGCCGGCGATCAGGATAATGACATTGAACACATCGGTGATGAAAGAAGTGGAGGAGAAGAAGCGGCCCATGGCGTCATAGGAGCGTTTGGACGCGTCTACAAACTGACCGTTGCCGTCCTCAAACTTTTCGATTTCCTTTTCCGCGTTGGTGTAGGCTTTGGTGACGCGTATGCCGCTGATGCTGCTCTCGAGCGCGGCGTTGATGACGGCATTGCTTTTTCTGCGGTCCTCAAACGCCTTGCGCATGCGCTTGCGGTAATGCATGCTGACCCACACGAGAATGGGAACGATGGCAAACACGATGAGCGTGAGCCAGACATTGATGGAGCAGAGATATCCGAAGGACAGCACGATCATGATGCTGGAAGTCAGCAGGTTTTCGGGACCGTGGTGGGCAAGTTCGGAAATCTCGAACAAGTCGCTGGTCATGCGGCTCATGATGCGTCCGGTCTCGTGTTCATCATAGAACGAAAAAGGAAGTTTCTGCAGATGTCCGAACAGGTCACGGCGCATCTGTGCCTGCATGTTGACACCGATGACATGACCGTAATACTGCACGAAGTAGCGCAGCAGCATGCGAAGCACATACAGTATGAGCACGATGACGCCTGCGATGATGATGGTGTTGTACAGATGCTGAGGGATATAAACATTCAGCATGTTTCTGGTCACGATGGGGTAGACCATGCCGATGACCGAGATGAGCAGGGATGCCGCCATGTCCATGATGAACAGTTTCTTGTGCGGCTTGTAATAGGCAATAAACCGTTTCAGCATTATGATTCTCCTTTGGCTTTATTTATTCCTGTCGCGGCTTTTTGCAGCCGATGGCTTCCGCCTGTGCGCATTCCCAGGTTCCGCCCACGCACTTGCGGGGCTCGCTGTGCAGGATCGCGGTGAGTTCCCGGATAACGACTTCGAGCGCTTCACGCTGAAGTCTGTAATGCGTGTAATAACCGAGTTTCACTCCGTATACGAGACCCGCTTCCCGCAGGATCTTCAGATGCTGGGAAATGGCGGATTCCGAAACACCGCACATGCGTGACAGAGCGCCGACGCAGTAAGCGCCTTCGCCCAAAAGACACAGCAGTTTATACCGTACGGGGTCGCCGAGTGCTTTGATGACCTGATCGTCCATAACGCGCTCCTTTCACTATTGTCAGGCGTAAGTCTATCATGCGATATTGATTTAGTCAATACTGAAACGGATTAAGATATGCTTAAATAATGATCAAAGAGAATAAGATATGCCGTCTGAGGGAAATTGTTGCGAAAGTATTGCATTATTCGCCGGTATATGCTATAATTCCACTGATTTATTGTAGGGAAGTGTTCGCACTTTTTCAAAGGCAGCATTGGGTCACATTTTATCGCGGATTTTGCAACCTGCCAATAGCCCGGTTACAAGATGATTCGTATAAACGAATGTAGAATACGATGAGAGGCGTGGTGTGACAAACGACAGTAAATCAAAGAGGAAAAGTTACATATAAAATTACAAACCACTTTACAAGATAACCTTTTTGTGATACAATGATTCTGTATTATAGAATTATTGTATATTGGAGCAGGAAAGTTCATCTTGAAGGCCAAGGCTTTGAAAGGATGATATCAATGAAAAAGACGAAAAAAGTGGTCGCGTTTCTGATTGCGCTTGCCATTGTGATAGGCAGCAGCAATTGGTTTATCGACCATAAATTAAGGGCATCGGAGACGGACGGTGACACGACGGCGCAGGAGCAGCAGGATATTGCAAAGAGCGCCGATACTGTCATTGAAATCGTTATGCCTTCCAAAGAGGATACGATTGCAGTAGAGCCCGTAAAAGAGGAAGTTCCTGCGGTTGAACCAGTAAAGGAAGAAACGCCTGCGGTCGAACCTGTCAAAGAGGAAACGCCCGGTGCGGAGCCGGTGAAAGAGGAAACTACTGTGCAGGAAACCGTACAGGAAGAAGCACCTGAAATCGAACCTGCAAAGGAAGAAGTCCACGAGGCTGAAACGGAAAAAGAAGAGGCAACGGAAGTTGAGACGGTACAGGAAGAGAATACGGAAGAGCCTGCCGAAAACATTACTCCGGTTGAAGTTCCTTCCGAAAGGAGCGGATCCGAAGAAGTAAAAGAACCCGAAGCGGAAGCGGTAACGGAAATCGAAGAAACCGCAGCTGTTGAAAATACCGCAACGGAAGATACGGAAAGCGAAGTCCCCGAGAGTGCCGGAGAAGCGGTCATTGAAAAAACCGAAAATGCAGAGCCCACCACGGATGCGGAAACCGAAAACGGCAAAGAAGAAAACGAGGAAACCGAAGGGATTGAAGAAACAGCCGGTCATACCGAAGAAGTAATCACCGAGCACATCATCATCCACTCCATCGATCTCAAGACGGAGAGCAGAACGATCGGCGCGGGTGAAACCGCCTCCGTGCTGCTGTCCATCAAAGTGGACAATGAAGATGAAGCGGTCCTGAATAACTTCATCCTCGAAATCAAACAAACGAATTCTCACGAAACGGTCGAGCGTACGACGATGATCGGCGGTGAAGTGCAGAAGGGCTATCTGAACGACCGAGGAGAAAAGTTTGAAAAGGAAATCGCATTCGTGCCTTTTGACGGAGAAAATGAAAAAGCATCCCTCCGCATCACTCTGTTCGAAATCGACGAAGAAGAAACTGTGATTGCTTCCACGGTGCTGACTTTCGAGAAGGCGGAAGAGAGTAAGGAAGGGAACGGTGAAGAAGTTCCCGCAGAACCCGCTGCGGAGGTCATCGAAGAACCGGTTGCGGACACTTCCGATATGTCCGTCTCTGAAAACGCGGAAGAACCTGAAGAAGTGATCCCTGATGAATCTGCTGTGGAGATCCCCGAAGATTCTGTCGAAGGCATCTCCGATGAGATTGCCGCGGTAAATGCTGTGGAAACCGAAGAAGAGATATCCGAAGAGCCGATCGAAGAAATTCCCGAATTGCCCGAGGACGGCATCCCCGCAGACGATATCGAAGCAGTTACGGAGGAACCGATTGAAGAAATCTCCGAAATGGCTTCCGTTGAGAATTCTGAAGAAACAAACAATGAAGCAACGGAACAACCCGATGCACAGAATCCCGCAGAACCCGAACCGAGTTCTGTCGTGATTCCGGAGACTACGCATACTCCTGCGCTGACTCATACTCCGGTTCCCACGCATACGCTCGAGGTCTCCGAAATGCCCGAACCCGCAAACGGTGAGGAAGAGGAAGAAATCGAAATCCCCGAACTGGATGAGATGCTGCTGTTCGGCGTCATTGAGTATGAGGACGATGCCAACCGCTATATCGAACTGTATGTCTGGTATGACGGCTACACGGAAGGCAAGTATCTGGAACTTGGGCAAACGCTGAACATCACCGCGGTTCTGTACGGCTTCGAAAATGATACCGACATTACCTATCAGTGGCAAGTCAGTCACGACGACATCACATATACGGATATCGAGAAAGCCGACAAGAAGGTCTATTCCGTGGTCGTGACGGAAGAAAACTGCAATGATTTCTACCGTGTGATCGTACTGTCCGAAAGAATGTCCTGAGTATCCGCCCGGTTCATCCGGGCTTTCGCCGTTTTTGATTTATCCTGAAATGCAGAGGAGAATGAACATGAAAAACACCATCCGCAGAACATTGGCACTGGCATTAACGCTGGCAATGCTTTTGACGGCTTTCCCGGTAGAGGCGCTCGCGTCCATTAGGACGGTCAGTAAGAGCGTCAGTACGGGTGCGCTCATGGCACCCAGAGCGGTGACGCCGGATGATGTGTCCTATAAGATCACTTTTGTACTAGACGGAGAGCAGAAAACCGAGTGGACACAGATCGTGACCGCGGACAGCCCTTCCGTCAGACAGCCCGACGCGCCTGTAAAGGACCATATGCGTTTCCTCGGCTGGTTTGACGCCGCGGATGGAGGTTCCTGCTTTGACGAATGGGATGACGCGTTTGGCGCGCTTACTTCTGATGTTACGCTGTATTCACGCTACGAAACTGTTTATTATCTTTCCTTTGCAGATGATACCGGACGCATCTTCTATACGATGACTTTCGGAGAAAATGGCATTGATTGCAGCGATTTTTCCGAAGCGGAGGCTCATTACGGCACTAAGAACAATCAGGCTATTATCAGTTGGTATGCTGATTCCGCGCATCAGAATCCGATCAGTTCCGTAAAAGCCGACAAAGATATCACCATTTACGCTGCTGTCGGAGCCGGTGCATGGCTGCGATATGAAACCAATGGCGGCAGACGAGTAGAATCCGCTTTCTATCTGAGCAATCAGGTTACCAAGCAGCCTGCCAATCCCACCCGAAACGGTTATAAGTTTGATGGATGGTATACCGATCCCGCTTTCTCCAGGGGAACGAGTTTCACCTTCGGACGCAAACTGAGCACTTCCACGACCCTTTACGCGAAGTGGACCGCGCAGGATGTGACCTATCAGATCGCGTACTGGCTGGAAAACGCGAATGACGACAACTATACCCTGGATTATATCGACGGCACGGACGGCAGGCGCAAGGCAAAGACGGATACCACCGTTCAAACCGGTAATCTGAAGAAATATGACTACTATACCCTCAACACGGAAATGTCTGAAACCAGCAAAAAAATCGAGGGCGACGGCTCCACCATCATCAACATTTACTATGACCGCAATGTCTATCATGCTTACTTCTATACCTGCGGCGAGAACCATATACACAAAGCTGATGAAGTGAATCCTGTCTACGCACATACAATTTTCGGACGCTATGTCGATCACTACGAATATAAAGGCGGATGCTATAAATCTGATAAATGGTACAGTGAAGGTGAGACCGTCTGCGGTGAACATACTCATACGGATGCCTGCAGAAATAAATTGTATGAGCCTTATACAATTACTGCAAAATGGGGAGCGGATATTTCCGATCTGTGGCCGGGCGGAGCCTGGAAAGTAAAAAAGGATGCGAATGACAGTACAGAACAGGTCAACTATCCCACCATGGAGCATCAGGACCGGAATTTCTATCAGACAACAAACGGCGGACTCCCTTCGGAAGCATTTTATTATGTCCAGGTATTACCGGGTACCGAGGGCCCAACGGAAACCTACAAAAATGAAAAGTATATCCTGCACCACTCTGACAAGAGTTACGGAGCGGGTGGATTCAGGGTGTCTTCAGAAGACAAATACGAAATCCTCGGTTTCACTTTCTTCGATGGCACGGCAAATAGCGAAGATTATGATGGCGCGAAATTCTACTATCACCGCAACAAATATAAGATCCGCTATATCAATATGGGCAAAGAAGAAAAGACCTATGATATGTACTACGAGCAGAGCCTCGATGGTATAGACTATACGCCAAACCGTCCGGCTACTATTGACGCCAACTATGTATTTGCCGGTTGGTATGACAACGAAAAATTCGTAGGCGAACCCTATACTTTGCCCGAGACGATGCCTGCAAACGGTATTACCCTCTACGCGAAGTGGGAAGCCCCCGTTTACGACATCAAACTGGAAGTTTCCACCACCATCAGCGGTGTGGAATTCAAACTTCCATACGGTGCATCCATTTCCGCGGATCAGTTGGAAATCATCAAGAAAGAGGCTTTGAAGCAACTGCCCGAAGGCATTGACTTCGAGTTTATCGGTTGGGTCAACATGGAAACCAACCAACGCTTTGATGAAACCTCTCCGGTTTTTACCGACCTGACGATTTATCCCAGTTTTGTAGGTACGACCAAATGTCAGGTACACTATGAAGAGCATAGTGAGCCCTTTGCAATCGATGACAACTGGTATGCGCCCAACATTGAAGCGAAGGCAATCGATCCCAAGAACAGCACATATGTGGATAATACGACGGGCAAGACCATGTATTTCGTGGCATGGGAATATACCGTCGGCGGAAAGACCCTGCAGGTTTATCCCGGCGGCAAGTATACCGTGCTCGCCAATACGGTTCTGAAGGCTGTCTATTCTGATGTACCGCCGCTGACCAGCATCACCTATTACAGCGCATATCCGGAAAATACGCTGACGGATGTCGATTTGACCATCGATAAACTTGCTGTCAATGAGAGCATCATCACGCCCGATGCGGCAAGTATGAAATGGGCAGAGCCGGACGGTTACGAATTCGCAGGCTGGTCTACCGAGCCCGCGGGCAGCAATGAATTTGACGCGGGCATCAAGGTCCGCGTGGATGATGTAGGCGCGAACGAACTGTATGCCCTTTGGAATAACAGAAAGTACACGGTTTCCTATCAGTACACGGGAACCGTGCCCGTCGGCGCGCCTGATCTGCCCGAGGACAAACTGCACGAGTACAAATCTACCGTAAAGGTGGCAGATGTGCCCACCATGACCGGTTACAAGTTTGTGGGTTGGACTACCGAGATGCAGGAGATCGCCTCGGATGTGGAACAGGGCAAATTCGCGATGCCCGCTGCCGAAGTGCTGCTCACCGGCTGGTGGAGCCAACTCCATCAGGTCACATATTTCTGCTACAAGAATAACGCGTCCAAATATCATATCGATGATAACAATGGCGCGTATTACGCGAGCGGCGAGAAATACAACATTATTGGCAATCCTTTCAGCACAGACTATGATTTCCTCGGCTGGGTTAATGCATCCGATGCTGCATCTATCAGCGATCCTCAGAATGTGATCAGGACCGTCGATGAATACAATACCATAATCGCAAGTTCGAAGCTGATAAATCCCGGTGCGCAGATCACCATGGGCAACACGGATGGTATTTACTATGCTGTCTGGGCGCTTCCTATCCTGACGGATGTCATAGAAATCACTTTCACCGCGGAAGATGGCGGCAGTGCGGACAATGCAGCAGACGAACTGAACGCAAACGGCACTGAAACCGAATCCGGCTTCATCGGAAGCACCGCAGAACCCGACGATTCTTATAAGTTTGTCGGCTGGTACAAAGGGGAGACCCTGATCAGCAGTCAGGATGCACTCACGCTCAATATTATCCTGCCGTATCTTAACAAAGACACGGCCAGCGGTGCATACCTTGATACCGAGTTCACTGCGAAGTTTGAACTGGATGTAGCCCCCTATACCATTAAATACTGCTGGATCGGCGATGACGAAACGGTTCTTGATACCGTGACCGGCGAAGGCACCATCGGCGATGAAGTGACCATCGAAAACAAGTCCTTCGATAGTTATACCGTCGTGCCCGGTCAGGCAGGAAAATTTACCGTAGCGGCAAGCGGAAATGTCATTACCGTCTACCACTACAAGAATGTGATACTCACCGCGAACAGCGATGAAAAGACCTATAACGGCAGCAAGCAGTCTGTGAACGGATATTCTGTCAGCATCGACGGTGTTGCCTTTGAAGGTATCGAAACAACGGGCGGCAGCGGTGTCAATGCAGACACATATGGGCATGCCTTTAAGGCTGACTATACCGGAAAACTGGACGCAAGCGGCTATTATATCGTTACCGATACCGAGGACGGCTCTCTGATCATCAATCCCATTACGGATGAATGCATCATCACCGTCACAGGCAAGAGCGATAAGAAGAACTATAACGGCAGCGAGCAGTCCGTGAGCGGCTATGAAGTCAGTGAATATGACAGCACCATCACTCTCGCAGGTCCTGCGCAGACCGATGCCAAAGCGACGGCCAAGGGCACGAACAAAGGCGAATACACAATGACGCTGTCGGAAGATGACTTTACCGCGGAATCGGTGAACTACACCAATATCAAGGTAGAGGTCATTCCGGGCAAAATGGTCATTGATCCCATCGGCAAGGTCACCGTCAAGGTCTATGAGAACTCCGATAAGGTGACCTATGACGGAAAGTCTTATACCATCTACGGTTATGAGAAGATGGAAGCGGACAACGACCTCTACAATGTAGACGAAGATGTTATTGCAAAACCCACGGACGCCTGGACAGTGACGAAGACCGATGCAGGCACCTACGAGATGGGTATCGCAGCAGGGGACTTCTCCAACAAGAACGCGAACTTCGATGCAGTAGAGTTCGTAATTGAAGACGGCGCTCTGGAGATCGATAAGATC
>JAZLLT010000035.1:0-4437 GCA_045598325.1 Clostridia bacterium | reverse complement strand
GGACCGTTCAGCCCCGCGCGGTCGATGAGCAGCGTAACGGGCGCTTTGTTGAGACAGATGTCGATGGCGATCTGATCGTAGGCGCGCTGAAGGAAGGTGGAGTACAGCGCGAGGAACGGCCTTTTTCCGCTCATCGCCAGTCCCGCCGCCAGTGCCGCCGCGTGTTCTTCGGAGATACCCACATCGAAACAGCGTTCAGGATGGGCTTCGGAAAAGGTTTCCAGTCCCGTACCGCTGAACATTCCCGCCGAGATGGCGGTGATAGAGTCGTCCTTTTCGGATAGTTCCGTCAATATCCCGCAGGCATAAGCGCCGACGCCGGGGACCGCATTTTTCAAGGGAGCACCGGTTTCGAGATCAAAGGGACCCGTGCTGTGGAAGCGGCCGGGCTCCTTTTCCGCGGGCGCGTAGCCTTTTCCTTTCTTCGTCACGCAATGGACGACAACGGGTTTATCATAGGCGAAGGCTTTGTTGAGCACGCGCTCCAGTTCTTTGATGTCGTGCCCGTCGACCGGACCCAGATATTCGATATCCAGAGAGCCGAAGAAACTGTCGCTGACAAACAGCGACTTCACGGCGTCCCTGATGCGCGTCAGCACCTTCTCCGTTTTCTTGCCGCCCTTTGGTAGTTTGTTGACCGCGCGGCGCAGGAATTGCTTGAACCAGCGGTAGAAATTGCTCTGGCGCATGTGGGTCAGATATCTGCTCATCGCGCCAACATTTTTCGAGATGCTCATCTCGTTGTCATTGAGCACAATCACGAGCCGCGTACGGCTCTGTCCCGCGTCGTTGAGCGCCTCGTAGCACATGCCGCCGGAGAGAGCGCCGTCACCGATGAGCACGGCGACCTTCTCATTTCCGCCTGTCAGATCCCTGGCTTTCGCCATGCCGACGGCGAGGGAAATACTGTCGGACGCGTGACCGGAGCAGAAGGTATCGTAGGGGCTCTCATCTACACGCGTAAAGCCGCTGATACCGCCTTTTTGACGGAGTGTATCAAAGGACTCATACCGCCCCGTCAGCAGTTTATGGGCGTAACTCTGATGTCCAACATCGAAGACCAGTTTGTCATCGGGCGCGTGCAAAACGGAATGAAGAGCGATGGTCAGTTCCACCGCCCCTAAATTGGATGCAAGATGTCCGCCGTTTTTCGAAACGGTCGACAGGATCTTTTGCCTGATTTCACCCGCGAGCGTTACCTTTTCCGCATAGGAAAGGTTTTTGAGGTCGCGTGGTGAAACGATGTTTTCCAGCATTTCAATGTGTCCTTACATACATTTGGGTGAGACGGCCGCGGAAATAGTCTGCTTCGTCCCCGAATGCGGAGAGGGCCTCCATGGCGTCTTCCATGAGTTGCTTTGCCTTCTCTTTCGCGCCTTCAAGCCCGAAAATGCTTACGGCGGTCAGTTTTCCTTCTTCCGCGTCCTTGCCCTTGGACTTTCCGAACCCCGTGTCCGCGGTCACATCGAGGATGTCATCCGTGACCTGAAAGAGGATTCCGAAGGCGTAGCCGAAGCGGGAAAGGGCAGTCAACTGCTTTTCATCCGCGCCCGCCAGAATGGCGCCTGCGAGGATCGAACCGCGGATCATGCACATGGTTTTGCCTTCGTGGATATAAGTGAGCAGTTTTTCATCGGTATCCGTGCGTTTTTCGGCGTACAGATCGGCACACTGCCCCGCCACCATGCCCGTCACTCCGCAGGCATTGGCAATGGCTTTCATGGCTTTCAGCATACTTTCCTGCTTTACTTCGGGTGCGTTCACCGCTTTGGAAAGCATCGTCTCGAAGGCGTATGAGAGCAGTCCGTCGCCCGCGAGGATCGCCTGACCCACGCCGAAGACCACATGGTTCGTGGGTCTTCCGCGGCGTAGGACATCATTGTCCATGCCGGGCAGATCGTCGTGAATGAGCGAATAGGTATGGATCATCTCCATGGCGCAGGCGAAATCCAGCGCGTCTTCGATCTCTCCGCCCAACATTTCGCACGCCGCCAGCAGCAGACATGGACGCAGGCGTTTTCCGCCCGCGTTCACGGAATACGCCATCGCCTCATTGAGAAGAGAGGGCATCTTTCCGTTTTCGAACGCTTCGGGCATCGGCGAAAGAAGTTCCTTAAGCCGCGTCTCCGCGAGCGCGCGGTATTCGTTATCGGTTCTCATTCAGGGTTTCCTCCGGGAAATCCGTTTCGCCTTCCTCGGTGAGGAGTTTGATTTTCGCATCGCCCTCATCCAGGATCGCCTTCAGTTTCCGGTACAGTTTCACGCCTTTCTGATAGGCTTTGAAGGATTCATCGAGGCTCACGCTGCCGTTTTCCAGAGCGGATACGATCTGTTCCAGTTCCGCGATGCCGCTTTCGTAAGTCATTTTATCAGCCATTTTCATTCCTCCGGATATTCGTGATGCCGGCATCGAATGCGCCGCCCGTCATTTCCACGGTGATCTGTTCGCCGTCACGCAGTTCATTGAGCGCGGAAATGTAGGTATCTCCCTTTTTCACACAGGCATAACCGCGCATTTTGATGTTGTCGGGATTGAGACTTTCGAGCAGTCTCATCATCTTTTCCAGATCGTCCCTGCCCTTTGCGGACCGGTTCTTCACGGCTTTTTCGAGGGAGGCGCCGAACCGGATGAGTTCCGCTTTGCGGCTGCCGATCAGCCACTTGGCGGGATCTCTGAACACGGGGCTCATCATGCATCGCTCCAGCACGATCCTTCTGTTTTTCTGACCGGAGCGCATGGCGCTTATCAGGCGTCCGCGATATTGCGTAAGTTCCGCCTGCAGGTCCGATATGTCCGCCACTGCAAGTTCGGCGGCATTGGACGGGGTCGCCGCGCGGATGTCCGCCGCAAAATCGCAGATTGTATAGTCGGTTTCGTGTCCCACGCAGGAGATGACGGGCGTCCGGCAGGCAAATACCGTCCGCGCGACGATTTCCTCATTGAAGCACCAGAGATCCTCGATGGAACCGCCGCCGCGTCCGACAAGAATCACATCGCACTTTCCGCTTTCATCCAGCAAACGCACGCTGCGGGCGATCTCGTTTTCCGCGCCGCTTCCCTGCACGGCGCAGGGAGAGAAGAGGATCTCGATGTTGGGATTCCTGTGCCGCGCCACGCGGACGATATCCCGGAGCACCGCACCGTTCATGGATGTGGCGACGCCGATGGTTTTGACCTTGTACGGGATGGGCTTTTTGTAAATCTGCTGGAACAGACCTTCCCGTTCCAGACGCGCCTTCATCTGCAGGAATCTCTCGTACAGTTCGCCCTGCCCCTCACGGCGCATGGAACCGATGATCAACTGGTAGGTTCCGTTCTTGAGATACAGCGTGATCTGTCCCGTCGCGATCACTTTCGTGCCGTTCTCGGGCTTGAACCTGAGCTGTGCCAAATACGACTGATACATGACGCAGGAGATCTTGCATTCACTGTCTTTCAGCGTGAAGTAAAGGTGCCCGTAGCCCGATGCATAGGTTTTCAGGTCCGTGATCTCGCCCCTGATGGAAATGCTCCTCAGAATCGGATCATCGGACAGTTTGCCCTTTACATATTCGTTTACTTCGCTTACGCTGAATACTTCGTCACTCAACTTGAGCCTCCGCGGCAAGGATGGTATTTTTGATGAGCATCGCGATGGTCATGGGGCCGACTCCGCCGGGCACAGGCGTGATGAACGCGGCTTTCTTTTCCGCTTCCTCAAACTCCACATCTCCGCAGACGGTGCCGTCTTCCAGACGGTTGATACCCACATCAATGACGGCGGCGCCTTCCCTGATCCAGTCGCCTTTGATAAAACGGGGCTTGCCGATCGCCGCGACCACAATGTCCGCGCGGCGGATATGCTCTTCGATATTCTTTGTTTTGGAGTGGCACAGGGTCACCGTGGCGTTTTCTCTTTCCAGCATGATGGAAAGGGGCTTGCCGACCAGATTGGAACGGCCGACAATGACCGCGTCCGCGCCTTTCATGGGTATCTCATAGCGGCGCAGCAACTCGATGACGCCCGACGGCGTGCAGGGTTCAAGCAGCGCCCTGTCCTTGAAAAGATGCCCGCCGTTCAGCGGATGGAAGCCGTCCACATCCTTCATGGGCGAAATGGCTTCCAGCACTTTTGCCGTATCGATCCGGGGCGGTACGGGAAGCTGCACGAGGATGCCGCTGACTTTTTCGTCTTTGTTGAGACGGTCGATAAGGGTCAGAAGTTCCTCCGTTGTGGTTTCTTCGGGCAGTTTGATGGTCTCCGCGTCCATGTTGACCTTTTTGCAGGCGCTTTCCTTGTTGCGCACATAGATCTCGCTGGCGGGATCGTTTCCCACGAGGATCACGCTGAGTTTGGGGCTGTAGCCGTGCTTTTCGGAAAACCCCGCGACCTGTACGCGGATTTCCTTGCGGATCTGTTTCGCCGTTTCTTTTCCGTCAATGATCTGTGCCATAGG
>JAZLLT010000034.1:0-16616 GCA_045598325.1 Clostridia bacterium | reverse complement strand
CTGCACGGCGGGGATACCGGTGGAACCGCCGACCAGGATGACCTTGTCGATGTCGCTGGCGCGCAGACCCGCATCGCTCATGGCCTGATTGAGGGGGCCGATGGTCTTTTCAACCAGATCGGCAGTCAGTTCGTTGAACTTCGCGCGGGTCAGAGTCATGTCGAGGTGCTTGGGGCCGGTAGCGTCCGCGGTGATGAAGGGCAGGTTGATGTTGGCGGTCAGGTTGCCGGAGAGCTCGATCTTGGCGCGCTCGGCAGCTTCCTTCAGGCGCTGCTTTGCCTGCAGATCCTTGGTCAGGTCGATGTTGTTTTCCTTCTTGAATTCGGAAGCGATCCAGTCGATGATGCGGTTATCGAAGTCATCGCCGCCCAGACGGGTGTCGCCGTTGGTCGCCAGAACCTCGAATACGCCGTCGCCGACTTCCATGAGGGACACATCGAAGGTGCCGCCGCCGAGGTCGTAAACCAGGATCTTGTGGACATCGCCCTTGTCAAGGCCGTAGGCCAGAGCGGCCGCGGTGGGCTCATTGACGATGCGCTTGACATCCAGACCGGCGATGCGGCCGGCATCCTTGGTGGCCTGACGCTGGGCGTCGGAGAAGGATGCGGGGACGGTGGTGACGGCTTCAGTCACGGTGGTGCCGAGGTAGGCTTCCGCGTCATCCTTCAGCTTCTTCAGGATCATAGCGGAGATCTCGGGAGGAGTGTAGCCCTTGCCGTCGATGTCGATTTTGCGGGCGGTGCCCATATCGCGCTTGATGGAAATGACAGTACGGTCGGGATTGGTGACAGCCTGACGCTTTGCGACCTGACCTACCAGGCGCTCGCCGCTCTTGGAGAACGCGACGACGGAAGGAGTGGTGCGGTTGCCTTCGGCGTTTGCGATAACGGTGGGTTCGCCGCCTTCCATAACGGCGACGCAGCTGTTGGTGGTACCAAGGTCAATACCGATGATTTTAGACATAATTTTGTGCCTCCTGTATGTGTTGAGTGTTGTTTGCTTGTTGTTGCTTTATGCTTCTTCTCCGGATGATACTTTGACCATCGCGTAGCGAATCATCTTGTCTTTTACTTTGTAGCCCTTCCGGAAGACCTCGCAGATCCGGTTTTCGGTCCCGCCGGGCTCCTTCATGACGGCGTTGTGCAGTTCGGGGTCGAACATCTCGCCCATGGCGGGCACTTCGTTTAGGCCCATTTTTCCGAGGGCTTCGGTCAGAAGTTTCAGCGTCATCTTGACGCCTTCGTACATGGCTCCGGTCTCGCCCGCGGTTTCGGCGGCTTTCAGCGCCAGTTCCATGTTGTCGATGGCGGGGATCACCGCGGCGATGGTCTCACGGGTGCCGTCTTCGTAGGCATCCGCACGCACGGTGGCGTTGCGGCGCGTGAAGTTCTGGAATTCCGCCTGCGTGCGCATCCAGGAATCCTTGTAGGAATCGCGCTCTTCGACCGTTTTGCGCAGCGCCGCTTCCCATTCCTCCTGACTCGGGGTTTCCGTGTCTGTCGTCTGCGTTTCGGCGTTTTCGGCGGTTTCGGGCGTTATTTTCTGCTCCTCTGCCGCTTTATTGTTTTCTTCCATGAGTCTTTCTCCCTTTTTCTTCTTGTACTTCATTTAATCACCCGACAGCATTCTGCTGATCATGTCCCCCATGTACTCCATCACAGTCACGACTCTGCGGTAGTTCATGCGGGTGGGACCGATGATGCCCAGCGTCCCGTTTCCGTGAGCGCCCACGCGGTAGGTCGCCGTGACGAGGGAACAATCCTTGAGTTCTTCGATGTCGTTTTCGTTTCCGATGCGGATGCTGATCTCCACGCCGCCGCTCTTTTTGAGGATGGAGGCGAGGCGGTCCTTGCTTTCGATCATGGCGAGGAAGTTCTTCGCCTTGGCGATATCGCTGTATTCGGGGTAGTTGAGCATTTTCGTGCCGCCGCCGATGACGATATCCTCGGGCGTGTCCTCGGTGAGTTTGTCCTCCATCACCTTCATCACGCCGCCCAGCAGCCTTCTGTGCTGGCTGAGATCACGGAACATCCGTGCGAAGATCTGGCGCACTTCGGACAGCGTATGCCCTGCCAGTTCCTCCGTCAGCATTTCGGACAGCCGGTACAGATGCTCGCTGGTGATGTCCGCGGGGACCTCGATGATGGCATCCTTGATAATGCCTGCGCTGGTGACCACGATCATGAGGGCGGTGCCTTCCGCGACCGGGACCAACTGCACGCGGTTGATGCGCAGGGTCTGGATCTGGGGTGCCACGATGACCGAGGTGTACTCGGTGGTGTCCGCCAGCACATCCGCCGCGGCGCGGACGATGTCTTCCACCTGACCGCTGCGCTTGGACATGTAATCCTCGATGCGCTTCTTTTCCGTCTCGGAAAGGCCTTCATCCCGCAGGAGCGAATCCACATACAGGCGGTACGCCTTATGGGAGGGCACGCGGCCCGCGGAGGTGTGGGGCTGCGCGAGATAACCCAGTTCCTCCAGATCGCTCATCTCGTTGCGGATGGTGGCCGGGGAGAAGCCCACGCCGTCCTTGCGCGAAATCGTGCGGGAACCGACAGGCATCGCAGTAAGGATGTAGTCATCAATGATGGCTTTCAGGATCATGAACTTGCGTTCGTCCAGATTCACACTTACCGCCTCCCTTTCCGGCGTTAGCACTCTATGAGGTCGAGTGCTAATTTCTGTGCATACTTTAGCACTCGGCAGGGTGGTTTGTCAATAGGCGTCGGAAGATATTCCCGTTAAAAATACGATTTTTCAAGATTGCGTCACAATTCGTGGTTTCAATGTTAAGAAGCGGAAAAGAAAGCAACAGAAAGTCCCTCCCCGGTCGGGGAAGGACTTCTGGCGCAAACCGCGCAAATACCTTATTTTCTTTTGTACTCGATGACTCTCGTCACGAAATCCCCGTAGCCGTGAGGCGCGAGGATGCCCGCGTTCATGAGGAAACCGCCCGTGAAGGTCTTCCCCGCAGCGCAGTCCTCGTAGACCGCATCCCTATCCAGCCCTTTCATGAAGAAGCGGTGGGCCTCTGTGTTGGGGCGGGCGTTGCGTTTCATCATGAACAAAAGCGCGCTGTCTTTTTCGGGAGACACAAACTGCCACGCCGCGTAACCGCCGTCAAAGGGGCTTTCCAAGCGGGTGAAGGTGCCGCTCTGAAGTGTAGAGCGGGTGCGCTTCACCAGTTCGATGACGCCTTTCAGTTCGGCGATCTCCTCATCGGTCAGTTTGTTGAGGTCCAGTTCGAAGCCGAAGTTGCCGGAAAGCGCCACATGGGCACGGGTGGTGATGGAGGTTTCGCGCCCCGTCTGATGGTTGGGGCTGGCGCTCACATGAGCGCCCATGGAGGACGGCGGGTACACGAAGGAAGTGCCGTACTGGATGCGGGTGCGCTCCACGGGGTCGGTGTCGTCGCTGGTCCAGATCTGGGGCATGTAGTACAGCATGCCCGCGTCGAAGCGTCCGCCGCCGCCCGAGCAGCCTTCAAACAGCACCTCGGGGAAGCGGGTGGTGAGGACATCGAGCACGCGGTACAGCCCGAGCATGTAGCGGTGCTGAGTCTCAAGTTGGTGTTTGTTCTGCCTTCCCTCGGAGAAATACTCGGTCATGTTGCGGTTCATGTCCCACTTGACATAGCCCACATTGGCACTGCCCAGCACATCGGAAAGGGCTTTGATCACATAATCCTGCACCTCCGTGCGGCTCATATCGAGGATCAGCTGCTGCCGCGCTTCCGTGCGGGCGCGTCCCTCCGCGTGGAGGCACCAGTCGGGATGGGCGCGGTACAGGTCGCTGTCGGGCGACACCATTTCGGGTTCGAACCACAATCCGAACATGAGTCCCATGCCGTTTATCTGCTTTGCGAGACCGTCGATCCCGCAGGGCAGTTTTTCTTTATTGACCACCCAGTCACCCAGAGAACAGTTGTCCGTATTACGCTTACCGAACCAGCCGTCATCCAGAACGAACAATTCGATGCCGCACTCCGCCGCCTTCTTCGCGATTTTGAGGATGCGCTCCTCATTGAATCCGAAATAGGTGGCTTCCCAGTTATTTATGAGGATGGGGCGCACCTTGTCACGCCACACACCGCGAACGATGCGGCGGCGGATGATGTCGTGGAAGATATGGGACATCCCGTTGAGTCCCTCACCGGAATACACGAGGATGGCTTCGGGTGTAAAGAAGGTTTCCCCTTTGCCCAGCGCCCAGCGGCACACTTCGGGATTGAGGCCCATGGAGAGGCGGGTATTCCCCATCTGGTTCACTTCGCAGGTACCCACAAAGGAACCGCTGTAAACAAGGGTCATGCCCCACACATTGCCCCGGTTCTCATCCGCGTTCTTATCGCAGACCGCGAGGAAGGGGTTGTATTCATGGGAGGACGCGCCCCGCTGGCTTTCGATGCGGGTAGTGGCGCGGCCGACGCTTTCCCGCATGACCGAGCGTTCCTTCGCCCAGCCGCCGTTCAGGTAGATGACATCATAATCGTTCCCGTAAAGAGGCACAGACGCGCTCAGCATGTGGGTGAGCGTCAGTTCTTCCTCTCCCCCGTTAACGAGTTCCATGCTGCGGGTCAGCGCGCCGAAACGGTTGAGGACGGAGTAACGCACCTTGACTTTGAGCCCCGTGAGTTTGTCGGAAAGAAGGATGACCAGCGTATCCGCCTCGTCCTCGCTTTCCGTATAGACCGCGGGAAGCCCCTCGGGCTTTTTCTTTCCTTTAAATACTTCGTACCCGTCATAGGTCAGCACGCAGACATCGTCGCCGCGGCTGCCAAGCGTGCCCGCGCAGGGCAGACCGTAGTAGCCCGTGCCCCGGGTGGGGATCTCGTGGGGCAGGCGCGCGGATTTCAAATCGAAACTGGCGCCGTCCCAGTAGCCTTCCATAAGGCAGGTGAAATCGCCGTCCGGGAGCGCGGCACCCCAGTAAAGGTTGTTGAGATGACCGTTATCATCCGCATACAGCACATAACTGAAGCCGCCCGCCGTCAGGTGGAAAAGACGCTTTTCTTCATTGATATAAATTGCCATAAAGTCCTCCGGTTATTTGATTGCGGGTCCCGTGACGCGCAGCAGGGTCGCAAGGCCGTAGGTCAGGCTGTACATCCCGATCATGGAGAAGGGGACCGCCCACAGTCTGCCACCGAAAGTGAAGCCGTAAAAATCGGGCCAGGGATGCGCTGCTTTCACGACCATGATGTAGTAGACGAGCGAATAGACGACCGTCGGGATGAGCGCCCACAGGGTTTCGATGACCGTCAGGCGGGGACCCCGCTCAAGGAGTGCGAAGGAAACAATGGCAAGGAGCGGACAAAGGAAATGGAGGAAAAACACATTTCCCGCAAACAAGCGGAAATAGCCGCGCGCGCCGCTCTTCATCGCCGCCGTCGGTCCCAGGAAAATGACCACCGTCACGAAAGTCACGCTGACCGCCGTGGTGCCGATGAACTTCATCACATGGAGCCACTTGGGTTCCGCCGTGCCGGGACATATAAGGCAGAGGATGTTGAAGCCCGCGTAGATGAGGGCGATGACCGCCATCAGCAGGTTGGAGTCCGTGGTGAAATAGCGGAAGGTCTGAAAGTCCACGCTGCCCAGCGCGTCGGGACCGCCGCTGAAGTAGTTATAGACTGCCATCACGGTGAAGGACGCGATGGCGAGATTGACGGCGAGGTCCGAGATGATTCTGATTTTGTTCATGCCTGTTCCGCCTCTTCACCTATGAGGTCTTCGCTGTCCCGCATGGCGGCAAGGGTCCTGTCGAGGAGATCGCCGAGTTCCCAGCCCAGCATTTCCGCGCCCTGCGTGATCACTTCGCGGGAGCAGCCCGCAGCGAATTTCCTGTCCTTGAACTTCTTTTTGAGGCTGGACAATTCCATGTCCTTGCAGGACTTCGAGGGACGCATAAGCGCGGCGGCGCCGATGAGTCCCGTCAGCTCATCCACGGCAAAGAGGATCTTCTCCATCTCGTGCTCCGGCTTCACATCGCTGCAAAGCCCGTAACCGTGGGCGCAGACCGCCCGGACGAGCGCTTCGGGCGCACCGATCTCCGCAAGCAGTTCGGGTGCCTTCTTGCAGTGCTCTTCGGGCCACGATTCGAAATCCACATCGTGGAGCAGACCCACGATGCCCCAGAAGTCGATGTCTTCGCCGTATCCGCGTTCTTTGGCATACCAGCGCATGACCGCCTCGACCGTGTAGGCGTGGCGCAGATGGAAGGGCTCTTTGTTGTATTTTTTCAGAAGAGACAGGGCTTCTTCGCGTGTGACCATAACTGAATTACCTCCCTGAATTTGATGTATCTATTATATGCCTTTCTGCCCGTTTCCGTCAAGTCTGCCCTTGACAGACGCGGATTTTGGGTGTAGCATATGCGCAGAATATCAATAAGAAGCGGAGGGTTTCATCATGCTGTCTGTCTATACGGATGCCATCACCGGGTATACCTGCAAACGCTACGCGGAGGGTCCGAACCGCAACGCCAAGTTGTATTTCACCTGCGAGAACTTCTCCTGCGATGACAAGTACTTCTTCTTTATGTCCGCGCCCGTGGAAGGGCGTGACGGTCAGGGTGTCCCCTGCCGCGCCGATGTGAAGACGGGCGAGATCGTGCCCGTGGGTGAGAAGACCTTCGGCTTCGCCACCGACCGCTTCCGCAATGTGGGCTATGCCTGCAAAAACGGAAACGAAGTGTACGAGATCGATCTTGAGACCCTTGAACAGAAGCACATCGGTTCTCTGCCCGAAGGCGGACAGATCACCGGTCACCTGACCGCCGCCGACACCGGACGCATCGCCTGCTCCTACCATCTTGCCAACAAGATCTACGCGCTGGTCATCCTCGATCCCGGCAAGGAGGCGCAGGTGGTCTATCAGACGGACTTCCGCCTGGGGCACGCCCAGATCTGCCCCACCGATGAAAACCTCATTTTCTACATCCACGAGACCGAGGGCGACGCCTTCCAGCGCACCTGGATGTACGATGTGCCCGAGCGCTATGCCCGTCCCTACTATGTGGAGCATCCGAATGAGTGGATCACCCACGAAGTATGGGCGGCAGACGGCAGCGAAGTGGCGTTCATGAAACTGCGCGGGCATGTGCTCATCGGCGACAAGGACGGCCGCCATTTCGACGAGATCGCGCAGAGCGAGCAACTGCTGCACCCCTGCCTCTCCCGCGACAAAAAGTGGATCTGCGCGGACCGCATCTCCTACCTCGGAAAATCCGTGCAGGAGGGCGTGGTGCTCATCGAGCGTGAAACGGGCAAAACCAAACTCATCGCCACCACCGGTTCCTGCAAAACGGGCGCTGACCACCAGCATCCTTCCTTCAACCGTCAGGGCAATGTGATCCTGTTCAACAACCCCGACGAGCGCGGCATCGCGCAGGTCTGCACCATCGACCTCGAGCAGGTGTGGAAAGACTGGTAAGCATACGAAAATAACAGCGGAGCAGTCGCTCCGCTGTTTTTCTGTGTTCAGATTTCCCCGCAAAGGACCACCAGTCGCTCGCTGTCCTCATCCGTGCAGGTAGAGAGGATGAGGAGCGGTTTCCCGTATTCCGGTGTGAAGCCCGTATCGTAGGCGGAAAGTTCCTTCGCCCGCGCGATGTAGGCATCGAACTCCGCCTCCGTTTCAAAGCGCGGCGTCTGGTACAGGAAGTAGTTTTCGGCGTCATAATCGAAACTCGCTTTGAACACCGCCGAGGCGCGGTACTCATGGTTTCCGCGGATGGTGTCGAAGGTGAAGACCGGATTGGCTTTCAGGTGGGCTTCCCGCAGGAAACGCTTGAGTTTTCCGAAGCGGGAACCGTCGTTCATGTTGTGCCCGTGCAGCAGGAAGTTGTCTCCCGCCTCGAACACGCAGCCCGCGTCGAGGAAGATCATGCCCGCGGGATTCTCGCTGCCGTCGAATTTGTGGGTCAGATAATACTCGTTGTCCCGGCCTTTGCACACATACAGGGACATATCCGCGAAACGCAAAATACCGATGAAATCGCTGTTCTGTTCGTACAGGTCCAGATATTCGTCAGGAACGGAGATCTCCTCGTATACAGCATCCGACTCCCGCGCGGTATCCGTCACCGGGAAATTCAACACAATGACCTGTTCCGCTTTCTGCTCCTCGTTTCGCACCGTGCGGCGGTCGATCATTGTTTTCACAAACAAAAATCCGCTTACCGCCAGCACAAGGATACTGACGGCAAGCAGGATATCATATAACCTCTTTTTGTACTTCCTTTTCACAGCTTCACGCGTTTCTTTTGAAGGATGATGACCGATGTCAGAGCCGCGGCGCAGAAAAGAGCGTAGATACCGGCATAATCGGATACGCCCGTATCGGGGCTGAGCACCAGATCCAGATACGAATTTTTCTGGATGTTGTAGTCCGCCAGCGTACGGTTATCCGCAAGTTCCTTTCCCGCAAAAAAGATACGCTGCTGAACCGGCGGGATGCCTTCCTTGTCCTGGATCTTCGCTTTGACATTCTCGATGGTATCGCTGGGTTCCACTTCCAGTGTGACGGTTTTCCCGGACGGGGCCTTAACAAAAATCTGCATGGCGAACGCAGTGGACATGGTAAGCGCCAGCGCCAGCACCGCGCAGATGAGCAAACGGATCTTTTTCATAATCAATCACACTCCGCCGGATATTATACTCGTCATTCGATACGGCTTTATATCAAATCCTTTACGGAAACATGAAAAAATCCCCTTCCGGGGATTTTTTCATCGGAACCAGCCCACATTGCTGTTGAACGCGTCCACAAACAGGAATACAAACAGGAGCAGCACGGCGCAGGTGAGCAGGATGCCGAGCCGTCTGCTCGATTTTTTCTGATTTTCGATTTCGCCTTTCAGATACGCGGTCTCCTTTTCGTGGGTCTGATTGAGCGCCGCGATGGAGCGCTCGAAGTGCTCGCTCAGTTCCTTTCCGCTTTCCTTGAGCTGCTCGATCTGCGCACGGAAGCCCGCGGCAATCCGCTCATTGGCGATTTCCTCATCCGACTTTGGTTTCTCTTTTGCGGGCTTTACAGGGGGCTTTGCAGCCTCTGCGGAAGGGACTGTATCATTTACAGAGGAGATGAACACAGTGAACTTTTCCGTGATATCCGCGTTCTCGCTTTCGCCCTCGATGCTGTCCATGAAATCGATAAGAGTCGCGGGCGCGAAGCCCATGGCTTTGGTCAAAGCGCAGACACCCGAAAGTCCCGGCTTCTGGATGCGCGCGTAGAACAGATTATTGATGGTATCAACGGTCAGGTCCGTTTCCTCGGACAGTTGCGTGATCGTCTTCCCGCTCAGTTTGTACATGGCTTTGATGGTCTTGCCGAGCAGCACATTGTTCATAACCGCGCCTCCTCAAAAATACATTTTCACTTTGTTTTCCCTGCGATTGCTGTACATTCCGCGCCGCGCTACAATTGCCCCGTAAACGGGACGCGGGAACCGCAAGCCCATTATAGCGCATTCCGCGCCGTCTATCAAGCCCCGCAAACAAAAAAAGGAGATGAGACCCGTGGGCAGGTAATCCCAACGCTTTTCAAATGAAACAAACAAAACGGAGGAAATCATGAAAAAGGAACTTGTTTTTTACCGCTGCAATATCTGCGGAAATATCATTTGCATGGTGCGGGATGCGGGCGTGGTCCCCACCTGCTGCGGAGAAGAGATGGAGCGCCTTACCGTCAATACCGAGGACGCCGCCCACGAAAAGCATGTACCCGTCGTCGAACTCAAAGGCCGCCACATCAAAGTGCGGGTCGGATCGCTCCCCCATCCCATGACGGGCGAACATTCCATTGAATGGATCGCCGTGCTCACCCGCAGGAACATTTATGTAAAGACCCTCTACCCCGGCGATCTGCCAGAAGCGGAGTGGCGCACGGACACGGAGGAACAGCCCGTCGCCGTGTACGCCTACTGCAGCCTCCACGGACTGTGGAGCAGGGAAGCATAAGAAAGGAAGTGTCACCATGAAACGGCTGCGCCTCATCAACACCATCGCCCTCGCGGTCATGCTCATCGTAAACCTTCTGGCCAATGTGCTGCCCATCGGCGGCAACACCACCGCGCAGGTCTCCGAAGCCTATCCGAACCTCTTCACCCCCGCGCCCTACACCTTCGCCATCTGGGGCGTCATCTACCTCATGATGGTGGGCTTCATCCTCTACCAGTGGGGATTGTTTGACCGCGGCGCATACAGCGACACCGTCCGCGAGAGAGCGGGCATCTGGTTCACGGTCAGTTGCGCCATGAATGTGGGCTGGGTTTTCGCCTGGCATTTCCGCGCCATCTTCCTCTCTCTCATATTCATTTGCGGACTGCTCCTGAGCCTCGTCATCCTTTATAAACGCATCCGCGGCGCAGACGGCAACGGGCTCAAGAAATTCCTCGGTGACACCGGCTTTGCCCTGTATCTCGGCTGGATCATCGCCGCGACCATTGCCAATGTGAGCGTGCTGCTGGTGAGCCTCGGCTGGAGCGGATGGGGACTTTCCTCCTCCCTCTGGACGGTCATCGTGATCCTCGCCGCCACGGCGATCGGTCTGATCGCGGTCCTGTGGGACAAGAGCCCCATGACGGGCCTTGCCATCGCGTGGGCGCTGGGCGGCATCCTGGTCAAGCATCTCTCCTCTGCGGGACATAACGGCGCCTACCCCTTCGTCATCGCCGCGTCCATCATCGGCATGGTGCTCATCCTGTGCGGTATCGTCATGAACATCATGCACTGCAAAACGAAGTGCGAGACGGAGACCTTCGAATGACCCATGGTCGCGCTGCGCTTCTCCCCCGGGCAAAAGCGCAAAAATACGGGGTTTGCATATAGAAACCGCGTCTCCGCTCCGGAAACGCACGGCGCGGAGACGCCGACAAACAGAAAGGAAACGCCATGAGAAACATTTTGATTATGCTGCTGACCGTCAGCCTCCTGTCCCCCATTCCCGGCACCGCGGAAGCGGGCGGCACCGTTTCGGGGCTCGTGAGCGAACTGACCGACGACGGCTTTGCCATCCTCACCGATGAAGGCATCCGCTTCATCATCACCTCCCGCGCCACCGTTTGGAACGCGGAGGACGAGATCGATGTGGGCGACTATGTGACCGTAAACCGGTCGGGTCCCACCGACCGCAAGAGCCTGAACGCGGAGACCGTCACCTGCCACCATCTGACCGGCGAGGTGCTGGAGATCACGGACGGAGACGAGCCCTTTTTCCTGCTCCTTCCCGAAGGTGAGGATGACCCGGTAGCGGTCGATTTCGGCGGGCTCGATCCGTACAGCATCGCGCAGGGTATGACCGTCACAGTGTATTACAGCGGCATCATGACCCGCTCCAGACCGCCCCGCATCACTGCCGAACACATCCGCGGGCTCACCGTGCAGGGCATCGTGCTGAACGCGGACGAGACGGGCATCCTCATCATGGAAGGCTGCTCCATGTCGTTCATCCGCATCACGGACGATACAAAGGTACTCGCCTCCCTCGCCCCCTCGACCTCCGTCATCGCCGCCGTGACGCCCACTATGACCCTCTCGATCCCGCCGCAATACACGGCGACTGAAATCCTCCCCGCGAAATAAGCAAAACCGCTCCCGCCGGAGCAAACGCCGAAACGGGAGCGGAAGCAGCAAAAAGCAGAAGGAGCCTCCCCTTCATTTCTCCCCTCACGCCTTCCGCTTCGATCGCCGCCGCAACGCGCAACCTGCCGCCTTGTCTCGCCCCGATACGCCGCTGCTAAACTCCTCACCGCAAAGCAGAACCCCCGCTCCCGCCAAAGCATAAGCCGCGGCGGGAGCGGAATTATGTAAAAAAGCAGAAAACTTATAGACAGATCGCCGTGAAGGTGCTATAATTACCTTTGCTAATGCCAACGTGGCTCAGTCGGTAGAGCAGCGGTTTCGTAAACCGCAGGTCAGGGGTCCGAGTCCCCTCGTTGGCTCTTTTTTCATCGAGGTGTAGCGCAGTTTGGTAGCGCGTTTGGTTCGGGACCAAAAGGCCGTGGGTTCGAATCCCGTCACCTCGACTGACTAAATCCTCGATTTATGTAACGAATCGGGGATTTTTGTCATATTTTGGCAGAAACAGGATTTTCACTACCACATTTTTACCACATGGTGTAAAAATTTAGCGTCGTAACCAATTCCACCAAGCAGGTTCAGGTTTTACGAACATCGACAGATTATAAATACTTATTTTCGTACAGTTCGTCGTCTCCGCCTCCTGTGAGACCGAACATTTCCTTGAAATCGCGCAGATTATTGACCTTGACTATCTTCCCGCCAGTATAGACCTCACAGGGAAAACTCAGGTCTTTCTCGTCTACGACTGTCAGCGGTACGCAACGGCAATTATAGATACCAGCGGGATGATAATTACCAGCGGACTTTTCTCCAGAAAGTTCTTCTGGACTCGGCGGGTCATCCCATCTGCAAACGACGCCCTCCATCCTTTTGTGACTGTCACGCACTCGCTCATCACTGCACGTCTTCCATATATAAAAATCAAGTCCGAGCGATTCCGCACGGGCTTGAACTAATGCTGACGCAGCTTTTGCGCTTTCGGTACGAGCAATTCTCTTTGCTTGCGCCTCTGTCAGGTTCGGAGCTTTCTTGAGTATCTCCTCGGTTATTTCTTCGGGTCTGACGCCTTCAAATTCCCTTTTTGCTGCAAGCTTTGATAATTGCTCTGCGACATCTTGTGGAACAGTTTTTATGAGCTTCGCATTATGCTCAATGATAGCGTCAATATCATCACCGATGCGAGTCTCTTTGAACTCTCGCATCAGCGCTTTATAAATCTTCTTACCGTTGCTACTGGCACTTGCAGCAGCTCTCCAAGACTTCTTTTGACCTACCGCAAGCATCGTGACTATCTGCCGAGCTTGCTCAGTGCAGAACTCAGTGAAAGCAGGACTGTGAGCGAGCTTTGTCAACTCATCTCTTAACTGCGAGATACTTGTGCAAGACCCGCTGAGCGTTTTTACAAGTTTCAGAAGTTTTTTTGCTACTCGAAGATATTTCCGATATGCTTGCTCTCTGTTTGATTCAAACAGCGTCCGAGGTGCTACTTTTTTAGGGTCATCCGCCATCGTAGCACCTCCAGATGTTTATGAAAAAGCGGCTCAATTAAGAGTCGCTTTTATCAATGATTATTTCGTCGTCATACCCTTCGGGGTCTCCGTAATAGTCGTCGTTGACATGATGCTTTTTATTAAGCAAACACTCTTCACGAAGGATGTCACTCGCAGTAACATTGGGTCTCCTTAAAAGTTCCAATATTCTTGGCTTATCCTCTGGATAAGCCATGCAATATTCTAACACATCTTCAACGAAAACAGGATATGAATTATGCACGTTCCTAAGTTCTTTTTCCAGAGATTCCCACTCTTTTGAATCTCTTACGAGCCACTTTATTTGTTCTTCGCTATCAGCATCATATGCCTGTTTATCAAAAATCATTGTCTCTTTTTTCTCCGTTCTTTCTTTACGATTCTTAAATCATAGTCGACATCATTTTCACAGGTATATTTATAATCTCCAAGCAAGATATCGATGTACTCTGAAGGGTCTTTAGCTGTTTGTAGCTCCATAGCTTGTGAGACAACTTTTTTGTATTCGTCATTTGGTATGTTGATGCTTTCAGGCTCGCCTACTTTTGCTTTCTTTTGCAAATTATACGGCTTCTTTTTCTTTCCGACAAATGAACCTTTTAGCTCGTCTGGTCCACTCATAATCTGACCAGTTTCGGATTTTACGAGCACTTTATTGCCTTTTATCGTTCGCCATACGAGTCTATCGGTATTATAACTCCTCTCCGATTCGCTGTCAAGCCGAAGTGTCTGCTTACCGTTTGTTTCGTCTCCACCAATGACTATCGGCTGCTCGTCTGCTACTTTTATTTTCAGCAGATGCTGCATTATCACTCTGTCCAGTGCTTTCATTGGCTTCAACTCCTTCTACTTGCTCGCCAGACGCTTCCTGCGCCTCATTTCCAGCGTTTTCTTCGTCGGTTGGTAAATTGCCCATGCCTGCCATCATAGCGCTCATATCGCTTTCCTGCTCGCCTGACATCACATCGCTTTCGGCATTTTCAATGTCTTCGTCGGTGATGTTGTTCCACATATTGAGGGCAGTGCCACTCTGACGCAGTTCTTTAAGAGCTGTGCGCTGAGAAATAAGCCCGCCTTGGAATACGGACAGGATTGCGCTGCTGCTCTGCTGAATCAGGTTGGCACGCTGTTCTTCCGAAGTCTCAGCGACAGGATTGAACTCAATTTCAATATCGTCAGGGACTTCGCCAAAAACGCTCATGCACAGAATAGGCAGCAACTTTTCAAGCATCGGGCGCATCTTGCTTTCCTGAAGCTGGGCGATTTTGTCGTAATAGTTTATCAAGTCACTCTCGCCAGTAGCGTTCATACCAGCAGGAGAACGACCGAAAAGACGAGTTGCGGGAATCTCAGCAGCGCCGCTGATGTCCTGCATAAACGCATCGTAGATTTCCGACAGACCAGTGAACGAGTATTGGTTCGTCTGGAAGTCGTCATCTCTATCCATGACATTTAGACCCATGCTGTTCATCAGCATAATCTTGCAGAATTGCTTCCCGGGAGTGATAATTTCGGACATGCCCCCTTTCGGATGCAACCGGATAAACAACGCCATTTGACGACATATGTCCGGAAATGGCCGATTACTCTGTCAGAATCGGTCATCATCGGACTTTATTGAACGGCTGCCCAAAAGGCCATATCTGCCAAATGACAAAGCGGTCAGAGATAGTCAAAACAGGTCGATTTTCGTGCCCCTTTTCAGCCATTGTCAGCAATTTGCGGTCATTATAAGTCGGATTTGGGTTGCAATTGCGCAGATTTCGGTATATAATGGAATAAATCAAAGGAGGGGTGTAGTATGGCTAATGAACTCAATATAGGCAGTACATTTCTGCTTGGTTCCTATATTCAATCCTCGAACCGTAAGACAGTGAAACCGATTGAGTGGCAGATTCTGGCGATGTACGGCAGCATAGCGCTTGTAGTAAGTAAATATGCCTTGGATTCAAAACCGTACAATCGTTATAATGAACTTGTGTCATGGGAAGACTCGACGCTGCGAAAGTGGCTTAACAATGATTTTCTCAATATGGCATTTACGGTGGAGGAGCAGCGCGCAATCCTCGAAACGGAGATCGATAACAGCGAATACTTTGGATATTCCGACTTTGGGCCGATTATTAATAATAACACAAAAGATAGGGTATTCATTTTGAGCGATGATGAGGCAAGCGAATATTTCAAGGACGACATAGCCAGAAGATGTGGTGGTACGCCCTATGTGATATCCAAAGGAGCATCCAAAACATTTGAAGCTGAGGTTGACGGACGGCCTTGCGTACTATGGTGGCTTCGAACACTCGATTTCACTAATCCACACTGTCGATCTTTGGCCATACATGTTGACGAATTTGGAAGATTGGATGTCGGCTATGTGGCTTCTTATGTTGCATGTCCGGGGATTTGTGTACGACCGGCACTGTGGATAGATATGGCATCCGTGCATTTTTGATTGGAAGATCTCGCTTGTCCTTCTGATGCGATACTACGATCACCGGGATTATCCCATGCTTGCAGGAACCATGGAAAAAGAATGAGACACGGAAAATCAGGAAGCACTCTGCCCAAACAGGCAGAGTGCTTCCTTTATCCGATTCGGGGATACCCTATCTTTTTGCCGGCGCATGAAAATTGTTTTGCTTCCGGATAATCAATATTCGTGATATCACCGTTTTTCCTATGTAAACCGTCCGTATCATATAACCCATATTCTACGGCAAAAACTTTTCGATTGCCAGCGCGGCGCGGCAGAGGCGTTCCTCGTCCGCTCCGTAGAGGATGAGGCTTCTCGGCACTTTGCCGATTTTCCGCCTGCCTGTCACAGTCACGGAGGGCAGACCGCAGTAGTGCATGATGTTGGTGGGACCTGTCATGATGGCGGCGTCAAAGGGCGCGATTTCAGATTGGACACGGCGAATCGAGTTCTTTCTGTCCTCCATCGCTTCGCGGTAGGTTTCGCTTTGCAGCCCGCCTTCCGTCTCATACAAAGACTCACGCAGGAGAATATCGCCGTACTTCAGCATGGTTTCGGGGTTCTTTTCGTAGTATTCCACGATTTCCGCGAGGGTCTTCCTTGACGCGTTGGATTTCGCGAGATACGCTTCCAGATGCGGCTTGAACTCATACCGCATGATGGTCATCAGATAGGGCGAGTAGGGTTCATCGATTTCGGAAATTCTGCAGCCCCGCTGTTTCAGCGCGTCGAGGACATCCGCGAGGAATGCCGTCTGGTCCTCCGAAACCATGTCCCTGTTCGCGGTGTTGACCGCAATGTTCAGACCATGCGCTTCCGCCGGTTCAATTGTAAGCGGCTTTTCTTGCATGGCATTCATGAGCATCAGCGCGTCCGTGAAGTTTCCCGCCATGGCGCCCGCGCTGTCCAATGTACGGGCGATGGGGATGATGCTGTCCGCGCTCAGGAGTCCGGCGGGCGGTTTGATGCCGCAGATGCCGTTTGCCTGGGCGCAGGCGATGACGGAAAAGGAGGTGTCCGTGCC
>JAZLLT010000033.1:0-22984 GCA_045598325.1 Clostridia bacterium | reverse complement strand
TGTTTTCGGGTTCGGGAGTCGGCGTTGGAGTAGGGGTGGGGGTCGGTGTCGGGGTGGACGAGGGTTTGTCCGCGTCCTGTCCGTCCACTTCCGTGCCGCTTCCGCCGTCTTCGCCGTCGTCCCTGTTTTCGGGCGTGGAGGCGGTGGCGTCGAAGGTCACCCATCCGAAGCCCTTGAAGTAGACTTCGCACCAAGCGTGGGCATCGCGTCCCGTGACGGTGACGGCGCCGTCCTGCCCTTTTTCGCAAAGATAGCCTTCCACATACCGCGCCGGCAGACCCGCCATGCGCGCCATGAGGGTCATGGCGGAGGCGTAGTACAGGCAGTAGCCCCGCATGTCATCCAGCACGAAGTAACTGACGAAGTCTTTTTCTTCGGGCGGATAGGGCGGCGTCAGGGTGTAAACACCGTTGTTTTTGAGATAAGCGCGGATCGCCGCGGCGCGGTCGTAGGCGTTTGCCGAGCCCGATATGAGACTGCTGACCAGACCGTAAAGCCTTCCGTCGATGCCGCCGGGCACATCGCGGTTCATGGCGAGCACGCCCGCGTAGTCCGGATCTTCCTCATTTTCGGCGGCGATGACCGCGTCCCGCAGGGCGCTTTCGTCCCCGTCAAAGGAATAGTAGGTGAAGGTATAGGCGTCGTCCGCGCGCAGTTTCCGCACGGCGAAGACTTCGCCGAGATTGTTGTAGTACAGGTTGATGTCCCCTGCCGCCGTCACTTTCCGCGTGCGGGAGGGCGTATAGACGGACCAGTAATCGTTGTCCGCCAGCATGCGCACGGAGGCGGTTTTCTGAACAAATCCGTCTCCGCATTTGCTCAGATCCATGGCGCGCCTGTATTCGGCGGAGTAGATGAGACCCTCAAGGCCCGATGTCATGTAGCGCTTGACTTTGCCCGCCTTGGTCTCGTTGCTCTCGTCCACCCAGCCGCGGCCGTTGTAGGTGTAGCGGATGGCGCCGCGCAGGTAGAGTTCCTCCTCCGCCTGCACCTCCATGATCCCGTCGTCCGTGGGATAGACGGGTCCGCCGAAGGTTTCCGCGCGGGTGCGCCAGCCGTAGGTTCCCACATTGAAGGGGCGGCGGGCTTCCAGTTCGTCCTTGTCCAGATTGAACAGGGCGATAGTGGTCTTGACCACCTGATCCGCCGCTTCCCGCAGGGCGCTGCTTTTGACGCCCTCTCCCGGCACGATGACCGTAGAAAGGAGCGCGGCGATGAGGCAGGTGCTGACCAGCGGCCGCAGGCGCGGCATCCCTTCCAGTTCCTCCGGGATGAGGCAGGCGCCCAGGCAGGTGAGCAGGGGCAGAAGGTAACCGGGCACGAACACCGTCTTCTCTCCGAACCAGTACACCGCGGAGATGCCCACGATGATGACTCCCGCGGCAACGGTGTTGACGGGGCATTCCAGCAGCGCCATGAAGCCCGTCATGCCGATCAGCAGCAGGAGACTGCCCGCCGTGAGGGCTGCCTGTTCCGGTTGCCCTTCCTGCGGGGCGCGCAGGCGCAAAATCAGCCAGAGGATACCGCAGAGAAAGGTGACCAGCACCCGCAGGTACAGACCCGCACTGCGCCATACCCGCCGTCTGGCGATGAAGGTGAGCGTGAACAGGACGGCAGTCAGCGGCGCGTACAGCAGGTACATCGCCGCCGCGTTCTGCATTTTCCCGAACCAGCCCATGACAGACACGGCAAGGAACGCATAGATGAGATTTTGAATGAGGCAGTTGCCTTTTTCACGCAGGGTCATTTCCGCGCCGCCTTCCTCGCCGGGAAGGGCAGGACATTCACATTGCCTGCCGTGAGGCGGTTGGTATTCAGGTTTTCATTGCCCTCTTCCTGCGGCTCGTACACATGGCAGAGCGTCACGGAGATGCCGCTGTATGCCGCCAGGCGTATGAGCATATCGGAAAAACGCTCGGTGAGGTTCGCGGTGACGAACACGATCTGTCCGCTGGTGTCCATGCGGCGGGTCGCCTCGGAGACCAGTCTCTCCGCGCTCACATATCCCACGAAGGGCTCCTTGGCAAGGAGCGCCGCCGCTTCCGCGGTGCCGCCCGCGGGCACGGGCAGTTCGGTGAGGTTTTCGCCGCACAGGAGCAGACGGACATAGACGCCGCTGTCCTGCGCCGCCTTCACCATGCCGAGGGCGCACTCGCACGCGCCGTCCCTGAGAAGTGCCGCCCTGCCGCTCACCGCGCGGATCTCGGAGGCGTCCACGAGGATGAGGGTTTCGGGGCGTTCCTCTTCCTCATAGGTCTTCACCATGGGGCGCAGGGTGCGCGGGTCCGGCGAAAGGGTCTTCATGGTCAGTTTCCAGTGCATGCGGCGCAGGGAATCGCCGTCCTCCCATTCGCGCACGGAGGAAGGCTCGCTGGCATCCTCCTGCAGTTTCACGCGGCCGCCGCTGATGCTGCGATCCTTGTGAGGCGGGAGGGTGAGGTCATCGGGGCAGTTGGGCAGCACCAGCACGGTCAGGGCGCTTCCGCTCACATCGCGGCTTTTTTCAAACAGCCCGAACATGTCCCGCACGGTGACACGGGAAAATCCCGCGGTCTGCTCGCCCACATGCTCGAACACCCACGGGAGGTAGTTGGAATAGTCTTTTTGGAAAGTGCGGTAATCGAGGGTATAGTTCCTGCCGTCCATGGCGGTGAGGTCGACGCCGCCCAGCGGGATCACGGAGAACACATGGAATTTTCCCGTGAGCCGCGCGGTCTGTCCCCGCTGCGCCACAGCCGTTTCCATGGTGACGCTCACCCTGACACCCGCGCTCCCCATCAGCACGCTCAAAAGCGACAAAAGCGCCACGATGAGCATGGCAATACACAGCCTGCCCAAAAGCACGCTGCCGATGGTAAAGCCGATGAGCCCGCACGCGGCGGTCACGGCAAGGTAGAGGGCGGTGTTCTGTTTCACTTGACTCTCACGGGCACCTGCACATTGGCAAGCAGGCGCGCAAGCGCTTTTTCATTGGTCATGCCCTTGGAGCCGACCTTGAATTCGGGGTTCAGGATCACGCGGTGGGAAAGCACGGGCAGCGCCATCTTGCGCACATCCTCGGGTGTCACATAGTCGCGTCCGTCCAGCAGCGCGCAGGCCTGCGCGGAGTGCATGAGGGCGATGGCGCCGCGGGTGGAAATGCCGCGGGCAAACAGGGATGCGTTGCGGCTCGCCTGGGCGATGCCGGCGATATACACCCGCATCTCCTTGCTCACCTTCACCTGCCCCACCTCGTTCTGCAGGCGGATGAGATCGTCCGCGCTGCACACGGGCTCCATGCTGTCAAGGGGCTGATCGCCCGTCATGTACATGTCGAGGACGCGGGCTTCCTCCTCCCTGGTGGGATAGCCCAGGGACACGCGCATGAAGAAGCGGTCCATCTGCGCCTCGGGCAGCAGATAGGTGCCCACGAAGTCCACGGGGTTCTGGGTCGCCAGCACCACGAAGGGCTCGGGCAGTTTATGGGTCACGCCGTCGATGGTCACCTGATGCTCCTGCATGACTTCGAGGAGGCTGGACTGCGTCTTGGGCGAGGTGCGGTTGATTTCATCCGCCAGCACCAGCTGGGCAAACACCGCGCCCTCGCGGTAGGCGGATTCGCCCGTTTTGAAGTCGATGGCGGTGTAGCCCGTGATGTCGCTGGGCGTCACATCGGGGGTGAACTGGATGCGCTTGAAGGAGAGCGCCAGCGATTTGCTGAACGCGCTCGCCAGCGTGGTCTTGCCCGTGCCGGGCACATCCTCGATGAGCACATGCCCGCCGCAGAGGATGGCATTCAGAACGAGTTCCACGGTGTTTTCCTTGCCCACGATGGCGCGGGATACATTTTCGGTAAGCAGTTTCAGAAGTTTTTGTGCGGGAGTCATAAAATATCCTCCGTATCGATTTTCAGTATTTGACGGGTCTGACGGGAAAAAGTTCAAGCGGGGAGGCGGTACCGATCATCCATCGGGAAGGCGCAGAGCCGGACATCATCCGCCCGCCGTCACTCACCCGTCTTTTCCTCGCGGAAGGTCCACAGGCGGTTGATGACATAATTGAGCGGAATGGTGACGCAGAGGTTGATGAGTTTGGCAAGGTATTTGTTCATCCCCAGTCCGTCCACCCACAGCATCAGCAGTCCCTCGGACAGCAGGAAGGTGACGGCGTAGCCCGCGAAGGTGCGCATCAGCACCTTTTTGCCTCTTTTGCGTTCTCCGCCCTTGTCTCGGAACACCCAGCCGCCGTTCATGAAGTAGGCGTTGAGCGTGCCCGCCGCAAAGCCCAGCGCCTGCCCGAACAGGTGATTGTACTTCCACGGCACGAGCCGGATCACGAGGGCGTACACCGCGAAATCCACGGCGGTATTCACCGCGCCCACGACGCAGAAGCGGAACATCTTCCGGATCTCACCCTCGTGTTTCTTATAAAATCCCGTAAGTTTGTCAGAAAAAGCCATAAATATTCCTTTCCGGACACATTCATCCAATGATATTATAGCACGAAAGGGCGGGGAGGTCAAACAGAGGTTTGTATTTTGACGGCGGTTGTGCTATAATCGTTCCAATGAATTCGGCGGGGTGAGCGCATGACGGATTTCTATATCCTCAAAAAGAGAATCGATAAATCGGTTTTGTGTCAGGGATTCAGCATCCCGCAGACTTTTCAGGGGGATTTTTACGGGAAGATCGGTTTCGAACTCCGTCACGGCGAGACGACTTCCGTCAAGGTGACCCTGAACGGCACCGATTACGATATCAAGGTCATCAATCAGGGTTTTGATACCGAAAAATACGCCGGGCATAAAGATGTCCTGCAACTGCGATATGACGGCAATCACGCCTTTCTCGAAGCCCTGCGCGCCTCCTTCCCCTGCACATGGAGCAAACTGGAAGCCCATATTGCCAGCACGGGCAGCGACAAGGGGTTCAAGGATAGTGCAGATGAAGAGTACCTTTCTATTTATGCGGTAAACGGCAGCCTTCTGTTCGACTGCCTGCCCGCGGGTGAATACAAAGAAGGTATCTCCGAAATCAAGACGATGCCGGAAACGCTGTTTGAAGCACAAGTCGATGAGGACGCTCATATCGAAATCCGTACGGGCGTTAAGAAAATCCGCCGACTTTCCCGCGCCATCAGCAACGACCTCAAGGTACTTTACGGCTACCGCTGTCAGGTCTGCGGTGCGTTGATCGGTGAAAAATACGGAAGCAAACTCATTCACGCCCATCATATCGACTACTTCACGCAAAGCCTCAACAACAGCACCGACAACATACTCATCCTCTGTCCCAACCATCATGGAATCATCCACGACTGCAACCCCACATTTGACAGGAAGACGCTGCTTTTCACATATCCCAACGGATTTACGGAAGGGCTTGCCCTCAACAAACACATCGGAAAATAGCGAGGTGTTTCCATGTCCATCAAAGATACCTACTTTACCACCCTCAAAACCTGGCTCGATGCCCTGCTGCCCTACTTGGTCGGCGGGGAGGATCCCGCGCTGCGCGGAGGGCTGCTCTGCCCTGCCTGCGGCGTCATCCACGGGCGCTGCCACGACGCGGAGTATCCGTTTCTGTATATGGCGGACACCACCGGGGAAAAGAAATATCTCGATGCCGCGCGGGCGCTGTTTGACTGGTCGGAAAACCTCGTGTGCGACGACGGCAGCATCTACAATGACGGTCAGAACGACTGGAACGGCATCACCGTGTTTTCTGCCATCGGCCTCGTGCGCTCCCTCACGCGCCACGGGCATCTGCTGACGGACGGGGAAAAAGCGCGCCGCGAGAAGCGTCTGCGCGGCTATGCGGATTGGCTGGCGGGCGGCATCACGCCTCAAAAGCGCACCAACATCAATTATCACGCGGCGAACGCCCTCGCCCTGCTGCTTCTGGGCAGGTATTTCGGGGACGGACGGCTCACCGCGCTGTCGGAGGAACTGTTCACTTATGTGACGGGCTGCGTCACGGTACACGGCCTTATCTACGGCGAGGGCACGCCCGTCAAAAAGTTATCCCCGCGGGGCGTGCATCCCGTGGACATCGGCTATGACGCCGAGGAGACGGTGCCCTGTCTCATCGAATACGCCTATGAAAGCGGCGATGAAACCAAAATGCGTGAGGCGAAGGCGCTCGCCTACGCCCTGCTCCCCTATCTGCTGCCCGACGGCGCGTGGGACAACAGCACGGGCACGCGGAATGTGAAATGGACCTACTGGGGCAGCCGCACTTCCGACGGCTGTCAGGCGGCGTTCAATCTGCTGGGCAGAGAGGACAGCGTGTTTGCCGAGGCGGCATACAGGAATCTCCTGCTGATGAACGCCTGCACGGACGGGCTCCTCTGCGGCGGATCCGACTACGCCTTCCACGGCGAGCGCGCCTGCATCCACCACGCCTTCTGCCACGCCAAGGTACTGGCGCAGGCGCTGGACGAGGGCATCACGGAGTTTGGCCGCCGCGACATCCCGGCGGATCACCCGACGGGGCTCATCCCCTATCCCGAAACGGGCACCCTGCGCCAAGCCGCGGGCGGATTCATCGCGGACTTCACCGCAGGCGACTTCGACTATATGCCGTCGGGGCATGTGAGCGGCGGCGCGATGAGCCTGTTGTGGCATAAAGCATACGGTCCGGTGTTCGCCGCCGCCAACTCGGACTTCGTCCTGAAGGAGGCCCACAACCAGCAGCAGACCCGCAAAAAGGCGGATTTGGGCTGTGTCTGCCCCCGCGTGGAAGCGGAGGCGGACGGCATACGCTACTCCCAGATTTATGATTACAATACCCTTCTGACCGCGGACGGGAATACCGTCACCGCGAAAGGAATCCTCTGTGACAGGGCGCACACGCCCCTCGAAGGCGGCGGCTTCACCGTGAAAACGACAGTGGACGAAAGCGGCGTCACCATTGAGTGGGCAAGCGAAAACAAAAACGCGGTGCTTATCCTGCCCGTCATCGCGCGGGAAAACGGCGAAAAGACGGAAGGCGGGCTGATCTGGCGCAAAAACGGCGCGACCCTCACGGTGAAAGGCGAGGGAATGGACGGCGGAACAAAGACGGTGTTCAACCTCGCGCCGGGCTTCGTGACGAAGGAAGCGCGGTGCAGGGGAACGGCGGAGATTTTGATTCAGTAACGGATAAAGCAGAACAGCAGACCCGAATGGGTCTGCTGCTCGTTTTGGTTTATGATGTCGCAAGGATTCTTCATTCGTCTCATCCGCCGTTTCCTTCCTGCCTTCCCCGCTCCGGGGGAGGCAGGAAGGGGATGACGGCGGGAGGCTGATAGCCTCCCCTGCGGGTTTCCGGTTTGTGTCAGATGCTTTCCGTCGCTTCCACTACCCAGCGGATGTGTTCGTGGTCGATGCGGTTGTCGATGGTGCAGTCCGCGCCGAGGATGAGGCCGGTTTTGCCGAAGTCTGCGATGGTCTTCTTCGTGAAGGCTCGAATCTCTTCCTTCGTGCCCTCGTGGATGACACCCGTGTTCATGAGTCCGCCGTTTCTGTGCAGGGACTCAAATCCGCCGACGCAGCACTTGTTTCCGAAGAACTCCCTGCCCGCGGTCAGCGGCATCTTTTCCACATACACCGCCCAGTTGACCGCCTTCACGGGATAGTCCCGCCACAGTTCCATGCGGTTGCCGTCCCCTGCCCAGCCGCAGCAGTGCAGAATGTTGTAATCGCTGTATCTCTGCGCGCGCTCGAGGACATAGAGGTCGGAAGGACGGATGAAGGTATCGTACTGTTCTTCGGTGAAGCGGCTCTTTTCGCCGCCCTGCACGCAGTAGTACACGCCGTCCACGCCCGCCTCGCGGATGAGCCGCTCGGTGAGGGTGGCGTTATCGTAACCCACGGTGTCCAGCGCCTGCATGACGGACAGCGGGTCTTCGCCCAGCGCCGCCATCACTTCGCCGTCCCCGGCGCCGAAGCGGAGAGAGGAGAAGGGCGCGAACACATTGTAAAACACGGGATAGTCTTTGCCCGCAAGATCCATGATGCGCTTTGCGCGTTCCACCTGACCCTCGATGAAGGGATGGTGCGCGCCCAGAGGCTGCATGGCGCGGAAGTCCGCGGGGGTCTTGGGCTTCACCTCAAAGGGATACGGGAAGTAGCCGTCGCACATGACCTTGATCATGTCAAGGTTTGTGTCCTTCACATATTGCACATGCTTTTCGCAGATATCTGCGGGGAAATTGTCTCCGCCGCCGAAATGGTACCAGAAGCCCACGGGCACGCGGTCAACGGGCTTCCTGTCCATCGCGGCAAATACGCGCTCTCGTCTATCCATAAGTCACCTTACAGCAGGGCGTCGATGGCGCTGATTTCGTCGGGCATGAAAGTCAGGTTGCCTGCAGCCGCCACATTCTCGGTGATCTGGGAGGGACGGGACGCGCCGAGGATGACGGTGGTCAGGCTGTTTCTGAGGTCCCACGCCAGCGCCATCTGGGCAAGGCTCTGTCCGCGGTTTACCGCGATCTCATTGAGTTTCAGAAGTTTTTCGCGCAGTTCGTCCGTGATCTGCTCGCTTTTCAGGGAAGACGAGGCGGACGCCGCGCGGGAGTCGGCGGGGATGTCCTTCAGGTACTTCGTGGTCAGCAATCCCTGCGCCAGCGGGCAGAACGCCGCGCTGCCGGTGCCGCTTTCCCGGAGCACGGGCTCCAGCGCCTCGAAGCCCTTCCGGTCCAGCATGTTGTAGCGGGGCTGATGGATGGTGAGGGGCACGCCCCGCTCGGCAAGGAGTTTTGCCATCTGACGGGTCTGCTCGGGGTTATAGTTGGACACGCCCGCGTAGAGCGCTTTGCCGCTCTTCACGATGTCGGCAAGGGCGCCCGCAGTCTCCTCCATGGGGGTCTCGGGATCGGGACGGTGATGATAGAAGATGTCCACATAATCCAGTTTCATGCGTTTGAGGCTCTGGTCAAGGGACGCCATCAGATACTTGCGGCTGCCGTGGTCGCCGTAGGGACCGGGCCACATCTCATATCCCGCCTTGGTGGCGATGATCATCTCGTCGCGGTAGGGGCGCATGGTCTTGTCCAGAATGGTGCCGAAGTTTTCTTCCGCCGCGCCCGCCACGGGGCCGTAGTTGTTGGCAAGGTCGTAGTAGGTGATGCCCGCATCAAAGGCTGTGGTCACCATGGCGGTCATGTTGTCGATGGGCATGATCGAGCCGAAGTTATGCCAGAAACCCAGCGCAAAAGCGGAGAGTTTGAGTCCGCTCCGTCCGCAGCGGTTGTAAGGCATGGTATCGTAGCGCTTGTCATTTGCGTTGTACATGGTAATCCCTCCTTATTGAAGATCCCGGGCGGCATAGGTCGTCCGGGAAATGCTTATTTCTTTTTGATGTAGTCCCTGCGCAGAATGGCGTACAGGTCCACATCCACATACCTGCCCTTGTTGTACATGCGCTCGCGGATGGTACCTTCCCTGACCATCCCGCACTTGCGCATGACAGCGCCCGAGGCGGGATTGTCCACCTCGTGCTGGGCTTCCACGCGGTTCATGCGCAGTTCGCGGAAGGTGTAATCGAGCACCGCCGACAGTGCTTCCGTCATGTAACCCTTGTTCCAGCAGCGGCGGGCGAGGCTGTAGCCCAGTTCCGTCGCGCTGTTTTCGGGCTGATACCACATGTAGCCGATGGTGCCGACGACTTTGCCCGTCGCCTTTTCCTCAATGCCCCACGAGGACGGCTCGCCGCAGCGGTACTTGCGCAGCATATAGCGCAGGTAGCCGCGGGTATCGCTGACCGAGGTATGGGCATCCCAGAGCACATGCTTTGCCACCTGCGGATCGGAGGAATACTCAAACATGTCCTGCGCGTCATTCATGGTGAGTTTGCGCAGAACGAGCCGCTCCGTCTCCAGCACGGGCATGATGTCGAAGGGACTTACATCAAACATCAGATCTCAACTTCTTTTCCGAGTTTTGCGCTCTTGTAGATACCGTCGAGGATGCGCTGCATCTGGACCGCCTGATGAATGTCGCTGCAGGGCTTCTTTCCGGTCTTCAGACAAGAAATGAAGTGGTCGATCTCCTCGTAGAACATGTCGTTCCTGCCGGGGTTGATCTTGTTGTCGGACAGATAGCCGTCGGTCTCGCCGTAGATGGTCAGGGGATCCTGGGTCGCGCCGGCTTTGCTTCCGCAAATCTGGGTGTAGTTGGTCTCGGGACCGTTGAGCGCCCAAGAGACCTCGAACAGCATCGCGGCGCCGTTTTCGAAATGGATGATGCCGCAGGCGGAGTCCTCGGTATCGTGGACGCCGCTGCCGTCATGTCCGCCCCAACTGGAAACGCCCTTGGTGGTGTAGGCGCCGATGGCATAGGAAACGGAGGCGCTCACGCGGGTGGGCTTGGGGTTGCCCATCAGATACCAGGTGCGGTCGATGCAGTGCACACCGATATCGATGACGGGGCCGCCGCCCGCGCGGGAAGAATCGGTGAACCAGCCGGTGGGCGTGCCGCGGCGGCGCACATAGGCGGTCTTGGCGTAGTAGATGTCGCCCAGTTTGCCTTCATCCACCATCTCGCGCAGAGCCATGCTCTCGGCGGTATAGCGGGTGGGGACAGCCAGCATGAAGGGTACGCCTGCTTCGTCAACGGCCTTTTCCATCGCCAGCGCCTGCTCGAGGTTGAGGGCGGTGGGCTTTTCGGAAAGGATGGGCACGCCGTGCTTCGCGGCGGCGATGACGCACTCGGCGTGGCTGCCGGTCCAGACGCAGCAGTCCATATAGTCGGCCTTGACCCGGTCCAGCATTTCGTTCACATCGGTGAACACCTGCGGGATCTTCCACTCGCCGGCTACGGTCTTCGCACGCTCTTCATTGAGGTCGCAGATGGCGACGATTTCCACATCCTTGCGCTTGGCATAGGCGGGAAGGTGGGCTCCGGTGCAGATATTGCCGGCGCCGACGATACAAACCTTGATTTTTTCCATATGTGTCTCCCCCTCACGAATAAATACTAAATATATATATTGATTCCTTCCGCGGCATCGGGGTCTCCGCTGTCCGCGGTCACATACTCACCCGGCAGGAGGCAGCCGAAATAGCGCGCTCCCGGCACGGTCACATACAGCGCAGCGGCAGAGCCCACATTGGTCACTTTGCCGTTCGCGGTCAGCAGTTGGGTCTTTTCGATTCCGTCATATTTCACATTCTTCGCAAGCACCACTTCGTCGGAGGCGGAGAGGGTCTCCTCCCCCGCGGTCAGCACCGTGCGGAGGATCATCACGCCGCTTTCGGGCAGTTCCGCGGTCACGCGGCCCGCCTCGCCCATGCCGCGGGTGACGGCAAAGGAAGAACGGGACAGTTCCGTGCCGTCAAGGTCGTAGGCGGTCACGGTCACGGAAGCGCTCTCACCGGGGTGCTCGTCGCTCACGCAGTACACGGCGGCGGAGAAAATGCCGTCCTCGCCGATCACTTTGGGGCTCACGGTGCAGGCGCAGTCGCCCTGCCACGCGCTCATGAGGGCGTAGTAGGCGGGGCGGAGCGTGCCATCCAGATCCATAAGGGCGGAGGAGGTCGCGCTCATGCGGGAAGCATCCGCGCCCGTCACGGCCACGGATTTCCCGTTCACGCGGGCAAGGATGCAGGTTATTTTAAGGTTTTCCGCCTGACTGCAGCGGGAAAGGGCGCAGACGGCATCGGTGTCGTCTTCGGTCAGCATCGCCGCAAAGCGGGTGTAAACCTCGCGGTTGCTCTCCGTGAGCAGCCAGAACGCGTTATCGCGGAGGGCGGCGCTTCCTCCCGCGGCAGCAATGAGTTTTTCGCAGGGTTCAAGGGCGGCGGGGGCTTCCGTCAGAGCCGCATCCTCGAGGGCGCCCACCTCCAGCGCGTGGCGCGCGGCAAGGGTCACGGTCTGCGGAGATACGGCGTCACCGCCAACGAACGCGCAGGTCGCACCCGCGTCGGCGCCGAGCCCCATCATCTTCTCGCTCGTTCCCGAAATGCCCCGCGCGGGCACGGAAAGACCGCAGAAGAAGGTGCTGATGAGGGCGTCATCGGAGACGGTGCCGTCCGTCAGGATCTCGGCTTTCAGGTCGCATTTCTCCCCTGCGGGAAGCGCGTCAAAGGGCGTATGCCGGAGGGGCAGATAGCCGGCCGAGAGTTTTTCGGGTGCGGTTTCGCAGACGGATTTCCCGCCCCGGATCAGGGTGTAGCGGAGGACCGCATCCCCTTCCGTGAGGCTGTCGATCGCGGTGAATACCGCCGTTTTTCCATCCTCATTCTTTACGGAAATATCGGTGATGGCGGCATCCCCCGTCAGTTTATAACTCGCCGCGCCGCCGAAACCGGTTTCGGGGCGGAGGCTGCCTTCTCCCGCGGGGGCAAAGGCGATTTCAATGGTGTTTTCCGCCTGAACGAACGCCGTCACTTCGGCTTCACAAATCTCACCGTCTCCCTCGCAGGCGGCTTCGCCGTTCAGGAAAACGGTGTAATGTCCCCGAAGCCCGGTCAGGTGCAGGAACACGCGCGCGTCCTCCGTGTTCAGGGAAAAAGACGCGCTGTAAGTCCAGCGGCGGCGGAAGATCCACTCGTCCTTCTGCCGCTGCTCGCAGGTGGCTTCGCGGGCGATGACGCCCGCCTCCAGCAGGGCATCCTCCACGGTATGGGGCGCGTCCAGACGGATCTTTTTGTGGATGCCGTCGGTCAGAAACCAGTCACAGGGCAATCTGCGATACATATCAAATCCTCATTTAAGATAAGTTTCGGAAAGAAGCAGACCGATGGCAGTCTTGCTGTCGTTGAGTTCGCCGCTGCGCACGAGGGCGATTGCTTCGGTCATCGGCATCTTGACCAGGTCTATGACCTCGTCTTCGTCAAAATCAGTCTCGCCCTTTTTGAGTCCTTCGGCGAGATAGATGGAGATCAGTTCATTGGTGAAACCCGGGGTGGTGAGCAGGTCGGTCAGGTGGATCCAGGTGTCCGCCGTGAAGCCCGTCTCTTCGCGCAGTTCCCGCTTGGCTGCTTCGAGGCGGTCCTCGCCGGTGTAGTCCAGTTTGCCCGCGGGAATCTCCGTCAGCACCTTGCCCGGCGCCACACGGTATTGGCGCACCAGATACACATTGCCGTCTTCATCCACGGGCACCACGGCGCTGGCGCCTCTGTGCAGGGCGACCTCGCGGAAAGAAGGGGCGCCGTTGGGGCAGGTGACGGCCCATTTTTCCACATGCAGCACCTTGCCCTCAAAAATCGTTTCGCGGCCGGTAACGACCTCGGTCAGTTCCATATCATTCATCCTGATTCTCCTATGATTCCATTGTGTCTATTATAGCAAATTTGCGGATATAGTCAAGGGAATAATGAAAGGGAAATCGTCCGCGCTGTCAGGATTTTTAAGGAATTCTTTACCTCCTTGTCATGATTTTCCGTGCAAAAAATCCATTTTGGGTGTATAATAGAGGCAGAAATCATCCGGAGGAAAAAAATGATATCCGTTAACGGCTTAATGAAACGCTACGATGCCTATACCGGCATCCGCTATCGGGACCTCGTGTTCGAGGACGGGAAAAGTTATGTCATCCTCGGCGCCAGCGGCTGCGGAAAAAGCACCTACCTCAACATGCTTGCGGGCGTCATCTCGCCCGGCGAAGGCACCATCACCGTGGACGGCACGGATGTCACCGCCCTCGACCAAAGGAAAAAGGACGCCCTGCGGGTCAGTTCCATCGGCTACATCTTTCAGGATTTCCGCCTGATCGAGGAAATGACCGTGGAGGACAACATCGGTATTCTGAAGCTCGAGGGCGTGAACACGGACAAAACGGACGAGGTGCTGGAAACTCTCGGCATCCTTTCCAAGAAAAAGCAGAAGGTGGACCGACTCTCCGGCGGCGAAAAACAGCGTGTCGCCATCGCCCGCGCGCTGGTCAAGGAGCCCAAGATCATCCTCGCGGACGAGCCCACCGGCAACCTCAACTACAATATCGGCAGAAAGGTCATGGAGGAACTCATCTCCGCCGCCCGGGGCAAGACCCTCATCTGCGTCACACACGACGACCGCCTCGCGGAACTGTTCGATGTGGTCCTCGACATGAATGAAATCGCGGAGGCGGAAGAAAATGCTTAAATTCGCCCTCAAAAATATGCTGGTGCGCAAGAGCCGCATGGCGCTTGTGGCGCTCTCCATCATCATTTCCGCCTGTGTGGGACTGCTTGCCTACAATGTGAGCGGGCAGATCTCCGACGGCATCATCACCACCGCCGCCAAATATGACATCATCCTGGGACCCTCCGGTTCCTCCACCCAACTGGCGATGAACACCATGTTCTTCACCGACAAGCCGCTGGGCACCATCTCCTACGACTATGTCACCGAACTTCAGCAGAGCGGCATGGCCAACGCGGTCGTCCCCTTCACGATGGGGGACAGTTTCAACTCCGCCCGCATCGTAGGCACCATCCCTTCCTTCCTCGACGGGAAAAAGGTGGCGGAGGGCGAACTTTTTACGGTAAACGGCGTCTATGATGCCGTGGTGGGAAGTCAGGTCGCGAAGGATTACAATCTGAAAATCGGCGATAAGATGATCACCTCCCACGGGCTCGCGGAGCAGGGCGCCGAGCACGCCGCCTCTCCCCTCACCGTCGTGGGCATTCTGGACAAGACCGGCACAGCTTACGACAACGCCGTCTTCACTTCCTACAAGACCGTATGGGCGGTCCACGGAAGCGAAGAACATGAGCATGAGGAGGAGCACGAGGAAGAAGAGGAAGAAGAGGCCGCGGAAGGTCTGGTCTGCGCCATCCTCGTCAAGTCCAAGGGCTTCAATGAATATAACCGTCTGACTTCCGTATACAGCCAGAACAGCAAACTTCTCATCATCAACCCCAACACCGTCCTGCGCGAGGTGCTCAACAATGTGGACACCAGCACGAAGATCGTCTATGTGCTGTGCGCGGTCATCCTCATCATGAACATGCTGGTCATCAGTGTGGTCACGCTTCTCAACCTCTTCGACGCGAAAAAAGAAATCTCCCTCATGCGGATGATCGGTATCTCCATGAAGAAGATCGGCATTATGTACTTTATCCAGAACGGCATCCTGGGTCTGGTCAGCACCCTCATGTCCCTGCTGCTTGCCCATCTTTCTTTGGGGCTCATGAACGCCATCACCGCGCCCATGGGCATCGTACTCGCCGGCGGCAAGGTCTATCCCCTCGAAATCGCCATCTGCGCCCTCGTGTGGATCATCTCCGTCCTGCCCACCATGCTGTGCATCCTCTCCATGAGCAAAAAGGATGTGCTCGTCAAATAGGAGGTTCCCATGAAAAAGTGTTTTCCCCTGATGCTCGCGCTCGTTTTGTGCCTGTCGTTTTTTGCGGAAACAGGCGCCCTTGCGGCATCCAAGGCGACCCCGCTCAGTTTCCTCGCCGCCAACGATATCAATGAACTCCGTTCTCTGAACGGCAAAAAGGTGACCATCATGGGCTACATGGCGACCCTTTCCCCGCTGGACGGCCACTACATGTACCTGATGAACATGCCCTATCAGAGCTGCCCGTTCTGCGTACCCAACACCACGCAACTGGCCAACACCATGGCGGTCTACGCCAAAAAGAAAAAGAAGTTCGAGTTCACCGACCGCGCCATCCGCGTGACCGGCACGCTCAAGGTGGAGGACTACGAGGACGAGTACGGATACCGCTACAACTACCGCATCGTGGACGCGACCTACGAGATCGTGGACACCTCCGAACTGGGCGAACGCTACGCCGTCTGGCAGTCCCTCGCCGCGGACGGCGTCACCTCGGACATCAACGCCGCCCTCGATTATCTGTACTTCGTGTGCTGCTGGACGGACTACAACTTCAACTTCTACGATGAAAACGGCGAATATCATTCCGAGCCCATGTGGCCCGGCGACGCCATGATGATGCTGGAAAGCGAAGACGAATACTGCTACAAGACGCAGACGGACGACGATTACTTCCCGTCCCTCATCCGCAGAGTGAAGGCCGTGAGCACGGACCTGACCGACATCATCCAAATGCTGGAAGACGCGGACACCCTCAAACACCGCGCCATCGAGGATCTCTACGCGGAGAATTTCACCTGGAACGAGGAAACCGGAACCTACATCCAGAACAACTATCAGGAACTCTCCGACGAGTTCTTCATCATCTACAACACCTTCAGCGAATGGCTGGCAAGTTGGGAGATGTAATGACAAAAAGCAAGCGGCATGAGCCGCGTGCTTTCTGTCTGCTTTTCAATCATTGTTTTCGGGGATCTCGTCATCTTCTTCGTCGCCCGGAAAGAACCAGCCTTCCTCATAGCCCGGGTTCTCCATCTGCCAGCCGTTTTCGATCCTCATCATATCGTCCATGTAATCCATCATGTCGAACATTGTTTTTTCCCTCCGTATCTTTTGTGTTTTTTGATTAACACACATAGATACGAAGGAAAAACGCAGATGGCTACTTTCCGTTTACAAGAATCAGTCCCGCGGCGCAGACAAGCACGCCCAGCGCTTTGCGCAGGGTGAAATCCTCTTTGAAGAGGAGGCGCCCGACGATGAGCAGGATCACCGCGAGGGCGATGTTGGAAATGAGCGGCGCGGTATTGATGTTCCAGCCCACGCGGTAGATGTTGATCTGACCGATTTCAAGGCCGATGATGATAAGGCCGAACGCGAACGCCGTCCAGTTGATTTTCGCCGCTTCCTCGGCGATGGGGCCGTGCCTGCCCGTCAGAAACAGGATCATGCACATAAGCATCGCGATGCCGTAGGTCACTACGAGCGTCAGGAAGGGATTGACCTCCTGCGGCGTCTGCTTGGCAACGATATGATACAGCGTATTTGCCGCCACAACCACAATGATCGGCCAGTATTTCGTCATATGAACCTCCAAAAAAACAGGCAGCCGGGATAGCCTGACTGCCGGTAGGTGCTCACCCGGGTCCATTCGGACCTTTATTTCTTTCTGTCAAACCACGAAAGGGCACATTCCGCAACGAAGGGGACCAGTTTGCTTATCTCGGCGCCGGTGGTGTTGATGCACAGGCTGTAATCGTGCATGTCGCCCCACTTCTGCATGGTCACGAGCATGTAGTTGCGGGCGCGGGCTTTGTCGATTTCCTTGATCTTGCGCTCCAGTTCCTTTTCGGAAAGGTTCTCGTCCACATCCGCGCGTTCGACACACCGGGCGATGCGGGAAGGTAGGTCGGCATAGACGAATATGGAGAAGGGATCGTACTCCCTGAGCAGGGCGTCCGCGCTCCTGCCCACGATGACGCAGTCGCCTTTGAGCGCCAGTTCCTTGATGACCTTATGCTCGCGGGCGTAGGTGAACACATTTTTCCGAGCGGAATCACTGCTGGAAATGGTGCGGTTTTGGGTGATGGGGACGCCCTGCACATTCTCCTTTTGGCGGAGTTCGTTCAGGAAGTTGTCGTCCAGTTTCACATTTTCCGCCAGAGCCGTGATGAGTTCCTTGTCGTAATAGGCAAAGCCCAGTTCATCGGCAAGGCGCTTTCCCAGTTCTCTTCCGCCGCTTCCGAATTCGCGGCTCACGGTGACGATCCTCATATGTTCCTCCCGCGGTTCATATTTTGTGTCCTATTATACAGGCAAAATGTTCTGATTACAAGTTACAACCCTTTATTCTTTGCATTTTTCATGTTATAATACAGGCAAATTCTACTGTTGGAGCACACTATGTCGAAAGCATATTTCGCGGGCGGATGCTTCTGGTGCATCACACCCGCATTCACGGAAATCCCGGGCGTACTGTCCGTCACCGCGGGCTACTGCGGCGGAGACGAGGAGAACCCGACCTATGAGCAGGTAAAGCACGGACTGACCCGCCACAGAGAGACCGTTGAGGTGGAGTACGGCGTGCCCGCGACTTTCGGCATATTGCTGGACGCGTTCCTGCGCGCCATCGACCCTTTCGACGCGGACGGCCAGTTCATCGACAAGGGCGATTCTTACAAGACCGCCGTCTTCCACGAAAACGCGGAACAGGAAGCACTAATAAAACAGGCTTTAGTCTGTTTAGAAAGCAACTTCGGTCGGAAATGCCGGGTCGATGTGCTGCCCATGAAAACTTTCTGGAAGGCGGAGGAATACCATCAGGATTACGGAAAGAAGAACCCGGACGCGTTCCGCAAGGAGATGATCGAGTCCGGACGCGTGACGCCCGATCTGGAGGGTGCCGAATGGATCTGGATCGGCGATCACGCGGAAAGTGACGAGTACGGCGAATTCGTGAGCACCTTCGACTGCGCGGGAAAAGAAGCCGTTCTGTATATCTCCGCGGACAGCAACTACGAAGCCTTCGTAAACGGCAATCCCGTATCCGTCGGGCAGTACGCGGACTATCCCCACGACAAGGTATACGACAAAATCGACCTGTCCCCCTACCTCATGGAGCACGGGAACCGCCTCTGCGTCCGCGTGTGGTACTGCGGCGTCACCGTCTTTTCCACCTATTGCAAGGGGCGCGCGGGGCTCATCTTCCGCGTGGCGGAGGGCAGAAAGACTCTCTGCGTGAGCGGAAAAGAAACGCTGTGCCGCGCGAGCAGCATCTATATTCCCCACATGAACAAGATCCTCACCCATCAACTCGGGTTCACCTTCGCCTGCGACCTGACAAAGAAGGACAATTGGCTTTACGGGGACGCGCCCGGATTGATTCCCGCATCGGTGGTAAAGCAGACGCTCCCCCTGCGGGTACGCCCCTGCAGGAGACCCGTTATCCTTGACAGGGTGAGCGCGCCTTTCAAGGGACAGCCCGCGCAGAATGTGTATCTGTTCGACCTCGGGCGCGAGGAAGTGGGCTTTTTCTCCATGCGGGTGAAGTCATATTCCGCGCAGACCGTGATCGCCGCCTGGAGCGAATATCTCGCGGACGGGCGCGTGCCCCGCATCATCGGGCACCGCGATTTCTCTTTCCGCTTCACCATAGGGCAGGGTGAAACCGGTTTCGTCAACCGCATGCGGCGGCTGGGCTGCAGATACATCGAACTCATCGCAGAAAAGCCTCTCGAAGAGGCATCCGTATCTATTCTGCCCGTGGAAATCGAAACCGGTTCGATGCCCCGCCCCGAACTGACGGAACTGCAGGAGCGCATCTATGACGCCTGCGTCAGGACGCTCAAGCTCTGCATGCACGAGCACTACGAGGATTGCCCTTGGCGGGAGCAGGCGCTTTACGGCATGGACAGCCGCAACCAGATGCTGTGCGGCTACAAGTGCTTCGGGGAGTATGAATTCCCGCGGGCAAACCTGCTGCTCATGAGCAAGGACCGGCGGGAGGACGGGCTCATGTCCATCTGCTTCCCCGTGTCCATGGCGCTCACCATCCCCTCCTTCTGCCTGCACTACATCACGGCGGTGCGGGAATACACGGAGGAAAGCGGCGACGAAACGCTGCTTCATGAGGTCTATGCGAAACTGGAGAGTGTGACAGCCGCCTTCACTTCCCGCCTGAAAGACGGGCTCTGCCCGGTTTTCGGTCAGGGTGACCCGGACTACTGGAATTTCTACGAATGGGCGCCCGGTCTGGACGGCGCGAAGGGCGCGGGAAGCCCCGACCTCATTTTGAACGCGCTGCTCTCCATCGCCCTCATCAACATGGATATCATGGCAAAACGGCTCGGAAAAGAAAGCGCTTACCGGGCGCTTTCGGAGGAAATCAATTCCGCCATCCGCAAAACATTCCTGTGTGACGGCATCTTTTATAACCGCGGCGACTTCGCGCAGGCGAGCGAACTGGGCATCTCCCTTTCCATCCTCTGCGGCGCGGCGAACGGGGAGGAAGCGGAAAACCTGTGCCGTCTCCTTACTTCCGGTCATCCCTTCACCCCCGCGACCCTCTCCATGCGCGCGTTCAAGTATGACGCGCTATTGAAGACGAACCGGGAAAAGTACCGTGAATACATCCTTTCGGACATCGAAAAGCACTATGTCCCCATGCTCGAGGGCGGCACCGGCACCGTGTGGGAGACCGATCTCGGCTGGAAGGACTTCAGCAACGCGGGCAGCCTCTGCCACGGCTGGAGCGCCATCCCCGTCTACTACTACCACGAACTGCTGTAAGGAGGATACCATGGAAGGCAATCTGCTGGATTATCTTGTCTGGCGCGGAGACCTGTCGTTCCGCGCCGCCGCGCTCAACGAGGCGGACGCCCTGCTGCTGGCGGAACTGTCCTATCTCCACTTCCCCTTCGCCGCGGACAAAGTGATGTCCATCAGCGAGGCGCTCAGAGAATGGAAGAAACTGCCGTCCGAAGAGCAGTTCAGCGGTCTTGACCTCATCAAGGGCCAGACGGGCAAACTCCTCGAGGAAGCGGCGAAAAGCAAGCGCTTCTGCGGCGTCAAACTGACGCTGTACAGCGATGTGGAGGATGCCGAGGCGGAGGAGCAGTTTTCCGCCGTCACATTCCTGCTGCTCGGCAAGACGCTCTATATCGCCTACCGCGGCACCGGCGGCACGCTCATCGGCTGGAAGGAAGACTTCAACATGATGTTCATGGACAGCGTCCCCTCCCAGCAGGAAGCGGCGCGCTATGCCATGCGGGTCGCGCAGATGTATCCCGGACACAAACTCATTCTGGGCGGCCAGTCCAAGGGCGGAAATCTGGCGGTCTGGGCGGCGGTGCATCTGGACAGCGAAGTGAAAAAACGGGTGCATGCCGTGTACGATCTGGACGGACCGGGCTTCATCGGGGGGCTTACCCGGAAGCCCATCTACAAGGAGATCGAGAAAAAGATTCGTTCCTTCGTGCCCGCCTCCTCCCTGGTGGGCGTGCTGATGGGCGAGTGCGCCTACACCATCATCAAGAGCACCACCCTGTCGGTTCTTCAGCACAACCCATTCACCTGGATGATCTGCGGAACGAAGTTCGTATACGAATCGGACCGCACCAAGAGCGGCAAGGTCATCGAGGAGTATGTGGACGGCATGATCGTCAATATGCCCCGCAAAGAGCGGGAGGAATTTGTGGACAAACTCTTCGCCGATCTCACCGCCTACAACGCGAAAACGGTCACGGACCTCAAAAAGCACCTGCTCACCACCATCATCAAGGTGCTGACGAATCTCAAGCAGTTCTCCGATAAATCCAAGGAAAACAAGGAAAAGCGCAAGGAATTCCTTGCGGCGATCAAACAGATCAAACTGTAAAACGAAGGAGCCTCCGCGGAGGCTCCTTCTCTTTGTCACAGCACCATTTGTACGGTCTTTCTTAATTTATCTTTGTCATAGGGTTTTGCGATGTAGGCGTTCATGCCGGAAGCAAATGCCCTGCGGCGGTCGGGTCCGTTCAGGTTGTCCGTCACCGCGATGATGGGGATGCGGGAAATGTACGGATGCTCCATCTGCCTGAGCGCGGCCGCAGCGGCACAGCCGTCCAAGCCCGGCATGTGCATGTCCATAATCACCAGTTTGAAATCGTCCGCGTCCGGGAAAGAGAGGCGTCTGACGCACTCCGAGCCATTCACCGCTTCCGTCACGGCAAATCCCATGTCCGCCAGATATTCACAGGCGGTCCGTCTGCCGGCAGGATCGTCATCGACAACGAGCACGGGCTGACCGGTCAGCACTTCCTCGTCCATGCGGTCCGCGCGCTCATCCGGCTTTTCGTCCGCGCTGTGGCAGATGCCCAGCGTCAGTTCCAGCACGAATTCCGTGCCCTGGCCGGGGTCGGAGGAGGCGGACAGTTTTCCGCCCAGCAGTTCCGTCAGGTTGCGCACGATGGCAAAGCCTCTGTGGGCCTCATCCGCATCCGCGTTCCTGCCGTTCAGCAGTTCCGCTATTTCCTCATCCGTCATGCAGCCGTTCCCCTCCAGTACGGTGAACATGCACCGCACCTGCCGCTCACTGCGGGCGGGCGCCTGACGGACGGAGCAGACCACGCTGCCGCCGTCGGGCGTTCTGCCCAGAGCGTTGTCGAGGAGATTGAACAGCACCTCGGACAGTTTCAGTTTGTCCGCATAGACGACGGTCTCGTAGATGCCGGAAAGATCGATGGCAAAATGAATGTCCCGGTTGATGAGTTCCGGCAGCATCATCGCGCGGATCTCGCGACCCAGACGGTACAGATCGCACACCACATTCTGATTTCCGTCCTTGCGGACGCCGCCGGACAGTTCCGCCACATTTTCGAGCAGACTCATCATGTGGGACCAGGCGGTGGACAGTTTCTGCATGGAGAAGCGCACCGCTTCGGGCACCGCCGCCTTGCGGAAAGCGATGTCCGCGTAGGAGATGACGGCGTTCATGGGCGTGCGCACATCGTGGCACATGTTGGCGATGGACACGCCGAACAGACGGTTCTCGCTCTCCGCGTGCTCCAGCGCCTGCTGGACCTTGGCGCTTTCCTCATGGGAAGCGCGCACGCTCTGTGTCACATCCTTGACGGAAGTGTAGGCGATCAGTTCGCCCGTGCTGTCGTGGCGCACCATGGAGATGGTGCGGCGCAGGAAGACTTTCTCGCCCTCCATGTCGCGGGCGCCGTAATCGAAAGTGATCTCCGTCCTGCCTTCATTAAAACTCTTGATGAGGAAGGCGCGGTCGGTGTTGCTCATAAATTCTTCGCGGTACTCGCTTTGAACGAAATGCTCGCACCAGCGCCCGATATAGGCGTCATAGGAGCAGGGCAGACGCAGGCCCACCAACTGCTCGCAGGTCTGTTTCCTGCCCTTGCTGTCCTTCCACCGGCCTTCGGTCAGGATGTTTTTAGCAAGATCCGTGCGCAGCAGGATGAGGGCATCCGCCTGAACCGCCTTGCGGTAGGCAGAGATATTTTCGATCTCAGTCTTCAGATGCTCGTTTTCGCGGCGGTTATAGGCGACCATTGCGAAGAAGAACACGGCAAAGATAACCAGCAGGAAGAACGCCAGCTGGACCAGTCCGTTGGTCGCGGTCTGGTAACGGCCGAGGAAGGCGCTGTCCGGGAAATACTGGATGAGCGTCCAGCCGGCAGCCGCCACGGGCATGGCGATGTAGCAGCCCGCCTCTTCCCCGGTGAGTTCTCCGGTGACGGTCTCGCCGCTTTCGG
>JAZLLT010000032.1:0-37037 GCA_045598325.1 Clostridia bacterium | reverse complement strand
AAGAAAAAATCTAACAAAACCCGCCGCAGAATTTCCTGCGGCGGATCCTTTACTGATAATCACCTATATCTCATTTAAATCATTTGTATCTTTTGTGCATCTCGCAAGTGCTTTTCGCCTGTCATGATCCACGCATCCAATTCTTCCTTCATTTCTGTCTCGCTGAAACAAGCCCCGACTTTGGCAATATTCCTTCCGTCTGCCCTGAATCATACTTTTTCCTTCGGATACGGTAATCGGTTTGCTGCGCACATTCTTCAATACCGACAAAAACTTTTCCGCCGGATCGATCCCCAATTTGTCCACAACCTGATTCCGTCGGCGTCATACAAAGCAAGTTCTGCTGAAATTCCGTAGCCATCAAGACCGGTTCATCATATCGATAGGCAGAAAAGGGTAAAGACCCGCAAAAACAGGAGGAAAAACGAAAATTACGAGCAACATCCATGAAACCGATCTGAAGAATGTGAGCGGCGGATTTGAATACGGTGACGAGGTAGCGGTCGGAGGATGGTATCGCCGCGCTAATGGGATTTTCATCATTACCGGTGACCCGATCCATACCGGAAAACTGTTTCATTGTCTGGAAGATCACGGCGACGGCTTGTTCCTGTTCGAAATCTACTTTGAACATTCAACTCCTACTGGCGTGAGTTTCGGTTATGCCGGCAATATGGAGTTGATCGGAACCGGCTTTGTTCGCCACCGGGCGCCGTCCTTCAACCGATAATGCGTTTTGGACCATAAGTGAACGCCCGCGCACTTTCAAGGGCTGCGGGGGTGTTTGTCCCCTGGTGTACTTTTCCTTGCCGCCGGGTGCGCTTATTCAATCCTCTGCGCCTTGCGGCTCATCTTGTCCGCGTACATTTTGTCATCCGCCTCGTGGATCAGTTTCTCGGCGTCATCGTAGGAGGTACACAGACCGTACGACTCACCCATGCTGATCTCAAGGGTAAACACATTCTTGGAGCCTTTGTTGTAGGCCGTGAGCGCATCGCGGATGTCGGTTTTGAGTTTTTGGGTCTGTTCCGGTGTGAGTTCGGGCGAACAGATGATGAACTCGTCCCCGCCGTAGCGGCACAGGAACACGCCCGTTCTGGCGGCACCGCACACGGTTTTCAATACACCCGAAATGGCCTTGAGCGCCAGGTCACCCATCAGGTGGCCGAGGGTATCGTTGATGAGTTTGAAGCGGTCCACATCGCACATCAGGAACATAAAGCGCGTGCCGCTTTTCTGGACTCTGTCGTTCAGGTAGGTTTCCAGAGCGGAGCGGTTATTGAGTCCCGTGAGCGTGTCGCGCAACACCTTGTCCTGCAAAAAGCCGTAGGTGATGAGCACGATGGAGAAAGTGATGCCGCACTGCATGACCGTGACGCCGTAAAAGAACATCTGCACCACGGCAGCCACGACGGGCGCCGCGATGAAGTAGAGCAGCGGCATGAGTTTTTCGCAGGCGTAGCGGGATTTGGTTTTCATGAGTTTCAAAACCACTTTGAGTTCCGCGGCGACCAGATATCCCCACGATACCACCCAATGCATCCACAGCCCGGGACCGCGCTCGTAATTGTTGCATTCATCAATGGTAAACATGAGCCCGGTAAAGGGATTGGTGCATATGAGCAGCGTGATGATGAGCAGCGGGATCGCGCCGATGAGCATTTCCCTTTTGTGGTTATACTCGAGACCGTTCACGCGGAAGTTCACATACATCATCCAACTGAAACAGCAGACAACGATGGATATGTCGTACAGGATATTGAACAGTTCCAGCATGAACACCATGCCCGTGCTCATATTTCCCGTGCAAAGCCAGGCGAAAATATCCGAAACACACATGGCCAGCGCGGAGAGCATGAGGTATTTGAATGTGAGACGCTGCGCGGAAATGGTTTCACGCTTGTTGATGAGCCGTCTGTACACCACAAGCAGCAGCGCGATGCAGAAAATGTTCGTTTGCAGATAGTACGCCTTCAAGTTCCCGCCCCCTGCCATAAGTTACATTGCTTGGTTGCATTATCGCATATTATGTGACTTTTGTCAAGAGGAAATTCCGCGTTTCCGCCGGATATGACGCAAAACGCCTCCGCCTGCGAGCACGGTTTGCTTATCCGGCAGCCTGCCGCGGATATCCGTTCCGGTGTATCCTTCTTTGATTTGACAACATGCGTGTTTGATGATGAACTTATGAGAAAGACGGATCCCTTTATCCGAAAGGCGCGCATTTTACACCCTTCTGCACGGTGCTCGCGAACGGAAAAAAGACGGAAACGGAATACCTCTCGCCTTCCCTGCTCAGGGTAATCAGACCTCCGGAAACGGAAAATACGGCCGTTGCGCAAATCAACTCGGAAGGAACCATACCGGGAGAGTACCGACTGCAGGAGCAATAAACGCCCGTTGACACAAGCGCGTCCGCCGCAGAGTATCGCATCCGCGCACCGGATAAAGCAACAACAAAATAAGTCCCCACCCGCATTGCGGGGGGGGACTTGTCTGCAGGATCATTCTTCGGTTTCTTCTTCCACCGTGTAGATGACCGCGGTCATGCCCAGACGGGTCTCCTCCGTGGGGGCAAAATCCACATGGACGGAATAGCCCGCCCCGTCGGTGCTGTCCACGGACAGGAAGGAGATGAAGGAGATGGTGCCCTCAGTCAGTTCCGTCATACCCTCGTTCCACAGAAACTCGATCTTCACCTTGTCGCCCTCGGCGATGTACATGAGGTCGCTTTCGGATACGGTGAACTCGATATACAGGCTGTCGCTTTCGCAGACGGTCATGATGCAGGCGTCCTTCTGCACAACATCGCCTTCCGTTACATTCACGGTTTCGATGATGCCGGAAACGGGCGCATACACCACATTGCCCGTGGAATACAGGCCATCAAATGTGCCGCTCAGATAGGAGAACAGGCTGTCTCCCGCATCCACATGATCCCCGTCCTGCACGGAGAGGGTGAACAGGCTGCCGGATGCCGTGACCGCCACGGGATCCACGCGGGAAATGCTGCCCGTGCCGATACGGGAACGGGATGAATAGTCGGCAGCGCGGAAAATGCGCACACTCTCGCCCGGGTAGAAATCGGCGCCCGCGTTAACGGAAACAGTGTAGGAAGTGCCGCTGACCGCGGTCACCTTGCCCGTGCCCGTGTGGGAAGTATAGTTGACACCCTGCAGATAAACGGGTTCGCCGATGCGGATATACTTGTTTTCGGCGGCGTCGTAGGCGTTGTCCGTGGTGGTGGTCACGGTGTAATGGGCATCGGGATCGATGTACAGAACCGCGCCGTAGCGGCTTGTCACGCTGTCGAGGTCGTCACCGGCGGAAGCGAAGATGCCGGTCACCGTGCCGCTGACGGGCGCTTTCGCCGTGTCGGGTGCAAGGGTCACGACGGCATCGCCCGCGATGATTTTGCGGCCTTCCAGCCAGTCGACCGCACCGGCGGTGCCGCCGATGGGCGCGGTGACGGGCGTGGAGCCCAGAGTTTTCACGCTGCCGTCAAAGGAGACGGTCTCTGCCGCGGCGGAAACCAGCAGCATGAGGGACAGGATGACGGATACGGTCTTCAGAAAACGCTTCATGATATGTTCCTCCCTATTCGATTTCGATGGTAACGGCCGCGCTCATCCCTTCCCGCAGGAAGGAAGGCACCGCCGGCAGTTTCAGTTCCAGTCGGTACAGCCCCGCTTCATCGGGCGCCATCGTCACATCCGTGACAACTGCCTCATACGGTGTTTCCGTTCTGTCACAGCGGAATACGGCGCATGCCCTGTTGCCCGCGCGGATGCCGGTGAGTTCCGCTTCGGTCCCGTACACGGCGATGCAGACGGACCCTTCGTCAATCAGTTTCAATACGGGCGTGTCCTCCCCGAGCACTGTTCCCGCCGTCACGAGGACCGTGGAAACGATGCCGCCCGCGGTGCTGATCACGCGATCCGTCTCCGCGCCCAGCGCGATGTCAAACAGCGCCTCGCCTTTGAGCGCGCGGCTGCCTTCCGCGCAATAAGCCCGGGTGATATAGCCGTCCGCGGCGATGCGCCCGTAGTCCGCTTTGTATACCGTCGCAGCGCCCGCACGGCAGCGCGGATTGGCTTCATCCCCTCGGTACACATTGACGACCTCGCCCGGATAGAACTCCCCGGCGGTGGTCAGGATGTCAAAGTCCGTTCCGCTCACATTGACCGCGTAGCCGTATCCCGTGTGGGAATTGTCGATGGCGCAGGCAAGGAAGAATCTCTCTCCCGTGCTGACCGGCGGCGTATCGTCGGCATAGGCGTAGTCCATGCTCGCCTTCAGAAGATACCGCTCCTTGTATTCATACAGCACCGCGTCCTGCACGGAAGCCGTTTCGCCTTCCGTCACATTGACCGCGCATATCTCTCCGTCCCAGGGCATGAACATCCGCGTAACCGACAAGTCCGCGACAATTGCGCCCGGCTCGATCTTCTGCCCCGGAATTACCTGAACCGCATCAACGGTGCCGCCCGTTCCCGCATAAACCGTAATGGTCCCGGGGTACTCGATTGTTCCGTTCAGTTCGACTTTTTCACAGAGCGCGGAGGCGGCAAGCAGGAAGGTGAGCAGAAAAACCATACATTTTTTCATGCGCCGCTCCTTTCCAGTTCCCACGCGCCGTTCTCCGCGTTTTGGCGCACGGCGTAGTGTTCGCCCATCGCCGACGCGGTCACGCCGGACGCGTCGAACACATAGTCGATCATTCTGTCGCTGATGCCCGATGCGCGCAAGGCGCCGTAGATACTGCCGCTCAGAAATCCGTCCGTCGGCAGGATCAGTCCGTTGACGGTCACTTCGCCGATGCCGCTTTCCCGCAGCGTCAGCAGCGCTTCGCCCGTTACGGAAACGCTCTCACCGGTCAGGACGAGGCCTGCCCCATTGACTTCCGCCAGCAGGTTTCCTCCCCCGATGCCGATCTCTTCCCCGCCCAGAAGCAGAATGTCTCCGGCGGTTTCACAATCGTCCGTATCGACGCCCCAGTACAGTTCCGTCTCCCAGCTGCCGTGCACATGGGTGTAGACGCCGGGCGTACCCCGCTCCTCTCCCGTGATGCGCACCTGCTTTTTGCGTTTGGGTCTGTCCGGTTCATCGGGCTCATCCTTTTGGAAAACCGCGTTCATCAGGGGCAGTCCCCCGTAATAGCCGTCCGGCTCAGCGGTCTCCGCGATGTAGGCTTCGATTTCCGCCTCTGTCAGAAATATTGCGACCGGGGGATTCACATAGCCCGTGCGGAGCGTCCCCTCAAACAGATAAAGGATTTTCAGCGTCCGGCTTCCTTCCTCCCCGGTAATGAGATCGGAAGCGTATACGATCAGGCGGCCCGTGAGTTTCCCCGCGGAAACCGTGCGCCCTTCGTCAGAGTATATCTCCGTTCCCGCGCCGAGCGCGGCGGGACCCGCTGTAAAGCCCGCTTCCTCCTCTTCCGCAAAAGCGGAAAACAGCAGGGCACAGGCCAATATCAAAAGCAATATCCGTTTCATATTCCCTCCTATGCGCTGCGCAGCGCGTCGATGGGATTGAGGCGACTGGCTTTCCGCGCGGGTGCCCAGCCGAAGATGATGCCGATGCCCGCGGAGAAGCCCGCGCCCAGGATAATGGCGTCCGCGGAAATACGGAAATCCGTACCCATGTAGCGGCACATGCCGAAACTGATGGATAGACCGATCAGCACGCCCATAAGACCGCCCAGCAGCGACAGCATCACGGATTCCAGCAGGAACTGGAACTGGATCTGCCCGGGCTTCGCGCCCAGCGCCTTTTTGAGCCCGATCTCGCTCGTCCGCTCGGTGACGGAGGTGAGCATCATGTTCATGATGCCGATGCCGCCCACCACGAGGGCGATGGACGCGATGCCCGCCAGCAGCGTGCTCATCATGCCCAGCAGTTCTTCCATGGTGCTCTCCACCGCTTCCATGGTGGAGATGGTGTAGGTGTCGTCTTCGAAATAGAACATCTCGTCCAGCAGGGTCTCCAGTTCTTTTTGGACCGGCCCCTTGTTTTCCGTATCATCCAGATACAGTGTGAGCGAGGTGATCACATTTTTCGAGTTCATTTTGAGCGCCGTTGTGTAGGGAATGACCAGATCGGAGCCCGTATAACTCTCCGGCAGGAGACCCACCACGGTAAACTCCAGACCGCCCAGATACACGGTCTGACCGATCGGATTGATACCGTAGAAGAACTCTTCAAGGGCTTCCTGACCCACAAGGCACACGCGGTTCATGCGCAGGACATCCAGAGAGGCAATGGCCCGTCCCTTGCAGGGATCGTCCTGAGTGGTGAACCAGTAATCGTTGACGCCGGACACGGAAATGCCCGTGTTCCGTTTCTTGTTGTAGACCATGTAGGTGTTGAAACTGAAGGACGGCGTCACGCCCTTCACATGTTCGATTTGCGAAATCTCCGCGATGTTCTCTTCCGTCAGTCCGTCTTTGAGTTCGCTTCCGCTGACAGAAAGCATCAGCCGTCCCGCGCCCATGGAGGTGAAGGAATCCGAGATGGAGTCCGACACGCCCGAAATGGTGGTGATGAGGGCGATGACCGCCGCCACGCCGATCATGATGCCCAGCATCGTGAGGAAGGAGCGCAGGCGGTTATGCAGGATATTGCCGACGGACATCTTCAGCGATTCCCAGGGCATGAGGAAGACGGAAAATACATTTCTTTTCATGTTTCCGCCTCCTCGGTCAAAACCCCGTCGATGATATGCACAACGCGGCGGGCATATTTGGCGATGGTGAGGTCGTGGGTGATCATGAGGATGGTGCGGCCCTCGGCGTTCAGTTCGGAAAACAGGGCCATCACCTGCCGCCCGGTCGCCTGATCCAGCGCCCCCGTAGGTTCGTCCGCCAGCAGGATGTCCGGGTTCGTGACCAGGGCTCTGGCGATGGCGACCCTCTGCTGCTGCCCGCCCGAAAGTTGATTGGGGTAGTGGTGCATGCGGTCACTTAGGCCTACGCGCTCCAGCACCTCTTTTGCTTTTTTCGCCCGTTCACGGGGACCCACGCCGGCGTAGATGAGGGGCAGTTCCACATTCTTCTGGGCATCGAGTCTCGGCAGCAGCTGGGAGGACTGGAAAATAAAGCCGATTTTGCGGTTGCGCACATAAGCCAGCTGCTTTTCGCTCATTTCGTCGATGCGCTCGCCGCCCAGCAGATACTCGCCCCGGGTGGGTGTATCGAGGCAGCCCACGATGTTCATGAGCGTGGATTTTCCGCTGCCCGAGGGGCCCAGCACGCTCAGGTACTCCCCCGCGCGGATGTCAAGGTCGATATGATGCAGCACCGTCAGGTCTTCGCCGCCCACATAATAGGCTTTGCAGATGTCCCGCATGTGCAGAAGGGGCGCGTCATTCATCGCATGCCACCCCATCCGCCCATGCCGCCGAAGTTGCCGCCGCGGTTGTTGTTCGATCCGCCGCGGTTGTTGTTGCGGATCTGGGTATTGCCGCCGGTAAAGGAGGAGATGAGTCCCGCCAGACCCTTGGGCGTCTCGGCTTCTTCCTTCACCTCCACATAGACGGTGTCGCCCGCCTTGAGACCGGATTTGATTTCGATATAGTTGCCGTTGTCCACGCCCACTTCCACGGGTACCGGGAACAGTTCCCCGTTTTCATCCATCTGATAGACGAAAGCGGCGTTGTCCATGCCAAAGGAGAGGGCATCCATCTTGAGGATCACCGCGTCGATGGCTTCCTCTCTGGGGATGGACACGGTCACCTGCATGCCGGGCAGCACCTCGGGCGTGACCTCGACCGTCGCCGTCACCTGATAGTACGCCACATTTCCGCTGCTCTGGGAGAGGCGGTTGATATGGGTGATCTCGGACGGGAAACTCTTTTCAAGCGCGGTAAAGGTGACGGTGCACTTCTGCCCCACATGGACGGAAGAGATGTCGTATTCGTCCACGCGCATGGTGACCTTCATTCTGGAAAAATCCACGATCTGCACGATCTGTCCGCCCGCGTTCACGCTGCTGCCCTCCTCCACCAGCACATCGTTGATGGTGCCGGTGAGAGACGCCTTCACGGTCTCGCCCGTGGAAAGGCGCGCGATGCGGTCGCCCTCGGTCACAAGGTCGCCGTCTTTCACATACAGCGCGCGCACGGTGCCCGATTTGGACGCGGTGGTATAGCCGCTGTTCACCACGCTCACAGAACCGGAAAAACTGAGGCTGTTGGAGATGGTGCCCGTGGTCGCCGAATAGGAATCATAGGTCACGGTGATCTCCGCTTTGATGGCGGGGATCCAGATTTTCCACGCGAACAGTCCCAGCACCGCCAGAACGATCAGCGCGATCAGCCAGATGATGATTTTGGTAATGACTTTTTTCTTCTTTTTTGCCATTCTGTCCCTCCGGGGAATTTGTTGTGATTTGCGGTATATGTGCATTCTATCACAAAACTGATTAAATTAAAATCAGCATTTTTCTTACGATTTCTTAAATTATAGCTTTCCGCCTTGCTTTGGGGCACATAACCCGCGGTATGAAAAAAGAAAGCCTTCCGGAGAAGGCTTTCTTTTTTCATGAGGAAGGTGCGTTTGGGGGAGATTTACGCGAACAGATGCCCGCATACGGGACAGTAGTACAGGAAGGGGGCTCTGTAAAGCGCCATGGAATGTTCTTCCGGCGGAAGTGCCTCGCCGCAGTCCGCGCAATAGAGTGCGTGGGTGAAGTTGTCCGCATCCGCGGCATTTTTGTTTTCATGCGGGCAGGACGCGCCGCACACGGTGCATGCGCCGAAGTTGAACTGATGCGGGATCACCGGTACTTCTTCCTGCGCGATGAGGACTTCACCGCATCTTGAACAGTGTACGCCGTCCGTCAATCCGGGTGCGGAGCAGGTAGGCTCGACCGCGCTGTCCGCCGCCGGGATGTGTCCCAAGCAGGGCACGGATTCCTGCTTAACAAGGACCGTGCCGCAGACACCGCAATGCGATCCTTCCGTGAGACCGTTTTTCGTGCAGGTGGGCGCGGCGGCGGCGTCGGTCACCGCGGTATGCTTTGCGTATCCGCAGACCGTGCAGAAGCAGCCGTCGAAGCTGTGTTTGCCCTTGAACTCCTTATCGCAAATCCGGCATACGGCATCATGCTTGTCTTCCATCGCAAACAAAACAAGGACATTTCCGTGACTGCAGGGCGTTCCGCATTTGGTGCAGAATTGATACTTGACAACGCCGTACGGTGTGGTGCTGCTGTAATTGTGAGAGTAATACCCGCAGACGGTGCAGAGGCAGGACCTGCTGCCGGCGTATTCGTGCGCCTCCAAAAACAGGGCATCACATTCCGCGCAGGTGCTTCCGTGGAAGTTGGAGTTCCGATATCCGTCATTGATGACCTCGTGGGGGCAGGTGAATCCGCAGATTTTGCACACGCCGTCACGCCACTCGTGAGCGGCTGTAATCACCATTCCGCAGTCGAGGCAGGAGGCGGTATGATCCGTCCTGCGCTTCTCAAGCGCCTGCTGATTCTCATGGGGACACGGAGCGCTGCAACGGACACAGAAGCCATCCGAATAGTCGTGGTCATAGGGCGTAGCCTTCTGCGCAGCCAGCACCGCTGCGCAGACGGAACAATGACTGCCCTCGGTAAGTCCCATTGTGGTACAGGTGGCGGGAACGGCGGCATCCGTCACGGCTTTATGCCCGGTCGCGGGGACCGTTTCCTGCGCGATCAGGACCGTACCGCAGACGGAGCAGTGACTGCCTTCGGTGCGTCCGTCGGCGGTGCAGGTCGGGGCCGCGGCGGCATCCGTCACGGCAGTATGTCCTTTTCCGTAGCCGCACACCGCGCAGAGGCAGGGGTCTGCCGTATGAGGTTCCAGTTTCCGTTGACCGCAGTCAAGACATTCCACATAATGGCTGTCCTGGATGGTGTACACGACTCTCACACGGACATGCTCACAAACACCCACGCGGTATCCGCAGACGATGCAGAAACCATTTTCGGCAGCATGTCGGTCCACGACCCGCATCCCACAGTCGTTGCAGACAAAGTGATGTGTGTCTGCGGTTGTGATCAGTATCCTGATATCGGCGTGCGGACAGGGTTCCCAGCACCGGGTGCAGTAGCCGTCCACGAAATCATGACCCGTTTCGGCGCAGGCGGAATATGTCAGACCGCCGGGATTGATCCCGGGAGCCGCGCCGTCCGCGTTCCCGCCGGCGGGTACCGCGTATTGCTTTACGAGGACCGTTCCGCAGACCGCGCAATGGCTCCCCTGCGTCAGACCGTTTTCTTTTTCCGTCGGCGCAACGGCTCTGTCGATCACGACCCGGTGACTGCCTTCCACGAGACTGAACCTGACCGCGGAGCATGCGGCGCACCGTTCCAGAGCGATGCCGGGAGTCAGGCAATCCGCCGCGGGCAGGAGCACTTCGTCACAGGACCACGCGTGCGCGTCCTCTTCCGCTTCGGTTTCCGCCTTCAGAACCTCCATGAGACCGGCGGGAACTTCCCCGCTGCCGGCATAATACAGTTTTCCGTCATCTGTGATGACCATGTCCGCCGATGCGCAGAGTTCCCCGTCATCTTCGGGAAGGTCTCTGTACCACTCGACCGTGAAGGGGATATCCGCGTCAGCCGCATAATCCTCTTTCGTCACATAGATCACGGAGCCCTCCGCGGTCACGGGGATCTCCGTTTCGCACACGATTTTCGCCGGGTATCCTTCGGCGTCCGCAAATGCGGAAAGCATTAAAAACGCAAGCAGCAGAGCCGCCGATAAACAAATCTTCCGGGGTTTCATGTTCGTCTCCTTTGAGCATATTGGATCGGTTCAGTTTAGCATAACGCGCGCCGCTTGTCAACCCGGACGGCAAAGCCGCAGACCGTAATTCAACTGGATCCGCGTTTTCCCCGTTTTTTGTGAATTTCCGGGTGCATTTTTCCGGATTGTATGATATAATCATCCTGTTACAGAATTTCAGGTCACGGCGGGGCTCCCGCATGGCGGCAAGAGGAAAGGCTGGTTTTTATGAAATTCGGACGCGCGTTATGTCTTCTGCTGGTCCTTGTTTTCTCCGTCTGCTTTGCGGAGGTCGCGGAGGAGGATATCCCGTACAGTCCGATAAAGGATGTGGCGGGCATCCGCATCAACGACTACACGGATACCGTGACCCGGGGCGAAGTGCGCTTCGTCTGCCAACAGCGCTCGACCGCGGCAAACTACGGCTGGGGCAAGTACGCGAACAACCGCAGCAAGACCTACGGACCCGCGAACAACTGCACCACCGCCGTGCAGTCCATGGCGTTTTCCTATATCGGCATCGACGCAACGCCCGAAAAAATCGTAGCGCAGATCACGAGTTTCATCACCAATTACGGCTTTGAGGACGCGGACATGGCATACAGGACGGGTTATTCCGCGGATCTCGAAAGTCTGGACCGTTTTCTGAACCGTTTTGTTTCCGATACGGACGCGAGCATCTCCCCCGTCATCATCCACTACCAGAACGGGCGGACAAAGAGTTCTCTGCATCAGCACAGCGTGCTGGTCATCGGAAAGGACGCGGAGGGGAATTACATCGCCCTCGACCCGTCGCAGGGATGGAACGACTGTGTCAAGACCTTCACACTGGTCAAAAAGAAAAACGGCAGGACCTATCTGAGCGGCGATGTTGCCCGCGGGAACGAGAATGTGTATCTCGATGCCGTGGAACAATACTACCTGTTCGGAACGGAACTGAACTGACTTGGCGGAAAACCCGTTGCAAAATCAACATTGATCCGCACCGTGCGGCGGCAGATCGGGAGGAAGCAAAATGAGCATGCAGTATCTCCGCTCCGAGCGGGCGCATTTCATGTGTCCGATGATGCATTTCGGCATGGTCCTCAAAATGGATTGCCCCTGCGTTCCCGAAAAAGCGGAACGGACCCTTGACACGCTCGCGCAGGCGCACCCGTTCCTGCGGGCGAACATCGGCTATGACCGCATGCATATTCCGTATTATGAAATACGGGAACACAGCCGGACCGAACTGTTTGTCCGCGACACCCCCGATACGCTTCGGGAGGACTATGCGGGCATCCGCCGGGATCTGCCCCGCGGCGGACTGCTCAAGGTGTTCCTTTACCCCGACGGCAGCGGCACAACCGTGCTTCTTACTGCGCATCACCTGCTGACGGACGGCGTTGGGCTCAAGTCTCTCGCCGCGGAATTCACGCAGGCTGCCGCCGCCAACGCCTTGTCGTTTATATACAGGAATTCTTCCAGGTCGTCCCAGCGGAAAGCCAGATTCGCGTCCACTGCCTTTTTGAGCAGGCGGTCGGCCGCCGCGGCATCGGCATAGTGCAGTTCGATGATGATTTCCGCGACCTGATCGGCAGGTCCCAATGAGGACAGATCCGAAAGGCGGCTCACCTGCGTACCGGCTGCCCAGTCGTAAAACCTGCCGTAATAGGTTTCCCACGAAATACTGCCCACGATGATGCCTCTTTCCGCTGTTTACCGCCTGTTTTCTTTGATGATGATCTCGTTTTCCCCTTCGTTCAATCGCTTTCCGTCATGGTATACCGCCATGCCCGCGGGTACGGTCACGGATAGACAAACGGTATCCCCCGTCCGCGTCCAACCAACTTCCAGTTTGCCCGAAACCGTGTCCACATAACCTTTCGCAAAGGTCAGACTGCCGATAAAGGACGGCGCAAGACGCACTTGCGCATAGCCGGGATGTGCCTCGTCCGCGCGGATGCCGAGGACGGCTTCGATGAGCCAGCCCATGAAAGCGGAGTACATGTGGTGATTTCGGGACATCTGCGGCTCCCACATTTCCCAGAGTGTGTTCGCGCCGAGGGCAACCCAATAGCCCTGCGCGGGATAGGTGGGATTCGTGATGACGCGGAAAGCGTGATCGGACAGCCCGCATTTGGTGAGGGCATCGTACAGATGCCTCAGTCCCACCATGCCGCAGTGATGATGGAAGCCTTCCCGCTCAATGAGCCCGGCCAGCTGCGAACGCAGCGGAGCGAGGTCATCATACAGATCGTAATAGATGAGCATGGCGACCGCCGTCTGCTCGTCATAAACGCATCTGCCGCCGTTCAGATACAGGCGCTTGATGCGTTCCGCCTGCCGCGATTTCTTTTCGGTAAGAGCGCGCCCGTCCTGCCCCGCAAGGCGCTTTGCCAGCACCGCGATATGCAGGAACCAATATTCCAGAACGGCATTGGTGAAGGTGCGCGGCAGTTCCGTTTTCTGCCCCGGCGCTGCCCAGTCGGGCAGCCCGAAATCGATGAGTCCGTTTTCGTCCCTGCGGGTATCCAGATAGGAAAGATACCTGTCAAACCACGGGATGCTCTCCGTGAGCATGGCGCTGCTGCCCGTCTGCACATACACCTGATAGGGCACCTCGAACAGGCAGCCGTCCGACACGGGACCATTGCCCCAGTCGTAGCCCCAGCCCCAGGTGGGCGCGATGCCGGGCATCATGCCGTCTTCCCGCATGGCGTCGCGGATATCCACGATCCACTTGGCAAAGAATCTCTCCGTTTTGAAGTTCGTGAGCAGCTGCCCGGCGGACGCCCGCGCGTCGTTGAGCCAGCCCAGTTTCTCGCGGGTGGGACAATCCGTCATCTGATAGAACATATTGGACCACGAGGAGATCTTCCCCATGCGGTACAGTTTCGTGAGCACCGGGTCGGAGCACTCGAAATCCGCCCGCTGCGCCACATCCTGATGGACAAAGATGCCCGTCACGGTGATTTTGCTTTTGTCCCCGATGCCCGATATGACCGCGTACTGAAAGCCGTGATAGGTGAAGCAGGGAGACCAGACAAGATGGCTTCCGCTGCAGATGAGACGGTCGGTCTCGATCTCGCTTTCCTTGAAATAGTGATCTATCTTATTGATATTGCGTGTCCCGTCCCCATTCATGAGTTCGGCATAGCGGATGACGAGTTCCGTGCCCGCGGGCAGGTCCGTCTCCACGCGCACGAAACCGGACATGTTCTGTCCGAAGTCATAAACATAGGTGTCCTCCCCCGTTTTCGTGACCGAGACGGCGGGATATTCACATAAGGCGCGGATGGGCTCGCACAGGCATTTGCGGAACACGCCGCGGGGCGCGCGGTCATCAAAGCGGGCAAATTCCCACGCGGAGTCATCATAGGAAAGGGTGTTCCAATCCGCGTCATACTTCCGCGCGTCGAAATGCTCGCCGCTGCGGAGTTGATTGTAACCGTACGGCGTATCGAGGGTCACGCGAAATTGTTCATCGGAAGCGAGCACGGTCTCCCCGTCCACGGTGAGCTGCAGGATGATTTTGGGTGTATCGTTCCACTCGGACTTGTCCGTATCCCACGAGGAAGGGATGATCTCATTATACCAGCCGTTCCCGCACACCGCGGAAAACACATTTTCGCCCGCGCGGAGCAGGTCCGTCACATCATATTCGTTGTACCACAGCGTCTTCCGGTAATCGCCGACAGGCGCGGTGAACAGGTCTTCCGTCACGCGCCTGCCGTTCAGAAAGCAATACCCGTAGCCCAGCGCACACACCGCAAGGGTCGCGGAAGCAAAGGGTTTCTCAATCAGGAACTTCCTGCGGAACATGGGCGCCCAGGTCTTCCCCGAGCCGTCATTGACGGCGGAGGAACGGATAAAGCGGACAGATTCAAACATAACTGCCTCCTAACGGGAAGATACTATCATTTTACCACGATGGCGCGAAAAGTCAACGGTTCCGCATCAAAGAAACGGCAGCCCCGCGGCTGCCGTTTCTTTGTCAGGTTTCGGTAGACTGATACTGTTCCCCGTCCTCCGCTTTTGAGGGTTTCGCATCCCGGCTTTCGATTCGGAACAGCGGCTTGCCCATCAGTCTCAAGTGGCCGATATCATTGATATCCTGCAGTTTTTTATCCAGTTCCTTCCCGCATTCGCTGTCCTCGTCAACGATGCAGATGGTGCAGATTTTGTTGTTGATGACAGAGCCCTCGCCCCTCATGATGACAGCGGGATTGCCTTCATACTTTTTCACCTTCTTCATGGTGAAATCGATGGCGGCATCCGACATGATGGCGATTTTGTTCATCTCTCTGTCGGATGGTTCAAAGCCCGTCGTGGACGAGGTGGTGATGAGGTCGACGCCTTCGTTGCGCATGATGTTGATGAATGCGGAAAGGAACAGTTCGCCCGATGTCCGGCTGTCCACAAGGAAGGGATAGCTGGTGCCGATATGCTTGATGTCCGTAAACGCGATGGTGCGGATCTTCTCGCGCCGCACAATGGACAGTACCTCTTCCATGAATTCCTCGGGCAGGAGCGCGCCGCTGCGGAACACCACTTCGAACAGTTTATGCTTGTTCCACTCCCAGCAATAAACATCCCGTTTGTTGGGGTTGTTCGCGATGTAGGAAGGATTGGGGATCTCTTTGAAAAATCCGTTTCTCTCGTTTTCGCGGATCGCTTTCAGGACCGATTCTTCCAGCCTTACATTTCCGTTCTTGAGCAGATTCCGTTCGCTCAGGTGGATGACCATTCCGTTTCTTTCCTCATCATCGGGGCGGGACATCCCCCACAGAAGCGCGTTGACTGCAAGGTCTGACTTGAACAGACCGCTGTCGCCCTTCAGGTTGATGATCTGTGAGCCGGCATTCTCGGAACTGAGCAGCGCGGATGGCAGAATATCGTTCAGTTCCTCAATGCCGAAGATATTCCTCCCCCTCGTTTGCCTGCCGCATTGCAGCAGTTTATCCGGCGCGCTTCCGATGATCACATGGTGTAGGGACGGCAGGACCTCCAGATGCTTTTTCATGCAGCCGTAAGTCTCGTTGTCTGTGTTCCCGTCCTGGATTTTGTACACATGCTCGCCGATGACCGCTCTCACATAGCGCGATTTCGCCACGGAAATCAAGGAGCACAGATAACCTTTATGCTGGACACGCTGCAGGTGCAGCACCGTGTCCGCATCGTAGCGGACCGCGTCGTCGATGATGAGTTCCTCGCTGTTGCCGCGCTTGTTTTCCGCAAGGGTGAATACACCCAGCACGCCGTAATGCTCGAACACCTCGAACAGTTTGCTCACTTCGATTTTGTTGAGCGGCTCGATGTTGAAGTCATTGAGGCTGTCAAGAACGACTATCTTGATGCGGGGGTATTTCTTAACTTCCGCTTCCCTGTTGTATTTCTTGATGGTGCGCAGCATCATCTCAATTTCGGAAAGGCGCCTTCTGAAGAATTCTTTCGCGTTATGGCTCGTTTCACCCGACAGCCCTTTGGGCGTCAGGGACGGAAACAGAATCTGCGGTTTGATCTTGTCGGCATCCGCCCCTTTCCCGGCACAGCAAAGAAGATTTTTCAAGTGTTTCAGAAGTGCATCATCATCGTCATTGATGTCAGATTCACTCGAGATAACGGACGGTCTGTTGAGGATGATGCCCTTCGTGTTTTCCGTTCCCTTTTCCACCATGCAGTTGATGAGTTGCGTGCGCGGCGTAGACAGAGAATAGTAGACCGCGATGCCGTCATTGGGGTTGGAAGCGCAGCTTACCGCCATCTGGAACGCCAGCGTCGTTTTGCCGACACCGGGCTCGCCGATGATGACGATGTTGCCGGAGCCGGGATTGTTCTCGCTGCTGGGGTTGCTGTTGTCCGCGGAGGGCTTCTGTGGAAGCACGATACCGCCCCAGTAGTCAAGATCCTTTGGGGTATCGACCACCTTCGAATCGCTTTTCCGGTAGTTATACTGCTTGTATTTCGTCAGTTTGTTCCATTCGGTATAGGTCGTGTCCTTTTCGTCCCGGGGCTCTCCCTCCCGGAAAGGATCGACATTGACATTCATCAGCACATCCAGATAGTTATTGAGGATGATGCTTCTGTCTGTTCTCGGTTTGACAAGATCACAGAGTTTCTTCTGTACCGGTTCACGCATATCTCATCGCACCTCCTTCAAACATGGTTGATACCGTGCAGTATCCCGATGATATCGTCGTTTTTCGGTTTTCCGTCCGGATTGAGCAGCGTCCAGATATTCTCATTCATGTACAGTTCATACTGGTCGTTCGGCGTCTCCGTATCCCGGGTCGCCTTATGAAAACTCAGGATGCGCTCGATGCGGCGGACCGCCGTCTTCACGCGGTCAAGATCATCGTTAAAGTCGTGCATGTAGTTGAGAATATCATAGTAGGTGAAGACGCGCCTTCCGAACACTGCCAGCGAGATGTTGATCATCGCCGCGAACACTTCCCCGCAGAAGTGCTCGTCTATGGTGGGCTCGAGAGCGTACTCGCACTTTACGAATTTCGTCTTCTGCAGACCCTTGCCTTTCACATCATCATAGGTGATTTCAAAGATATGCCCGTCGCATTCCAGCATCCACTTTTTGATGGGCATGCCCAGAATGTGCAGTTCGTTCCTGATGGCGTCCAGTTCCTTGTGGTTTTCGGAGGTATGCCCGAACAGGTCGCCGATGATGCTGCATTCGATACCCCGAATTTCGGTCAGTTTCCTGGAGTTTTCATGGTGTATCCTCTTCCAGAGATAATCAATCAGCGCGTTATTTTGCTTAATACCGCAATTGCGTCTTTTGTACTTCGCATATGCTTCACTTTTCTTGTAGACTCCGAGCGAGACATCCCCCGAATAATAGAAATCTTCCTCCCGGATATAGGCGGGGTCGATCACCGAGCAGATCATCTTGCTGCTCTTGTCGAAGCGGATATACTGGATCTTGCTGCGGAATTTTCCGATGCTGCCGATATCGTTTGTGAAGCCCGCGAAATAGTCGGGCGCGGAGCGGCTGAAGGAGTCATCCAGATGGTCGCCCAGCAGCAGGAGCGCGCCGAGGGTGCGGGCGCGGATCTTGCCGAAGCCCTCCACATAGTATTCATCGTTCAGTTTGCATTTTTTCGCGTGGGGACAGTCGTGGAAACAGCAGACACGGGCGATGATCCTGGACAGTTTATCGTTATAAAGTCCCAGATCGTACCATCTGTTGGCGACGATATAGTGCGCCGTCTGGGCATGCTCGATCTTCGGTTCCGCCCCGTTTTTCGGCTGCTTCCGGGATACGGTGCCATACTCTGCGCACTCACTGCACAGGAACGCGTCGCGCACCTTGCGGAACCCGTCCGCGATGTTCTTTTTGAAGTACTCCGCTTTCCCGATATCATGCATCAGCACCGCGCACAGCAGCACATACAGTTCCGCCGCGGAGAGTTCGATTTCACACAGGTTTTCGCCGAACAGCAGGTTGTCGATGTGCTGTTTGACGCCGATCAAATGCGGCAGGGCGTTACTGGAACCCTGATTGGAATTGACCAGAGGCAGCCACTCTTTGATTGCCTTATTGTAACTGTGCTCATAGGAGTTCCACAGTTCCGGATTCAGTCTCTGAAGTTCGGTTTCCATCGTAGGCATAAATCGCACCCCGCATCCGTTATTTCGGTTACATTATAAACGAGTGTTAAGATGATGTCAAGCGATTATGAATCCATTGTAATCAGGCGCCGATGATCCGTATCACCAGCATGGGATCGTCGATTTTTCTGTCCGCGGTGAGGTTGGGATATTCGTAGTTGAACGCACCCACGCGGTACATGGTCCTGCCGGGGATGGTGACATAGTTGTCAAAGACCGTCACCTCGTCCGTGATGTCGACTGCCTCCCTGTCGGCGAGGTTCTGGGCATAGAACCGCGCGTCCTTCTTCAGGGGACGGAGATAGACGAGGGTCAGGCTCTCCATGTAGCCGAACACGCCGACGGGCGCATCGGGATCGCCGACATGCCAGGTGATATGGGCGGGCGCGATGATGAGCGCGTTGGGATCGACCGTCCTGCGGACGGTCGCGATGGCATAGGCGCCCGTGCGCGGATTTTGAGAGCAGCAGACATAGGGTTTCTCCGCCCCGACGGGAACGACCGCGGGCAGATTGCATCCGCGCGCCATCACCGCGGGCGCGGTCTCCGTGAGTTCCTTCCCCGCATATTCCAGATAGGACACCGCATTCTTCGGGAAGAAAAAGCGGTCGGTCAGAAACTCATCGTAACTGAAACGGTAATCGGTCTCGCCGGCGCCGAAGGGCGGAGCGATGCGCTGCCAGCGCAGAGTCGCCACCGCGTGGATGCTCTCGTCCATCACACCCACGGCGCAGCCGAGTCCCGCCGCGATGAAGTAGCGGTACCCCGCGTTGGGGATCTGACGGACGCCGTATTCCGGCTTGGGATGGGCTTCCAGCACCTCGTGCAGGCGGGAGAGCGTGGTGCTCTCGGGAAGGGGCCACATGATGTCATAGGTGCGGAACGCGTCTCCCAGGGCAAACGCCGCGCGGGAAAGTTCCCTGCGGGTCTCCTCCTCGCCGGGCAGCATGATAGGCTTCTGGATATAGGCATGCTCGATCATGAGATCGGGCGCGTACTGCTTGACCACCTTCGTCATCATGCGGCGGTACTGCGTGTCGTTGGAGCGGTAGCCCCAGTCCACCTTCCAGTATCTGACACCCGCTTCCGCACAGAGTTTGGCGCGGGAGATCCAGTATTCCTCGGACACATCCATGGGCGAATCTTCGATTTCGCCGCAAACCTGCGGGGCGATCCACAGGCCCAGTCCCGCGTAGCCGTGTTCTTTCGCGAGTCGGTCAAGTGCTTTGAGCCGCTCAAGGGGCGTGTCTCCCAGTTCTCCGAACTTCCCGGGATCGGGCTCCACGCTTCCGAAAAAGCGGCGGCTCGCGCGGCCGTTGTTCTGCGTTCCGTACGCCACATCCCAGCCGTCATCGAGGACGAGCCAAACGCCCTTCCTGTCCTCCGCGGGCAGCCAGTGATAGTCGTTTTCCTCACCGAACAGATATTTCATCGAGAGCGCGTCGCGGCTGCCGGAACCGTGCTCGTCCGGTATGCTGTATTTACGCATGACTTTGTACTGGTGATGCCAGGTACAGTAGTAACTGCCGCAGGGTTTCACTTCATCGGGAATCAGATTCATATAAGCCTCCGGTCAGATATTCACAATATCGTATTTTTCGTCAAAAGCGGTGAAAACCGCCTTCTTCCCGGCGGAAATGCCGCCAAAGTCCGCAAGCCCCATGATGCGGGCAGGGGTCTGTGTCAGCATCCGCACCACCGTTTCCACGGGGATGCCCGCCTGCACGGTGCGTTTCAAAAGTTGTTCCGTCGTGGCGATGGAGCCCGCGAAGGCGGAACGGTCGCTGAGTTTCGCCACGCCGTCCTCGATGATGTAGGGCACGCGCTCCGTGCCGCTCACGAGCCCGGACGCGGACTTCTGACCGGCGCAGCGGATGGCGTCCGTGATGAGCGCGGTGTGGGCGGGCGACTTGATTTTCACGATCATGCGCATGAGTTCCGCGGGGACATGGCAGCCGTCCGCGATGACCTCCGCGTCCATGCCGTCCAGCAGGAACGCGGATTCGATGACACCGAGCCGGGGGAATCCGCCGTGGCGGGTCACCGTGGAGGTGCAGGAATACAGGTGCGTGACCAGCCTGCAGCCGCCCTCGTAGGCGGGCAGGATATGCTCATATTCCGCCGCGGAATGGGCGATGGCGGGCAGCACCCGATAGTCGTTGAGCGCCTTCAGAAAGGTGCCGTCATCCTGCTCGGGGGCATAGTCCCAGCGGGCGATGACGGGCGCAAAACGCTCGAGAATGGGCAGATATTCCTTGGGGTCGGGCTTCCTGATCAGCACGGTGTCCTGCGCGCCGCACATGGAAGGCGCGAGGTACGGTCCTTCCAGATGGATGCCGGGAACGGTGACGGGCAGATCGCGCATCACCTTTTCCGCCGTTTCCAGCGCGCGGATCATGGTGTCCCCGTCGGTCGCCGAAACGGTGGGATACATTACCCGCGTGCCGCCCGCGAAGTGGACATATGATGCCGCGCGGAAGGCTTCTTCCGTGCCGTCGATGAACTCATATCCGCCCCCGCCGTGCACATGCAGGTCGATAAAACCCGGCGCGAGGGTGAGCCCGCCGAGGTCCTTTCCCGTTTCAAAAGCCCTGTGGGGCGCAACTTCCGTAATCGATCCGTTTTCAACGCGGATGTCCATCCCCTCAAGGACGCGCCCGTCCGTGATGACGCGGGCGCCTGTCAGTAATTCCGTCATATTCAGCCTTTCACAAGCAGAGAGTAGAGCGCGTCCGCGCATTCTTCGGAAGCCTCGTACGCACCGTCCGAGAAGCCGCTTCCGCCGGGCATGAGCAGTTGGTTTCCGTTAAGTGCGCCCGTTTTGCGGTAATGGGTCTCGATGGCGATGCCGCCGTCATAGTCCTCCGCAAGGCGGCGGAACAGTTTTTCATAGCCGACCAGCCCGCTGCCGATACAGACGGCTTCGGTTTTGCCGTTTCTGATGACGGCGTCTTTCAGGTGGATGTGGCGGACACGCCCACGGAGCAGTTCATAGTCACTCATGCAGTCCGCGTCGGGATTCACCCAGAACGCGTTGCCGGGATCGAACAGCGCCTTGATATAAGGGCTTTCGATGGTTTTGAGAAGCGTGAACAGTTCCGTCGCCGTGGACGAGTGGACGGACGGGTCGGATTCCAGCACGCAGACCGTGCCCGTTTCGCGGCAGGTCTCGATGATGGGCAGGAACGCTTCCGCCCTCTGTTTCCTGCCGATGTCTTCCGCGAAGAAATCGAAGCCGCGGATCATCCCGCAGCCGATTCGGGCGGCCTGCTCCGCGAGGCGGCGAAAAGCGCATACATGGAAAGCAACCGTTTCCTTGTCCGCAAAAGAGCACTTGAACAGAGGCGCGTCGATGCAGCGGATCATTAGCCCGTGATCCGCGCAGACCGCCGAAAGGTACTCCCAGTCCTCTTTCGTGAGGTCGAAAGCGCCCTTGTTTTCGGAGGAGCGGATGTCCGCAAAGGACATGCCGTGCCGCATGGCAAACGCCGCGGCGACGCGGATATCCGATGACACCTCGTCCGTGATGATGCCTGTTTTGATCATGATCTTACAGAAGCGACGCGCTGTCACGGTCACAGTACATAGCGGATCTTTCCGTCATGCGCATGGCAGTCGCGGGACAGGCTTCGCCGACGGGTCCCGTCAGGGTCTTTTTGACCGCCTCCGCCTTGGTCAGGCAGGGCACGATGCAGAAGCGGGCGCCCGCCTTCATGAGGGTGGGAACGGTGAGCGACAGGGCGTACTCCGGCACGGAACCGATGTCCGGGAAGCATTTGTCATGGACCTGCTGCATGCGGCAGACCTCGTCCAGTTTCACGGGCTTGATCACTTTCGGGTCATTGAAATCCGCGACGGGCGGATCGTTGAACGCCACATGCCCGTTTTCGCCGATGCCCATGACCACGATGTCCGCGGGGAATTTTCGAAGCAGCGCCGCATAGCGGGCGCACTCCTTTTCGGGGTCTTCCCCGCCGCGGATGAGGTTCACGCTCTTGAAGGGCAGGCGGTCGAAAATCGCGTCCTTTAAAAAGCGGGCGAAACTCTGGGGCGCGTCCTCCGTAAGCCCGATATACTCGTCCATGTGGAAGGCGTTCACCTTCTCCCACGGAATGATCTTGTCTTCCCGCAGACACGCCAGCACATCGTTCTGGGAGGGCGCGGCGGCAAAAATCATGTTGATTTCGTCTTTTGCTGCGAGCAGGCGTTTGATCTCCGCGGCGATGTCCTTCGCGGCGGCGGCGCCCATTTCGGCGCGGGTCTCATAGACGCGGGTCGTGAGTGTCCCGGTGATGTATTCTTTCATGTTTCCTCCGATAAAAGACGGGCGCGGCAAACACCGCGTCCGCAGATAATCAATATTCCACCTTGACGGCATGCCCTTCCGCATAGGACTGCTGCACGGCATGCAGGAGCGTGACGGGCTTCACGAGGTCGTTCAGCGCGTGAGGCAGCACGCCCGTTTTCACCATTTCGGTAAACTCGGTCAGTTCCCGCTTGTAGCAGTCGCCGAGGCTGAAGGTGGCGATGCGGCAGGACGCCTTGTCGGTCAGCACCGTGACGGCGTACTCGTAACTCGCCGTATAATTGGCGGTCACATCATACTCCCCGTAGTCGAAAATGACGGAGAGACGGTTTTTGCTTTGGTCGGGGCAGTAAGCAAGCACGGTCCTGACTTCGTATCCGAACACCGCTGTCATCATTTCGATGAGGTGCTGGGCGTAGAAGTAGAAGCCCGCGTAGTCGTTTACCATGCTGACGGGCGCGTTCACATGACCGCCCACGATGTGCTTGTCCGCGATGAACGCTTTCGCCTCATCCAGTTCCCGCAGAAACTTGAGGGAAGAGCCGCCGCAGATAAGCGCGCCGCTCTTTTTTGCCTCCGAGATGAGTTCGTCCGAATAGGCTTTTTTGACGGTGAAAGGCTTGTCGATGAACGCCGCCTTGCCCGCCTTGATGTAAGGCAGGGCATACTCGTAGTGGCGGTCTCCGTGCCGAGCGGTCACAAGGACGCCGTCCACCTCGTCCGCAAATTCATCGGGCGATTTTGCAAAGCGGGTGACAAGCCCCGCGTCCAGCAGTTTTTGATTGGCGGCGTCATCGTAGCCGTACGCGCCGACGATCTCGATGCCCGCGAAATCGCCGTCATCGCGGATGAGTTCCGCGAAAGCCTTCGCGTGGGAGTTTTCGGTACCCAGAATGGCGATCTTCATACTTGCTCCTTAGTCCACGGTAAGCGGATTCTGCGCGTGGATGAGGTCGATGACCTTGAGTTGCGTGAGCACTTGCTCGGGGGTGATCTCCATGGGTCTGCCTTCGGTGAGCGCCTGATAGATCATGTTATAGTATTCGGAAACGGCGGTATTGAAGGCATCGCCCGTTACATCCACGGTCTCCTCGTGCCAGGTGAGCTGCTCCCGGCAGTACGCGGGCTTGCGCTCCTCGTTGAACAGCGGCTCCATGATGAGGGGGTGGGTCGGCTCGTTTCCGGGGATGAAATACTTGTACTCGATCTGCTTCATGGTCGCGCGCAGGGAGCCGTTCCCGGCCAGCACCTTGTAGGTATAGGGGCAGTACGCGTCGCAGGAGGAGATCTCCACATCGATGAGCGGCTTTCCGGGCACGGTCAGGATGATCTTCGCGTAGTCCTCCGCATCACCCGATACATTGCAGCGCCCGAGTTTTGAAAACACATTCACCTGCTCGGGAAAACCCAGCAGGTCCATCGCCTGATCCAGCGGATGGGGGCCCGTGTTGCGGACGCCGCCGCCCGCGTAGGCTTTGGAAGTCTGCCAGTCCCAGCGGCGGGCAAAGCCGTTGAAGCGGATGTCGATCTGCATGATCTCGCCCAGAACGCCGCTGTCCAGAATCTTGCGGATCTCGCGGTAATAGGGCGCGAAGCGGGACTGCTGGAACACATTGAGCAGTTTCCCGTTCTGTCTTGCCGCCTTGATGGTGCGGCAGCCGTCCTCATAGGTTTTGGCGAAGGGCTTTTCGCAGATGACATTGAAGCCGTGATTCAATAGGTCGATGGAAATCGGCGTATGCAGATAGGAGAAGGTGGAATTGACCACAAGGTCGATGTCCGTGCGTCCGAACAGTTCCCGGTAATCCGCGTACACATCGCAGCCGTACTCTACCTTCGCGCGGATGCGGCGCTCTTCAAGGGCGTCCACGACGGCGACGACCTTGAAATGCGTGTTGACTTCGCTTCTGAAATAGGCGCCGTGGATGTCGCGTCCGCTGCGTCCCTGACCGATGATGGCAACATTGATTGTTTTCATGACCCGTTCTCCTTTTTTGAGACAATTGGGCAGACACCGACATTATTCTATCATTTTTCCGCTTCCGTGGCAACTCCTTTTTAACAAAAATGTGGTATAATGGGGCAAAAACCAATGTGAGGCACCCATGAAAGAAAAACATCTTTTCGGCGTTCCCAACGCTTTCGGCGGGCAGGACCTGATCGACGAAACAGGCGCGACCGTTCTGCGGGGCGAAGCCTCGGCATGGGGCGGCACCGTTTACACAAAGCCCGACGGTTCCTTCACCGGCTTCGGCACAAAGGACTTTTCCGGCGGCGAAACCATCACCGGCGCGGACGGCTCCCTCGCGGGCTTCTCCACCCGCGACTTCGGCTTCTGCAGCGACTATTTTCTGAACAATACCGACGACAACTGAAGGAGGCGCCCGTATGGTCACAAGCCGCGTTATCAGGCAGGGTGACGCCTGCATCCTCGAAATAAACGGAAAGCCCGCCATGCCCTACGGCTACATGACTTATCAGCCGGAGAAGGCGGACTACGCGATGATGCACGAAAAGGGCGTAAAACTCCTCTTCTTCCCCGTTTACGCGGGCGACAGGGGCATCAATCCCGAAAGCGGCATCCTCCCGTTCCATGACGGGTTCTGGATGGGTGAAGACCGGTATGATTTCCGCGCGGCGGATGAAGCGTTCCGCGCGGTCATCGGAAACGCGAAGCCCGGGGAAGTCTATGTGATCCCCCGCGTGATGCTGGAGCCGCCGCTTTTCTGGGAAAAGGCGCATCCCGCGGAATTAGCGCGCGACTACGCGGGAGCGGGTGTGCACCAGTGCTATTCCTCCGAAGTGTGGCTCGCGGACACAGGGAAAGCCCTCCGCGCGTTCTGCTCGTGGCTGAAAAGCAGCGGATACGACGAATATACCGCCGGCATCCACATCGCCGCCGGACATACTGAGGAATTCATCCGTCCCCAAACGCATCCTCTGCAGATGACGGATTATTCGGTCTGCGCCGTGAACGCGTGGCGGAACTGGCTGAAAGAAACCTATGAAACGCTCGAAGCGCTGTCCGCCGCGTGGGGCTTCCCCGCGGATTTCGATACCGCACCCGTTCCCACGCCCGCGCAGAGGATCTATACGGATGGCGGCCGCGGCAACAGGAAAAGGCAGGTGTCCGACTACTACCGCTTCCACAGCGTCGAGACCGCCCGCGCGGTCTGCCGCCTCGCCGGGGAGGCAAAGCGCGCGCTCGGCGGAAGCCGCGTCGCCGGCGCCTTCTACGCCTACTGCGGCGCGGAAAAAGGGCACACCGCCGTGGATCTCATTCTGAACTGTCCCGATGTGGACTTCCTCGCGAGCCCCTTCATTTATAAGGACAACCGTCCCGCCGCGGGCGACTGGGTCACCGGCGGTCCCGTCGATTCCTGCGCCCTGCATGAGAAACTCTGGTTCATGGAGTGCGATGTGCGCACACACCTGTCCCGCACGCTCGCGGATTCCATGCCCCGCGCGGTCCCCGCGGGCAGCGGCAGTTACTATTCCTCCCCCATCTGGCTGGGACCCGATGAGAAGACTTCCGTGTGGCAGATGAAGAAGGTCCTCGGAAAAAATCTGTCCCGCGGTCTGTCGATGTGGTGGTTCGACATGTGGGGCGGCTGGTACCGCTCCGATGCCTACCGGACATTCCACGAAAAGGCTTCCGCCATCTATGAAAAAGTGATGCGTGACTTCCGCGTTACGGCGCAGACCGCCGTGGTCTGCCAGCATTCCGCGGACGAGACGCAGGTTTCCGCGCCGGACCGCTGCGATGCGCTCAAGATGCTGTCGATGACCGGTGCCCCGCTCCGGCAGTATGAAATGTGCGACCTCGGACGCATCGACCCGGACCGCTTCCGCGCCCTCGTGCTCATCAATGTGTACCGCTTGGACGCGGAGCAGGAAAAGCGGATCTCCGCGTGGATGAAGGGCGGCAGGTCCGTCATCGCGATCAACTGTCCCGCCTTCGTTCCGCCCGAAACGGATACGATTCAGGATACGGATAACGGGCGTGTATTCGTGTATCCGAACTGTCAGGTCTATCTGCTCGGCTGGCTGCCCGGAGCAAACACCGTGCGGGAGGCGCTGCTCCTTGCGGGCGCGCACATCTACGCCTACACGGGCGATGTCGTCTACGCCTGCCGCGGTATGGTGACGATCAATGCCGTGACCGGCGGCATGAAGAAACTCTACCTTCCCCGCCCCGGCACGCTCACCGACGCCTTCACGGGCGAAGAACTCATTTCAAGCGGAGATTTCACCTACTTCACCATGAAGGAAGGCGAAACGCGGGTGTTTTTCACGGAAGATGACTGCCCCGCGTATTAACGGAAAAAGGCTGCCTCATATGAGGCGGCCTTTTTTGCGGGTATCGGGCGCGTTCCCGTCATACCTCTGTCACATACCCGTCGGTCAGGATGACCGTGGGCACGGTTTCGGAAAGAGCCTTGCGCAGGCGGCAGGTCTTTTCCAGCGAATAATGGGAATAGTGATTGATGAACAGTTTCTTCGGAGGATTTTCCGTCATGGGCTCCTGATACAGCATGGGGTCGAAGTGGACCGCTTCCACCACCGCCGCGTCAAGAGAAATGCCATTCGTGATGCGGGCGTAATCCGCGACGGGGCCGTCTCCGCCCTTCAGGTCGCCCGAGAACAGCACCTTTTTCCCTTCCGCTTCCGCGAGGAAGGAGTAAGCGTTTTCCATGTGACCCGTCGGGAAAGCAATCACGCGCAGGGTGCCGTCATCGTAGAACAGACCTTCCTTCACGCCGTAAAAACGGATGCTCTCGCGCAGAGTCAGATGCAGGGCATTCATCCAGCCTTTCAGGGCGTCCACAAACTGCATTTCGGGCAAATAGATAGCGGGATCCGCGTCCATGAAGCACCAACTCATCTGGTTGGTCATGGGCACAAGCCCGTTCAGATGGTCGCCGTGGGAATGGGTGATGAAAATGGCGGTGATGTCGTTGATCGAGATTCCGCGGTCAGCAAGATCGGGCATGGGGTCGCAGCCCAGATCGATCAGATACTTTTTCCCGCCCGCCTCGATGAGACTGCAGGCGCATTTGCGGTGGGGCTCGCAAACCCCGTGACTGGTTCCCAAAAATGAAATTCTCATGCTTCCTCCCGGTTATTCAGTATGGTTTTGGCAAAATCTTCATAAGTGTAGCCCGTCCCCTGCTTCGGGTTCCCGGAGGCGTGGAAAAAGCAGCTCGGAATCTCGCCGCAGCGGAGGTTTTTCTCGATGCAGAGCGTGCAGCCCCTATCGTGATTGGACGGATGGTTGGGGCCGGTCCTGTCCCCGCAGGTGCAGAACTCGGGATTCATGTCCGCCTCCTACAGGTTGTTGCCCGCTGGCAGGACACCGAACTTTTCGTAGCGGGAGGCTTCCGAGTTCATCATCTTGATGAAGTCGCCCGTGATGCCGAAAATGCGTCCGCGGGTCAGTTTCACTTCGATGGTGACCGCCTTGCCGTTGAGGAACGAAATGTCCTTCTTCCAGACGGGCGTCCATGCCGTGCTGTCGCCCGCGAAGGGCGCGCAGTCCTCATGGGTGAAGCCCTCGATAGGATGGTTCTGAAGGTCGAACAGGGCGCAGGTGGCTTTTTCCGCAGTGAGATTCACCCGGAAGCCGCCCTTGAGCAGCGTTTCGCGGGTGCGCAGACGGCCGTCTCCGTCCGTCATCAGGCAGATGAACCCGTCCTCGCGCAGGCGGTACACGCCGATGGCGGCGCCTTCCTGCTTGAAGTAGCCGTGCTCGTGGGGCGTACCCGAGGCGTAGAGCAGGATGCTGCCGTCTTCGTCGATCCTGAGGTCGGAAGTAAAGAGCATCCCTTCAAAGGGCGGCTCGTTTTTCATCAGCGGCTCGCGCAGGGAACGCATCCAGTGGGCGCCGTCCAGCGACCACACCAGCTGCCCGTCCACCTTGCCGTCCATGTACTTGACGCCGTCCGAAGGCAGGGCGTGATACATGATGAGGATGCCGGCAAAGGCGTCCTTGTACGGGAAGCCGAACAGACCGTAGGTCTCGCTGAGCGGCTCGTCGAGGGCGTCCGCCTGCATCATGAGTTCGGGCGTCGTGAAGGAAATGAAGTCCTTCGTGCGGCTCTCGCATACGCGGCGGGAGCCCCAGGCGGGACGGGAAAGCAGGATGTAAGAGTCAAGGGGCTTGCTGTAAAAGCAGGAAGCGCAGGGTTCCGTGCCGATCTTGTGCCACTTGACGGAGCTCTCCGTCCAGCGGATGCCGTCATCGGACTCAAACATGCGGCAGTCGACGGCGCGCTCTTCCCACAGGTACTGACTCACCATCAACTTGAGCCGCCCGGGGCCCTGTCCCGTGTCCACGAAAGAGGCAAGTTCCGCGTCCTCGATATCCAGCACCTGATTTTCAAACCGCGGATTTGGGATGCCTGCCTCGCGGGCGGTGTTGCGAGGCGTAAAATGGATGCCGTCTTCGCTGTGCGCGGCGAGGATCTCCGTCCTGGAGTTGGGGCAGAACGCCTGATAGAACAGGTGGTAGGAGTGTTCGTTCTCCTTCCAGACCCGTGCCATCGCTCCGCTGGGCTGGGCGCCGTCGCAGGTATAAAGGGAGTCTTCGATGAGGACGGGCTTCCCGATTTCGCGCTTCAGGTTATCGCGGGCAAAGACGCGCTGATCGTCAAAGAACAGATAGGACGCCATTTTTTACCTCCTTTTCGAAAATGTCGCTCCGCAAGCGACCATCTCGTTCGGAACTGCGTTATAATGATACCATCAAATCAAAGGAGAATCAAGATGGACAGCAAAAAACTCCATGCCGCCATGATGGGTGTCTCGGTCGGCGACGCGCTGGGCGTACCCTATGAATTCCTAGTCAAAGATACTTTCACCTGCACGGACATGGTAGGCAATATCGGTTCCCATAATCAACCCAAGGGCACCTGGTCGGATGACAGTTCCATGACCTTCGCCGCCCTCGAAAGTCTCCGGCGGCTTGGGAAGTTCGACGCGGAGGACATGATGCGCAATTTCTCTCTTTGGAGAAGATGCGAAGCCTTCACTGCCCGCGGAGAGGTGTTCGATATCGGTTACTGTACAAGGCGGGCTGTCGACCGTTTCGTCAGCGGAACGCCGGCGGCGCAGTGCGGCGGAACAGGCGAAAACGAGAACGGCAACGGCTCCCTCATGCGCATCCTGCCCCTTGTCTTCTTCCCCCACACGGATGAGGATGTCCGCGTCTGCTCCTCGCTCACCCACGCCCACGGAATCTCGGTAAATGCCTGCCGCATCTATCTGAAAATCGCGGAAAACCTGCTTTCCGGCATGGATAAGCGGGATGCCGTGAAAGTCGAAGCGGACTTTTCCCATCCCTTCGACCGCATACCGATGATCGCCTCCCTGCCCCGCTCCGAAATTTCCGGCAAGGGATATGCGGTATCTTCTCTGGAAGCGTCCGTGTGGTGTCTTCTGAACACGGATTCCTATCGCGACTGTGTGCTCGCGGCGGTCAACCTCGGCGATGACACGGACACCACTGCCGCCATCGCGGGCGGACTCGCCGGCATCCTGTACGGTATCGGCGGCGAAAAGGGCATCCCCGAAGAGTGGATCTCCCGCCTCGCCCGCAGGGAATGGATCGAAGAACTCTGCAAATGAAAAAACAACAGGCAGACATGAAATGTGCTTTCATATCTGCCTGTTGTGCATCCATTCCGCGTCAGCCGGAGGTGGTTTATTATGCGTCAGATGAATTCCACTCTGCCGATGCCGCAGGTTTTCTTCGTTTCCGCGTCAAACAGCACGATCTTGTTTCCCGTAATGTCCGGCGACACGGGCGTGTCCACGGCGTAGTCGATGGAGCCGAACACGACGCCGGTCAGCATGGAACCGCCGCAGGCGATTTTCACCGTAGTCTCCATGCCGGCGGGCAGGGTGTTGTAGACCTTGCCGTTCAGGTGTCCGCCGTCAGTAAGAGGCAGGAACTCGGGGCGCACACCGAGGATGGCGTTTTCCGAAAGACCCTCGATGGGCTTGTCGGAGACGAAGCGGGCTTTCGCGCCGAGCAGTTCGACCATGCAGGTGTTGTCCGAAATGCCGCCTGCCACCGCGGGAATGAAGTTCATGGTGGGATTGCCCACGAACTCCGCCACAAAGGTGTTGACGGGAGAAGTGTAGATGGTCAGCGGCGGCGCGTACTGCTGCAGCACGCCCTCGCTCATCAGGCAGACCCGTGTGGAGAGGGTCATGGCTTCCAACTGGTCGTGGGTCACATACACGAAGGTGGAGTTGGTGTCGCTGTGCAGGCGCTTGAGTTCCGCGCGCATCTCCTGACGGAGTTTCGCGTCGAGGTTACTGAGCGGCTCGTCCATGAACAGCACCTTGGGGCTGGGCGCCAGCGTGCGGGCGATGGCCACGCGCTGCTGCTGTCCGCCGGAAAGTTCGCTGGGATAGCGCTTCTGGAACTGGCCGATCTTCAGCAGTTCGCACAGTTCGTCCACCCGCTTCTTGATGGCGTCCTTGTCCCATTTGAGCATCTGAAGGCCGAAGGCGATGTTGTCATACACCGTCATGTGAGGCCACAGGGCGTAGTTCTGGAAGAGGAAGCCGATGTCGCGCTTGGCGGGAGAAATGTTGATGCCCTTGGCGGAATCGAACACACAGGTGCCGCCGATGAAGATGCGGCCCTCGGTGGGCGTCTCCAGGCCCGCGATCATGCGCAGGGTAGTGGTCTTTCCGCAGCCGCTGGGGCCAAGCAGGGTCACAAAGCCGCGGTCCTCGATGACGAGGTTCAGGTCGTTGACGGCGACGAATTTATCGAATCTTTTGGTTACATGTTCCAGTATGATCTCAGGCATGGTGTCAGCCTCCTATTCCTTTGTCGAAGGATGCGCCGGTCAGTTTGTTGGTGACGGAATTGATAAGAATGATGATGAGGATAATCAGGAGTGTCACCGCGCTGCCGTACTGGGAATAGCCGGTCTCATTGAAGGAGAACAGCATGGTGGTCAGCAGATATCTGGGCTTGGGCACGAGGAGGGTGAACAGCGCGACCTCGCGCATGACCGAGATGACGGGCAGCAGATATCCGGAGAGGATGCTGCTCTTCTGGATCGGGAAGAGGATCTTGCCCATGCGCTTGATCCACGGCACACCGAAAATAGTTGCCGCTTCCTCGATTTCGGGCGCGATCTGCAGCATGGAGTTGACGCCGCTGCGGCTGGCAAAGGGCAGGAACTTGATGGAGGCGACCAGGACAAGAAGTCCGAAGGTACCGTACAGCCACTTGAAGTTCTCCCCCGTCGCGACCGCGAGGTAGATGGTGCCGAACGCCATGGCGGGCATGAGGTACGGGAAGAAGGCGAGGCTCTCCACGATGCGGGAAAGTCTGCTGCCCCTTCTGCGCACGCAGGCGTAGCCGATGAGCATGCCGCAGGTGCCGACAATGAGGGCGACGGAGAGCGCCAGCAGCACCTGACGGAGGACGCCCATCCACATCTCCTTGTTGAGGAGGATGCCCGAAATCATGCCGGTTTCATAGGCGGAGGCTTCCGTGCCGATCCAGAACTGGAGGGTCATGTTGGAAAGGCGGTAGTTGCCGGGCTGACGGATGACGCTTTCCAGCGCGAAGGTAACGAGCGGCACGATGGCGAAGAACACGGTGAAGATGATGAGCAGGATGGAAATGGGCAGGTTTGCCTTGCCCAGTTTCACCAGCGACACCTGACCGCTCTTGCCGGTGACCGTGGTAAAGGACTTGCGCTTGCCGGTGAATTTCTGATTGATGCCCAGAATGATGCAGCCCAGCAGAATGGACACGAAGGCGAGGATGTAACCCTGACCGTTATAGCCGTTCTGGATGAGGGCACGCATCTTGGTGGACAGCGTCCAGCACTTGACGGCGGAACCCAGGAACACGGGGACCGTGTAGGAGGAGAAGCCGCTTGAGAAGATCAGCAGGAAGGTGGACAGGATGGCGGGCATCACGATGGGCACCGTGATGCGGCGGATGATGGTGAAGCGGTTGGCTTTGAGGATGGTCGCGCTGTCCTCGAGGGTCGCGTCCATGTTCTTCAGTATGCCGCCGATGAGCAGATAGGCAAAGGGTGAATAGTGAAGACCGATGACCACGATCATGGGGAACAGACCGTACACGAACCACTCCGGCATGCAGATGCCGGTGATAGCCTGCAGCAGGCCGATGTTTCCGCCGCCCACATTGCTGTTCTGGAACACATTGGTCCAGAACATGGCGAGGGTCCACGCGGGCATCATGTAGGGGAATACGAAAACGGAGGAAATGAATTTCTTGCATTTGAGGTCGCTGCGGGTGATGAACCACGCGACGGAGCCTCCGATCAGGATACCCAGAACGCCGCTGCCGCCCGCGACCACGAGAGAGTGCCACAGCGGCTCCCAGAAATTGACTTTGCTCCAGTCGCCCTTTGCAAACAGTTTCCGGAAGTGCACGAAGGTATAGGAACCCTCCGGCAGTTTGTAAAGTCGCTTTTCGATGCCCTTATGCACATAGAACATGTTGGAGAGCATGCTGACGAGCGGCGCAAGGGAAAGCGCGATAAAGACGAGAAGGAAGAGCACCAGAATGAGGTTTGCGGGCTTGCTCACAAATGACCGCAAGCGGTACTTGAGCGGCTCCTTCCTCAGATCCGGCTGTTTCGCAGTTACCATAACGAATCTCCTTTGGGGACAGATAAGGAAATGCGGGGATGCGGAATTGCGCATCCCCGCATGACGGGATTATGAATCAGCCGACTCTGGTTGCGATGAACTCGTAGATGTCTACATAGTTGTCGTAGATGTAATCCATGTCCTCGATGACCAGGATCTTCTCCCAGAAGGGATACGCTTCGTCCTCAATGTCAGCGGGCTTTTCGATGGAGGTGTTGGGAGAATAGTAGCCCTGAGATGAGTTCCAGGACTTTTCGCCGTCAAAGCCTTCCTTGGACAGGAGGTAGTTGATGAACAGAGCGCAGGTGTAGGGGCACTCGGTGTCCTTGCAGACGGTGGCGTAAATGGGATACATGAAGCCGGAGAAGCCCTGAATGTCGTTCTCGAACTGGACAACGGTCAGGTTTCCGCGGTCCGCTTCGTCGACCTTGCGGAGTTTGGAGAATACGAACAGACCCATGTTGCCCGCCGCGCCGGAAGCGATACCGGTCGCCATCTTGGAAGCGGAGGTGTAGGTGTAGTTGACATTCTTGAGGAAGGCATCGATCCACTCGTAGGAAGCGGAAGCGAATTCCTTGCTCTCCCATGCCTTGCCGTAGTGGGCTTCGTAGGCTTCGGCCATGCGGGCGGTCCACTCTTCATTGGTGAGCATCATCAGGAAGTTAAGGTTGACGGTTTCATTGGTAGGATCCTTGAAGAAGATCTTGTCCTTCCACTTTTCTTCGGTCAGTTCCCAAACATTTTTGAAGTTCACGGAACCGTTGCCGTTGTGATAGATGAACAGGGAGTTGACATAGGTGACAATGGCGGGAAGCCGGTTCTCCTCGGCGATGACATCCTTCATGGCTTCGGGGAAGTAGGTGTAGGAAAGTTCCTCGTCCAGCAGGTAGGTCTTGAGGTCGGGACCGTTCTGGGTAAGGGCCATGTCGGCGGAATCCTTGACGCCGCTGCCGATGGTGTTGCTCAGAATGGCATAACTTTCGCCGTCATCGATTTCGGCATAGACCAGTTTCAGTCCGGGATAGGCTTCCATGAAGTTGGAGGCAGCCTTCTCGGCGAAAGAGGTGGTGGAGTAGAAGTTCAGCTGCGCGCCGGCTTCCGCTTCCTGCTTGGCCAGTTCGTACAGTTCTTCATTGGTCATGCTCTGCGCCTTGGCGAGGGCATCCTTCACTTCTTCCGCAGAAGCGAAAGAGAACACGCTCAGCACGAGCACGAGCGCGATAACGATGGAAAGAACGCGTTTCATAGATGATTCCTCCTATTGATTGTTACGGGTACATTATACAATAAACATTTCCGCTTGTCAATAAATTTCAATCAACGGACGCATTACGAAAATCGAAAGGCGGAACTTTCGCGCCATTCGTTGACAGAGATACGGGGCAATGCTATAATTTCCCCATCAAACAACGGGAGGCTTGGCATGAACAGAGCATACAAGGGTTCCGAGCGTACGGAGATCCGCTTTCCCCTGGGCGGCATCGGCACGGGCTGCATCGGGTTGGACGGCACAGGACGCTTCCGCGACTGGGAGATCTTCAATCGTCCCTCCAAGGACAGCCTGAACGGCTTTTCCCATTTCGGCATCAAGGCGGAACGGAACGGAAAGACCGTGGACGCCCGCGTGATGAACGCGGACTATCTCGGTCCCTATACGGGTTTCGGCAGGCGCTACGGTTTCGGCGTGGACCGCGCGTTCCTCACTGGTCTTCCTCACTTCCGCGACTGCGTGTTCCGCGGCGAATTCCCCTTTGCCGAGATCGAGTTTATCGATGAGACCTTCCCGGGCAAGGTGACGCTTTCCGCCTTCAACCCGTTCATTCCTTCCAACGAAGACGATTCCGGCATCCCCGCCGCGTTCTTCACCGCATCCGTCACCAATGACACAGACGCCCCCGTCGACTACACAGTGGAACTGTCCGTCAAAAATCCTTCCGACAAGCCCCACGAAAACCGGCTTATCGCGGGCGGCAGTTTCCGCGGCATCGAACTGAACGACAACCGGGACGAAAACGATGTGAAATACGGTTCCATGCTCATCGCCGTGCCCGCGGAAGAAGAAATGCAGTGCCAGCAGTACTGGTACCGCGCGGGCTGGTTCGGAGACCTCGGCGTGTTCTGGCAGAATTTCACCTCTCCCGGCAAGTTTACAAACCGCGTCTATGACGCGTATCAAGAGAAGGTCTGCGATGACACCGCCACGGTCGCCGTGCGCTTTACTGCCGATCCGGGGCAGACCGTCTCCAAGCGCTTTCTCATTTCCTGGTGCTATCCCAACTGCGTCAATTACTGGAGCGAAAATGCCTGCAACACCTACGACAGGCATCCGTACAAGGAAGAGATCTGGAAAAACGGCTATGTGAAGCAGTTCCCGACCGCGTCCGCCGCAGCGGAATACGCCTTCAGTCAGTGGGACAGACTGCTCGGCGAAACGAAACTCTTCCATGATGCTCTGTATGCCTCTACCCTGCCCGATTATGCCATCGAAGCCATCAGCGCCACGCTGTCGGTCCTGAAAACGCCCACCGTCATGCGCCTGACAAACGGCGAGTTTTACGGCTGGGAGGGCTGCGGCACCTTCACGGGCAGCTGCGAGGGCAGTTGCACCCATGTGTGGAACTATGCCTTTGCCCTGCCCTTCCTGTTCCCGCGTTTGGAGCGGTCCATGCGCGAACTGGACTACACCTACAATCAGGGTGAGGACGGCTCCATGTCCTTCCGCCTGCAGCTGCCGCTGGGCGCGCCGCGCTCCGGCTTCCGCCCCTGCGCGGACGGTCAGATGGGCGGCGTCATCAAGACCTACCGCGAGTGGAAACTCTGCGGCGACAACGAGTGGCTGCGCGGTCTGTGGCCCAGGGTAAAAAAGTCCGTCGAATTCGCGTGGGCTCCCACCAACAAAGACATATGGGACCCCGACAAGAGCGGCGTCATCACAGGCAGGCAGCACCACACCCTCGACATGGAACTGTTCGGACCCTCCTCGTGGCTGAACGGCTTCTATGTGGGTGCGCTCAAGGCAGCGTCCGAAATGGCGCGGGCGATGGACGACCCCGACGCCGGAATGTTTGAAGAACTCTACGAAAAAGGCAGGGCGTTCACCGACAGCGAACTGTATAACGGCGAATTCTACTGCCAGAAGATCGATATCCGCGACAAGGATCTTCTGACTCCCTTCACGGACGGCGGCGTGACCCTCTCCGGCGGCGACATAATGGGCACCTACTGGAACGATGAGGCAAAGCAGGTCAAGTTCCAGATCGCGGGCGGCTGCAGCATCGATCAGGTGCTGGCGCAGTGGATGTGCGAACTGTCGGGCGTAGGCGAGATCCTCGACCCCGCTCATGTGAGCAGCGCCCTGAATGCCATCTACAAGCACAACTACAAGTCCTCCATGCGGAACTACTTCAACCCTTGCCGCATCTATGCCCTGAACGATGAGGCGGGCCTCGTCATCTGCTCCTGGCCTGAAGGGACGGAAAAGCCCGTGGTGCCCATCCCCTACGCCGAGGAATCCATGCACGGATTCGAGTATCAGGCCGCCACCCACATGATCCTGCACGGGCTCGAGGAGGAGGGTCTGCGCGTGGTCAAGAGCATCCGCGACCGCTACGACGGCACCAAGCGCAACCCGTGGAACGAGATGGAGTGCGGCAGCAACTACGCCCGCAGCATGGCGAGTTACGCCCTCATGCTGGTGTACAG
>JAZLLT010000031.1:0-91845 GCA_045598325.1 Clostridia bacterium | reverse complement strand
GCCAGGATCAAACTCTTGCGTTTAATCCTTACATCCTCGCCTCCCGTGCGCCAACACGCTCGGCTTGAATGCGTTTCACTCATTTCTCTCAGAATTAACTGTCTTTCGCTGTACTTGTTCTCTGTATCGTTTTCAAGGTCCATTGCCCTCGGCGGAGGCATCCCCCGCTTGGTGAGCCTATATATAATAACACTTTACAGGCCTTTTGTCAACACTTTTTTTGATTAAGTAACCGTTAATTACATTCCGTCCAATTCGCGATGCGCGCTTCCACATTTTTCTGCAGGTTCCGGTAGAAGAACTGGTAATCGTACAGATGGTAGATGCCCTGCTCGAAACCCTTGAGCCCCGCGGGATATTCCTCTTCCGCCACATCCGGCACTTTCAGCGCGCCGCGCACGGGGTCGATATAGCAGCCGGTGAGGCACGGGATCTCGCTGTTCACGCTGCCGTCCGTATTCAGGAAGCAGGCGCCTTCATTGAGCGACGCGTACGCGTACGCCGTATCCGTTGTCCAGGTAAGAGGATTGATGCAGAGCGTGCGGGTGCCCTCCGGGATGATGAGGCTGTTTGTGATGTGCTCCGCCTCGCAGGAAAAAGCGACGATGACGCCCGTGTCCTTTTCGCCACGGGCAAAGCCGATGCCGGGATACTCCCCGAGTTCCTCATCCGTGATCCGCCAGCCGATGGCGTAGCAGGCAACGAGCTGCTTTGCCGCGTCCTTGCCCGCGAAGAACTCTTTGATGAGCCTGAGACTCATCTGACTGCCCTGGGAGAAGCCCGCAATCACCACGGGACGGCCGTTGTTGGCGTGTTCCATGTAGTACATGAACGCGCTGCGCACATCCTCATATGCCGCGTCCAGATACAGATCCGCATTGCCTTCATAATAGGCGGTCAGGAACGCTTCGTGGTACAGCGGCGCGAAAAAGCGGGCGGAGCGGCCATAGAGGTCTTTCTGCATGTTGACTGCGCCGGCGAACTTATTATAGTATTTCTCATCGTGGAAATCCGCCCAGTACAGGTGCCCGGCGTCGCCCGTGGTGGCGGTAGGCGCAAGGAAAAACACATCCGCCTGCGTGTCCGCACGATCCGTTTCGTAGTACAGCCAGTTGTACGGGTCGGAGTAGTCGGTTTCGCAAAGCGCGGCGGCGCAGAGCAGGAGCACGAGCGCGAAGGTCAGAAGAAGCAGTTTTTTCATGGTCATATCCCTCTTTTTGATTTCAGCTGTATATACGAAGCCGAAACGGAAAAGGATACAGAGATCCTATTTGACATCCGTGTCCGAAATCTGCTCTTCCTGCTTCATGCGGCGCCCGGTGAAGATGGCATAGATGAGCAGCGCAATGCCCGCCGCGGCAAAAAATACCGCGAACACGATGACCATCGCCGGAGACATGGTAGTTTCCGGATCGTTCCTGCCGCGGAACAGATCGTAGCCGGTGTACATGAGGAACAGGGCGACTACCGCGTACAGACCCTGACTGAAATACTTTCCTTTTTTCATAAGCCCCTCAGTTCCGAAACCCCCGCGGAAAACCGCGGGGGTTTCATAAATCGGTTGCAGGTTTCCTTACTTGTTGCGCTTCTTGGACACGATGTCGAAGACCACGGCGGCCAACAGCACGATGCCTTTGATGATGCGCTGATAGTTAGCGTCAAGGCTGATAAGGCTCATGCCCAGGTTGATGACACCGATGAGGGTCGCGCCGATGACCATTCCCAGCACGGTGCCGGCTCCGCCGCTGGCGGAGACACCGCCCACGACGCAGGCGGAGATGGCGTCCATCTCGAAGTTCTTGCCCACATCAGCGTAGGCGGACTGGGAGCGGGCCACGACCGTGAAGGAAGCGATGGTGGTGAGGATGGCCATGTTCAGGTAGGCGAGGAACATGATCCTGCGGGTGTTGACGCCGGAAAGGCGCGCCGCCTCGATGTTGCCGCCCACCACATAGAAGTGGCGTCCGATGGTGGTCTTGGAGGTGATGAAAGTGAAGATGAGGATGATGCCCGCCACCCAAAGAAGGGTGATCGGGATGCCGCCGTCAAAGGAAAGCATCGTCATGACCCCGATGATGACCGCCGCGCCCGCGATACTCTTGGCAAGAGCGGTGGTCAGGGAATCCGCTTCATAACCCTTGGAAAGACGGTTTTTACGGTTCATCAACACCGCGGCGATGATGGCAGCCCCGGCGACAATGCCCAGAAAGAAGCAGGGCAGGTTCATGGTGCCTTTTTCCGTGGGGAAGATCCTGCCGTAGAAGATGCTCATGAAATCCTTGGGAAACGGCGCCAGAGAGCCGGTCTTGCTGTTCTTGGCAAGGATGGAGGTACCCAGTCCGCGGAAAGAGAGGTAACCTGCCAAAGTGGCGATCCACGGCGGAATGTGCACATAGGCGATAAGGGCGCCGAGGATAACGCCGTACGCAATGCCGATGAGCAGGAGCAGCAGGATGGACAGACCCGTGTTCATCTTGGAAACGATCATGAACACACCGCCGAAGGCGCCCAGCAGGCAGACAAAGGAACCGCAGGAGAGGTCGATATTGCCGCCGGTCAGCATGCACATCAGCATGCCGGCGCCGAGGATGTAGACATAAGCATTTTGGTTGATCAGTTCCGTGAAACTGGAAGGCGCGAAGATGCCGCCGCCCGTCAGGATACCGAAGAGGATGTAGACAAGGACCAGGACGATCAGCATCGCGTTTTTCTTGGCGAACGCAAGCATATTTTTCTTATTCATTGTGATATCCTCCTCTCCCTGTTACTTCTTCTTGCGCTTGGACAGCACATCGAACAGCACAGCCAACAGGAGCACGATGCCCTTGACCACTTTCTGGTAGTTGGCATCCACGCCCACGATGATCATGCCCTTGTTGATGACGCCCATGAGCAGCGCGCCGACGATCATGCCGGAGACTTTGCCGCTTCCGCCGTAAGCGGAGGCGCCGCCGATGAAGCAGGCGGCAATGGCGTCCATCTCGTAGCCTTCGCCGTACACGGGGTCTATGCCCTTGGCGCGGGCTGCGGTCAGCACGCCGGCCAGACCCGCCATCACGCCGATGGTGGCATAAGCGAACCAGTACACATTTCCGGTCTTGACGCCGGAAAGTTCGGCGGCCTTTTCATTTCCGCCGACGGCGTACAGGTGGCGTCCCATGCGCTTTTTGGTGGTGACATAGTTGCACAGGCCCAATACCAGCGCGATCCAGATAAGCACCATCGGGAAGCCGCGGTAGCAGGCAAACTTATAGCCGACCCACAGGAGGAGCAGCGCGATGATGACGGTGCTGATGATCTGCGTGGGAATGGAGCGGGAGATGCCCAGCTTCTTTTCCTTGCAGATGGAGAGCACGCGCACCACCACGAACACAATGGCCACGATGACGAAAATCGCCAGACAGGTCACATTGAACTTCGCGATGTAGTTGGGACCGATGAGTTTCGCAAGGGGCTCATTGTCCTTTTTGAGGATGTTTTCAAGACCCGGGAACCATCCGCGGACAAAGTCCTTAATATAGGAAGTCTTGCCGTTTCCGAACAGATCCAGGAAGGTCTGGTTGGTGATGTCCACGCGCATGCCGTCCAGAATGACATTGGTGAGTCCCCGGAACGCATACATGCCCGCCAGAGTGGCGATGAACGCGGGCACCTTGAGTTTGGCGATCCAGAAGCCCTGGAACGCGCCGATGAGACCGCCGATTGCCAGCATGGCGATGACGGTGACCCACCAGGATACACCCGCCACCATCATGTTGCAGCCGATGGCCGCGGTAAAGCAGACGACGGAACCGACGGACAGGTCGATGTTGCCGCCGGTCAGGATGCACATGAGCATGCCTGCCGCCAGCACGAACACATAGCCGTTTTCGGCGATGAGTCCGGTGAGGTTGGAAGGCATGAGGATAAGCCCTTCCTTGCCCTTCCACAGAGAGAATACCAGCGTCACCACCACGAGGGCGATGATCATGGTGTACTTCTGGAAGAACTTGCCGGCTTTGAATTTCTTTTCGGCTTGCTTCACGGCAGGTGCTTGAACGGTTTTTTCACTCATTGTTATGCACCCCTTCCCGACTGCATGATCGCCGTCATGATGTTTTCCTGCGTGGCTTCGCTCGCCTTCATCTCGCCCACGAACTTACCTTCGTTCATGATGTAGATGCGGTCGGACATGCCGAGGACCTCGGGCAGTTCGGAGGAGATCATGACCACGCACTTGCCCGCCGCGGCGAGGTCATTGATGATGCAGTAGATCTCATACTTCGCGCCGACATCGATGCCGCGGGTGGGTTCATCCAGCAGCATTACATCGGGTTCGGTGAACATCCACTTGGCAAGCAGGACTTTCTGCTGATTGCCGCCCGACAGGTTTCCGACCAACTGTTCCACGGAAGGCGTCTTGGTGCGGAGTTTCTCGCGGTACTCTTCCGCCACCGCGTGTTCCTTATCATTGTCGATGACCGTGCGTTTCGCGACGGCATTCAGATTGGCAAGGGAGGTATTGACCTTGATGGACTGGGGAAGCACGAGGCCGTTGCCCTTTCTGTCCTCGGTCACATAGGCGATGCCGTGCTTGATGGCATCGGAAGGGCTGGAGAGGTGCTTGACGGGCTTGCCGTTCAGTTTCATATGACCGGAGATATTCGTGCCGTAACTCTGACCGAAAATGCTCATGGCCAGTTCCGTGCGACCCGCGCCCATAAGGCCGTAGATGCCCACGACTTCACCTTTGCGCACATACATGGACACATCGTCCACGACCTTGCGCTCGGGATACAGAGGATGATGCACCGTCCAGTTGTCCACTTCCAGAGCGATGTCGCCGATGGCCACATTTTCCCGCTTGGGGAAACGGTTGGTCATCTCGCGTCCGACCATGCCCTTGATGATGCGGTCCTCGCTCACCTTTTCCGCCTTCGCGTCCAGCGTCTCGATGGTGTGACCGTCGCGGATGACGGTGATCTTGTCGGACACATAGGCGATTTCATTGAGTTTGTGGGAGATGATGATGGAGGTGATGCCGCGGTTCTTTTTGAAGTCCAGCAGCAGGTCCAGAAGTGCCTTGGAGTCCTCTTCATTCAGAGAAGAAGTGGGCTCGTCAAGGATCAGCAAGCGGGCATTTTTGGCCAGTGCCTTGGCGATTTCGACCAACTGCTGCTTACCGGTACCGATGTCCTTGATCATCTCATGAGGATCGTCGTTAAGGCCGACCAGACGCATGTATTTTGCCGCCTCGGCATAGGTTTTGTTCCAGTCGATGGAACCGATTTTATTCCGCTTCTCATTGCCCAGGAACATGTTCTCGCCGATGGACAGTTCCGGCACCAGCGCCAGTTCCTGATGGATGATGACGATGCCCAGTTTTTCGGAATCCTTGATATTCGTAAACTGGCAGAGTTTTCCGTCATAATAGATTTCGCCTTCATAGGTACCGAAGGCATGGATTCCGCTCAGCACCTTCATCAGGGTCGATTTTCCGGCGCCGTTTTCGCCGACCAGAGCGTGGATCTCTCCTTCCTCTACCCGAAGGTTAACATCGTCAAGCGCCTTCACGCCGGGGAAGGTCTTGGTGATGTTTTTCATTTCAAGGAGAATGTTGGCCATTCTGTTCCCTCCGATTCTTTCGGATTAACGATGAAAAAAGGTCATTCTTCACATCAGGCCGCTTTGTGCGGAACCGGTTTGAAAAACGACCTTTTTCCGCCTTTACAGGCATCGGTTGTATGGAATGATGCAGATGGGCATCCCCATCTGCATCATCCGCGATTGCTTACTTGAGCTGGTCGGCGGTGTAGTAGCCGGAACCGAGCAGCAGTTCTTCGTAGTTGTTCACATCCGCGAATACGGGATCGCAGAGGAAGGAGGGAACGGTGATGACATTGTTGTTGTAAGTGGTGGTATCGTTGACATCAACGGTCTCGCCCTTGAGCGCCTGGCCGATCATCTTGACGACCTGGTCTGCGAGGGTACGGGTATCCTTGAAGATGGACATGGACTGCTTGCCTGCGATGATGTTCTTCACATTGGAGATATCGCAGTCCTGACCGGTGATAATGGGCCATTCGCCGTCATACTTGGCATCCAGAGCGTTGACTACGCCCAGAGCGGTGGAGTCGTTGGAGCACAGCCACGCGTCGATCTCGGAGCCGTCGGCATAGAAGGAGTCGAGCAGGGACTCGGCACGGTTCTGGGCAATTTCGGTCTTCCAGGAGGGAGTTGCAACTTCGGTCATCTCGATCTGGCCGGACTTCACGATGATCTTGCCTTCCGCGATGTAGGGCTTCAGAACATCCATGGCACCATTGTAGAAGAAGAAAGCGTTGTTGTCGCCGGGATCGCCGGCAGTGATCTCAATGTAGAAGGGGCCTTCCGCGTTGTCGAGATCCAACTGCTCTTTGATGTAGGTGCCCTGCACGGCGCCGACCTTGTAGTTATCGAAAGTGGCGTAGTAGGAAACAGCATCGTTGTCCATGAGCAGACGGTCATAAGCGATGACGGTCACGCCCTTTTCCTTGGCCAGATCCAGCGCGGAGCCGAGGGAGGAGCCTTCGATGGCGGAGATGACGATAACGGTGCAGCCGTTATTGATCATGTTGGTGACCTGGTTGAGCTGCTGCAGAACATCGTTGGAAGCGAACTGGAGGTCCACTTCGAAGCCTGCTTCAGTCAGTTTGTTGTACATGTTTTCGCCGTCCTGATTCCAGCGCTGCAGGTCCTTGGTGGGCATGGATACGCCGACCTTCTCTGCCATTGCGCAGCAGGTTGCCATCAGCATGATAGCAAGCACGAGAGCAAGGATTTTCTTCATACGGGTATACACTCCTTTTTTAATTTGTGGCAGGCGTCATTCCACCCACCGGTTATGTAAAATTATACTGCAAATTCAACCGTTTGTCAACACCCATTTAACATTGCAAGCGGAATAAACAAGGCGGCGGAAACACAATTTTCCTTCCTGTTGCGTAAATTCCGCAAATTTTCCCCGCCCGTTGCGGAAGGCAGATTTCTGTGCTATAATCTTGGCAAGATCAGGTATGGGAGGAATTCTTCTGATCATTGACCGTGTATCCGTTTCCCGCATGAATGAAGTATACGCATCCCGTCCCGCCATGCGGACCGCCGCCATCGCCATGGGCAAACAGCCCCTCACCGAACTTATCTTCGACAACGCGAAGGCAAACGAAAGCTCCTTCATTAACAATCACGAACTCAGCACCATAGATCTGAACACGGACATGGAGACCATCAAGAAGGCCGTCATGGCGACCATCGATGCGGGCGAATCCGTGTGGTTCGGTTCTGATGTGGGCCGGTTCTCCGACCGCGAGAGCGGCTTCCTTCTCTGCGACATTACCGACTACGGCCCCCTCTTCGGCGGCATCGACTTCAAATATTCCAAGGAAGACAAACCGGATTACCGCATGAGCGCCATGAACCATGCCATGACCATCACCGGCTACCACGAGGTGAACGGCAAGCCCGTCCGCTGGAAGATCCGGAATTCCTGGGGCGATGAGAAGGGCAAGAAGGGCTACTACATGATGAATGACGAGTGGTTCGATGCCTTCGTGTATCAGGCGGTCGTCAAAAAGAGCCTGCTGCCCAAAGAACCGGTGAAGGCGCTGTCTAAAAAGAAGACCGTGCTGAATCCCCGGGATCCCATGGGAACGCTGGCAGACTAATATAATAGGAAAAGAGAAACTCCCTTTTCACTCTTTTTAAGGAGAAGCATGTATAAACTTATTTTATGGGATGTGGACGGCACGCTCCTCAACTTCCTCGAAGCGGAAAAGGCGGGCATCCGCAAATGCTTTGATTTGTTCGGTCTGGGTGAGTGCACGGACGAGATGCTCACCGCCTATTCCGCCATCAATGTGCGCTGGTGGGAAGCCCTCGAGCGGGGCGAAAAGACAAAACCCGAGATCCTCGTGGGGCGCTTCACGGAGTTTTTTACTTCCCGCGGCATCGACCCCGCCATCGCGCCCGCCTTCAACGAGGAATACCAGATCCGCCTCGGCGATACAACGGTATTCTATCCGGGCGCGTACGAGACGGTGAAGGCGCTGTACGGAAAAGTACCCGAGTGCGTGGTATCAAACGGCACCAAGACGGCGCAGTACCGGAAACTTGCCGTTTCGGGGCTCATGCCGCTCATGGACCGGCTGTTCATCTCCGATGAGATCGGATATGAAAAACCGACAAAGGAGTTTTTCGCCCCGGTGTTCGCCGCGTATCCCGGTGTGAAGCCGGATGAAATGCTGATCGTCGGCGATTCCCTGACCAGCGACATGAAAGGCGGGGTGAATGCAGGGATCAAAACCTGCTGGTTCAACCCCGAAGGGAAAGAAAACAAAAGCGGGCTGAAACCCGATTATGAGATTAAGGAAATCGGGGCAGTCATCGGGATTTGGGAAAAAGAGTGATAATGTGAGATAAGGAACCGCCCTCTCCGTGATGGAGGGGGCGGTGATCGGTTTTTGGGAAGACACGCTCCTCATCCGTCGGCTTCGCCGACAACTTCCCCTCTTCGAGGGGAATGGGGACCGCCGCAGCGGTGGATGAGGAGCATCCTCTATTTGATGGTTTATTCGAGCACCGCTTCTACGGCATACTCGCCCTTCGTTTCGGGCAGGGGCAGGACATTGCCTTCCACCTTTTTGCCGTCCACGGTCAGGGTCATGCATCCTTTCTCGCCGCCGGCTTTGTTCACGATGTGGACCTTGTAGGTGCTGCCGCGGAACTTGCGGGTCACGGTGATGTCCCTGAACTCCGCGGGCAGGCAGGGATCGATCATAAGTCCGTCATAGTCGGGCTTGATGCCGAGCACGGACTGGGAGATGGCGTAGAAGGTCCAAGCCGCGGTGCCGGTGAGCCAGCTGTTCTTCGCCTGGCCATATTTGGGCGCGAAGGGACCCGCTACCATCTGGCTGTAAACATAGGGCTCGGTCAGGTGCAGTTCCTGATCGGTGATGTAGCCGGGGCAGGTGCGGCGGTATACATCGTAGGCGCGGTCGCCGTGACCCAGCACGGTTTCGGCGATGACGATCCAGGGGTTATTATGGCAGAAAATGCCGCCGTTCTCCTTGTATCCCGGGGGGTAGGAGGAGATCTCGCCCAGTTCCAGATGGTACTTCGTGTAGGGCGGCGTATGGATGGCGATGCCATGGTCACACAGCAGATACTTGCGGGTGGAGTCCAGCGCCTTCTGGGCGTAGCCTTCCTTCACGCCGATGCCCGCCATGACGCAGTAGCCCTGGGGCTCGATGTAGATCTTGCCCTCTTCGCACTCGTCGGAGCCGACCTTCTTTCCGAAGGCGTCGTAGGCGCGGACGAACCACTCGCCGTCCCAGCCCGCGGTCAGCACCGCTTTGGTCATAGCCTCCTTCTCGATGGGCGCCAGAGCCGCTTCGTCCTCGCGGCCTGCCATCTTCATGAGGCGGGCATAGTCATCGGAAACGGACACGAACATGCCCGCGATGAACACGGATTCCGCGACGCCGCTCTCGAAGTTGGCGGTGCACTGGAAAGATTCGCCGGGCTCGGCGGAGAAGCAGTTGAGGTTCAGGCAGTCGTTCCAGTCCGCGCGGCCGATGAGGGGCAGTTTGTGGGGACCCTTGTGGTCGATGGTGTAGTGATAGGAGCGCTTGAGGTGCTCGTGGAGGGGCCGGGCGACGGATTCGTCGTTGTCAAAGGGCACGGAATCGAACAGGATGGAGGTGTCTCCGGTCTCCTTCACATAGGCGGCGACGCCGGAAATGAGCCACAGCGGGTCATCGTTGAAGCCGCTTCCGATATCGGAATTGCCGCGCTTGGTGAGGGGCTGATACTGGTGATACGCGCTGCCGTCCTGGAATTGGGTGGAGGCGATATCGATGATGCGCTCGCGGGCGCGTTCGGGGATCAGGTGCACGAAGCCCAGCAGGTCCTGCGTGGAATCGCGGAAGCCCATGCCGCGGCCGATTCCGCTCTCATAGTAACTGGCGGAACGGGACATGTTGAAGGTGACCATGCACTGGTACTGGTTCCACACATTGACGATGCGGTCCAGACGCTCTTCTCCGGTCTCCACCTGATAGGTGGACAGCAGGCCGTCCCAGTAGACGCGCAGTTCTTCCATGGCGGCGTCGAACTGGGCTTCGGTCCTGAACGCGTCCAGGATCTTGTAGGCGGGCGCCTTATTGATGACATTGGGCGCGATGAATTTTTCTTCGAGGGGATTCTCGCAGTAGCCGAGGACGAAGATGCAGGTTTCAGTCTCACCGGGCTTCAGGGTCATCTTCATCTGGTGGCAGCCCACGGGCGCCCAGCCGGACGCGACGGAATTGGAGAGATTGCCTTCAAACACCTTGTCGGGGCGATCATAACCGTTATACATGCCGAGGAAGGTGTCGCGGTCGGTCTCGAAAGCCGCCATGGGCTTGTTGACCGCGTACACCGCGTAATGGCGGCGGCGCTCGCGATACTCGGTCTTGTGGTAGATGGCGCTGCCTTCGATCTCCACCTCGCCGATGGAGAAGTTGCGCTGGAAGTTGGTGGAGTCGTCCATGGCGTTCCACAGGCAGAATTCCACGGAGGAGAACAAGTCGAGCGCCTTCTCGGTCTTGCCCGTGTTTTCCACTTCCACCTTGGTGACGAGGGCGCTGACGCCGCGGGGCACCATGGAAGTCTGGGTGACCTTCACATTGTCCTTTACGGAAGAAATGCGGGTGTAGCCCATGCCGTGACGGCACTCGTAGGAATCGAGGGCTGCCTTTACGGGCATCCAGCCGGGCGTCCAGACGGAGTCACCGTCTTTGATGTAGAAATACTGGCCGCCCATGTCGCGGGGAGCGTTGTTGTAGCGGTAGCGGGTAATGCGCAGCAGGCGGGCATCGCGGTAGAAGGAATAACCGCCGGAAGTATTGGAAATGAGGGTAAAGAAATCCTCGCTGCCCAGATAGTTGATCCAGGGGGAAGGCGTATCGGGCGCGGTGATCACGAATTCGCGGTTATTATCGTCATAGTAGCCGTACTGCATGGTGAGTCCTCCCATAGATTGATGGTACTATCATAGACCATTTTACAGAAAAATTCAAGATAAACGAGAATTTTTGTAGCCATCTTCCGCGGAAGATCGTATATACGGGTGTAAGTGAAAAAAACACTGCGAAAGGAGATGAAAAACATGATCTGGTAAGAAACAAAAAGAGAAGATGAAACCGAAAGCAAAACAAAATCAGACAAAAAACACGATAAACCAGCAAATTTGAAAGGAGATGTGAACATGATCTGGTAAAAGAAAAGCGGGAAACAAACAAAATCAAAAAAATCAAAAAACCCGCCGCGGAGAAAAATCCCGCGGCGGATCTTTTACCGTCCCATGAAGTCGCAGATGCCGTCAAACATGCCCTGCGCCAGTTTCCGTTGGTATTCGGGCGTGCTCATCAGCACATCTTCCTCCGGGTTGCTCATGTAGCCCATCTCCACGAGGATGGTGGGAGTGGTGCTGTAGTTAAGGCTCATGTAGCCGTCGTGCAGATGGACGCCCGCATCCGCGGCGCCGGTGCTTTTGAGCAGGGCGTCGTGCACCAAAATCGACGCGGCGGAACTCGCGATTTGGAATTCACCGGAAGCCCTGGAGTAGGTGGAGAGCCCGTGCTTCGTATTTTTGTCACTATTATCGGCATGAATCTGAACGGCGAGATCCACCTGCGCCGCGTTCAGCATTTCCGCGCGCTCGATGTTGGTCAGTTCCACATCGTTTTCCGTGCGGGTCATGATGACCGTCGCCCCCGCTTCCTCCAGGAGATCCCGGAGGATCAGGGAGACATCCAGTGTCAGTTGATATTCGTAAATCCTTGTTTTGACGCCGACCGCGCAGCCGTTGTTCAGAGCGCCCATGGTTTTGGAACCGGGCGCGATGGGTGCCTGCTTTGCGTTCTTCTTGATCTGATGGCCGGGGTTGATGCCGATGGTCACGCCCGCGAGGCGCTTTTCCCCGGCCGGGCGTACGGTGACCGCGCATCCGGAGAAAAAGCCGACTTCCCGGGTCGTCATGGTGATGACGGCGGAGCCTTCCTTCCGTGCCGTGATGACGCCATTTTCATCGACCGATGCGATTTCGGGATTGCTGCTCATGTAGAAGATCACGCCGTCCGATGCGTCGAAGGGCTCGACAGACGCCTTGATGGCGTAAGTTTCCCCGGCATACGGAGCCGCCTGCAGGGTAAGGTTGTAAATGCCCTTGACGGCTTTCCAGCTGACCTGCACATCGACGACCGCCTTTTTGCCGCTCGCGCTCATGACCGTGACGCGGCAGGCGCCTTTGGAAACGCCCGTGATGACACCGTTTTCATCAACGGTCGCGACGGCGGGATCGGAGGAAGTGAAGGTGAGCGCCGTTTCGGTGGCGTTCGAGGGAGAAAGCGTCCACTCGATTTGGGCTTGTTTGTTGCCGCCCACCTTGATGGTCGTTTTTTTGAGGGTGATTTTCTGAACAGGAATCACGGCGCGGACCGTGCACCGCGCGCACAGTCCGTTGGGCAGCGTGGCGGAAATCACTGCTTCGCCCACTTTCAGAGCGGTCACTTTTCCGTTTTTGACGGTCAGGACGGAGGGATCGCTGCTGTTCCAGTCGATGTTGTCCGCGCCCGCGCCCGCGGGTTCAAATACCGGTGAAAGTTCCAGAGAACTTTTCACATTCACGCTGTACGCTTCCTCCGGGAAGAACACGCACTCCGCGGGCAGATACACCGTGACCGTGAGGGTCGCGGTTTTTTCCGCGGAAGTGAATATGATTTTGCAGCTGCCGGGACCTACTGCCCGGACCATACCGTCCGCGTCTGCGAAAGCGACGCTTTCATCGCTGCTCTCCGCCCGCAGCGCTTTCGCGGTGGCGGAAGAGGGTTTCACCGTGATTTCGGGAGCATAGGTTTCGCCGGCTTTGAGCATCACGGTATTTTTCGTCAGGGAAATGCCCGTGATTTTCGGCACGACTTCCGCGTCGATGGTCACCCTTTCGGTGCCGCTCATCGCCTCGATGACGGTTTTGCCGAGTTTCAGCCCCTTGAATTTCCCGTAGGTGGAAATGCGCAGAACGGAACCGTTCTCGATCGTATAGGTCCATTCGCCCATGAGCGGCGGCGCCGCGTAGGTGTCCTTCTCCACATAATAGGTGCCGTCCGCGAGGGCAAGCCCCGTGAGCAAAAGGAGGGAAAACAGGACGGAAATGATGTATTTTTTCATATCGATGCCTTATTGTCCGATTTCGCGCAGCACGCCGTTTTCGTCGATGGTGTAGGGTCCGTCCGGCATGAGATCGCCCACGGCTACCAGTTTATAGCCCTGCTCCATGAAATAGTCAAACGCCTCGCCGTAATGGGACAGCGCCATGGAACCGTTGTGGAACAGGATGATGGAGCCGCTTTCCGGCTTCATATTTTGGAGTTTTTTCAGGATCTTGTTGACGGTTGTTCCGTCTTCCGCATCCCCGGAACTTTCCGCCCACTGCACCGGTTCCAGTCCGCGGTCACGGACGATCAGGTTGGTGGTATAGGTCCAGTCTCCGTAAGGATAACGGAACAGCCGGAATTCGTAGTCCTCACCGAGGATATCACGGAGGATACGGGTACCTTCATCGATTTCCTTGTAGATTTTGCTGAGGGAATCGAGGGTCGTGAAATTGGGATGGGTATAGGTGTGCGTGCCGATTTCAAAACCCGCGTCATCAATGGCTTTCACAGCATCCGGATATTTGAGCGCCCACTGGCCTTCCACGAAGAAAGTTGCCCGGGCACCGCGCTCCTGCAGGATCCGGATCCACTCTTTGGTTTTTTGGGTGTCTCCCGCGCCGCAGTCCACGGTGATGACCAGTGTCTTTTCATCGGAAGTGTCAAAACGGCGCAGCACCTGAATGTCTTCCTTTATAAATACGGGCGCCCAGTCGGAGAGCCTGTCCTCCCCCAGGAACACGGCAACGCGGAATACCTTTTGCCCGTCCTTCTCTTCCGGAATCCTGAACACGAAATTGCGGTTCGCGCCGTCCTTGTGGAACATCTTGGAATCCCAGACATTTCCGTCTTCGTCCCGCAGTTCGAAATAGATCTTGCTGCTGCCCAGCATGGAGACCTTGTCGATCCCGGCAAGCAGTTTCACTTCCGTTCCGCTCTTGGCGCAGGCATAGCCCTTGGTGAAGGTGAACGAGGGGCGCGGCAGGACCGTGACGGAGGAAACCTTTTTGCCGCCCACGGTGATATTGTAGACCGCCGCTTTTTTGAGGACGGGAAGGTCGATGACCAGTTCCTTTTCGCTGTCCTCAGCCTCAAAATGTACGGTGTACTCGGTCTTGCCGAAACCGACCGTGCAGTTTTCCGCCTGACCCGCGGCGCGGGTGAGCGTCAGGGTAAGCGGCTCCTCGCAAAACGCGTACTGCGGAACGGAATCCGCCGCGATATTCGCGGACGCCTGCGCGGAGACAGTAAAAAATACGCCCAGCAGGACGAGAAGCAGCAAAAAGAATTTCTTTCCCATAAAGACAGCCCCTTTCATTTGGGGTAATTGTAACATTTTTCCGGGAAAATAGCAACAGAAAACGGTTGAATGAAAGAAAAAACGGCGGTTTTCTAACCGCCGCGTTTTTTACAGCACTCCTACCGCTTCCAGACCGTACATCACCCCGATGCCGAGGGCGGCGGAGAGGAGGATCAGTTTGATGGGATGGACTTTCTTTTTGATGCCGAGATACGCCGTAAGGGCGAAGATGCAGATGCTCACGATGAGCCCGGCGGGCACGAAGGAAAGACCCGTACCCATCAGTTCCACCGCTTTCCCCATGCCTTCTTCCACATGGAACAGCACCGTTTTGCCCATGGAGAGGACCGCCGCGGCAAGCAGACCGACCACCGCGGGACGCAGACCGCTCATGACGCCCTTCACCGTGTGGCTTTCCTTGAACTTTTCGTAGAAGTGCGCCACGATGAGGATCACGATGAAGGAGGGCATGACCACGCCGAGTGTCGCGCAGACGCTCCCCCGGATGCCCGCGGAGTGCATGCCCACATAGGTGGCGATGTTGACCGCGAAGGGACCGGGCGTGGATTCGCTGACCGCTACGAAGTTGGTCAGTTCCTCCATGCTCATGAGCCCGCGGGAGGCGACCTCCTGCTGGATGAGGGGCAGCATGGCGTAGCCGCCGCCGAAGGTGAACAGACCGATCTTAAAGAACATGAGGAAGAGGGAAAGTACGCTCATTTCGCTTCCCTCCTTCTCTTATAAGTGTAGGCGATGAGTCCCGCCGCCGCGCAGATGGCGAGGATGGCGATGGAGGAAAAGCCGAATACCGCTACCCAGATAAACGCCGCCGCCATGAGAATGTAGCCGAACAGATCCTTTTTGCACTTTTTGTACATGGAGATAAGGGCTTTCAGCACCAGCGCCAGCACGCCCGCGCGAATGCCGAAGAAGGCGTACTTGACGGGCTTGAGGTAGGAGAACCTGTCCAGCAGCGACCCCAGCAGCACGATAATCAGGAAGGAGGGCAGCACCACGCCGAGTGTCGCGCAGGCGCTTCCCAGTACACCCGCGGTCTTGTAGCCCACGAAGGTGGCGGAATTGATGGCGATGGGGCCGGGCGTGGATTCGGCGATGGCGATGATGTCCAGCATGTCTTCATCGCTGATCCACTTTTTCTTTTCCACCGCTTCCTCGCGGATGAGCGGCCCCATGGCATAACCGCCGCCGAAAGTGAAGGCGCCGATTTTGAAAAAGGTCAGAAACAGATCGAGTTTGTTGTTCATGGGTACTCCGCAGTATCAAAGATTCTATACCCATTATACATCATTTCCGGAAAAATGCCAGTCATTCCGCGTTAATCTTCGCGCCCCGTCACCGTGACCTGCTCCCCGTACGGGATATAGCCGGTGGCGGTGCTTTCGAAAGATCCTTCGCTGCGGATGATGAGCCCATTTTTCTGACATATAAACATGGTTTCCGTTTCGGCGGTGCAGAACAGCGCGAGAAGCCTCTGTGCCGAAGCGTGCCGCGGTTTGCCTGAACAATAAAAAAGAGCATGCTCTCGCATACTCAATGGAAAGACGCTGCCTGACGGCAGCGTCTTATCATGTGTCAGACGATTTCCACGAACACGGGCTTTTCGTTCTTCACGGTCGCGGCCTTGACAACGGAGCGGATGGACTTGGCGATCCTGCCCTGCTTGCCGATGACTTTGCCCATGTCTTCAGGGTCAACGCGCAGTTCGATGACGATGGATTCGGGTCCTTCGACTTCGCGCACATCAACTGCCTCGGGATTGTCGACCAGAGAAGCGGCGACAAATCTGACGAGAGCACTCATATCCATATCGCGGGAAACCTCACTTCAATTAAAGCAGATTGCTCTTCTTCAGCAGGCCGCGAACGGTATCGGAAGGCTGAGCGCCGGTGCCGAGCCAATACTTTGCTCTTTCCTCGTCGAACTTGATGACGGCGGGATCGGAAACGGGATTGTAATAACCGATTTCCTCAACGAAACGGCCATCACGGGGGAAGCGGCTGTCACATACGACAACGCGGTAGAAAGGCTCTTTCTTCATGCCCATTCTCTTCAGACGGATCTTAACCATGGTAGTTCCTCCTATTATGATATACAACTTCTATATGGAATCCGGTGTTTCCGGTTTTCCTCACATTTTTCCGCCGAAGCCCTTCATCATGCGGCGCATGGCGGCTCCCTTGGCGCCCTTGGTGCCCATCATCTGCTTCATCATGTCCTTGGTCTGTTCGAACTGCTTGATGAGCAGGTTGACTTCCTGCACGGTGGCGCCGCTGCCGGCGGCGATCCTGCGCCTGCGGGAGGCGTTCAGGATATCGGGATGGCGGCGTTCCGCCTTGGTCATGGAAAGGATGATGGCTTCGTTTTTGGCCTGCGCCTTCTGGAACTTGCCTTCGTCGATCTCCACATTGTTGAGTTTCGATCCGAGGCCGGGGATCATCTTGAGGATGTCCCCCACGGAGCCCATCTTCTTCATCTGACGGAACTGCATGAGGTACTCTTCCAGAGTGAACTGCTGGGAACGGAGGCTCTTTTCCAGATCCTCGGCTGCCTTTTCGTCGATGACATCCTGCGCCTTTTCGATGAGCGACAGCACATCGCCCATGCCCAGGATGCGGCCCGCCATGCGGTCGGGGTAGAAGGGCTCGATGTCGGTCAGTTTCTCGCCGACGCCGCTGAACTTGATGGGCTTGCCGGTGACGGCCTTGACCGAGATGGCCGCGCCGCCGCGGGTATCGCCGTCCAGTTTGGTGAGGATGACGCCGTCCACGGAGAGGTCTTTGTTGAAGGTGTCCGCCACATTGACCGCGTCCTGACCGGTCATGGCGTCCACGACCAGAAGGATCTCGGTGGGCTTGACCGTGGACTTGATGTCCTTGAGTTCCTGCATCAGCTTCTCATCGATGTGCAGGCGGCCTGCGGTATCGATGATCACGGTGTCGAAGCCGTAGTAGCGGGCATGCTCGATGGCTTCCTTCGCGATGGTCACGGGATCGCCCTGTCCTTTTTCAAAGACGGTGGCGCCTGCCTGACCGCCGACGATCTGAAGCTGGCGGATGGCGGCGGGGCGGTATACATCGCACGCGACCAGAAGGGGCTTTTTATTGTCCTTGATGAGCATCTTGGCCAACTTGGCGCACATGGTGGTTTTGCCCGCGCCTTGAAGACCGCACATCATATAAATGGTGGGAACGGAAGACGAGCGGGTGAGTTTCACATTCGTGCCGCCCATCAGCGCCGTCAACTCTTCGTTGACGATCTTGATGACCTGCTGGGAAGGAGTGAGAGAGGAAAGGATGTCGCTTCCGACCGCGCGCTCGGTGACTTTCTTGACGAAATCCTTGACCAGCGCGTAGTTGACATCGGCTTCCAGCAGCGCCATGCGCACATCGCGCATCGCCTCCTTGACATCGGCTTCGGTCAACTTACCGTGGGAGGACAGTTTTTTGAACGCGCCCTGTATTTTTTCGGAAAGACTTTCAAACGCCACGGCAGTCACCACCTTGTCAAGAATGTTTGCTTTACATCAATCGATTTTTCCGAGGATCTCCTCCGCCCGGGCAATGGACGCTTTCGCGCTTTCCAGTTCCCTGCGGCAGTCCGCGATCTGGGCTTTCATTTCCTTGAACCGCCCGAGCAGCCCCAACTTTTCCTCGTATCCGGTCAGTTGGGCTTCGCTCTTCACGATGGAATCATGCACCGCCTGGCGACTGATCCCGAAGGTTTCGGCGATTTCCTGGAGGGACATATCCTCTTCCACATACAGCCGCACGATCTCGCAGCGGTGCGGCGTGAGCAGCGCGCCGTAGAAGTCGAGCAAAAGATTCAGTTCCACCCGCTTTTCCACTTGAGCGCTCCCCCTTTTGACTTAGCCTGTAAATTATATAACGGAAAAGCGGGTCTGTCAAGTTAAATTACTTGAAAGGACCGGATAACACAATTTTCTATTTACGAAAGGGCGGAAAAGTGTTATAATCAGTCATACGCATCCAAAAAGGGGTAAAAACCATGAGATCCACCTACATTCCCGCCGGTTACAAGAGCCTGCTCACCGTTCAGGAGACGGAAAAGGCGATCAAATATGTAAAGGACACTTTCGAGCACATCTTTGCCGAGAGCATGGGGCTATTGCGCATCAGCGCGCCCCTGTTCGTGTCCTCCGATTCCGGCTTGAACGACAACCTGAACGGCGTCGAGCGCCCTGTGACCTTCGGCATCCGTGAAATCGAAGGCAAGGACATGGAAATCGTCCATTCCCTCGCCAAGTGGAAGCGTCAGGCGCTCAGGGACTACGGCTTTGCCATGCACGAAGGCCTCTACACGGACATGAACGCCATCCGCCGGGATGAGGACATCGACAATATCCACTCCATCTATGTGGACCAGTGGGACTGGGAAAAGGTCATCTCCCGCTCCGACCGCAATCGGGACTATCTGGAAAATACCGTGCGGGTCATCGTGCGCGCTCTCGCTGCCACCGAAATGGCGGCCTGCGCCATGTTCCCCGTGCTGACCCCCGTCATCAACCCCAATGTGACATTCGTGACCGGTCAGGAACTGGAAGACCTGTATCCCGATTACACGCCCAAGCAGCGCGAAGACGCCGCCGCCCGTAAGTTCGGCACCATCTTCATCGAGCAGATCGGAAAGAAACTGAAAAGCGGCGCTCCCCACGACGGACGCGCCCCCGATTACGACGACTGGAACCTGAACGGCGACATCATCGTGTGGAACGATGTGCTGGGCCGCGCCTTCGAAATCTCCTCCATGGGCATCCGCGTGGACGAGGAAGCCATGGAAAAGCAGCTCATCGAAAGCGGACACACCGAACGCAGAAATCTCCCTTTCCACCGCGATCTCCTGACCGGCAAAATGCCGCTGACCATCGGCGGCGGTCTGGGACAGAGCCGCATCTGCATGCTGATCCTCCAGAAGTGCCACATCGGCGAGGTGCAGGTGAGCAAGTGGGACGAAGACACCATGGAGATCTGCCGTAAAAACGGAGTATTCCTTCTATAAGAAACAAAAGGCTGCCGCAAAAGCGGCGGCTTTTTTCGTATCATTTCCGCCGCAAAGATTTTTTGATACTTTTTTTGATTTTCGGTAGCCATCCTCCGTATCCCCTCGTATATACAGGCGTCAAACAAAAACGAGCGCCAAAGAGCGCGGACAAAAAACGGAGGAAAAAAACAATGAAGGCTATCAAGAAGATCATCGCAATCGTACTCGTACTGGCAACTGTATTCTGCACCGCGGCCATGGCCGAAAGCAACGCAAAGAGGATTCTCACCGCCACCGGCAACTGCAACCTGCGCAAGGGCCCCGGCCTTGACTACGGCATCATCACCGTGATCCACAAGGGCGACAAGGTGACCATGATCGACGAAGACATCTGGGAAGACGATGCGCGCGGCGTTGTCTGGTACAAGGTAAAGACCGCGAAGGGCAAGACCGGCTGGGCTTCTTCCGTGTATCTGCATGAAAGCACCAAGGAAATCGGTCTTGTTAAGACCACCGGAAATGTGAACATCCGCAACAAGGCCACCACCAAGAACAGCAAGATCCTGAGCAGCATCCCCAAGGGCAAGACCGTGAAGTGCACCGCGATCCAGCGCGATGAAAACGGCACCATGTGGTTCCTCGTGACCTACGCCGGCAAGGTCGGCTGGATCTCTTCCAGGTACGCAGTCGAAATCAGATAAAAAAACAAAACTAAAGTGGCTGTGAAAGAAAAGTTCTTTCACAGCCACTTGCTTTATTCTGCCGATGTTCACGCGGTATCCGGGAAGGCATACACTCACATGAAAGTTACAGCGTATAAATCCCCTGCCGTAACCGGCAAGGATAAATTGTTTTGGAAAGTTGTTTTCAGCTTCTGCCGTTCTGACAGGATTCTATACTGCGGATGATCTCCGCGATTTTCAATAGAGCGTTCAACTGCTCGGATTCCATTTGCAGTAGCTGCATGGCGTAATCCGCCTTGTCTGTTTGTGCGGTTTGATTGACAACATCGATCGTGGAGAAGAAATTCGACAGCTTGACATCCATAGACGATAGTATACGAATGAGTACATCCACAGATACATTTTTTTCACCGCGCTCAATTTGCCCGATATAAGTCGGGTGTAGTTCACTCATTTCCGCTAACTTTTCCTGCGAAATTTTCTTGCTTTTTCTGATTTTTTTGATTTCAGTGCCAATAATGTTTTTGATCTGATCCATACCGAGCCTCCTATTGATAGAAATATATACTAAAACAAAGAAAATTAAATTGCCACAGACTATTGACAAGATTATTAGAATAATGTATACTATGGTCTGTAATTAGATTGCGCGTAGAGCGCAATGAGAAAGGAAGTTGTGGAATGAAACTCAATCGTTTAGTTGCCGTGATGATCCTCTCGCTTGTCATGGTAATGGCAGCCTTCGTGGTTGCTCACGCTGAAGTAGAGACTCCTGTCTGTCCCGATTGTCTGATCGAGATGGTCTTTGACAGTGAGAAGGTTACTACTGAACCCACTTGCGCAAATGAGGGTGTGAAGACTATCACCTTCAAATGCCCCTCCTGCGGCAAGACCGAGACCGCTACGGAAAAACTTGCTGCTACCGGTGAACACAATTTCACCAGATATCAGGCGATTTCCGGTGATGAAGAGTATCACAATGCATACTGCTCTGTGTGCAAGGATTACTTCAAGGTCGCACACAATTATGAGGAGTATCGCTATGTTGCCCCTACCTGCTTGAACGAGGGTGCCAAGTATTACCGTTGCGAAGATTGCCGTGCCACGAAGTCTGAGACCGTGCAGGCGACCGGTGAGCATAACTATTACATTCTCAATTCTGTTGAAGCAACTTGCGAGCATGGCGGTTATGATAATGCTCTGTGCCTGTCCTGCTATCGCACTTACAGAATTAACGAAACTGAAAAGCTGCCCGATCATGTGTGGGATATCACCGTCGTTGCTCCCACCTGCATCGCTCAGGGTCACACCGACAAGGTCTGCAAGTTCTGCGGCAAGGAAGTCATCGAAGACTTCGTTGAAGCACTGGGTCATGACTTTGTAGAGGTTCCCGAAGTTCCTGCTACCTGCGATAAAGACGGCAAAGAGGCTTATAAGAAGTGCTCCGCCTGCGGTGAGCTCGAGGATAAAGAAGGCGCGGCTATCCCCGCTCTGAATCACAAGAATAAGGTTACCGTTCTTGGTGTGGATTCTACCTGCTCCAAGGAAGGCTACAAGGGCTACTACAAGTGCCCTGATTGCGGCAAGGTTTCTCTTGATGGCAGCGAGTGGGTTGCTGACGACGAGAAGTTTGAGCCCATTAAGATCGAAAAGAAGGCTCATACCTGGGAAACCAAGGCTGCAAAGGCTGCTACCTGCACCGAAGATGGTTGGGAAGCTTATGATGTTTGCAAGGTTTGCGGCGAACTCAAGGCTGAAACGAAGGCCATTCCTGCCACCAATCACAAGAATGCTGTGCTTTATAAGGAAGTTCCCGCTACCTGCACCGAAGATGGCAAGATCGCTTATGCTAAATGCCCCGATTGCAACAAGTTCTTCTCTCTGATCGTTGACGAGAAGGATTTCGAAAAGTCCAAGATCGACGCTGAAGTTACTGAGAAGGATCTCGTTATTGTCAAGCTCGGTCACGGCGACTGGAAGCTCCTTGGTGACAAGGAACCCACCTGCACTGAGAAGGGCAACACCGGCGCTCTGTATTGCGGCAGATGCAATGTCATCAATCCCGATACCCTGCCCGAAGAGATCGATGCGCTCGGTCACATCTGGGAACGCAAGGGCTTTGATCCTGAGAAGGCTGAATATGTGATCGTTGAAGCTACCTGCCAGAAGGAAGGCAGCAAGACTCTTGTTTGCGAATGCGGCGAGAAGAAAGTTGATCCTATCGCCAAGGATACTGAACACAAGAACTTCTACAAGGTAATAGAGAAGGTTGAAGCTACCTGCACCGAAGACGGCTACGAGAAGAGAGCCTGCGAACTGTGCGATTACACCGCCAAGATCACCATCAAGGCTGAAGGTCATGTCGCCAAGGATGTAGAGCGCATTGAGCCCACTGCTACCGAGCCCGGCCGTACCGCCGGTGTCATCTGCGAGGTCTGCGAAAAAGTCCTCAGAGGCTGCGAAGAGATCCCCGCTACCGGTGAAGATGATCCTGAATACGGCAAATACAGCATCACCATCAACACCATGGATTCCAACGCCACCACCGGCAAGGTCATCGTTGAAGACGGTGAAGCATATGACAAGGTATATGCTCGTGTGACCGTATGGTTCAACAACTTCGATAACTACATCACCATGCGCGCTGAAGTTATCGATGGTGAATTCGAAGTCGGTTACGGCGTGAACAACTTCTGCGGCATCACCGTAGTTGTCACCACCACCAAGAACTGCGCTTCCGTTCCCATGAGTTCCTGCAACATCCTTGCTGCAGTAGAAAAGTAATCCGATTCTATAACTTCCGATATACATAATCTCCGGCTCCGCTGCTGCTTTCGTGGCAGCGGAGCCAATCATAAGTTTGATTTAACCACCCGGAGGAATGACGAATGAAGAAGAAAATCAGTATGATCCTGGCTGTCGTACTGGCATTGATGCTGGCGATGTCCGCTATGGCGGCCTCGATTTCTGCCAGTTATAAGGATGGGGTCATTTCCTATGCTGTGAGTGATTTTGATGGAAGAGGCGAACTCTGGCTTGACGGCGGTTCCACCGGCATCGGTGTGAGCGGCAGCAAGTCCGGAACCATTTCCAAGACTCTTTCTGATGGTACTCATACCCTGACTGTCAGCGGCATCAGCGGCAGCGCAAGCTGCTCCTTTACAGTAGGTGCACAGCCCACTGCGGAGCCGACTGCCACTCCCGAACCCACCGCTACTCCCGAACCCACCACTACTCCCGAACCCACCGCTGAGCCTACTGCTGAGCCCACCGCCACTCCCACCGAGGAACCCGATGAAGCAGAACTCTCCATCGGCGCTTCCTATAAGAACGGCATCATCACCTACACCGTTAAGGGCGTGCACAGCCGCCTTGAACTCTGGCTTGACGGCGAGTCCACCGGTGTCGGCGTGAAGGCCCGCGGTACCTATACGCTCTCCAAGCCTCTTGCGGCCGGCTCTCACACTCTGCTGGTATCCTCTGCCACCCAGAGCGCTTCCTGCACCTTCGAAGCTCCCGCCATCAACCTGAGTGCTTCCTATACAGATGGTGTTATTACCATCACCGTGAGTAATGTGTCCGCAAAGACCGAAATCTGGGTAGACGGCGCTGATACCTTTGTCGGCATCGACAAGGATGGCACTTACACCGTACCCAAGACGCTGTCTCACGGCGACCACATTGTACTGGTATCCAACCCCGTACAGAGCGCGTCCGCTACCGTAACCGCTCACACTTATGAAGTGACCGAAGGAAAGCCCGCCACCTGCACCGAAGACGGCTACACCGAGAGCAAAATCTGCTCCGTTTGCGGCGATGTCGCACAGGCACAGGAAGTCATCAAGGCAACTGGTCATAAGGAAGTCGTTCTGAGTGCGAAAGCCCCCACCTGCACCGAAGACGGCAAGACTGAAGGTAAGATCTGCTCCGTCTGCGGCGAAGTGCTCGTGGCTCAGGAAGATGTACCCGCTCTCGGACATGTAATTGAGAACATCCCCGCCAAAGCACCCACTTGCACCGAATATGGTTCCACTGCCAGTGAGAAGTGCACCGTCTGCGGCAAGACCCTTTCCGGCTGCAAGTCCGTGAAGCCCACCGGACACAACTACCTGAAGAATTCCGTAACCGAAGGCGATCTCTCCTACGATGAGTGGAAGTGCTCTGCCTGCGGCGACAGCTATCGCGTGAACTTCAAGAACGCTGCTGCACAGGATACCGAAGGTCTGGGCGACATCGTTACCAACATCGACTGGGAACTCAAGCCCTACGATTTTGATAAGGATAACGCCTCTATCATCGCCAAGAGCGATGAAGACGGCAAGTACACCCTGCGTCATCTCGAGCTGAACCTCGGCCTCATCAAAGAGCTCATCAATGACTACAACTTTGACGAGTTCACCTTTGATGTAGGCGGCGTGAAGCTGAACTTCTCCCTCAAGGAGCTGGCAGATAATAATATGGCACAGCTCGCAACCTTCCTCGGCATGAATATGAATGATTACACCATCATTCTGACGCTTGATCCCGAAGACAGCTCTTTCATGGCTGAAATTCTGGACTTCGCCAACGAGAAGGTTGATATCACCGAAAGCATAGCTTCCCTCAAGCTTGCTTAATATATAGGTATCTGCGTACCAACTCCACCAAGGCCGGCCGCTGTCGGGAGAAATCCCGGCGGCGGTTCGGTTTTTTTCATTTATCTTCTCAAAGATGGAACAATCCGCATAATAAGGTGTTCTGTCCGCTTCCGTAAATTCTTTACACCGCGGAGTGCTTCCGGTCTTGTGAAAATCCATATTTTCTGCTATAATAATTCTGTATAGAAATGTCTATCCATCAAAATAACGAGCCTTTTCGGCGGTTAGGAGAATTTTATGAAACTTGGCGTTGTCGGACTTCCCAATGTAGGCAAAAGCACCCTTTTCAACGCGATCACCAACGCGGGCGCGCAGGCAGCCAACTATCCCTTCTGCACCATCGAACCCAACACGGGCGTGGTCGCCGTTCCGGACAGCCGCCTTGATGTGCTGGCGGAAATGTACCATCCCGAGAAGTACACTCCCGCCGTGCTGGAATTCGTGGACATCGCGGGCCTCGTGAAGGGCGCCAGCAAGGGCGAAGGTCTGGGCAACAAATTTTTGAGCCATATCCGCGAGGTGGACGCCATCGTGCATGTGGTCCGCTGCTTTGAAGACGGCAATGTCATCCATGTGGACGGCAGCGTGGACCCCGCCCGCGACATCGAAACCATTCAGACCGAACTGGTGCTGGCGGACATCGAAACCGTGACCAAGCGCCTGGACAAAGCCGAGCATTTACTCAAAAGCGGCGACAAGAAGCAGGCGGAGGAAGTGGAGACCGCGAAAATCCTGCTGGACCACATGAACAGCCTCAAGCCCGCCCGCACCGCGCCCATGACCAAAGAGCAGCGGGAGATCGCGGAAGGCTGGTTCCTGCTCACCATGAAAAAGGTCATCTACGCCGCCAACATCGGTGAAAACGAAGTGGGCGACGGTGCGGAAGACCTGCCCAATGTGCTGAAAGTCAAGGAAATCGCCGCCGCGGAAGGCAGCGAAGTGCTGGTCATCTGCGCGAAACTGGAAGAGGAGATCGCCCAGCTGGATCCCGAAGAAAAGCAGGAATTCCTGGAGGAAATGGGCATCGGCAAGAGCGGTCTCGACCGCCTCATCACTCTGGGCTACAGCCTGCTGGGACTTATCTCCTTCCTGACCGCGGGCCCCAAAGAAGTGCGCGCGTGGACCATCGAAAACGGCACCAAGGCGCCTCAGGCAGCCGGCAAGATCCACTCCGACTTCGAGCGCGGCTTCATCCGCGCCGAGATCATCGCCTACGAGGACCTCATCCGCGAAGGCAGCGAAAAAGCCTGCAAGGACAAGGGCCTCATGCGCAGCGAAGGCAAAGACTATGTGATGAAGGACGGCGATGTGACGCTGTTCCGGTTCAATGTGTGAAATACGAAATAACGACCTCATCAGTCTCGCTTGCGGGCTCGGTCCCGGGAGGTTGAAAAGCCATCAGCTTTTCAATCCTGCCCCTGGCAGGATGCCGACGGCTCAAATCAAAGATTTGATACGCGGCACCACGGCTCTGAATGCCCACCGGGTATTCATTCACTACCAAACCGCGCTTCGCGCCCCAGAGGGGAAGCTAAGGCATTTCCAAATTCATACTTATAGGACAAAAAATGATAAACAACACCCATTCCATCGAACTCCTCGCCCCGGCGGGCAGTTTTGAATCGGCTCTTTCGGCGCTGCATTTCGGCGCGGACGCCATTTACGCAGGCGGACCTTTCCTGCAGCTGCGGGCGGGTCAGACCGCGTTTACCCTTGAAAAGATAAAGGAAACCGCCGCTCTGTGCCACGAAAAGGGCGCGAAAATGTATATCGCGGCCAACGCCTTCACCTTCCCCGAGGAACTTGACAAAATGGGTGAGTACGCCCGGGATCTCAAAGCCGCGGGCGCGGACGCCATGATCGTTTCCGACATCGGCTCCATCATCACCATCAAGCGCGTATGCCCCGAAATGGAAGTGCATGTGAGCACGCAGGCGAACTGCATGAATCACGAGACGGCAAATCTGTATCATCAACTGGGCGCGAAGCGCGTGGTGCTGGCGCGGGAACTGTCCATCGACCAGATCAAGATGATCCGCGACAACACCCCCGCGGACCTCGACATCGAAGCCTTCGTCCACGGCGCCATGTGCATGGCATATTCGGGCAGATGCATGCTGAGCGCGTATCTCACCGGCCGCAGCGCCAACCGCGGCGGCTGCGCCCAGAGCTGCAGATGGAAGTTCGCCCTGACCGAGGAGAAGCGCCCGGGCGAATATTTCCCCATCGAGGAAGACCCGGACGGTGACACCATCTTGTCCTCCTACGATCTGTGCGCCCTGCCGGTGCTTGACGAGATTCTGGACGCGGGCGTCACTTCCCTCAAGATCGAGGGCCGCATGAAGACCCCCTACTATGTGGCGGGTGCGGTCAACGCCTACCGCATGTATCTGGACGGCGGCAAAACGGAAGACTCCATGCGGGAACTTCTGTCCATCTCCCACCGTCCCTATTCCACGGGCTTTTACAAGGGCGAGATCAAGGATTCCATCTACGCGCCCGCGGGCTATTTCAAGGACTGCGACTATGTGGGTCCCGTTATTTCGAGAGACGGAGACCGCGTTCGCGTGCAGGTCAAAAACAAAGTGACCGCGGGAACGGAGATCGAAGCCCTCACGCCCGGCGCGCCCGGCATCCGCTTCACCGCGGAAAACATGAAAAATGACGCGGGCGAGCCCATCGATGTGGCCGCCGTTCCCGATACCTGCTTCACCCTTCCCGCTCCTGCGGGAGTCGGCGAAGGCGACTTCCTCCGCGTACGCCACGAGGATGAATTCCATGGCTGACACAAGACCCAACATCATCTTCATCATGACCGACCAGATGCGCCATGACGCCATCGGCGCGGTCACGCCCTATGTCCATACGCCCGGCATCGACTCTCTTGCCCGGGAAGGCATCCTGTACGATGAAGCGGTCTGCCAGTGCCCCATGTGCGTGCCCAGCCGCAATTCCATGATGTTCGGCATGTATCCGAGCCAGTGCGGCGTGCACACCAACAACGGCGCGCTGCTCGATGAAAGCCGCCTGCCCGGCGTGCCGCTGCCCCAAATGCTGGCGGACGCGGGCTACTTCTGCGCGGGTTTCGGCAAGACCCACTGGAACAACACCGTAAAGGGTAAGCCCGGCTCCCGCCGCGGTTTCCATGTGCGGGCGGAAGGTCAGCCCGCGGGTTCCGTGCTTTGGGAAGAGGGCGCGGTCATGATGGACGAGGAAGACCCGGAGGGCCTCAAAGCCTACTATGAAGAGACCCGCGAGTTCGGCTCCGGTGAGGAAAACGCGCTTGGCTATATCGGAAAAATCTCTTCCCTGCCCCCCGAGCATCACAGGGACGGCTTCATCCACAAAAAGTGCATGGAGTTTCTGGATTCCTATAAGAGCGACGGGCGTCCCCTGTTTCTGTATCTTTCCTTCATCAAACCCCACGCGGGCTTCAACATCCCGCGGGAGTTTGAGGATCTGTACGACATCAATGATATCCCGGACCTGCCGCCCTTCCCCTATGAAGAGGAGCCGGACACCCATCTGAAAGCGGTTCGCGAAGTGAGCGACAGCCTGCGCAATCATCACATGAACCGCAAATCGGGCATGGCGCATCTGACGGACGAAGAGAAGAAGCGGGTGCGTCTCCGCTACCTTGCCAACTGCTCCTTCATGGATTATTTCATCGAAAGCGCCCTTGGCAAGATCCGCGAAAAAGGGCTTGACAAAAATACCCTCTTCGTGTTCTGCTCCGACCACGGCGACATGATGGGCGAGCGGGACGGGCTATACAGCAAATACTGCCTGTTTGAGAGCAGCGTGCGCGTGCCGCTCATTCTCGCGGGCGACTGCATCGATAAAAGCCTGCATGGCAGCGTGGATCACAGAAATGCCTGCCTCACCGACATCCTGCCCACCCTCATGGAGACGGCGGGCATCCCGAAAGACCCGCGTCTTCCCGGCATCAGCCTGCTCTCCCAAAAGACCCACAAGGGTCAGTACTGCGAATTCCACGGCGGCGGAACGGAAACACCGAGACCCGCGCCCGCGCTCATGTGGAGGAATGGGCAATACAAACTCATCCTCTTCCGTCACGGGACCATCCTGACCGAAGAGGACCTGCACGGCGAACTTTACGACCTCAAAAACGACCCGTACGAATGGCATAATCTCTACTATGACTCCGCTTTCCGCGATAAGCGCGAGCAGATGACATTGGAACTGATCGCCCACATAAGCGGCGCTTTCGCAAAATGTCCCGCGTACGGGGATTACAGGGGAACGAAGCCGATAGAAGAATAGAAAATCATAACAGGCAAGTACTCCGCCGAATCCCCTCTTTCTTGGCTTCCCCTCGGAGAGGGGAAGCCAAGGGGTATTGATTGACCCATCCAAAATATTCACTCACATCCCCCCGAAAGGAGGCCCTCATGCTTCAATACATCGAAACCAACTACATCCTTTTGATCATCGCCTTTGCGGTGCTGCTGTTCCCGGGAGCGCTTGTTCAGACGCGGCGTCAACGCGTGCTGCTCAAGTGCGCCACGGGCATGATGGTGGTGCTGTCGATATCGGAGACGGTGGAGCGCTATCTGGGCACGCTCCCGCAGTACACATACTGGCGCGTGGTGCTGTCCGTCTTTAACTACATCCTCCGCCCCATCGCACTGTTCAAATTCATCGCCTACCGGGATGATAAAGCGGAGCATAAATGGTACCTGATCGTTCCGCTCATTCTGAACGCGCTCATCATGTCCTCCGCCCTGTACTGCGGCATCGCCTTCAGTTTCGACGAAGCAAACGGTTTCTACCGCGGTCCTCTCGGCTACACCCAGCATGTCGTGTCCACCTATTACGGTATCTATATCTTCTTCAGCATCCTGCGCATCAAGGATGACAGTCTGCGGGAGCGTTTGCCCCTGCTGCTTTCCCTCATCTCCGTTTTCGGCGCGATGCTGATTGAGACCATGGGCACCAAAGTGCTGCTGACCGATGTCACCATGCTGCTGTTCTGCCTGCTGTTCGAATTCTATCACTGCCGCTATTTTGCCCGCCGCGACATCCTGACGGGGCTTTACAACCGCGTGGTCTACACCTCCGACCTCAGAAAATACCTTTCCCGCATCGGTGCCGTGGTGCTCATCGACATGAACGACCTGAAATTCGTCAACGATACGCAGGGGCATCAGGCGGGCGATGAAGCCATCAAGACCGTGGCGAAGTGCATCACGGACAGCCTCACCGGGCAGAGCCGCGTCTACCGCATCGGCGGCGACGAATTCGCCATCTTCCTGATGGGCGAGGAGAGCAATGTGTTCCGCGATACCGTCATGGAAAAAATCAGTGCCGCCGGAAGGAGCGCCGCCATCGGCATCGGCATCAACGAAGGCGAGCCTTCCGAGCAGCTCATCAAAAAAGCGGATCTGGATATGTACGAAAACAAGCGGAAATACTACGAAACCGCCGGAAACGACAGAAGATGCAGGCGGTGCGAATAAAGGAAACGGACGGAAGATTTTCTTCCGTCCGTTGTTTTTCGATGAAATCAGGTTTCCGTCATCTGGAACGCGACCCGCTCGTTGGTTTTCTCCTCGTCCAGATAAATGATGCCGCACTTCGTAAAGCCGCATTTTTCAATGGCGGCGAGCATGGGCGCGTTGTCGCGGTGGGTGTCGATGCGCAGGTTCCCCCGTTTATCCATGCAGAAAGCAGCCGCCTCTTTGAGCGTTCCGTGATATGCCCCGTCCGAGGCGATGCGGTGGATGGTGCCGTAGGGCTCGCCGTTCAGCCATTTTCCATCGATGTAGCCGTAGGTGGGCTCGATGCCTTTGATATAAGTGAACACCCCGCGCACGCCGCTTTCATCGCAGATGACATAGCAGTTTCCGTTATTGATGTCTTTCTCCGTATCCTTCCGCGCGGGATAGCCGTTTATCCACTGGTTGGGATTGCCGCCTGTGTGCATGCGCTCCCGCGCCGCGTCGAAAATGCGGCCGATCACGGGGAGATCATCATAAGTCGCCAAACGAATCATAAGCGCCTCCGGAAGATTGATGGAATCATTATACACGAGCGGGACGGTTTTGGCAACAGTAGACGGTTTGCACGGGCAGGAAACAGTGTATACCATGTCCCTTCACAGGATGCATGGCGCCCGCAGGCGCTCCCCCTTGGCTTCCCCTTTGGGGAAGCTGTCACCGAAGGTGACTGATGAGGTTCCCGTCGTTTCATTTTTTGCCGTAACCTCATCAGTCTCGCATACGCTCGACAGCTTCCCCATGGGGGAAGCCAAGGAAGTTACGGCGGGAGGATGATATCCTCCCCTACAAGTAACCATACATTTCCGCCTTTCCAAACAAAACAACAGCCGCCCGGAAAGCGGCTGTTATTCGTATCTTTTCGGATTATCGGTGCGTCCGAGGATATAGTCGGTGGATGTATTGTAAATGTCGGCAAGCTTCATAAGCAAATCGGTTGGAATATCGCGGTAACACTGTTCATACAGAAAATACTGCGGCTGGGTAATTTCCAACATTGCAGCCAGTTTCCGCTGTGTCAAATCGTGGTCTTCACGCAATTCCCGAATCCGCTTGTAGTATGCCATACTGATATCCTCGATATTCGTTTGAATATCTTGACAATACCACAAAATGATAGTATGATGGTGATATGATATTCATTTGGATATCAACTTTTTGAGGTTTGTTTCACGCTCATCGGTAATAAAGTACTTTTGAGTATGAGGTTCAGAAAAATGAAAAACGAAAAAGAAAAAGCAGAATTCATCAGACAACTAAAAGACTTTGCAAATACATTAGCAGAACAGATAGCTCAAAATGACGAATGGACGATTCGTGGCTTCATCGATATATTCAAAAATGTTTATACTGTTTCAGCTGACACAAAAATAGTATCGAAGATATTAGAATTGCATTTATTCCCTCATTTTCTATCATTCGCCAATCGCATAGGATATACGATAGAACTTGCAACATATCAAAATTGGTATCCTGACCTTACCTTTATCAAGAACGATAATCCACAAATTAAGTTTGCAGTTGACTTAAAAACAACATACAGGGATGAAGAATATCCCGGATTCTGCAATGGCTTTACATTAGGTTCTCATGGTGAATATTTCATTGAGCGCAGTAGCACGAAAAATATACAATATCCCTATGATGAATATAGCGGCCACCTTTGTCTTGGGATAATTTACTCACGGACAGAACTGGATAAAAACGAAGAAACCCACATTTATTCTTTAGATGAACTATGTAACATTCCTGCGGTAATTAATCATTTTCTCTTTTTTGCTGAAGAAAAATGGAAAATAGCAAGCGATAAAGGTGGTAGCGGCAATACAGCAAATATAGGAAGCATCCAAAAAATAAGCGACATCATAAGTGGAAATGGAGTTTTTGCAAATGCAGGAGAGGATTTATTCGATGATTATTGGGCGAATTTTGGAAAAATAGAAATAATGTCCGGTGGAAGAAGAAAAAAGCTGTCTTCCTTTGATGAATATCTACAATATCGAGGTTTACCCCAAACCTTAAATAACCACAAAGCACCGAAGAGGAAAATGTAATGCAAGAAAAAGTATTTGTTCCGCCTATCAAAATACAAGGAATCAAAACCAAAATTGTTCCTTTAATCAAAAAAAATGTTGTAATGAAAAAGGATTCAGTTTGGATAGAACCATTTATGGGTTCTGGTGTGGTTGGATTCAATATCGAACCCCATCATGCAATTTTTGCAGACACTAACCCGCATACTATTGAGTTTTATAACCAAATTAAGAAAAAGAATATAACGCATCACTCTGTGCGTACATACCTTGAACATGAAGGGAAACAACTTGAGGAAGGTGATAGCGCATATTATAATTATGTCCGTGAACGATTTAACAAAACACACGAACCATTAGATTTTCTTTTTCTTAATCGCTCATGCTTTAATGGCATGATTCGATTTAATAAGGATAATAAATTCAATGTTCCTTATGGACACAAACCAAAGCGGTTTTCACATGCATACATAACAAAAATAGTCAATCAAGTTGCTCATGTTGAAAGTCTACTAAATTCTCATGATTGGTCTTTCATTTGTCAATCATTTGAAAAAACAATTGCCTTAGCAACAAGTAATGACTTTGTGTACTGTGATCCTCCATATATAGGGCGGCATGTAGACTATTTTGATAGTTGGGATGAAAGATTGGAAACAGTCCTACATGATGACTTAGCTCATTCACAAGCAAAATTCATGGTTTCTACATGGCACCATAATGATTATAGAGAAAACCAATACATCAAAAAAGTATGGCCAGAATGTAACATAGTTACTCTAGAACATTTTTACCATGTTGGAGCAAAAGAAGAAAACAGAAATCCGATTATTGAAGCGTTACTAACAAACTACTTAATAACTGGTAATCAAAATGATTTATTGATGGAAAACATTCAGATTTCCTTTGACGATTTAGACCAATAGATACATCATTATTTTGAAAACACGACAGGATTTCCTGCCGTGTTTTCATTAATATCAAATCTCCATGTACCCCTTGAGCACCTTGAGCGTGTTCTCCACGCCTTCCAGATGGCTTCTTTCGTAGCCGTGGCTGGCATATACGCCCGCGCCCACGCAGCCGTGGCGCAGGTCGTTGCCGGCCTTGAGGCTCACATCCACATCGCTGGAATAGGAGGGATAGATGTCGATGGCGTAGGCGGCACCTTCCTTTTGGGCGGCCTTTACGAGGCGGTCGGTGACGGAATAATCGTAAGGACCCACGCTGTCCTTGGCGCAGATGGAAACCATCTTTTCGGTGCACTTGAGACCGTCGCCCACGCAGCCCATGTCCACGGAGATCATCTCGGTGGCGTCCGCGGGGATGTTGGCGGCTCCGCCGTGTCCCACTTCCTCGTAGACGGTGACCAGCATGTAAAGTTTGCGCTTGAGGGCGATGTTGTTGTCCCGAATGTACTTGACGAGACCCAGCAAAATGCCCACGGACAGTTTGTCGTCGAGGTAACGGCTCTTGATGTAGCCGCTCTTCGTAATGACGGAGCGGGGCTCCACGCAGACGAAATCGCCGTTGTCGATGCCCAGAGCATAGGTGTCCGCGGCGCACTTCACATCCTCGTCCAGCACCACTTCCACGCTGTCCCAGGTGCGCTCGGTGGAGCCCAGGGCGTTGTTCACATGGGCGGAGGCGTTTTTGAGTTGGATGGTGCCGTCATAGATCCTGCCGTCGCGGGTGTAGACGCGCACGGTCTCGGTCTCGGTGTTGCAGGCTTTGAGTCCGCCCACATTCACGATGCGCAGGCGTCCGCTCATCTTCACTTCCGCAACCATGGCGCCCAGCGTGTCGGTGTGGGACGCGAGGATGAGACCGTCCCCTTCGCCGCCCACGGTGATGAGCACGGCGCCTTTGTTGGTGATGACGGCTTCGCAGCCCAGAGCTTCGAATTCCTTTTTCACCCATGCGGAAGCCTTCGCGGTGAAGCCGGAGGGGCTGTCGATGGCGAGCAGTTCCAGCGCCTTCTGCGCGGAGTAAGAAGTGTATTCGGTGATGGCGGACATGATGGTTACCTCCTAAACAATCGTGATCGGGAAACGCGGACGGATTTTTCCGCCCGCCGTTCCCGTTATACTCTCTTCGCGGCGAATTTCGGACCCACGGTCCTGATGTAAAGCAGGGTGGTTCTCAGTACAAAGGACGCGATGTTTGCGGCATAAACGCCTTTCACGCCCCAGCCCAGTTTCAGGCAGAACAAGAGCGACAGCGGAAGGCGTATCACCCATACGCCGATGATGGTGGACACCATGGCGTATTTCGTGTCGCCGCTCGCCTGCACTGCGGGCTCCAGCACATTGATCGCCTGACCCAGCACGCTGTACGGGATGACGACCCACAGGAAGGCGGACGCCGCGGCAATGGTTTCGGGATCAACGGAGAACAGTCCCACGCTGAAACGCGGGAAACTGACGGCAGCAAGGCACAGAAGGGTCGTGACTCCCAGAGAGATCCACAATATGCGCATCGTGCTCCTGCGCGCGCCTTTCCTGTCCCCCGCGCCGCACGCCTGACCCACAATGGTGGTGGCGGAATAACTGGCGATGACCTGACAGATGCAGGTGAACTGCTGGATGGCGTTGAGCACATTGGCGACGCCCGCCTCAAGGGTGCCGAGGTTCACCAGCAGGGAATTGATGGCGGTGTAGCCGATATGGACGGCGATGGAGGAAAGGCTGAGCGGCGCGCCCACGCGCAGGATGCGGCGGAGCACCTCTCTATCAAAGCGGAAAATGCGTTTCACCCGCACAAAGAAGCCTTCCCGGCTGCGAAGCACGGCAGTAAGGGAAGTCAGCGCGGCACAGCAGCGGCAGGCGACGGTGGCGAGGGCAACGCCTTTCACCCCGAGCCCTCCGCGGCTCACAAGCACATAGACCAGAAGGAGTTGCACCGCGTTGCTCACGATGGTGGCGATGAGAGCATCGCGGGAATCGCCTTTGGCGCGGAGCACCGCGTTGCCCGCGATATAGACCACCATGGGCGGCACGCCGAACAGGAGCGTCCTGTAATACAGAGTGCCTTCGGCGAGGAACGCTGCTTCCGCGCCGGGCATCAGCAGTTTCATGGTGAAAGAGGACGAAAGGAGCAGAAGAACCGAAATGACAAGAGAAGAAAGAAGCGACACGGAAATGGTGTGCTCCACGGTGCGGGAGGCGCTTTCCGGATCCCTGCGGCCCACATCCGTGGCGGTGATGACCGCGCAGCCGGAGGTGACGATGGCAAAGACCGCGGAGATGAGGCTCATGGCTTGATTGCCCACGCCTACTGCCGCGAGGGACGACTTGCTCACCGCTCCCGTGATGGAGGAGTAGATGATGGTCGTCGCCACCGTGACCATGTTTTCAATGATCACGGGAAGGGTAAAACGAAGACGGTTATCCATTTGCTTCCCCCGTTTTCACCTGCGTGAGCACGACGGCGGTGAACATGAGCGCGCAGCCGATGAGTTCCCGCGCAGAAAGCGTCTGATGGAGGAACACGAAGCCGGAGAGCGTGCAGATGACGCTTTCGAGGCTCATGATGAGAGAAGCGACCTGCGGACGGCGGCAGTTTTTCTGACCCAGCATCTGCAGGGTGTAGGCGATGCCGCTGGACATGATGCCGCTGTAAAGGATGGACCATTTCGCGTCCATGAGAGACGGAAGATTGGGCTCTTCAAAGAGGAACGCCGTGATCATGGACAGCACGCCGCAGACGATGAACTGCACCATGGAAAGGCGGATGCAGTCCACATCGGGAGCGTATTTGTCGACCGCGATGATCTGCAGGGCGAACATCACCGCGCAGAGGATGGCATAAAGATCGGAGAGGTTCATTTTTCCCGCGCCCGCTTCGCCTCCGGTCAGGAGGTAGGCACCGATGACCGCGATCACCACGGAGATCCACACTATGAAGCCCGTCTTTTTGCGGAAGAAGATGCCGATGATGGGCACGAACAGGATGTAGAGGGCGGTCAGGAAGCCGACCTTGCCGACCAGCGCCTTGTTGCCCGCGGCGTCCACATAGGAGATGGCAAGCTGCTGCAGATTGACCGCGAAAAACAGCAGAACGCCGCAGACCGCGCCGCCCAGCCACAGTTTTTTCTGCTCCTCTTTGGAAGGCTTGTAGCCGATGACTTTGACCGTCAGAAACAGCACCAGCGCGCCGATCAGGCAGCGCACACCGTTGAAGGTGAAACTTTCCACATTTTCACTGCCCACGGACTGGGCGACGAAGGAAGTGCCCCAGACGATGGCGGCAATGAGCAGGATGATTTCGCCGGGAAGGCGGAAACGGGATTTCTGCATGGCTGTATGGTCCTTTACAGTGAATTTTGTAAGTGCAGATAAGACTTCCTTGTGTAAGGGGGGCTTAATATGGCTGCACGCTCTCCATTTCAACGGAAAATTGCCTTTTAACAATCACTTATTCAGTCTCTCCACCATCCACCCGCAACCAAGCGCGAGCCTTCCGGCGGCGTCGCCGAAGTGGCCGCCTCTGTTCATGACGAGGGTGGTATCGAGGATGTGTTTATCGGATAAAAGCAGTTTGTTTGCTTCCCGCGTCCTGTCACCGATGGTACGCATGACGGGATGATCGGTTCTTTCTTCCTTGCCGCCCAGCGACAGATAGACAAAGGAATTATGGGGCGCGGCGTGCGATTTCAGATATTCCGGGAAACCCTCAAACCAGAGAGAGCCCGAGCAGCAGACGGCGCCCGCAAACAGGCCCGTTTCGTAAAACGCCCACAGGGCAAACAGACCGGCGAGGGAATAGCCGCAGATGGCCATCGGGACGGATTCATATCCGCGCAGGAGATTCTTGACTTCTTCAAGGGTCCTTTTCCCGTTTCCGCCGAAGCCCTCCGCCTGCCACGGGGAGTAGTCCCCCATCCAATCCTCTGTCTGAAAAGACAGGAGAGTGAAAGGCGAGTCCGTCTTTTCTCTGGCGCGCTCGTAAACTTCCCGTCCTTCCTCCCCCGCCAGGATCAGCAGAGGACCGCCGGAACCGCAGATCTTACTGTCCATTTTCCGGATGATCCACGATGTCCGTTCCGAAGAAACCGATGCGCAGGAATTCCTCCGGGTTGTTGCGGATGATGTAATCGATATAGGAGGCGATCATCTTCGCGGTGAGTTGATAGCCCATGGGCGACATGTGACCGTGGAGATAGAACATTTTTCGGAAGGCTTCATCGTACACGGGACCGTACTTCCTGAGGTCGATCACATAGCAGGAACCCAGTTTCTCCGCGATTTTATAAAGCAGTTCCGCCTGCACATCCTGAAGATGACTTCTGTTTTCGGGGGAACTGTCCCGGGGCTGGGTCACGAGGAAGAATTTCGCGTCAGGAGAAATCTCCTTGTAGCGCAAAATCATGGCGCCGTAGCAGCCGATGGCGGTCTTTTTGCAGTCCCGCCAGTTATCGGCAATATCGTCAAGCGAACCCATCTCAATAGTCCCATTCAGGATGTGAGTGATGTCGTTGACGCCCATGGCAACGATATATGCCTGCGCGGCATATTTGGGATTCCAAAAGTCCTTTTCGAGGGCAAAACCGTTCATGTACTTCTCCGCCGTCATGCCGCCGCGGGAAAAATTGTACACGGCAGCACCCGTCATGCGGGCGATGTACTGCCCCCAGGAATACCAATACATGTCATAATACCGCCAGGTGCCGTCGGCGTTCCTGGTCTGCCACTCGCCGGAAGACAGACTGTCGCCGATGCAGGCGATGGTGTGGAAAACGCCGGTGAATCCGCCGTTTTCGAGGATGTTGTCGAGGGGCTTTTCGTTGGGGTCTGCCATAAATTTCGTGATATCCATGTCGGTGCTCCTTTTGCGTACCTATGATGAAAGAAAACCGTGGCGGCGGGGGCAAGCCCCTGCCCTACCGTGTTTCTTATTCTCCGTTCCGTTCTCTCTGAAGACGGAACGCCACGGAGCGGCGCAGATATTCCAGATATTCCTCGTCGCGGCACATGGCCTTTCCGGGGTTGTCGGAAAGTTTCGCCACGGGGCGGCCGTTCACATACTGGAGTTTGATGACGATGTTGAGCGGCTCCACACAGGTATCGTTGGTGCAGAAGGTGCCGATACCGAAGGAGACCTTCGCCTTGTCCTTGAAGTAGTCGTACAGCGCCTGCGCGCGGTCGAAGTCGAGGCTGTCGCTGAACAGAAGCGTTTTGGTCTTCGGGTCGACGCCGTACTTTTTGTAGTGCGCGATCATCTTTTCGCCCCACTCATAGGGGTCGCCGCTGTCGTGGCGCACGCCCGTGTAGTTGTTGACCATGGAGCGGTTGAAGTCCAGCAGGAACAGGTCCGTGGTCACGGTGTCGGTGAGGGCAGTGCCGTTGTCGCCGTCATACTCATTGTACCAGTCCCGCATGGCGTAATGGTTGGTGTAGGCAAGCGGGATGGAATCGATGCCCTGATACATCTGCACAAACTCATGGGCATAGGTGCCGATGGGCGTCAGGTTGTATTTTTTGGCGAAGTACACATTGGAGGTGCCCACGCAGGCGTTGGTCTCGCGGGAAAGCCGCTTGATGACCACATCCTCCCATTCGCGGGAAAGGCGGCGGCGGGCGCCGAATTCGGCGAAGCGGAAGGTGTATTTGCCGCTATTGAAATCACGGATCTTTTGATCCAGTTTTTCCATGGCACTCTGCCGCAGCACCTCATAGTCATAAGTCATGCGGAAGTAGACTTCGTTGATGATCTCCAGCAGATGGATCTCGAACTGCATGGCGGAAAACAGAGGTCCTTTGACGACGACGGACAGTTGACCGTCATCGGAAAGACCCGTGGTCACATATTCCCGCACGGGATGCCACAGGCGCAGGAATTCCACATAGTCGTTCTTGATGAAGCGGATGGAACGGAGGTAGTCCAGTTCCTCATTGGTAAAGCGCAGAGAGCAGAGATAGTCGATCTGCGCGTTGATTTCATTGAGCATTTCGGTGGTAAACACGATGCCTTCGTTCCTGCACTTGAAATAGTATTCGCCGCACAGGTTCGTGTGGGTATGAAAGATGACCTGATCCATGTTGAACTTATACAGGTCGGTATCCAGCAGGGAAACGATAATGGGATCCAGTTTCATATTCTCACCTCAGATCACATCAATCTGGCAGCATTTCATGGTGGCAAGCGCCGCTTCGTGGGTTTCGGGCGTCACGCCCGCGCAGCAGGAAGCGATCACTTGGATGGGCGCATCAGGGAACGCCGCCCGCAGGATGAGCGCGTTGGAAATCACGCAGATGTCCGTGCAGAGACCGATGAGCGTGATGGAGATGTCCTTATCACCGGCAAGCGCTTTTGCGATATCAAAGGTGCCGAAGGTGAATTTTTCGATGGAAGTGCAGGTTTTCCCTTTGAGCGCTCCCGCGATAACGGGGTTCAGTTCCCAGCCCTGCGTCCCCTTGATGCAGTGGGGCACGGGCAGTTTTCTGCCTTCCAGCGTATCCGAATAGGAATCGAAATGGGTGTCATAAGTCACGAATATCTCGCCGTCAAAGGAAGCGATCATTTCTGCCGCACGATCCACGATGGCCCGCGCTTCATTTGTTCCAAGAGCACCGTCCACAAAGTCGTTCTGCATGTCGACAACGATCAGAATGTTTTTCATGTCACAACTCCCCTTTCGGGCATATTATAGCATTTTCGCGGTCGGGATGGGTTACGATTGAGTTGATTTATGACGGAAAGAGAACAGGTTTCCGCAAAACAAAATCCCGCCGCGGGGCGGGATCGTTGCGCGTGGGAACGGCTCCGGATGTTCCTTTTTATGCCTCTTCCTTGGGAGCCAGCAGGTTGCAGGCAATAATGCAGGCGCCGCCGATGACGAAGGCGATGATGCCGGATACGCTCACCGCCACATTCCAGCCGGGGAAAATGGGCAGGATGGAGCCGAGCACAAAGCCGAGGATCGCGCTGTAGGTGGCGCGCTCATGGTTTTTGAGCAGATATTTGATGAGTTTGGCGATGAACAGCAGACCCAGCAGGCAGCCGATGCCGAAGGGCAGCAGATACAGGATATCCATGGCGGCGATGGCAGCCATGATGTATTTGTACTGGCCCAGCATGACCATGACCAGAGAGCCGGAGATGCCGGGAATGATCATGGTGGCGCAGGCTACGGCGCCGTAGATGACCAGCATCAGCAGGTGACCGGCGTTGTGGTCAAGGGAGATGGCTTCTTCCGCCGCTTTGATGGCCTCTTTTTCTTCATTGGCATCGGAAAACGCCATGAACACCATGAGCGCCAGCATGAGGACAAAGCAGAGAACACAGATGATCTCTCTGCCGGTCTTCCGCTTTTTTCCGCCCTTTTCGAAGGCGGCAAGTTTGAAGATGCCGGGGATGGAGAAGATGATGACGCCGATGAAGAACATCTGCATGACCGGCTCGTGCGCCTCGAGGAGTTTGCTCATGATGGTGCCGAAGAGGATGATGGCGATGACCATGCCGGCGGCGACAGGCACATAGAATTTCCACTCACTCCTGAGTTTATGACGGAGGTCGGTGATGATGCCGATGATGCGCTCGTACATGCCGAGCACCACCATCATGGTTCCTCCGGACACGCCGGGGATCACATTGGCGAAGCCGAAGATGATGCCGCTGAAAATGCGGAAAAGAACGGTTCCGAGGGCAAGTTCGTTAGTTTTCTTGGTGTTTTCCATGGTTAACTCCTAAAATCTGCAGTGATTGATCATTGACAATGCTTCCGTCGCGCTTCGCGCGCCACCTCTTGCCTGCGGGCTCGGTCAGACGCGGTTCTCAATGCCCACCGGGCATTGATTCATTACCGCGTCACGCTTCGCGCCCTTTACACAAGGGAGGCTTTGATACGGCGGCATGCTTTCCCGTTTATTTATCCCAGTTTCACAAATTCCATGGTGGTATCGGTGGTATCGTAGGCGTTGCAGTCGAAGCCTTCTTCTTCGGTCTCCACTTCGCCGTCCTGGCTGTCGTAGGGATCGAAACGCTCGAATTTCTTGGAAACATCGAAATCCGTCTGATAGCGGCGGTTTGCCACCATGCGGAAGGGATCGAGGTTGCCGAAATAGAAATTCCTGCGTTCCTCGTTGCCCACTCTGTGGGCGCCGCCGCCGTAGGAAGGATCGGCAAACAACCAGCCGAATTCTTCTGTCCAGAACTGCGCCCAGTCGTGGTCGCCGGTGGAGAATTTGTCCACGGTGTGGCCGCTCTGCCAGCGGGCGGGGATGCCCAGGATGCGGCAGAGGGTGATGAACAGAATCGCCTGGATGCCGCAGTCGCCCTTCAGGTTCAGTGCGGCGTATTCGGCGTGGTTGTCGATGAGGATGTAGGAGCGCATGTAGGAGTAGCGGACATTGAGGGTGATATAGTCATACACCTTCTTGGCGAGTTTCACCTTATCGGTCTCGTCCCCCGCGATGTATTTGGCCAGCGCCTTGAGATAGGGCGTGAAGGCGATGTGGGGATACTGCTCGGAGAGGTCATCCTCGCAGGGCGGCAGGGCATCGGGATAGGCGATGAAAGGCTTGTCGTTCACCGGATCCACATACTTGAGCCGCGCGACGAAGGAATATTCCGTGTTGAGGGGCTTGTTTTCGGTGAGAGTGCGGCGGACGGAAACCGCTCTCTGGAAACTGTTTTCGGGGGCGATCACCGCGTCCGCGTCGGTCTTGATGACGATCTCCTTCGCGCTCTGCTGAGCGGAAGCGGCGGGCACGGGCATGTGCATGAGGTAGGTCTTGCCGGGCACGAAAAACGCGTCGTCCATTTTGAGAGAGGACTTCACGGTGAAGCGCCACGCCTGCTCCTTGTTTTCCTTCAGTTCCTTCATGAACAGGTTGAGGTCGCAGCCGTCATCTTCGGTATCGGGATCGATCTCGCGCGCCTTCACTTCGGGGTTCATCTTGATGAGGCTGCCCGCAAAGGAGGAAAGATAGCGCTTCTCCCCTTTCCACCAGATGAGATCCACGCTGCCCTGCTGCTCGTAGTAATCCAGTTCTTCCGCAGTAAAGCCGCTCACGCGCTTTTGAATGGCAACGAGCGCCTGCTCACGGTTGTAGGGATAGCGGCGGATCCAGCGTCCCATCAGTTCCTTTTCCGCGATGAGGCGGTCGCGGAGCATGGGCGCGGTCTTTGGATTTGCGATGCGCTCGGTGAGTTTCTTCTCCAGTTCATCGAAGTTGCCGCTCTTTTTCGCGCGGTCGATGTCCTCGGGCAGGGCATAGATCAGGGATTCCAGATTCAGTCTCATTTTTTGTATTCCTCCCGGTTAATGGATTTTTCGGCGGAAAAACCGTCGGGATAACGCTTTTTGAGTTTTTCGATGTTATGGATGAGGATGTCTTCCAGATCGACACCCAGCGCGTGGGCGGTCTCGGCGAGATACCACGCCACATCGCCCAGTTCGTCCATGAGTTTGTCCCTATTCAGATCATGTCCCTGAAACAGGTGCTTTTTCATGATGTCGCAGCACTCCCCCGCCTCGCCGCACAGACCCATGACGCCGTTGGTCAGCATCTGTTCGGTGGTGAGGTTTTTGTTCATGGTGGTGATGGCGAGCATCTGGTATTCATTGGGTGTCATGGGATGCCTCCAGTCCGGTTTCATAACCGATGCGCTTCGCAGTCAGATATGCCGCTTTTCCCGTTTCGCGGGAGCCGAGTTCCTCGTGATGGCGTCTGACGGCGGAAAGGTATGTTTTCTCATTGAACGAAAGGATGTTGCTTTCGAGTTCGTCGTTGTTTTCCGAAAGCGGGAAAGGCCACGCGCGGATATCCATGTAGAAATCCCGCTCGGAAGAGTAGGTCTTGAGATCGGGGCAATACAGGAATACTTTCTTATAAGAAAGCGACATATCCCAGATGCTGGAAGAATAATCCGTGATGAGAACATCGCTGATGTACAGCAGTTCCTGCATGTCCGGGTAATCCGTGAGGTTCAGGATGCCTTCCGCCATCTTCGACTGGTTCAGGTACATGGTCACATGATGGCTGCGGTAGGCGATGATCCATTGACCGCCGAAACGGGTCTCGAGGGCGGTTTTGAGGCGGGTGTAGTCCGGGCAGATGTCGTGGAGCACAGCGTCCTTGCGGTAGGTAGGCGCGAACAGACACAAACGCGCGCCTTCGGGAATGCCCGCTTTCTGCCTGATTTCGGATACTTTCGCGTTATCAGCGGGATTTACCAGAATATCATTTCTCGGCATACCGCAGGCAAGCACCTCGCCTTTGTATCCGAAGGATTTGCGCAGGGTAAGGTCGGTAAAAGCGTCCGAGGAGGACAGGTAGAGATCCGCGCCTCTTTGCTGCATGCCGATGAAAAGCCGCTCCGCCGCGCCCATCTCCATCATGCTGCCGACCTTTTTGTAGGCGCCGCCGCCGTGCCAGGTGCGCAGATAAAACTGCTTTTTCCTGCGCGGAAGGGAGGGTTTATAGTAGCCGTTGGTCACGACGACCCGCGCGGTCAGGGCAAATTTGATGAAGGCAATACTCCTCGCGTCAAGGACGCGGATGCCCTGCTTTTCGAGATACGCAAAGTCCGCGGGCTTCCGGAACACCCAGCCGATCTCGAGTTTGTCCCCGTAAAGCCGCAGGCACTCCTCACTTATCGCCTTGGGGTTGCAGGAATACTGCTTGCCCAGATAGGAAATAAAGAGCACGCGGTTTTTGCGGACGGGCAGGAGTTTGAGCGGCTGCAGCAGGAGCCGCACAGCGCCCGAAAAGGCGGCTTTTCGGAGGATGTTCAAGGTTCTTTTGATGTCTGTCATGTTTTTTTGTGTGCTCCTCATCAGTTACGACTTCCCCTCACAGAGGGGAAGGAAGGCCGCCGCAGCGGCGGATGAGGAGATCATTCTTCTATTATTTCACGAACGCGATGCCGCCGGCTTCGATGGTCGCCGTCTTTGCTCCGTCGGGCGTGTTGACGGTGACGATCTTGCCGGTTTCGCCGCTGTTGATGATGACCAGCGTTTTGCTTTCCGTGAAGTAGGCGCACTCGCAGGCGATATCGTCGGTCAGGAATTTTTCCGCCTCGGTTTCCTTCTTCGCCGCCCAGAGGATGGCGCGGTAGAGCAGGCGGGTGTCGGCGAAATTGTAGGTGTAGCCGCTCATGTAGACGCTTCTGCCGTCATAGAATTCCCTGCAGGCCACATCGATGTCGCTACCGTGGGCGGCGAGCACTTTGGTGTCACCGTCAAGGGCGTAGATACCTTTGGTCACATTGTGGAATTCGGGAGTTTCGGGGGTGTCTTTGGTGATGAAATGGTCCTTCTCCACGGTGAAGGCATGCTTGCCCGCGCAGATGGTGCTGCCGTTTTCCAGATCCACGCCCAGAAGGTCGGCGGTGGCGAAAGCGCGCATCTCGCCTCTCACGCAGGAGGGCTCCTTGACGCCGATGAATCCGCCGCCGCGGGCGACGAAAGCGTTGATATTTGCCTTGAGGCGGGCATCCTTCCAGATATCTCCGCCGCTCCATGCGTCGCCTTCTCGGCCCGCGTTGATGATGACATCCACATCCGCGGGTACGCCGTTTTCGGCGACCTCGGAAAGGCTGACGGAACGAAGTTCGATGGGCAGGCCGGCGAGGGATTCATGGATGTGGTTTAAGGGCAGTTCGGGATGCTCGTGCATGTGGCCGGAGCAGTTCCAGGTGCGAAGACTTCCCCAACTGTGCAAAATCGCCACGCGGATGCCCGTGGAATAGGGCTTGCCGCCCTCGTGGAGAGATTTGAGCAGGCGGAATTCGTCCGCAATATGTTCGATCTCGTCATGGAACGCGGGGAAGGGCACGGTGAGGGACAGATAGCCGCCCAGACCGATCCGGTCGATCTTCACCCGTAGCAGCGCTCTTCTCACGCACGCCCAGAAGCGGCGCGCGTCTTTTTCGGGATGTCCGCCGGGCGCGAAGGTGGGTTCTCCGCCCAGACCCGTCGGGAACAGGTAGGGATGCAGGCGCAGTTCGTGGGTGGCGACGGGCACGCCCGCGTTCAGGCGCGCTTCAAAGGCGTTGAACACACACTTGATAAGGCCGTCGAAGCCGAACTCTGTGAACTTGCCGCTCCAGGGCTCGATGCCGACCCAGGTGTCATCGTAGAATACATAGGCCTTTTTGCCGTATTTATGGGTGAGATCCACGCACTCTTTTCCGAAGGAGCGCACAAACTCGCCCGTGAACTCCATCCAATCCTTCATCTTGCCCGTGGGCGGATTGTGGACGGGATTATGCTTGCCCGCGCGGATGAAGTCCTCGGAGGTCATTTTGCAGCCGTATTTCTTTTCAAACTCGGCAAGGGAAACAGGGTTGACCGTGAAATCGTAACTGCCCCAGTCGCTGAAAATATCCCTCTTTTCCTTGGTGTTACCCCAGATCCAGGTGAAATTATAAAACATGGAAGTGAAGCGCACCACGCTCGTGTGGGGATGGTCTTTGAGCCAGCCTTCGAGGAAGGAAAGGATTGCCTTCTGCGTCTCGGGATAGCGGGGCTCCACCGCCATCAGATGTTCCTTGTCACCCCAGTCGTTGGTAATGTGGTTATACATTGAAATTTCTTCCCAGATACGGGTGGCGAGGAAGTTGACGGTGTAATAGTGATAAGGAACGGAATTTTTGACCGTGACGGTCTTGCCGTCCCAGGTCCAGTCCGTGACTTCTTTATTCTCCGTACGGTCGAAAACCTGCCACAGAGAAACCGGATCGGAAGGATTTATGATGAACTGCTCGGTGAAATATCCCTTCATGGGATCGATGGTCACGGTGTCCCCCGTTGCGAGCACGGGTTCGGAAATAAGGAAGTTCCTCTGAAGGCAGTCCCTGTGTTCCTTTGCCCAGGCGTTGATGGAACGAACGAGGCAGATGGTGGAATAGATCGGGATTCCGCTATTCAGAATTTCATCGGAAAGCACGGTGCCGTCGCTGTCGCGGATACAGTCCGCGCCCCACTTTTTCGCGAGGTCGAGGGTCAACTGTTCGTAACCGGATTCGCCGGGAAGAGTAAAACCGCCCTGAAGTGCCATAAAGTTACCTCCCTTTATGATTCGAGCCTGCAGCCGATGCTTTCAAGCGCCGCGGCAAGGCTGATGAATTCCTGTGTATCGATTTGTTTTTCTGCGGGACATACGAGCATCACGGAGGACGCGTCGTAGGACAGAACGCGGGAAATGAGGAAAGAAATCCTTTCCTTTTCCGGAAGATCGATGACGGAAATGATTTCCCGCGCGGGCGACAGAAGCACCGCACTCACGCAGTCTTTATCCGATAATCCTTCCGTGATCTGCGCCTTTTCGCCGCGGTTCGTGATGTGTTTTCCGGGAACGGTGCTGCTTTCACGGTAACTTTTCACACATTCCCCGTAGGCGGAAAGAACGGAAGCCACTGTTTCCGAAAGACCTAAGGAGAGCAGTTCTTCCTTTGATTTGGAAAAGACGCCGCATACACCGCCGCACTGACCCGATATCTCATGCGCAAGTTCGTTGATGTCCCTGCGCGGAAGCACGGGATAGAGCATGAGTTCGATGACTTCATGCGGCGAAAAGGAAAGCAGCCCGTCCTCGCGGTAAGCCCGCTTGAGCCGCCCGCGGTGACCCGAATGATCCACACTCATTTTCCCACGCAGAACCTTTCAAAAATGGAATCGATGACATTTTCGCCTATATTTTCGCCCGTGATCTCGCCTAGATGCATGAGTGCCTCGGTGAGATCCTCGCGGAACAGATCGAGATAAGTGCCCTCAGGCGCCTCCAGCACCCTTTTCAGACAGTCCGCCGCCTTTTTCGCACACTCCACATGGCGGAGCGTCATGAGTTTGTCGTCATCTTCTCCCGGAGATACCATGGCATAGATCCTGTCCTGCAGTTCCCGGATGCCTTTTCCTTCTTTTGCGGAAACCTTGAGACAGAAGCCGAAGTCCTCATCCCTGATATCCGTTTTGTTGGCAACGGGGATATAGCGGCCGTCCATCTTATTGATGAGCGCCTGCTCCCGCTGACTGACGGGACGGGACGCGTCGAGCACCAGGATCACGCAGTCCGCCTGCTCGATGGAAGATTCCGCCCGGTCCACGCCGATTTTTTCGATGATGTCCCCCGTTTCACGGATGCCCGCGGTATCGGTCAGGGTGATGTTCATGCCGTTGATGGTGATGCTCTCGCTCACCGTATCGCGGGTGGTGCCGGGGATATCGGTTACGATTGAGCGGTCGGAGCAGAGCAGCGCGTTCATGACGGAACTTTTGCCTACATTCGGAACTCCCGCGATGACCGCGCAGGCACCCTTATTCAGGATGCGGGCATAGCGTTCATCCGCGCAGGAAACGAGATAACCATGGATTTCTTCCGCTCCTTTGCGGACGGAAGAGGCAGTGACTTCTTCATCTATTTCCTCGGGATAATCCGCCGCGGCGTCGATGAGGGAAACAAGGTCCATGAGTTTCTCCCTGCACATGCCGATACGGGAAGAAACGCCGCCCTTCAACTGCCTTACGGACGCGCGTGCGGCGCGGTCCGATTTCGAGGAAATGAGATTCATGACCGCTTCCGCACTCGAAAGACCGATCCTGCCGTTCACAAAAGCGCGGTAGGTGAATTCTCCCCGCTCGGCGGGACGGGCACCCAGAGCAATGACCCGTTCCAGCACATTTCCCGAAACGATGCCGCCGTGGGTATGGATCTCGCATACATCCTCGCGGGTATAGGTGGAGGGAGAAGCGAAATAAACCGCCATCACCTCATCGAGCACAGTCCCGTTTTCGCTTACCGCGTTTCCGTACATCATGTAGCGGTGTTCAAAAGCGTGCTTTGGAGAAGAAGGAACAAACACCTTTTTCAATATGGAAAGGGCGTCTTTTCCGCTGATCCGGATGATGGCAATGCCGCCCTCACCGCTTGAAGTGGCGAGAGCGGCAATGGTGTCGCCGTTATTGCGCATTGGTCCTCACCGGCAGAACGAGGTAGGTGAACTCGTCGCCTTCGGTGGGCGTGATGACGCAGGGAGATACGGAAGTGCCCATCTTGATGACGATCTCGTTTCCGCTGATGACCTTGATGATCTCGGTCAGATATCTTACATTAAAAGAAATGGTGAGTTCTCCGCCTTCGGTGACGGCTTCCAGTTCCTCGCGGACATCGCCCGCCTCGGAAGAAGAGGTCATGACCAGCATGCCGTCGGACACATCGAAGCGGACCAGATTGTTGCGACTCTCGCGTGCCATGAGGGCTGCACGCTCGACGCAGGAGCAGAAAGAACCGCGGTCCACGGTGGCAAAGACATTAAAGGACTTGGGGATGACGCGGCGGTAGTCGATATACTCACCTTCGATCAGGGAAGCATACAGAGTGGTGGCGCCGTTTTCCACCTTGATGCGGTTCTTGCCGAAGGAAAGGATGACCATCTTGTCATCGTCGTCGCTCATGAGGCGGGCGATCTCATCCATCGCCTTGACGGGGATGATCGCCTTGGCCTTCGTTTCCACATCGGAGGAGCGCTCGGTGCGCATCGCCATGCGGAAGCCGTCCAGACCGACCATGTCGATCACGCCGTCGTGCATGTTGAGGAAGCCGCCGGTCAGCACCGTGCGCTGGTCTTCCAGAGGCACCGCAAAGGAGACCTGATTGATCATTTCCTTCATGAGGGGCTGGGGCAGTTTCACATCATAATCGAAGCCTTCCGTTTCCGGCATGGGATATTCTTCCGCGCTGCGGCCCGCGATGTTGGTGCGGCTGCCGGCAGAGCGGAGGGTCAGAACGAAACTGCTGTTCAGGGACGCGCTCACTTCACCGTCGGGCAGGCGGCGGAGCACTTCGGAAAGCAGGCGGCCGGGAATGACGGCGCGGCCGTCGGTTTCCACCTGGGCGTCCACTTTGGTGACGGAAGTCATATTGCCGTCGGAAGCGGTGACGGTGAGGCCGGTCACATCGGCATCAATGAGCACGCCTTCCAGCAGTTCCATGGGAGAACGCACTGCCATGACGCGGATGGCGGTCTGCACGGCGGAAACGAGTTCTTTGGAGGAAACGGTAAACTTCATATTCTCATCCTTTCGCGGCTATGCGCCGCACACTTATTTATCAATATAAGTAAAAACAATAGTAGTAGCAGTAGAAGCGGGGAAACTGTGGATAAAGCGGAAAAAGTCAATGAATCATTGCATTTTTCCTGTTCACGCACCTGTGGAAAAGAGTGGATGAACTGTGCATCATTCACCCTTGACGGATGCGACGATCTGGCGGAACACGGAGGAGAACTCCGCGCTTTCCCTGATCATCTCTTCGGTCTTTTTGCAGGCGTGCATCACCGTGGAATGATCCCGTCCGAATACGGAACCGATCTTCGGTGTGGAGAAACCGCACAGTTCGCGGGTCAGGTAGATGGCCAGCTGCCTCGGAACGGCGATTTCACGGCTGCGCTTCGCCGAGAGGATGTCTTCTTCGGTGATTCCGTATCTGCGGGCGACTTCGCCGATGATAAGTTCCGGCGTGACCGCCGCTTCATCCGCCTTTTTGATGGCGTAATTCAGCACGCACTTGCAGGCAATATCGTAAGTGACGGTGCTCTGACCAGAAACCTTCGCCATCAGGTTGGCGTTGTTCAGGGTGCCTTCCAGTTCGCGGATGTTGGTATCCACCTTGTCTGCGATGAGGAACAGGGCCTCGTCGTCGATTTTTACGCCCAGAGTCTGCGCCTTGCTTCTCAGAATCGCCATGCGGGTCTCCGTATCGGGCTTGTCGATGGCGACCACGATGCCGCTCTTGAAGCGGGAACGCATGCGCTCTTCCAGTTTTTCGATGGCATCCGGCGGACGGTCGGAAGAAATGACAATCTGTTTTCCATTGGAATAAAGTTCGTTGAAGGTGTTGAAAAACTCTTCCTGCGTGGTGGTGCGCCCTTCCAGAAACTGGATGTCGTCGATGAACAGCATGTCCACTTTGCGCAGGCGGGAGCGGAGTTCCTGGGTGCGCTTGTTGCGGATGGCTTCCACCACTTCGTTGGTGAATTTTTCCGCGTTGGAAAACTCGATATTGATATCGGGATTGGCGGCGGTAACGAAGTTGGCGATTGCGGTCATAAGGTGGGTTTTGCCAAGACCCGGTCCGCCGTGGATGAACAAAGGGTTATATTCCGTGCCGGGACACTCCGCGACCGCCATGGAAGCTGCATTTGCAAGAAGATTACTGTTGCCGACCACGAAGGATTCAAAGGTATATTTTGGGTCCAACTGGGTCTTTTCCCGGTCCGATACGAATTTGCCGAGTTCGCTTTCCGCCAGCACCTTCACCGTTTCGAATTTCTCGCCGAAATAGATGGGCGCCATGTTGTACAGCACATCGCCGTAGCGTCTGGACAACTGGTTTGCGATGAACTGCTCTTTCGTGGTGAGAATGAGCGTCTTTTTATCTGCGGAATAGACTTTGAGATCGCTGAACCAGGAATTGTATCTGGCAACGCCCAATTGGTCTTTGAGTACCGCTTTCAGTTTTTCCAGACATTCATTCGCGTAGGTCTGATCCATAAAACACGCTCCAAGACTTGTGTGTGATCAAAATTGTGGATAACTCGTATATCATAGCAGAAAAAGCGGGGGAATGCAAGAGATTTGAAGGTCAAGCCTGTGGATAATTTTCAAAATAAGGTGAATTTTCTGTGGATAACCCGGTGGAAAAGGAGGTGCTTGTATTTTTTCCGCATTTTATGTATAATATATAATGTAGAAATATGGACAGGAGAAGAAAATCATGGAAAGCAGCCTCAACCTGTTTGTGATTCTGATGCTCGCGACCTTCCTGCTGGCGCTCACGGGCGCCGTCACCGGCATCATCCTCATCGTAAAAACCGGGCGGATGAAGCGGGAAACGGAAAAGAAAATGGATGAAATCAAGGCGGAAATGAATGCCCACGCGGATGAGATTTCCGTCAGACAGAGAAAATATATCGGTGAAAGCCTCTCTTCCCTGACTGAAACGGTCACCCGCGGCGTAGTCAATATCGGAAAAAAATAAAAATCCGGAGGAATACAACTTGGAAAACAGGTTTGAAAACAGTGTCTCCAAGGTGGTCATCGTTGATAATCCCGAACACTTCATTTCTCTGTTCGGACTCAATGACAGCAATATCGAACTGATCAAGCACGAACTCGATGTGAATATCTTTGCCCACGGAAACGAAGTGACCGTGAGCGGCAGCGAGGAGAATGTGGAGATTGCCTGTCTCACACTCAATAAACTCCTCGAGATCGTTTCCCGCGGCGACGGCATCGACAAGACCCGCATCCGCTATGCCATCGACCTTGCCCGCGACGGCAATGCCGACCGCATCGGCGAGATCATGAAGGATGTCATCGCCATCACCTACAAGGGCAAGCAGGTCAAGTGCAAGAGCCTCGGCCAGAAAAAGTATGTGGAAGCCATCAAAAAGAACACCTGCGTGTTCGGCATTGGTCCCGCGGGCACGGGCAAAACCTATCTCGCGGTCGCCATGGCGGTGGTCGCCCTCAAAAACAAGGATGTGGAGCGCATTGTGCTGACCCGTCCCGCCGTGGAAGCGGGAGAGAAACTGGGTTTCCTGCCCGGCGACCTTCAGCAGAAGGTAGACCCCTACCTGCGCCCTCTGTATGACGCCATCAACGAAATGATGGGTGCGGAAGCCTTCGCGCGGCTCATGGAGCGCGGCGCCGTGGAAGTGGCGCCCCTCGCCTACATGCGCGGACGCACGCTCAATGACGCGTTCATCATCCTCGACGAAGCCCAGAATACCACGAGCGAGCAGATGAAAATGTTCCTGACCCGCATGGGCAACGGCTCCAAGATGGTCATTACGGGCGATGTGACCCAGATCGACCTGCCCGGCATCCGCAAAAGCGGTCTGGTCGAGGCTCTGGAAGTATTAAGGGGCGTGGATGACATCGGCATCTGCACCCTCACCCATAAAGATGTCGTGCGCCACGAACTGGTGCAGGCCATCGTGAAGGCGTACGAAAAGCACTTTGCCGGAAAACAGTAAGGAGCAGTTATGACAAAGAAACAGAGAGAAAAGAGAAAGGGACGCTTCGGCGGATTTCTGAAACTGATCATCGCCGTGATCACCGTCATCGCAATCTTCGCGATGCTGTCTGTGGCGGTCACCCCTGCCAGATATGATATCCAGGTGGGTCAGCCCGCCCCCAACACCATCAAGGCGAGCAAGGATGTGGTCGACCGCATCACCACCGAAAAACTGAAAAGCGAAGCGGCGACCGCGGTCAAGAGCATGTATTCCTTCGATGAAGGCGCCGCGGAAGAAGTGAAGGAACAACTGACGGAGGCGTTAAAGAGTTTCCGCGGACTTTCCTCTCTCGTGACCGTTGAGGAAAATACCGAATTCACCGAGGAACAACTGGAAGCCGCCAATGCGGGCATTCCCGACATCGACCTGACGGTGGATGAGATCAAAGCTCTGTGCATGGCGGACGCGGACGCCCTTTCTTCCCTTTCCGAACGGACCGTCGCCTGCGTTGAGGAAGCTATGAATGACAGGCTTTCCGAAAACGCGGTGGAGGAAAAGGTCGGAAAGATCAGGGAACAACTGCTTACCGAAGGCTTTGACGAAAAACTGGTTTCCGTCGCCATGACCGCGGTCAATACCTACATCCGTCCCAACTACTTCTATGACGAAGCCGCTACCGAGGCTGCCCGTCAGGCGGAGAAGGACAAGGTCGCAGTCGTTTCCCGCATCAAGGGCGAAGTGATCGTGTCCGACGGTGAACTGGTCACCGAAGCCCAGTATGCCATGCTGGACGCGCTGGGCATCGTGAAGCAGTCTACCGTGGACATCTGGCTGTATGTGGGTCTCGGACTTCTGCTCATCATCTCCATGCTGGCTGTCGCTCTGTTCCTTTTCCTGTTTGAAAAGAGCGTATATTCCAGCCCCCGCAAACTGCTGATGATCTCCATCATCTGCATCCTCACCATAGGCTTCTGCATGCTTGCACGCGAGGTGGACACCTACGCCATGCCCGTGACGCTGGCGGTACTGATGATCGCCCTGCTCATCGACCGCAGGACGGCGCTGTTTATCAGCATCCCCTTGTCCGTGCTCATTTCCATGCTGGCAAGCGCGACGGGATCCTTCTTCAACATGGCGAACTACACCATCATCATTTCCTCTCTGGTCTCCGGTATCGTAGAACTCTGGATCCTCAAATTCCGCCAGACCCGCGTGAGCGTGTTGCTCGCCGGCGTCGCCGCGGGCGTATGCAATATCATCATTACCTTTACCGTTGGCCTCATCTCCTCTTCCGGCATTACGAGCGCCCTCTACCCCGCGCTCATCTCCTCCGTGAGCGGCGTGCTGGCTGCGGTCCTCTGCATCGCTTTGACGCCCGCCTTCGAAGGCATCTTCAACTGTGTGACCACTACGAGGATGGTAGAACTCTCTAACCCCAACCAGCCTCTTCTGCGCCGCCTCATGCTGGAGGCACCCGGCACCTATCACCACAGCATCATCGTCGCCAACCTCGCGGAGGCCGCCGCGTCCGCCATCGGCGCCAACGGCATGCTGGCCCGTGTGGGCGCGTACTACCACGATATCGGCAAGATCAAGCGTCCCAACTACTTCAAGGAAAACCAGATGGGCGACAATCCCCATGACCGTACCGATCCCCGCGTGTCCACCGCCATCATCACGGCACACCCGAGGGAAGGCCTGCAGCTGCTCAAGGAAAGCCGCATCCCCGATGAGATCAGGAACATCGTCCTGACCCACCATGGCGACACGCCCGTCGTCTACTTCTACAACAAGGCTCTGACCGATAAGGGCGAAGCGGACATCAACGACTTCCGCTATCCCGGTCCCCGTCCCAATACCCGCGAGGAAGCGGTGGTCATGCTGGCGGACACCGTGGAAGCGGCCGCCCGCGCCATGACCGATCCCACCCCCGAAAAGATGCGGGAACTCATCCATAAACTCATCCGCGGAAAGATCGAGGACGGACAACTTGATGACTGCAGTCTCACCTTCGCGGACATCAGTCTCATCGAATCTTCCTTCGTGACCGTGCTTTCCGGCGCGTTCCACGAGCGGATCGAATATCCCACCATCGAAATTCCCAAGAAACACGCGGAAACCGAGGAACAGAAAGTTGATTCTTGACATCATCGATGAAAACGGTTTTCTGCCTGAAGGCGCCAAAGAACTCATGGAAAAGGTGGCGGAAACTTCCCTGAAAATCGAGGGAGTCACAGGACTTACCGCCTGCGTGACCGTCGTGGACGGTGGGGAGATCCGCGCCCTCAATAAGCGGATGAGGAATGTGGACAGCGAAACGGATGTACTGTCCTTCCCCACCGTGAAGTATCCTTATCCGCAGACCGCGAAGGATGTGCCCGAGCGGCTCAAAAAGGCTTACGATCCCGATTACGGCGCGCCCTTCATCGGCGATATCGTGCTGAATGTTTCCCGCGCCCGGGAGCAGGCGGATGAGTTCGGACATTCCCTTGCCCGCGAAATGGGCTATCTCACCTGCCATGCCATGTTCCACCTGATGGGCTACGACCACATGAACGACATCGACAAGCCCCGCATGCGGGAAATGGAAAAGAAAGTCATGACGGACATGAATTTGCTGAGATTCGGAGAAGAAGCATGAACGAAATTTATCGGAAAATGGCGCTTGACGCCCTTGGATTCTCCTATTCCCCCTACTCCCGGTTCCGCGTGGGCGCCTGCCTGATCACGGATGACGGCGAGGCGTTCGTGGGCGCGAACTTCGAAAACGCTTCCTTCGGCGCCACCATCTGCGCAGAGAGATGTGCGGTATCCAACGCCATCGCCCACGGGAAACGGCGGTTTACCGAAATCTACATTTCCTGCGATGAAGGCTACGCCTGGCCCTGCGGTATCTGCCGTCAGGTGCTCAATGAGTTCAAAGCCTGCGACATGCTCGTGCATGTGGGCGACGGGAAAAACGAGTGGAAGACCATGAAATTAAGTGAACTTTTGCCCGAATCGTTCGGACCGGAGGATCTTAAGTAATAATGGTGCGGGAGGCTGATAGCCTCCCCTACGGCAAATACCCGTCGCAGGGGCGGATATCATCCGCCTATCGTGCCTCATCTTCCACTGCGTTGGCCCTCTTTCCCCTTTGGGGAAGCCGGCTCGCGAAGCGGGACTGATGAGGTTATTCCTTATTCACAATCATCAGGAGCATCTATGGAACAGAAAAAAACAATGAAATCCGGCTTTGTGGCGATCCTCGGACGCCCCAATGTGGGAAAAAGCAGCATCATGAACTATCTGGTGGGCGAAAAGGTGGCTATCGTGTCCCCGAAAGCCCAGACCACCCGTAATAAGGCGCTGGGCGTGTGCAACAGAGACGGCGTGCAGATCGTGTTCGTCGACACCCCCGGCATCCATAAGCCGAGGACGAAACTCGGCGAATTCATGGTGAAGGCCGCCGAGGACGCCAAAGACGGAGTGGACGCCATCATGGTGGTCATCGACGCCAACTTCTACGGCAAGGGCGACGAAGCCATCGTGGAAAGCGTGCGCCATGAAAGGTGTCCCAAATTCCTGGTCGTCAACAAGACGGATGTGGTCCCGCCCGAGAAACTCATGCCCCGCCTTGCCATGATCGACGCGACCGGCTTCGATCAGGTCGTGTCCGTGTCCGCCCGCAAAGGTACCAATATGGATACCCTGTTTGAACTGCTCGCCTCCGCCCTTCCCGAAGGTCCCGAGTATTTTCCCGCGGACATGATGACCGACCAGCCCGAGCGTGTGCTGGTCTCCGAGATCATCCGCGAAAAAGCCCTGCGCAATCTGGAAGACGAGATCCCCCACGGCGTGGGTGTGGAAATTCTGCAAATCAAGAAACTCTCCGACAACTTGACCGAGATCCATGCCAATGTCTACTGCGAGCGGGCGGCGCATAAGTCCGTCATTATCGGAAAACAGGGCTCCATGCTGGGACTCATCGGCTCCCAGGCCCGCGTCGACATCGAAAAGATGCTGGGTACCAAGGTCATGCTGCGTTTGTGGGTCAAGGTCCGCGAGGACTGGCGCAACCGCAAGGAAGACCTGCGCAATCTGGGCTATGTGAACGAGGAATGACAGGCAGCATCAATGTGTCCGCGCTGGTACTGCGGCGGGCGGATTATAAGGATTATGACCGCATGGTGACGCTGCTCACCGCGGAACAGGGCAAAGTGGACGCGGTCGTGCGCGGCTGCAGAAGGCCGAAAAGCGAACTCATGAACGCGGCTGAGCCCTTCGTCTGCGGGCAGTATCAACTGTATTTTGCCCACGATAAATATTCCGTCACCCAGTGCAAGGTGACGGATGGGTTTATCCCGCTCCGGCAGGATATGGACCGTCTCATCTGCGGGAGCAACTGGCTGCGCACCGTGGAAAAGACCGCGCCGGAGGAGATGGAGAGCCGGGAACTGTTCGACATGGTGCTTTCCGCCCTCTCCTATCTCACCTATTCGGACCTGCCCATGGAACTCATCGACGCCATGTTCAAACTGAAACTGTCCCGCATTCTGGGCTTTTCACCCAGAGCCGACGCCTGCGCGGTCTGCGGGATTTCCGCAAACGAAACCGCTCTGCGCTTTGACGCGAAAAAGGGCGGCTGTGTCTGCGGAAAGTGCGCGCCCCACGCAAAACCCCTTTCCGAAGGCGCGAGGCGCATCCTGCTCAAAGCCCCCAAAGCGCCCTTCAAGAGCGTGGAACTGCTCAAAGACCACCCCGACTGGCCCGAAGCCGCCCAAAGGATCGATGAGGCGGTAAGGGCGTATATCGGGAATGAATGACCCAAGGGAGCCTTGATTGCGCGTTTCAGCAAATGGTTGTTTTGTTCCAGCATATATCATTTCGGAGGTACCTATGTTCGAGCATGTAACCGTCAAGCAAATGACCCCTCATGTGTGGCTCTTTGACGAGGATCACGGCGCCACGGGTTACCTCGTGGTAGGTTCCTCTCTCGCCATGGTCATCGACACCATGTGCGGAAAAGAGAACCTTATGGACATCGTGCGCACCATCACCGACCTGCCCGTCATCGTGGTCAACACCCACGGTCACGGCGATCACATCGGCGGCAACTGGGCATTCGAGACCGCGTACATGAACCCTGCCGATCTGCCCATTGTGATGGATATGCTGAACGATCCGGATGTAAAGCAGTCCATCGAAAATATGGGCTGGACCTTCCCCGAGTTCCAACCCATCCGCGGCGGCGATGTGTTCGATCTGGGCGGACTGACCTGCGAGATCATCGACCTGCCCGGTCATACGCCCGGCGGCATCTGCGTATTGCTCAAAGAAGAGCGCATCCTCTTTACGGGCGACGGCATCAACCGCTGGCTGTGGATGCAGCTGGAGGACAGCCTGCCTCTTTCGGAATTGGTGAAAAACCTCAACGCCATCGAGTGGGTCACGGAGAAGGCGGACCGTATCCTGCACGGCCACAATCAGGACTTTGATGACATCTCCCTGCTGCGTGTCTTGCGTGACACCGCGCTGGAACTGGTCAATCAGAAGGATCATGAAATTTCCGATGCGGACAAGCCCTACGAGTGGTTCGGCGGCGTGGACAAGATGCATCTGATGACCGACAAGATGGGCTGCATCTGCTACAGCACGGATAAGCTGCCGCAGTAAATTACCGTAAAGTAATTGCTGACTTCTGTAAAGCGGTTCTTGGCTTCCCCCGCAGGGGGGAAGCCAAGGTTTTTCTTTCCGTTCAATCGCTTTTTTCTCGTTGTCTGCTTTCATAACCCAAAATTTTCTTTCCTTTTTACCCATAAATAATCTAAACCCCTCTGTTTTGTGCTATAATAAAGAGTGCTGTAATATGATATAAGGAGACTATACAATGAGTACGACCTACGAGAAGATTTCTTCCAATCAGGCAAAACTGAGTTTTACCGTGAGCGCAGAGGACTTCGAAAAGGCGATCAACACCGCTTATAAGAAGAACTGCTCCCGCATTAATATTCCCGGATTCCGCAGGGGCAAGGCTCCCCGCCATGTGATCGTAATGCACTACGGCAAGGGCGTCTTCTATGAGGATGCTCTGGACGAACTCTTCCCCGCTCTTTACACCGCGGCGATCGAAGAGAACAAACTCGAGCCCGTCGACCGTCCCGAATTGGATGTCCAGCAGATGGAAGCCGGCAAGGAACTGCAGTTCTCCGTGACCGTGTTCGTGAAGCCCGATGTCACTCTGGGTGACTACAAGGCTGTCAAGGTCGAGAAGACTGTTGCAGAAGTGACCGAAGATGATGTGAAGGCCGAAATCGAGCGCGCCCGTGAGCGCAATGCCCGCTTCATCGACATCACCGACCGTCCCGCCAAACTGGACGACGAAGTGAACATCGACTACGCAGGCTTCGACGGCGACAACCAGTTTGAAGGCGGCACCGCGCAGGGCTATAACCTGGTGCTCGGCAGCGGCTCCTTCATCCCCGGCTTCGAAGACCAGTTGGTCGGCGCTACCGTGGGCAGCGAAGTAGAAGTGAATGTCACCTTCCCCGAAGAGTATCATGCCAAGGAACTGGCAGGCAAGCCCGTTGTGTTCAAGGTAAAGGTCAACGGCATCAAGGAAAAGGAACTTCCCGCTCTGGACAATGACTTTGCTAACGACATGAGTTTCGATACCCTGGACGAATACAAGGCCGATGTGAAGGCGAAGCTCGAAAAGGACGCCGAAGCCCGTGCCGAGAGCGACTTCGAGAACACCGTTCTGGAGAAGGTCATCGAGACCTGCACCGTAGACATCCCCGAAGCCATGATCACCTCCGAAGTGGACGATATGCTCCGCGACATGGAGATGAGACTGTCTTATCAGGGCCTCAAGATGGCTGACTACTATATGTACACCGGCCAGACCGAAGAGTCCATGCGCGAGATGTACAAAGAGCAGGCTGCTTCCCGCGTGAAGGGCCAGTTGGTTCTGGAAGCCATCCGCGATGCCGAAGGCATCGAAGCCACCGAAGAAGAGATCGACGCCGAAATCGCGAAGGTTGCCGAGCAGAGCAAGAAGTCTCTGGAAGACTACAAGGCCAAGATGACCGACAGCACCAAGAACTACTTCAAATCCATGACCACCATGACCAAGGTCATCGAGACCCTGAAGGGCTTTGCGAAATAATCTGTGATCATCACCATGGCGGCGCGGCACTACCGCGCCGTCAGTTCTACCTGCAAGGAGGCGAAAATCATGCAGTTGGTACCTTATGTAATCGAGAAAACTGAGATGGGCGAGCGTTCCTACGACATCTACTCCCGCCTGCTCAAGGACCGCATCATCTTCCTGAGCGGAGAGATCAATGACGATGTGGCGAACACCGTCGTCGCCCAGATGCTCTTCCTGGAGATGGAAGATCCCGACAAGGACATCATGCTCTACATCAACTCCCCCGGCGGATCCATCACCGCGGGCATGGCGATCTATGACACCATGAAATATCTGAAGTGCGAAGTGTCCACCCTCTGCATCGGCATGGCAGCCTCCATGGCAGCCTTCCTGCTGGCGGCGGGCGCCAAGGGCAAGAGAAAGGCTCTCCCCCACTCCGAGGTCATGATCCATCAGCCTCTGGGCGGAGCGGAAGGTCAGGTCACCGATGTGCTCATCCACGCCGAGCGCCTCAAGAAGACCAAGAAACTCATGAATGAGGAACTGGCCAAGAACACCGGCAACAAACTTTCCAAGATCCAGGCCGATGTGGAGCGGGACAACTTCATGTCTGCCGAGGAAGCCCTTGCCTACGGCCTTATCGACGGCATCATCGAGCCGAGGAGATAATCCATGAACGACAACAACGAGATCAAGTGCTCCTTCTGCGGCAAGAGCGGCTCTCAGGTGAGAAGACTGCTCACCGGTCAGAACGCCAACATCTGCGACGAGTGCGTGCTGCTGTGCAGGAACATCCTGGGCGACGAGGACGCCATGCCCGTCATCAAGGGTCGCACCAAGAGCGGGCAGACCGTGGCGATGAAGACCCCCGCCGAGATCAAAGAAGTGCTGGACCAGTATGTGGTGGGTCAGGACAGAGCGAAAAAGGCGCTGTCCGTGGCGGTCTACAACCACTACAAGCGCATCAACTACAAGGGCAAGAAGGACGATGTGGAACTGCAGAAGAGCAACATCGTCATGCTGGGTCCCACCGGCTGCGGCAAGACCTACCTCGCCCAGACCCTCGCAAAGGTCCTGAATGTCCCCTTCGCCATCTGCGATGCCACCTCCATCACCGAGGCGGGCTATGTGGGCGAGGATGTGGAAAATGTGCTGCACCGTCTCATCCAGAACGCGGACTTCGATGTGGAGAAGGCGCAGAAGGGCATCATCTACATCGATGAGATCGACAAGATCGCCAGAAAGAGCGAAAACCGCTCCATCACCCGCGATGTTTCCGGCGAGGGCGTACAGCAGGCACTGCTCAAAATGCTGGAAGGTACCATCGCCAATGTGCCTCCGCAGGGCGGCCGCAAGCACCCCCAGCAGGAGTTCATCCCCATTGACACCACCAACATCCTCTTCATCTGCGGCGGCGCTTTTGAAGGCATGGACAAGATCGTCAACGACCGCGTGGGCGTGAAGACCATGGGTTTCGGCGCCGAGATCAAGGGCAACGAAGAGCGCATGAAGGAAGATATCCTCAAATACATGGAGCCCGAGGACCTGCTGAAATTCGGTCTCATCCCCGAATTCATCGGCCGTCTGCCCGTCATCGTGACGCTGAGCCCCCTGGATGAAGATGCCCTCGTCAACATCCTCACCAAGCCCCGCAACGCCCTGTGCCGCCAGTACGCGAAACTCCTTTCCATGGACAATGTGGAACTGGAATTCACCGACGGCGCGCTCAAATCCATCGCCCACAAGGCCATGGAACGCAAAAGCGGTGCCCGCGGTCTGCGCGCCATCATCGAGGAGATCATGACCGAGACCATGTTCTCCCTGCCCGGCATGGAGAATGTGAAAAAGTGCGTCATCACCGAGGAATCGGTAAATGAGCACAAGGCGCCCGAACTCATCTACGCGTAATTATGTTCTATCGCGCACCCTGCCAATGCGGCGGGGTGCGTATTTTCATCTATTTCTTGCCGCTAAATATTGCAAAAGTGTTTCAAATGTTGTATAATATACGATGCGAATTTATGGGACAGGAGGTGGAACCGTGTACAGGAATGTTGTGAAGCGCGCGCTGGATCTGATTTTCGCGTGCGCCGCGTCCATTGTCCTGCTGCCCGTCTGCCTCGTCATTGCCCTCATCATCAAACTGGATTCCAAAGGTCCCGTGCTGTTTCTGCAGGAACGATTGGGGCGCTATGGAAAGCCCTTTACCATCTATAAATTCCGCACCATGCGCACGGACGCGCCAAGCGATCTCGCCACCCGCCTCATGCCGGGCTCGGGCGAATACATCACCCGCGCGGGACGCTTTCTGCGCATGACTTCCCTTGACGAACTGCCCCAACTCATCAACATCCTGAAGGGCGACATGTCCTTCGTGGGGTTCCGCCCCTGCCTCGCCAACGAGGAGGAACTGGACCGCCTGCGGGTGCTTTCCGGCGCCTATGAGGTGCGTCCCGGCATCACGGGTCTCAGCCAGATCCGCGGGCGCGACGAACTGGAGCCCGATTTTAAGGCGAAACTGGACGGCATCTACGCCCGCCATGTGGGATTTGACTACGATCTGCGCATCCTGACCAAGACATTTTTGTATGTGTTCTACGCGGAAGGCTACAAGGAAGGAGGAGACGAAAATGAGTGAAATGATGTACGCGGAGGCGGAAAAATCCGCCGAAACCATGGAAAAAACCGTGTTTCCGGCTTATTCCGTGCTCATGAGCGTCTACTGCCTCGAAAAGCCCTCCTATCTTTCTTTGAGCCTCGAAAGCATGATCGGCCAGACCGTTCCGCCCTGTGAGATCGTTCTGGTGGAGGACGGTCCGCTCACGGATGAATTGGACGCCGTCATCGAAGAGAAGATCTCCGCCCATCCCGGGCTCATCAAGGTCGTGTCCCTGCCCGTGAATGGCGGGCTCGGAAACGCGCTCAACGAAGGCATCAAGGTCTGCTCCTGCGAGTTCATCGCCCGCATGGATTCGGACGACATTTCCCGGGAAGACCGCATGGAGAAGCAACTGACCTACCTTCTCGATCATCCCGGTACGGACATACTGAGCGGCGCCGTCAGCGAATTTGACGGGACCACCGACAATGTGACCTCCGTGCGCCGCGTGCCCGAAACGGACGCGGACATCAAGCAGTTCGCCCTTACCCGCAGCCCCTTCAACCACATGGCAGTGCTGTACCGCAAGAGCAAAGTGGAGGAAGCGGGATTGTACCGCACCGACCTGAAGCGCGTAGAGGATCACGACCTCTGGATGCGGATGATTAGGAAGGGCGCTCTGTGCGCGAACCTTTCCGAAGAACTGGTCTATGCCCGCTGCGGCGACGCCATGCACAAAAAGCGCCACGGCATGGAAAACGCCAAAGCCCTGTACCGCTTCTATAAAGAAATGTATGAGTTGGGCGAGATCACCTATTTCCATTTTCTGACCAATGTGTTTTTCGCCTGCGGTCTGCAGCTGATGCCCGCGTGGATGCACAAACTGTGCTATCAGTTCATCCGCTCGGACAAGCGCACCGTCGGCATGGGCAAAAAGACGGAAAAAGCCCTGCTTCCCAAGGGCGAAAAACTGCTCTATACGCCCTCGGACGAGGAAAATCGCGCCGTGCAGGAAGAACTGCTCGCCATCTACGACGATGTCGCCGCGGTCTGCGAAAAGCATCATTTGACCCTCATCCTTTCGGGCGGCAGTTGTCTGGGCGCCGTGCGGCACAAGGGCTTCATCCCCTGGGACGATGACATGGATGCCGTGATGCCCCGCGCGGATTATGACCGGCTGAAGGAGATATTCCGAGCGGAACTGGCCGAACGCTACGAACTGCAGGTGCCCGCGATGACGGGCGTGCAGGTCACCGCGCCGTTTATGAAGATCGTCAAAAAAGGAAGCGCGCGGCGGGAGATCGATACCCTCGCCTACCCGGGCGAAAGAGGATTGTATCTCGATATCGTGCCCATGGAATACGCCCCGGCGGAGCCGCTCAAGCGGTTTTTCAAGGGCATTTTCGTGGACGCGCTCAAGTTCTTTGCCGTTTCCGCCGAGCAGTATGCCTACCGCAATCCCGTGACCCGCGCCTACAGAGCGGCTTCTTTCGGGAGCATGATGAAATACCGGTTCCGTATGGGGCTTGGGTTCATCGCGAACCTCATCGGCTATGACAAGTGGTTTTTGTGGTACGATCAATTCTCGCAGGGCGAGCGCTCGGATATCGTCACCTTCCCCGGCGGAACGAGCCATTATCTGGGCGAAGCCATGGAAAAATCCACTTTTCTGCCTCCCGTGAAAGGCGAGTTTGAAGGGCGGACCGTCCTTCTTCCCCGCCGCGCCCATCCCTACCTTCACAACCACTACGGCAGCGACTACATGCTGCTGCCCCCCGCGGAAAAGCGGCGGGCGCACATGACCGTGAAGCCGGAATACGGAAACAGGGCATGAAGACGGTAAAGTATGTTGCGGAAGCGCTGGCCGGGCGGCTCGTCCTCTCCCCTCTGCGCCTTCTGAAAATCAAAAAGGACCGGGTGCTGTTTGTCTCCTTCCGGGGCAAGCAGTATTCGTGTAATCCCCGCGCCGTGAGCGAAGCGCTCGCAGGCAGCGGGCTTGAGGTCGTGTGGGCGTTTCACGAGCCCGAAAAGTTCCGCGACCTGGAACGGCAGGGCATCCGCGTGATCTCCGACAGGAGTTTTACATTCATCAAGACAGCCATGACCTCCCGCGTCATCGTGACCAATACCTACTTTAAGCCCTATCTGCCGCGGAGAAAGGGAACGAAATATCTGCGCACCTGGCACGGCGGCGGCTCCTACAAGAAGGTCACTTACCCTAAGGGTCTCAGGGGCTTCTATATCCGCCTGCAGCAGCAGGGCGCGGATCTGTATCTTTCCTCCTCGAAAAAGTTCACAACGGAGACCGTCCGCGGGGCGTTCGGTTACAAAGGAGAAGTCCTCGAAAGCGGCATGCCGAGGAACGATGCCCTCGAAAACGGCGCGTGGAAGGAAATTGCCGCCCAAACAAAGCGTGAACTGGGTATAACGGAGCATATCGCCCTCTATGCCCCCACCTACCGCGAGGATAGTGTGAAGAGCGGCTATGAGTTAAATGTAACCGCGCTGTGCGCCGCGCTCACGGAGCGCTTCGGCGGAGAATGGAAGATACTGTTCCGCGGACATCATGTGGTGGCAAATCAGGATGAAATGACAGGCTTTGACGGAGATGTCAGTGGGTATCCCGACATGATGCCGCTGCTCGCGGCGGCGGATGTGCTCATTACCGACTATTCCTCTTCCATGTGGGACATGTCCCTCATGAAAAAGCCCGTGTTCCTCTACTGCACGGATTTGAATAGTTACATTTCCGAGCGCGATTTTTTCACGCCGATTTCCGAGTGGCCCTTCCCCGTTTCCGAAAACAACGAGGAACTAAACAAAAACATACGCCTTTTCGATGAAAAAGCGTATGCAGAACATGTAACCGCCCACCACAAAGCCCTGGGCAGCTGCGAAAGCGGCACCGCCGCCGAAGAAGCGGCAAAGTGGGTAAAAAAGATGTGCGGGAAATAGAAACCCTTTTTCCACGCTCCTAAAAAGTCCTTCCCCTCGAGGGGAAGGTGTCACGCGAAGCGTGACGGTTGAGGTGGGCACCTCATCTCCGCAAAAGAATCCATCTCCACCTCCTCAGTCGCCTGAGGCGACAGCTCCCCCTCAAGGGGAAGCACTGTGTCAATCCCTTTCGGGACAGCTCTCTTTACACAAAGGCGACAAAAAACTACCCTATGTCTCCTGATTTTCCTCATCCCCCTTTCCCTCAAATCCTTTGCCTTACAGAAAACCGGACTTCCCAACAGGAAAGCCCGGTTTTCTGTTATACGTTATTCCGCTTTTATCCGACAAACGCAAAGCTGCTCAGGACCATGTCCTTTGCCGCTTCATCGAAATCGGTGAAGGTCAGGTAGTACATATTACCGGCTTCGTCACAGATGATATACTGTTCAACGGTGACACCCAGATAGTTCAAGGTGTAGCAGAAGTAGCTGTTTTCGCCGAAAACCGGGAAGCCGCAGAATTCAAGGGCATCTGTGTTGATACCCATGGCGGCGTACTGCTGACGGAACGTATCCATAAGTGTATCCTGCAAAAGCACCAACAGATCCATGCTGAGGCCGGCACCGACGGCCACATTGACATTCAGATCGCCGACAAAATCGGGCGCGTAGAGATATTCCAGCGTGGAGAAATCGAGGGCGGCAAACGCCTCCATATTCAAACCGGTCTCCGCGATTGCCTGCTGAGCTTCGGGGTCATTCAATAGTTCCGTCATGATGCTGCCATTGAGCGGGAAATAGCCGTCGGGATACGAGTAGGTGAACAGTCCGGTCTGGGAGACGAAGGTGCAGGTCGTCACCTCCGCGCAGGCGCAGGAGACGAGGAGCATCAGGGCGAGGACGAGAGTCAGGGTCTTTTTCATGGGGATACCTCCTATAATAATATTATAATTTATGGGGCGGCGAAAAGCGGACAGCTTATCTTTGAAGAAACAAGAAATTATTTATACGCGAAGCTGCTCAGAATCATATCCCTTGCCGTCTCATCGAACGGCGAATAGAAGGAGAAATTGCAGAGTGTGCCCTTGTTATTGCAAATGATGTATACCTCCGCTTCAAGCCCCGGATGATTGATTTTCATGCAGAAGTAGGCGTTGGTTCCGAACTCCGGGAATCCAAGAAACTCAACTTCATCCTCACTGATACCGAGGGAAGCGAATTGCTTTACATAATTGGAAAACATTTGGCGTTTGTTCAGGTACAAGTGGTTCATGTTGATACCGTAGATAATTGAGGTGGCAATATCCATCCTGCCGGTGAAATCAGGATTGCATAAACCCGCCACTGTACCGTTTTTGATCAAATCCAAAGCGGAAGTATCGAATCCGGCTGACAAAAGATAGTTCAGGATCTCCGGATCGGACAATAACTCGTCAATTGTCGCGGAATAGATAGGAAGGTAATCTACCGGATATTCAAAAGTGAACAGCCTCATGTCAAATTTACTGCTGCTTTCTTCCGCGCAGGCGCAGGAAACGAGGAGCGCGAGGCATAGGATAAGAGCAAGGGCTTTTTTCACGGGGATACCTCCTATATGAATTATGATTTTGATTGGATGGCGGGCGGCTATCATCTGCCCGCGTTTTGTTTTTTCGCCGCTTCGGCGTCGTCCACTTCCTGCCCCGCTTTGATGAGCGCCGCGTATTTTCCGTCCTTTTTCATCAGTTCTTCATGATTGCCGCTCTCGTAGACCGTGCCGTTTTCGAGATAATAGATGCGGTCGCAGAAACGGATCGTGGACAGGCGGTGGGCGATGAAGATGGAAGTCTTGTTTCTCGAAATATTCTCGATGCTTTCCTGCAGCAGCGCTTCCGTGTCGGAGTCGATGTTTGCGGTCGCCTCATCGAGGACGAGGATGTGGGGCTTGTGGGCGATGGCGCGGGCAAAGGAGATGAGCTGTCTTTCGCCCGTTGAGAAGGTGGCGCCGCGCTCGGCGACCGCATGCTCCATGCCGCCCGGAAGTTTGCCGACGAACTCGTCCGCGCGGGCGAGGGTGATTGCCTGCATGACCTCCTCATCGCTGATGGGCTCGTGGATGCGCACATTATCCGCCACGGTGCCCACGAACAGGAACACATCCTGCAGCACGACGCCGATTTGTCTGCGCAGTGCGGACAGTTTCCAGTCGTTCACATTGACGCCGTCGATGAGGATCTCACCCTTCTGTACGGTGTAGAAGTGGGAAAGCAGGGAAATGACGGTGGTCTTGCCCGCGCCGGTCGCGCCTACAAATGCCACCCTCTCCCCCGGTTTCACATGGAACGAGAGGCCTTTGAGTACCCAGTTTTCCTCATTATAGGCGAACCAGACATCCCGGAATTCCACTTCGCCCACGATGGGGGCGTCGTATCCGTCTTCTTTGTCATCCTCCAGATCGTCTTCCCGTTCCAGCAAGGACCGTATGCGGTCGGCGGACACAAGCGAACTTTGGACGGTGTTGTATTTTTCGGCGAGGTCATTGATGGGCTCGAAGAACTGCCTGATGTAGGTGGTCATGGCGACCAGCACGCCCGCTTCGGCGATGCCCACATCGGAGCCCGCAAGACGAAAGCCCACGATGAGCACCAGCACGATGGCGGCGGCGTTCACCACTTCCATGACGGGACGCAGGATACCGTTGATGAGCACCTGGAACATGGTGGTCTTCTTGTAGGCGCGGTCCAGTTCATAAAGTTGTTCGCACTTCTCCTTTTCGCGGGAGAAGGACTTGATGACGCGGATGCCGGAGAGACTCTCGGCGATGAAGCCGTTGATGTGGCCGATGATCGCCTTCATCTTGGCGAAATTCCGTTTGAGGGCGCCGCGGCACAGAAGCGTGATGGCAACGATAACGGGCACCGCCGCGAAACCGGTGAGCGCCAGCCGCGCGTTCATCGTGAACATCATCACGATGATGCCGGTCAAAAGGAAAATGTCGCGGAACAGACCCGACAGCACATCGCCGTAGAATTCGTCCAGCGCCTCGATGTCGTTGGTGGCGCGGGTCAGCAGGCGTCCGGAGCCCATGCCGTCCAGATCCTTCAGTTTCATCCTGTGGATGTGGTCGAACACCTTCATGCGGGTCTCGTGGAGGATCCGCTGGCAGATGGAGGTGATCATGTGGCTCTGCAGGAGCGAGGAGACCGCGGAAATGAAGATGACCGCGAAATAACTGACGCCAAGACCCGTAAGGGTGCCGGTGAGCCAGCCGCCCGTTGCGTTTTGTCCGTTGTTGGGCAGGAAATCATCAATAATGGCGGCATAGATGCGGGGCTTCAGAAGGTCCGCGGCGTTTGCCAGAACGATGAGCACGGTGACCAGCAGGATGCGCCAGATGAAGGGCTTCATGAGGGTCACGAGCCAGAGTACGGAGGAGCGTTTGACCTGCTTTGACTGCTTTTCCATGTCAGGCGTCCTCCTTTTTGTGCTGCTGCTCGTACATGCGGGCATAACCGCCGCCCAGCGCCATCAGTTCCTCGTGGGTGCCGCGCTCGGTGATGCGCCCGTCTTCCAGATAGATGATCTCGTCCGCATTGCGCACGGCGGAGAGCCTGTGGGCGATGACCACGCAGCTGCGGTTATGAAGTTCGCTTTTCAGATTATTCAGGATGGTTTCCTCGGTGTGTGCGTCTACGGCGGACAATGTGTCGTCGAGCAACAGAATTTCGGGCTTTCTTGCCAGCGCGCGCGCCAAAGCGACCCTCTGGCGCTGTCCGCCCGAGAGATGGTTGCCCCGCTCGCCGCAGCCGGTGTTGACGCCGTCGGGCATCTTTTCGATATCCCCCGTCATGCAGGCGATGTCGAGGTAATGTTTGACTTCGTCGTCGGTGGCGTCCGAGAAGAAGCGGACATTTTCGAGGATGCTTTCATCGAACATAAAGCCGTCCTGCGGTACATAACCGAGGTTTTTGCGCAGGGTCACGGCGGGAATCTCGGAAATATCGCGTCCGCCGATGGAAAGCATCCCTTGTTCGGGCACGATGAGTTTGAGGATGAGAGAAAGGATCGTGGTCTTGCCGCTGCCGGTGGGACCGACGATGCCCAGCATCTTGCCTTCCTTCAGTTCAAAACCGATGTCGTCGAGCGCCTTGATGTCGCTGTCCTCATACTGCCAGGAAAGATGGGCGGCGGTGATGGAGGGACGAATGGCGCTGCCGTCGTCCTTGTCGTCAAAAGCGGGCACTTCGGGAATGTCCATCAGGGTCTTCAGGCGGTTGTAACTGGCAAGACCGCGCTGGAGGTTGTTGTTGATGCGCCCGATCATGATGATGGGATTGACGATCATGGTGAGGTATGAGTTGAAGGCGATGTAATCCGCGAGGGTCATGGAGCCGTTCATCACCAGTTTTCCGCCATAAATGAGGCCGACCGCGTAGGAAACGCCGAAGACGGACTTGATGATGGGATCCATGTAGGCGGCGGTAAAATACCATTTCAAATTGGCGCGGCGCTTTTCGTTGCTTTCCTTTTCATACTCTGCATACTGTGGTTTTTCCTGGGCAAACGCCTTGATGACGCGCATGCCGTTGATGTTTTCCTGCACATGCCCGGAAATCTTGGAGAACATATCCTGGGCGTATTTGGCGCGCTTGCGGATGAGCGTACCCAGAGCGAACACGGTAAACAGCGCCACGGGAACGGGAAGCAGTGAATACACCGTGAGGCTCAGGTTGATGTTGGCGCCCATTTCCCCCACCGAGAACAGCAGCGAGGAAATGGAGTTGACGAACTGGGCAACGACTATGCCGAACATCATGCGCACGGCGTTCACATCGTTGATGGCGTACGCCATGAGGTCGCCCGAGCGGGCGGTGGAAAAATAACCGACGGGAAGATTCAATAGATGGGTATAGAGCCTGTCGCGGAGATAAACTTCCATCTCGCGGCTGGTGCGCACCACGAACCAGCGCCAGGCAAAGCGGGTGACGAACACGGCAAGGGCGATATACAGGATATTGAGCGCCTCGCGGATGAACAGATCCCAGTTGCCCTTGGTCGCCATTTCAATGGCGCTGCCCAGCGCCAGAGGTGAGCGGGTCTGGATATAGGAGCAGGCGAGCATGAAAAGGATGCCCGGGATGTAGCGCCAGCCGTATTTTTTGAAGAAATCGCGAATCATATCGGATCACCTCGCTCTCTGCAGCGTAATGAGATAGGCCGTGGGTTTTGTACCGATGCGGACGGGCAGATATTCCGTGCCGATGCCTTCGGAAATGAGAGTATTGACATCCAGAGCCATGGAGGACTCATAACTTTCGGTCACATCGCCGTAAAGCAGATGCATGCCCGCGATGTTGACCTGCCCGCCGAGGGTGTGAGCGGAGAGCGCCATGTCCGTGAGCGGCTTGCCGTCCCAGCGTTTGAGCAGGGAAATATCCCGCAAATACCGCGGATCGTGGCTCACAAACAGGTAGAAATCCGCGTTTTTGTCGTAATAATCGCTTTTGTTGATGGATTTGCCCGCTTTATAATCGGGTGCGCCTGCAATGACCACGGACGCGCCGCGCACATTGAGATCCACCCAACTGCCGGAAAGCATGGTGACCTTGGTCAACTGCTGGGTTTCCGGGCTCATGACCTGATCTTCATCGCCGGGCACAATGTAACAGGGAACGGAAAGAGCACCCAGTTTCAGGAAGAAATTGTCCCGCGCCTGCGTCAGTTCGTCCGATACCGCGGATATCTCGTCCTTGGAAAACAAGGTTCGCGCGAACTGAATGAGGTTTTTTCCGGTTACATCTCCGCCGATGATCAGGATATCCGGCTCCAGTCCGCAGAGCTTTTTGAGCAGATTCGCCGCCTGCCGTGCTTCCGCGTTGTTCGAAATCTTGAAATCGCTCACATACAGGATCCGGTAACCGTCCAGACGGCTGTCCAGATTGCGTACATCCGCCACCACATTCATGACCCGCACGATGCGCGCGTTGACCGTTCCGTAAAGCAAAACGCAGACAAATACCAGGATCAGGGTCAGAACGACCGCTTTCCCGGGCGATTTTCTTCTGCTTTTGCTCATTTCCCGCTCTTTCCGGAATGTTTCATGTGAAACAGTCCAACAAAATTTGCTTTTTGGTGTTGCATAGTTTCGATTTATCTATTATAATATAATGTAGATAAATTTCAAGACCTGCGAGGAATTTAATGGAACTTGATCTTCGGAAACCGCTGGACAGAAACAAAACCATTCTGCTCACGGTGCTGGTCGTGCTCATTGCCCTCGGTATCGCCCTCATCGCCTCCCACAGCGGAAACATCCCGCTCAAGAGCGCGGTGCGGCTCAATACCACAAACAACGGCAATGTGCAGACCATCGGCGACTATGTTTATTATCTGGAAGCGGGCTCGCTGCACTGCGTGACTTCCTCGGGAAAATTCGAGTGGAATGTGGGCGTCGACAGCGGTTCGGATTTCTCGGTCACCAATCAGGGTATTGCCGTATGGAGCGGCTCCCGCCTGCGCATCATCGATAAAGATACCGGCGGCACGATGGGTTCCGTCACGGCGCAAAGTGATATCATTTCCGCCGTTGTCGGCGACCGCTATGCCGCGATGGTGCTGGCTCCCGAACATTCTTCCACCGTGGTGCTCACGGATCTGTACGGAAATATCGTGGATACTCTGACGGAACTGGACGGATTGACGGTCATTGACTGCGGTTTCTTCGAGGGACGCGAACTGTTCTGGCTGATGACCCTCGATTCCACGGGCAGCCTGCCGACCTGCAAGATCAGCACCTATAAACCCGGCAAGCGGGAAACCGGCGCCATCACCGATATGGAGCAGGTAATCTATCAGGTCATGTTCCGTTCCAGTTACATCTGCGCGGTCGGCACCGACTATATGCGCGTATATGACTATACGGGCGTAGAGAAAGAAGATCAGCGTGTAACCGTCTATGGCTGGTATCTGGAAGCCATCGACAGTACGACCACCGATGATCCGCTGATGCTGTTCGTTCCCAACAGTCAGTCGGCGCAGGACATCGCCATCAAGGATATCCGCTGCATCAAGGGCAATGAGGAGTTCATGATGCATCTGCCCGAGGCGTGCAGCCGCCTGATTTGCCGCGGAAACACCGTTTACGGCTTCTCGGGAAGCCATCTCGTCATCGGAAATTACAAGAGCACCCAACAGAATGTCTATGAACTTCCCATGGCTGTGGACGAAGTCATCGGCATCACCAATAATAATGTAGCCGTGGTCACCGGCGGAAATTTCATCTACATGATCAAACTTCCCGCGGCTTAAGGAGGATATTTCATGGGTATTGTGGACATTCTTTTCATCGGTATTCTGGTTCTCGGCTTCATTTCCGGCCTGCAGAAGGGCCTGATCACCTCGTTCCTTGCCTGCATCGCCATGGCAGTTGCCAGTTTTCTGGCTTCCGGACTGCGCACTTCTCTTGTGAACGCGCTCATGGATTCCGATTTCCGTATCTGGCTTCAGAACAGTCTGTCTGATCAGATTGAAGGTATTGTAACTAAATTCAGTAACTTGCTTCAGATTGATATCAATGGCATTGATTCATTAACTGTGAAATTCTTAGAAAAGATCTTTAATATCGGTTCCTATGTGCTCATGTTCGCGCTGGTGTTTTTCGCCATCATGCTCGTCGTGAATCTGATCAACAATGTGTTCCGCATGCCCAAACTCCGCGTTTTTGACGGTTTTCTGGGCGGTTTGCTCGGAATCCTCCGCGCTTACTGCATCATCTGCCTGATTGTTGCGGCGCTTCCCGTCATCATCGCTCCAATTGATACAGAAATCGTGGACACGCTCCTTAAGGAATCCGCTCTCGGACGCTTTTTCACGAATTCCGAATCCGCGCTGTCCGATCTGTTCGGCATCGGCGCCAAAGTACTGGGTCTGTAATGTTTCACATGAAACAATTGTAGAGATAAAATCATTTTAGGAGGAATCACCATGGGAAAATTCGTCATCCGTAAGACCAACACCGGCATCAAGTTCGACCTTAAGGCCAGCAACGGCGAAATCATCGCCACCAGCGAAGTCTACACCAGCGAAGCAGGCTGCAAGAAGGGCGTAGCCAGCGTCATCAAGAACGCTCCCATCGCCAATGTGGAAGATCAGACCGTGGAAGGCTTCGCCGCTCAGAAGCATCCCAAGTTTGAAATCTACACCGACAAGGCCGGCGAGATCCGTTTCCGCCTCAAGGCCACCAACGGCGAGATCATCGCGGTCAGCGAAGGCTACAAGGCCATGGCAAGCTGCGTGAACGGCATCGAGTCCGTCCGCAAGAACGCCGCCGAAGGCAAGATCGAAGTCGAGGAATAAGTATTCCCTTGAGCCGCCTTTCGGGGCGGCTTTTGTGATATTCGGAGGAAAAAAATGATCAAAGTCAGCATTTACAATGAGTATCTGCATGAGCAGAACAATGAGCGGATCCACGCGGTTTATCCCGATGGAATCCACGGCGAGATCAAAAAGTTTCTGGAAAGTGATGAGATCAGCGTGAAGACTTACACGCTGGAGACCGTGAACGATCTGACCGCGGAAGCGCTGGCGGATACCGATGTACTCATCTGGTGGGGCCACATGGCGCACGACAAGGTGCCCGATGAGGTCGCGCAGCGCGTCCAGCAGGAAGTGCTCAAGGGAATGGGCATGATTTTCCTGCATTCCGGTCATCATTCCAAGCCTTTCCGCCTGCTCATGGGCACTACCTGCAACCTGACCTGGCGCGAAGACGGCGATTATGAACTGGTCTGGAATATCAAGCCTTCTCATCCCATCGCCAAAGGCATCGGCAGATTTATCCATCTGCCGTCGGAAGAGACCTACGGCGAGCCCTTTGATGTGCCGGAACCCCTGGAAACCGTGTTCATCGGCTCCTATCAGGGTGGCGAAGTCTTCCGCAGCGGACTGACTTACCGCCGCGGCAACGGAAAAATCTTCTATTTCCAACCCGGTCACGAGAGCAATCCCACTTTCAAGATTCCGGATGTGCAGACCGTTATCCGCAACGCCGTCTATTGGGCAAAGCCCGATTACCGCGTGAGCGAACTGGTTTGCCCCCATGTGAAGAAGCCCGAATTCTGATGGTTTTGATGAAGCCGCCCTTTTGGGCGGCTTTTTGATATACAAATTTTCCGCTTGCCTTCTGCGGAGTTTTATGATAGAATAAAAATGTATTTATATGCGTTTAAGGAGAAGTGAAATGACTTTGAAACGGTTAGCGGCGGTGACTCTGTGCCTCGCAATGGTTTTCTGTACGGTATTTGCGGAAGAAACAGAGTCTAAAACGCAGTTGTCCGTTCATTTTCTGAATATGGGCAGAAATGATGCCATTTTGATTGAATGTAACGGTGAATCGGCGTTCATTGACGGCGGCGGACACGGACGCGGCGATAAAATCGTGACATATCTGAAAGAACAAGGCGTCGAATCATTGAAATACTATATCGGAACCCATGGTCATGTGGATCATGTGGGCTGCACCGGTTACATTTTAAACGAGATCCCCGCGGAATGCATTCTGACGAATTACGACCTTGCCATCGAAGCGATGATGTCAGACTGCAAAAACCGCGCGGAAAAGGATGTCGTGAACGGAACGGAAGTAAAGTATGTCGAGCGCGGCGATGTGTTTTATATCGGTGAAGCCATACTCGAATGTATCGGTCCGGACAAGATTACCCGCTGGGCAAGTTATAAGGATGGTAATGAAAACAGCAATTCACTGCTTTTGCGTCTGACATTCGGCAATCACAGTTTTGTGTTGACGGGTGATACTACCAATGATGTACTGCAGCGGATGCTGAAAGAGGAACCCGGGCTGTTTGACTGCACCGTATTTAAGAGTCCGCATCACGATGTTGGTCTTGCGGATGATTCCGCAAAACTGATTTCCTGTGAATATTTCATTTTCTCCACTGCTTCCGATGATATTCCCAAGCAAAACCGCATCAACTGCGCCAGGAAAATGGGCGCGCGGGTGTTCATTACCTCCTATAATAACGCGGGTACTACGGTATTCACAACAGACGGGGAGACGATGACTCATACCACGGAATATGCCATCACAAAAATAAAACCCTCCGTATCGTCATCCATCACAATGACTGCCGGCAACCGCAAAAGTGTCACGGTTTTGGTTCATCCGACCCGCATGGTGGATACTCTGCATGCCACATCTACCGATGAGTCTGTGGCTTACTATGATCCCAATACCAAATATTTATATGCTGTGGGGCCGGGGGAGTGCACAATCCGCATTATTGCTTTTGATGATACCTGCGCGGAGATTCAAGTCAAAGTAAAAGAAAAGAAGAAATAAAGACGGCCGTACCGAATCCGGTACGGTCATCTTTTGGACTAAATGTTAAGATAAGGTTAACTCCTATTGATAAACCGGAGCGTTTCCCGGATGGAGATCAGCCGTCCGTTTGGTCCGAAGCCGTGTCCTTCCGAAGGGAAGCGCATGAACCGGACATCGCGCAGCAATTGTGCCGCGCGGACGGCGTAGGAGACGGGCACGATGCCATCCTTTTCTCCGTGGAAAATCAGCACCGGAAGAGTGATTTCCGGGATCAGATCGAAGATGTCGAAGGTCCGCAGGTTGGCAAGATAGTTTCTTCCGAGTTTCAGACCCCAGAAATCGATGGTCTCGGGAAGATCCGCTTCATCCGGGATGCGCTTTTCCCAGTCGGGCGCGATGCAAAGGGCAGGGTAGAGGAGGATGAGTCCGGAAAGACCCGTTTGGATCTTCTGCGCTGCCATGATGCCTGCCATGCCGCCCATGCTCTCTCCGAAGAGGAAAACGCGGTTTTTGTCGGCATAGGGAAGACTTTTCAGGTATTCGATGCCGGCGACGGCGTCGTCCCGCTCGGTTTCCATGGTCATGGAGGTGGAGGGGAAGCCGCTTTCGTCGCGGGTGCTGCCGCCGCAGAAGGTGATGGAAAGGGCGATGACACCGCGGGCGGAAAGATACTCGCAGTAATCGAAAAACGCCTCTTTACAACTGTTGTAGCCGTGGCAGATGAGGATGCAGGGGAAGCAGCCGCTCTCTTTGGGCGCAAAAAGCCGTCCGTGCAGATATCTGCCGTTTTCGTTTATGATGACATCTTTTCCGATCATGGCGCGCCTCCCCGGATTTTTGCCGATTATACTACATTACGAGGCTGTTACGCAAGGCAATTTCCTTGCCAAACAGGGACGAATGTGGTAAAATACACGGAGAAAATGAAAGTTGGTGCCATATGAAGATACTGAATTTCGGTTCCATGAATCTGGACTATGTATACGCGGTGCAGTCTGTCGTGCGCCGCGGCGAAACCATTTCTTCGCCTTCCATGAAGACCGTGCCCGGCGGAAAAGGGCTCAATCAGAGCATCGCCCTCGCGAAAGCGGGCGCCGAAGTGTTTCACGCGGGCTGCTGCGGAAAAGGCGGCGGGGAACTCACGAAGTTGCTTGCGGAAAGCGGGGTCAATACGGAATTCATCAAACCCGTCTCCGAACCCCAGGGTAACGCCATCATTCAGGTGGACGCGGGCGGCGACAATGCCATTATCGTGCTGGGTGGCTCCAACAAATGCCTGACCCGCGCGGACATCGACGCGGCGATCGGAAGCATGAGCGCGGGGGACATGGTGCTCACCCAGAACGAGGTGAACGAGGTGCCCTACATTTTGCATAAAGCCCGCGAGGCAGGGCTGGTCACCATACTGAACCCCAGTCCCATGAACGGGGAAATCGGCAAAGTCGACCTGAAGGACCTTTCCTGGCTCATCATGAACGAGACCGAGACCCTGGAACTGAGTGGAAAAGAGGATCCGGAAGAAGCGTACCGCGCGCTCAAGGAGAAAAATCCCGCCATCAACGCGGTCATCACGCTGGGCGAAGGCGGCGCGTGGTGCTTTTGCGGCAGCGAAAAATTATTCCAAAGCGCGTTCAAGGTGAATGCCGTGGACAGCACCGCGGCGGGGGACACCTTCACGGGTTACTTTTTCGGAACTCTGCTTTCGGGCGGCAGCCTTGAAAACGCCATGTATCTGGCGTCCAAGGCGGCGGCGATCTCCGTGACCCGCCCGGGTGCGTCCGTGTCCATCCCGGAAAAGGCGGAAACGGAACGCGTTTCTCTGTAAAATACGGTAAAACCGCGGTGAAACCATGTCACCGCGGCTTTTTCTACCTGTTTTTGAGTTCCCGTATTCTTTGCGCGAGGGCGTCATATTCCGCGCCGATCTCATCGGGTCTGTCGCCCTTTTTCGGTTTGCTGAGCCGCGCGGCAAGGTCCGTCAGTTTCATTTCCAGCATGGTGATTTCGATCTGTCCGTCCTGCGGGACGGATTTTTTCGTTTGTTCCTCGTGAAACTGCTTTTCCGTTCCCTCAAACTCCGTGAGTTTCCCGCCGCCGATCATCCACAGCCGCTGGGCGACCGCTTCGGAAAAGGCGCGGTCGTGGCTCGTGAACAGGAGCGTGCCCTTGTAGGCGGAGAGGAGTTCCTCGAGGGCTTCCGCGGTATAGAGGTCGATGTGGTTGGTGGGTTCGTCGAGGATCAGCAAATTGATGTCCGCGGTCAGCAGCCGCGCGAGGCACACCTTCGCCCGCTCGCCGCCGGACAGCACGCGGCAGGGCTTGCGGACTTCGTCGCCACGCAGATTGAGTTGCGCCAGCACCGTGCGCGCGGTGGATTCGTCCGCGGCGGAGACCCGCATCACATTTTCGATGACGGACCGGTTCATGTCCAGCACATCCTCATGATCCTGCCCGAAATAGCCGGGTTTGACGCCGGGACTTACGCGGATGCACGGGTCTTTCGCCAAAATCGCGCGGATGAGCGTGGTCTTGCCCGTGCCGTTCACGCCCGTGAGCGCGGTGCGCATGCCGGTTTTGAGGACCGCATGACCGTGCTCGAAGAGGATTTTTCCGGGCACGCGGAGCGTGAGGTCGCGGATCTCCGCGGCTTTATTCGAGGTGATGGGGGAGAAAGCGCCCAGCAGCATCCTGATTTCGGGGTCCTCGTCGGGGCGGGCTTTGACTTCCAGACGGTCCAAACGCGATTCCAGCGCCTTGCGCACCTTGTGGAGCTGCCCTTCCGCTACGGTCGCTTCCCGCTTGTGGAGCCGTGCCTCGCTGTTGCCCATGCGGGAGGGAAGATGATGCTTCTGGGACGCCGCCTCCCGTTCATACTGGATGGCGCGGGTCAGACGGGCTTTTTCGCTGCGGTATTGGTCGTATTCGAATTTTTGAAATTCCCTCTGCCGCTCCCGTTCCGCGGCGTAATCCATGTAGGAGCCGGGGAAAACGGTGATCGAGCCGTTTTTGAGTTCCGCGATGGAGGTGCAGACATCCGTCAGCAGTTTTCTGTCGTGGGAGACCAGCACCACCGCGCCGGGGTAGGAAATGAGTTTATTTGTGAGCAGTTCGATGCCCTCCGCGTCCAGATCCGTCGTGGGTTCATCCGCCAGCAGCACATGGGAGGAGCGGGAATAGCCGCTCGCCAGACGCAGGCGGGTCTTTTCGCCGCCGGAGAGGTGCTCCCGCGCTTCGGGTGCGCGGAACAGGCTGCGGGACGCGGATGAAGTGCCGCTGTCATCGATCATGCCCATCTGGTGGATGAAGGAAACCGAGCCGAAGCGCTCCACGCGCCCCGTGTCGGGTGTGAGTTCGCCCGAAAGGATCCTGAGCAGCGTGGTCTTGCCGGCGCCGTTTTCGCCGATGAGACCGATGCGCTCTCCGTCATAAACGGTAAAGCGGTCGATATGAAGCACGGTGCGCTCGCCGTAATTAAGGGTGATATTGCGGGCGTCCAGAAGAATATTTGACATAAAAAGACCTCCTTTGCGCGCACGGCAAAAGAAGCGTGAAAAAATATCACACCTTCCTCAAACCGCACGCAAACAGACGCGATTACCGCGCCTAAATGGCAATGGTTTGAATCAGATGTGCTTCCTCATGTGTTGTATGGGTTCCTGCCTTTCTTCGGATGGAGATAGTGTAGCACGGATGGGGGAGGATGTCAAGGGGAAAGCGAGGAAGAGATGCCGTATGAAAAGATCCCCCGGACGGCTTTCCGGTCCATCCGGAGGATCGTTTGCGTTTCTTACATGGGCGGCAGGGGCAGAGGCTCGCCGAGCAGCGAAAGACTCACCGGCATGTCGATGAGCAGTTCGGGCAGTTTCGCGACGACTTCCTCGCTGCAGGTCGCCAGCAAATGGGGCAGAGCCCTCTGCGCGATAGCGCGGTCGAGCGCCGCCATGGGGGAGCCGGTCATGAGCGGGATCACCGCGGCGCAGTAGGCGTACATGTCGCCCAGCGCGCGCATGGAAATGGTCACGCCCATCTCTTCCAGTTTCTTTTCGAAGATACTCAGACGGGCGGTCACTTCGCCGGGCACCTCGGTGTCGGGATTGAAGATGGCGGTGATGGCTTTGAGAGACGGCGCCTTGAGGTTGGCGGGCTTCTTCGGGGCGCGCTGCCATTTGGTGAGGGCGGGCGCCTTGATGCGGATGAAGAACGCGCGGTCCAGCAGTCGGCTGTCGAGGGGATAGCCGATCTGGTCGTCCAGCACGGTCATGATGGGGGTGATGGGGTAGGTCTGGTCGCTGTCCATCAGGCTCATGAGCCCGCGGGACTGATCGGTACCCGGCTCGGCGTTGATGTCATCCAGCAGCACGAAGCGCTGGGTGAGGCCGTCGTTCAAGCGTGCAAGCGCCTTGAATTCCACATCGGCGGCGGCGTTTTTCACGGTGGAGCCCAGTCTCACATAGCGGCGGCAGGCAGGATTGTTGAGACCCAGCGCGCCGCTTAAGAAGTCGGCGAGATAGGTCTTTCCGCAGCCGGTGGGGCCGGACAGGATGACGGCTTTTCCGAGCGCCAGGCAGGCCAGAAGGTTGAGCGCCTCATCGTGGTCCACTTCGCGGCCGATGCATTCAAATGCCGTGCGCAGGTCGGAAATGAGTTGGGCGCCGGTGGGGGAGTAGGTTTCGGGCGTGCCGGACAGTCCGGTCACATCCTTGCCGCTCTCGCTCTGCAGAAGCTGCGCCGCTTTGGTGAACATGGCAAAGCGCAAAAACTCGCTGTCCAGTTTTTCTCTGTTCTGATTGCTCAGCAGTTCCTGAGCCTTTCCGTAGGCGTCCTTGGCGCTCTGGGCGGCTCTCTGGGCGGCGGTGCACTCGTCATCGAGGCGCTTTTTGCGCTCTTCGAGGGCTTTGATCTCTTTTTCGTGGGCGGAAAGCGCTTCCTGCATGAGTTCGCCGCGCTTTTCCTGACGGTCGACCTTCAGACGGTCGATTTCACGCATGAGGCTCAGGCGCTCCGCTTCGAGAGAGTCCATGGCTTCATCCCGTTTGCCGGTGCCGGCAGGAGCGATATGGCTGCTTCTGGACACCGCTTCGGGCAGTTCTTCCAGTTTGATGAGCTGCTCAACGAGGCTCGCGCGGCCTTCCTCGATGTTCCATACATCCCGGACAGCGCTCATTGCCTTTTCGATGGGGCTGATGACGGGAGAAGCGCCGGCCGCGGTCTCGGCGGTGGCGCCGAGGGACTCGATGCGGCTCTTGCGCCATTCGCTGTCCACGATCTCGGAAAGGGAACGACCTTTGCGGGGATTGAGCCCCAACTGGTCCATCCAGCGGGGATCGGCGTTGCGCAGGGCGCGCTTTTCGCTTGCTTCCTTATCTTTGACGGCATCCGCTTTTTTGCTGTCTTCCAGTGCTTTGGAGACAACGGAACGGACTTCGTTTTTGATTTCGGTCTTTAGCTGCTCCGCCTGCTTTGCATCAAAAGCGGGCGCGGCAGGTGCCGGGGTCTCTGCTTTGGGCGCGGGTGCCGCGGGCACGGAAGGCTCTGCCTTGGGCGCGGTCTCCGCGGGCTTTACGGGGGCTTCGGGCGCCTTTTCGGCGGCGGGTTCCGCAGTGGGCTTCTTGGGCGCCAGCAGGTCATAGTCCAGTTTCACGCGCACTTTTTTGCCGTCGCGGTCAAAGGACACCACATCTTTGTTTTCGAAGTCATTGGGACCGCCTTCGTCCACCGGCAGGAAGGACCAGTTGTCCATCTCGTTTTCACGGGAAGGCGTGAAGGGACCTTTCAGTTTACCGCCGATTTCCAGCAGGACCTTCGGCGTGAACACCGCTTCCTCGGCGGGGTAGACGCAGATGCCTTCCTCATTGACGGAGGGAACGAGCACCTGCATGGCACTGCCTTCCGGGCAGCCCATGACCACATCGGAGTAGACGATGTTGCGGTTCAGTTCGTTTTTTTCGGGGGAGTAGTTTTTGTTGGGACGGATCTTGTCGTTTTCGCCGGTATGGCGGGTGAGGTCCAGCACGCAGTAGCCGCCCAGCGTGCGCATGCGGGTCTTGAAATGCAGCGCTTCGTATTTGTCGGGCACGATGCGGATGCCGCCTTCATCCGGAAAATCTTCCGCGGCGTTTTCATAGGGTTTGAATCCGTCTTCCTCACCGACCAAAAGCGGACGGATGCGGAAATATGATTTCTGGGGGATATCCTCTTCCAACTGACAAAAAGTGATTTTTCCGGGGAGCGTCATAAAATTTCCTCCTGTTTCATTAAAAAAGCCGTTCGAAAGTGTAAAAATCTCATTGTTTACACACCTTAATATTATACACAAAAAAGCGGAACTCGTCAACGGAAAATTTTTTCGGAACTTCTTGGTAAAAACGCCGTTTTCGGGTGGAAAAAATCGAAAGTTTGCTGTATAATAACATGCGGGTAACCATACACATGAAAGGGGTCATTGCTTATGAGAAAGAAACAAATGGTCGCGATGCTTCTGGCAGGCGGTCAGGGCTCCCGTCTGGGCCTTTTGACCCGTGTCATCGCAAAGCCCGCCGTACCCTTCGGCGGACGCTACCGCATCATAGATTTCCCTCTGTCCAACTGCACCAATTCCGGTATCGACACCGTCGGCGTGCTGACCCAGTATCAGCCGCTGGAACTCAACAGTTACATCGGCTCCGGTTCCAGTTGGGATCTGGACCTGTCCGAGGGCGGCGTTTTCGTACTGCCTCCCTATGTGGCGGGCAAGGAAGGCCGCTGGTATTCCGGCACTGCGGACGCCATCTATCAGAACCTGTCCTTCATCGAGCAGTATGATCCGGACTATGTGCTCATCCTGTCCGGCGACCATATCTACAAAATGGACTATTCCCGCATGCTGGACGCCCATATCAAAGCCAACGCGGACATCACCATCGCCGTGCGTCCCGTGCCGTGGGAGGATGCCCACCAGTTCGGCATCATGTCCACCGACAGCGAAAACCGCATCACCGAGTTCGTGGAAAAGCCCAAGGAGCCCAAGAGCAATCTGGCGAGCATGGGCGTGTACATTTTCACCTTCAGCCAACTTAAAAAATATCTGACCGAAGACCACGCGAATCCCGAGAGCAAAAATGACTTCGGCAAAAACATCATCCCCACCATGCTTTCCGAGGGCAGGCGCCTGTTTGCCTACTCCTTCAAGGATTACTGGAAGGATGTCGGTACCATCACGAGCCTGTGGGACGCCCACATGGATCTGTTGAAAGAGTCTCCGGAAGTGGACCTGGGCGACAAGAGATGGCCCGTGTACGCCAAGAGCCCCATCATGCCGCCGCACTTCGTGGGTGAAAACGGCGAGGTCATCAACTCCATGGTGACCGAGGGCTGCGAGATCTACGGTAAGGTTTCCGGCTCCGTGCTTTCCGCCGGCGTCATCGTGGAAGAGGGCGCGGTCGTGGAAGACAGCGTCATCATGCCCTTCTGCAAAGTAAAAAAAGGTGCGTACATCAAGCGCGCCATCGTAGCCGAGCAGTCGGTCATCGGCGAAAACTGCGTTGTCGGCGAGGAGACCGGAGAGATCGCCCTCGTCGGTCAGCAGACGACCCTTCCCGCGGGCTGTCAGGTAAAAGCGGGCGAGCAGGTCAACAATGAATCTTTGGAGGAGGGTAAATAACATGAAAGATGTAATGGGCATTATCTACACCTCGAAAGATGAATACAGCCTGCGCGAACTTTCCAGCAAGCGCACCGTGACCGCCATTCCCCTGGCGGCCAGATACCGCCTCGTGGACTTCCTGCTTTCCAACTTCGTCAACTCCGGCGTCCGTAAAGTGGGCGTGCTCATGCAGGGCAATTACCATTCACTTATGGACCATCTGGGCAGCGGAAAAGAGTGGGACCTCCACACCAGGAACAACGGTCTTTACATCCTGCCTCCCTTCCATAACGCGGAAGGCGGCGACACCTACAAGGGCATCCTGGACGCCCTCAAGGCCAATTCCGATTACCTGCGCCGTTCCAGTCAGGAAAAGGTGCTCATCGTCGGCGGCAACTATGTTTACAACACCGTCTTTGATGACATGATCAAATTCCATGAGGACAGCGGCGCGGACATCACCGTGATGTATTCCCGCTTCGATCCCCAGACCTTCGACTATTCCGGCTCTTCCCACAATGACCGCACCTTCATCAATGTGGACAAGAACGGCTTCGTGACCGACATGGAAATGAACCCCAATGTCATCACCTATCCCAATATCCTGATGGATGTCGTCCTCATCAAGCGCACCCTGCTCATGCACCTGACCGACACCGCGGTCGCCCACGGCTATCATAATCTGTACAGCGATGTGATGCGCAACGAAGTGGCGAACGGCGGACTCAAGATCGCGGCTTACGAGTACAAGGGCTATGTGCGCCGCATCGAGACCATCAAGAGTTACTTCAATCTCAACATGGACCTGCTCAACGCGGATGTCCGCGCGGAACTGTTCGGCAAGAACCCCGTCTTCACCAAGACCCGTACGGACGCGCCTACCCGCCATCTGCCCGGCTCCGATGTGAAGAACTCCCTCATCGCGGACGGCTGCGTCATTGAGGGCGAAGTCGATTCCTGCGTGCTGTTCCGCGGCGTCAAAGTGGGCAAGGGTGCCCATCTCAAACACGCCATCATCATGCAGGACTGCTACATCGGCGAGAACACGGAACTGGAGAATGTCATTCTGGACAAGGATGTGACCATCCTCTCTGAATGCCGCCTGATCGGTCATAAACAGTATCCCATCGTCATGGGCAAAAATGTGACGCTGTAACACCAAAACCAACCCGAAAGGAGAACCCCTATGAAAATTCTCTTTGCCGCATCGGAAGGCATGCCCTTCGTCAAGACCGGCGGACTGGCAGATGTCATCGGCGCTCTGCCCAAGGAAATCATCAAAAAAGGCGCGGATATCCGCGTGATCCTGCCTCTGTACCGTGCCATCGACTCCTCGTTCCGCAGCCGCATGGAGCATGTGCTCTACTTCTACATCAACCTCGGCTGGCGCCGCCAGTATGTGGGCATCGAAAAGTATGTGCATGAAGGCGTGACCTTCTATTTCGTGGACAACGAGCAGTATTTCGGCCGCGATTACATCTACGGAAAAGGCGGCGACGAAGGCGAGCGCTTCGCTTACTTCTGCAAGGCCGTTCTGGAAGCCCTGCCCAAACTGGATTTTGAGCCCGATGTCATTTCCTGCCACGACTGGCAGACCGGTCTCATCCCCGCCCTTCTGAAGGCGCAGTACAAGCAGCTGGACTTCTACAAGGACATCAAGACCGTCTTCACCATCCACAACCTGCTGTTCCAGGGCATCTATCCCATCGAGGCCACCGAGGAACTGCTGTCCCTGGGCTCTTGGGCATACACCCCGGATAATCTGGAGTTCTACGGCCAGTGCTCTTTCATCAAGGGCGGTCTGGTGTTTGCCGACCGCATCACCACCGTGTCGCCCACCTACGCGGAGGAGATCCTTTCTCCCTATTACGGCGAGCGCATGGACGGTCTGCTCCGCTCCCGCCGGAATGTGCTTTCCGGTATCCTGAACGGCATCGACACCGTGGAGTACGATCCCGAGATCGATCCGCTCATCGAGCGCAACTATACCGCCGCCACCTTCGAGATCAAGAAGGAAAACAAGGCGTTCCTGCAGAGGGAACTGGGTCTTCAGGAAGATCCCGATGCGCCTCTCATCGCCATGGTCACCCGCCTGTCCGCCCAGAAGGGTCTGGATCTGGTGGAGCGCGTGCTGGACGGCATTATGGCGACGGGCGCGCAGGTCGTGGTCGTCGGCATGGGCGAGAGCAAGTACATGGATCTGTTCGGCTGGGCGCAGTGGAAGTACGCGGGAAGACTGGCCGCCTGCTTCCAGATGAACCACGCTCTGGCGCACAGAGTTTATGCCGCCGCGGATCTGTTCCTGATGCCCTCTATGTTTGAGCCCTGCGGCCTGAGCCAACTCATCTCCCTGCGCTACGGCACCCTGCCCATCACCCGCGAGACCGGCGGTCTGCGCGACACGGTGCTTTCCTACAATGAGTTTACCGGCGACGGAAACGGCTTCACCTTCTTCAACTACAACGCCCACGACATGCTGCATGTCATCGAGCGCGCCGTCAGGATGTATCACGAAGACAGGCAGACCTTCGAGTTCCTCGCCCGCCGCGCCATGACCGGCGAATACGGCTGGGATCAGAGTGCTACCAAGTATCTGGCGCTGTATGAGGAACTGACCGGCATTAAGCAGGAACTGCCCATCGAGGAAGAACTGCTGGATACCGTGCAGGAGGAAGTGACCGCGCCCGAGGAGCCGAAGCCCGCGAAGGCGAAGAAGCCCGCCGCGCCGAAAAAGAAGAAGGAAACCGCCGAAGCCGCCGGAGCGCCCGCAGAAAAGCCAGCGAAGAAGACGGCGAAAAAAGCGGTGAAGGCGGAGGAAGCCCCCGCGGAAACACCCAAAAAGCGCGCTTCCCGCAAAAATAAGACGGAAGAAGAGGCAAAGTGATATGAAGAAAGCACTCATCGGTTATCAGGTTTATTCTGCCCGCGACGATGCGGCAAAGGATCTTTTGGGCACCCTCAAGACCCTGAAAGCACTGGGCTATGACGGTGTGGAACTGGCGGGTCTGTACGGTATCCCCGTACCCGAGTTCAAAAAAGCGCTGGACGAAGCGGGTCTCATCGCCATCTCCGCCCATGTACCCCTCGCCGAAATCGAGCAGGACATGTATAAGGTGATTTCCGATTATAAGGCGCTGGGCTGCAAGTTCATCGCCGTGCCCTATACCGACAATGACTGCCGCCCTGGCGGAAAGAGATTTGCCGAGACCATCAAAAACATCTACAAGTTCGGCCGCCTCTGCCGCGAAGCCGGCATCCAGCTGCTGTATCACAACCACGACTTCGAGTTCGTCGAGTTCGGCGGCATGAAGGGTCTGGATTTCATCTACGCCGCCGTGGATGAGGACACGCTGAAGACCGAGATCGACACCTGCTGGGCGAAGTACGCCGGCACCGATCCAGCCGAATATGTGCGCTCCTACACCGGCCGCGCGCCCATCGTGCACCTCAAGGACTATGTGGGCGTGAAGAGCGGCGACAAGAACCCCTACGCCCTCATCGGTATGAAGGACGATTCCGCCAAGGCGGGCGAGATCGCCTTCGAGTTCCGTCCCGTGGGCTACGGCTGCCAGAACATCCCCTCCATCATCGAAGCGGGCCTTGAAGCGGGCGCCGGATGGTTCATCGTGGAGCAGGACCAGAGCATCGGCCGCGCGCCGCTGGAAGCCGCGAAAATGTCCATCGAATATCTGAAGAGCATCGGAATGTAAGAATAAGCAAAAGACCGCTCTCCGGTAAAACCGGGGAGCGGTCTTTTAAGATACGGCGGGCGGCAGATTGCCGCCTCTGCGGAGAGACGGACATGCCAGGAAATCTGTATGGGCGGATATCATCCGCCCGCCGTTTCTCCTGCGGGTTACATACCCATACAGAAAGAGCGGACTATTTTTTCCGCTCCTTTATGTCTTTTTCCGTGGATTTCCGTTTATTCGTCTTCCATCAGGCTCTTGTTTCTCAGTTTTGTCCGGTATTCGTTGGGTTTCATGCCGCACTGATCCAGAAAGGCTCTGTGGAAGGTGCGCTGGTTTTCGTAACCGCACTGGAACGCGATCTGGGTGATGGTGGCGGATGGATCCCGCATGAGTTTACAGGCGCGGTTGATGCGCAGGGTGTTGATGTACTGGCGGAAGTTGATGTGCAGTTGTTGGGAGAAGATGTGGGAAAGGTAGATGCGGCTGATGCCCAGCGCTTCCGCGGTGCTTTCCAGAGAGAGCGCCTCGGTGAAGTGGTTGCTCACATACTGCAGCACCTTGTCGGTGAGCTTGGCGACCTGCTGCTTTTCTGCGGGAATGAGGCTGAGGCGGTTGATGATGCACGCCAGCACCACATGGAGATAGGCGATTTTGAGCCGCGTGTCGGTCAGTGTCGCCAGATGGCGGATGATGCCGTCCAGGTCGGGATGGCGGTTGACGAGTTTGATGCAGGGATCCTCGGGACGCATGGTACGCAGCACCATGTTGTATTCGTCGATGATGCCGGGCAGGAACATGATCATAAGGCCTTCGATGTCATCGGACACAAAGTCGTAACTGTGCACTACGCCGGGGAACGCGATGGCGGTGTCGCCGGGCATGAGCATGCTCCGCTTTCCGCAGACGGTGACTTCCATGGAGCCGTTCAGCACATAGATGATCTCCACCGCGTCGTGCATGTGCGCGGGGAATGGATGGTCGCACACATCGCCGGCGAAGAAATCGTTGATGCCGTGGCCGTCTCTGTCAAACTCGTAAAACGGATCCATGATAAGGTCCTCCCGGTTAAGATAGGACAAGTATATCACGGTTATGTCTGTTTGTAAAGAATATTGTGATATTTTTGTCCCAATATATGGGACAGACAGTATTGATTGTATGTTAACAAGTAGGTATGATGATGCACACGACTATTTCAAGGATGATGCAGCCGGAATGTGCGGCGGCACGCCGTATTATTCAGAAAAGGCTGTTTTGACAGTCGAAATGAGGAAGTAAAACGGGAGGCGTACCGTGGCATGGTGGCTAATGGACCGGGCTTATCATCCGTATTGTCATTTCATTATGAAAATTGTTGACGCCGGCGGAGGCATAGATCATGGATAAACCGGATCACATGTCGCGAACTCCTATATCGCCATCCGTCCTGCACTATGGCTGGACCTTGAATCCGAGTTGATTCAGGCAGAGAATGCCTTTCATATTGATGACATAGGGAAATAGTGTTTAAGGTTTTGAACAGAATATTCATGAAAGTATTTGAATTACTGATATGATGCTCTATTAACGAACCGCCCGCCATGGTTTCCCATGGCGGGCGTTGCTTTCATGTCTTTTAGTATCTTGCGGGGATGTTGATGATCCATCCGGTCACGATCAGGCGGCTGGTCTTGATCTTGCCCACATTTGCCTTCTTGATGGCGTCTACGGTGGTGTAATACTTGCGGGCCAGGTTCCACAGGCAATCGCCTCTCTTGACCTTGTACTTGATCATGTGGGCAGTGGTTTTTCCGCCGACGGCTTCCAACAGTTCTTCCTCGTTGATGATCATCATGGTTTCGTTCATCATTGTTTTTTTCCTCCGTTTTTTGTCCGCGCTCTCGGCGCTCGTTTTTGTCTTACACCTGCATATACGAAGGGCTAACGGAGATGGCACAAAAATGATGATTTTTTCCATATTATTTTTCGCTTGGAATCAGCTTCACTGTCTTTTGCGGGATGTACCAAAGGTCAAGCTGCAAAACATTCTTCCGCATAGGCCCGTATCGCATCGGGTCCGTCCCATCATCAAGCAGCAGATATGTATCGGGATCCCGCATGGTTCCGCGTGCGATGCCCGAAAGACCTTTCATTGCTTTTTCAGCTTCTTCCGGAGAAAGATGACAGCGGTACTTTTTCCGCCAGCGGGAAATCATGGCAAACGCGTTTTCGGGTTCGGTCACGGAAAGCGGGGCACAGTTCACGAGCGGACCTTCCGGATATGTTGGCAGACGCGTACCGTCCGGTATCAAAAACATGAGGTTCCTGTGTTCCCATTCCGGAAGCAGCAGACCGGGAGTGCTCCGCGCATCGGTATCGCCGATGCCGAGCAGGAGAAGCATCATGCTTTCCCTGCAGCAGGCCCTTGCGGGGATGCGGAGGCGGGAGAAGAGCAGGATGTTCCGCGCCTGCCCGCCGCGGACGGCGCTATCCGCTTCCTCCGCGATGCGTTTTTCCATACCTTCCGGCATGCTTTCGCCGTAAAGCGCCCGCGCCTTTTCCATCGCGAGGTCCTTGAGTTTCTCTCCCGCTTCGATTTCCATGAGCGTCGCTTGGTTTCCGTCCGGACACAGCCGGATTTCATCGGTGAAGAGTTCCGCGAAACGGATACTGTTTTCGATGAGTTTCAGCAGAGTTTTCTCGGGCACGCCGTCCGCTTCCCGCGTCAGTTCCTCCGCGGACATCAGATACCGCTTCTCTGTGTTGTCCGGCGGCAGGTTTTTGAGGATCGTGTATGTGATTTTGTCCTCCTCGTCCGTATAGTGTACATCGCCCGTAAGGAATGCGGGCAGCCCCGCTTCTTCGGCGATATCGGCGAGTTCCGGCGCGGTTTCAAGCTCGTCCATCGTGAGCGCGGCCGCGTCATAGAAGCGCAGGACTTCCGAAAGCGGGCGGTTGTTCATATACGCAAGCCACAGCTCCTGCCCACCTGCTGTCAGCAAACCGTCTCTGCACGCCCCGACCTCCTCCCGGGTGACCGTGCCGTCCGCGCGGCTGAGGGCGAGACTGATGAGTTCATGCAGGTTCCAAAGCCCCTTTTGTTCCCGCACATAGACGAGGACCGGGCAGGTTTCGCTGCCCGTTTCCATCAGCAGTTCGCAGCCGCAGATGAGTTTCACGCCGTATTCCCGCGCGGCCTCGGCGGCCATACGGAAGGAATGCACGGAATTGGTGTCCGTGACGGCTACGGCAGTGATGCCCCTCTGTTTCGCCCGCTCAAACAGCTTAATCAGGTCGGTGCAGGCATTCATGGGTCCCGCCTTCGTGTGCGCGCTCAACTCTGCTCTTTGTATCATGTTCATGAATCATCCCCCTTTGCGGAGGTATTCTCTCACAGTCTATGGGTAAAAAACTACCCATAAATGATTGCGGATTTCGCGCGGAATATGATATAATGGAAGCGGAAGGTGATGAATATGCCCGGAACACCCAAGAAACTGCTGATCCTCGCGATCCTTGAGATTCTGAAGAAGTACACCGATTCGGATCACCGGCTTCTGCAGAGCGAAATCATGGCGAAACTGGAGAGCGACTACGACCTCACCGCCACGCGCAAGAGCGTGCGCGCGAACATCGCGGATCTGGAAGCCGCGGGCTATCCCGTGTACTATGGCGGCGGCTGGTACTACGAGCATGAGTTCTGCGATGCGGAAATCAACCTGCTCATCGACAGTCTGTTGTATAACCCCGTCGTGTCTCACCGTCAGGGTGTCGAGCTCACACAGAAGCTCAAAACGCTGGGCGGCGACCATTACCGCGCGGGCATGTCTCTCGGCGGGAACCGCCCGAATAATCCCCAGTTCATGTTCACGCTGGACATCCTCCACGAGGCCATAGACGGGGAGAAGAAAGCGCTTTTCCAATACGCCGACTACGATGTGGATAAGAAGCTCCACCCACGCCTGAACGAGCAGGGCAAGGCGAAGGAATACTCCGTGAGCCCCTACCGCGTGGTCTTCACGGGCGGTCGCTACTATCTCATCTGCTGCGTGGACGGTCACGACGCGCTCACCCATTTCCGCCTGGACTACATTCTGGAAGCCCGCGTGCAGGACGCGCCCGCGCGGCCCATGTGGGAGATGGAGGAATTCCGCAGCGGCATCGATACCGACGCGTATCTCACCGAGCACCCGCAAATGTTCACGGGTAAGGTGATCACCGCGAAAATCGTTGCGAGCCGCTTCATGGTGAGCGAGATCCTCGACCGCTTCGGCATGGGCGTGAAGTTCACCAAAGTAACGGAAAACGAAGTAGAGGCACTGGTACGGACAGACGAACTGTCACTTAAGTATTGGATTCTGATGTATGGAGAATATGTGAGGAGGGGGTAAGATGAAAGAACTGTACAGAAAACTCTACGAATGTTTTGATATTAAAAAAAACGCAGAATACTCACATTTTGTGGCTATGAAAGGCAGCAAATACTGTGGTAGTAAGAGAAAATGATTCATTGTCGGCCGTGCTGTAAATGGATGGACGAGGCTTGACTATGAGTCTGCGGAGAAATTCAGCAATGCAGCAGATGAGGCATTTTGGAAAAAGCCGGGTTTCCAATGGATTGATGAGGAAAATGGGAAGCTCGTTTCAAAGCATGAGAATTCGGATGAAGCCCGTTACTTTTTGTCAAAGAGTCCGTTCTGGCGTACAGTTGAGCAGATTTGCCGGGAAATGGAAATCCTTAACTCCGAGGACTCGTGTTTTTTCGATTATATAGCATGGAGCAATCTGTATAAAATTGCGCCGAAGGAAAGCGGAAACCCGAGTAATTGTTTGTGCAAAAAGCAACTGGATGTATGCAGGGAGATTCTGAAGAGAGAAATAGAAGTGTTTGATCCCACGCATATCCTGTTGATAACCGATTACGATAGATGGTTTGCAAATGAGGGATACGATTTTTCTGAGCTGTTTGAGACAGATCGTATCGGTTCCAATTACGCAGATAAGTCTATTTTTGTAGAAGGAACGGGTACTTATACATTTGGTGATAAAAAGATACCTGTAGTTATTTCCTGCCGTCCTGAGTACAGAAACGAAACTGATTTTGTTAAAGCAGTAGGACAAAGTTTGATTGGTAATAAATAATGCGTTCTGCTTTGGATAGAGCAACCGAACGGCATTGGTTAATTCCACGCGGGGCGGGGGGT
>JAZLLT010000030.1:0-1565 GCA_045598325.1 Clostridia bacterium | reverse complement strand
ATGCCGCCGATGAGGATATAGGCAAAGGGCGCGTAGTGAAGCGCCAGCACCACGGATACGGGGAAAAGCCCCTCACACCACCAAAGCGGCATACGGATGCCGAATGTCGCCGCAAGCAGTCCGTCGGAGCCGCCGGTAACGGCAGTGCTGTTGAACAGGTTCTGCCACACGACTGCCAGCGTCCACTGAGGCATGATGTAAGGGAATATGAAAATCGAACTCAAATACTTTTTGAGTTTCAGATTTGTTCTCGTAACAAGATAGGCAAAGAATCCGCCATACAGGATCGCGCCGACGCAGGCAAAGATACTGATAAGAACGGAGTTGAGCAGAGGCGTAAACAGGTGCACGCGTGCGATGGATTGGGTCACGCGCTGTCCGCCGACGCGGCTTGTCACCTTGCCGGTCGCAAGGTCTTCCCAGTTCCACAGGGTGTAATCCTCCCCCATGATTTCGATGGCTTCACCGCGGGTATCGCGGCTGCCGTCATGGACGAGCACGGTGTCCTGCAGAATGGTGAGCATGGGAACGACCGTCGTCACGGTCAGAATGATTCCCAGCAGGAGCAAAATGAAATTCTGCGGTTTGGAAAGGTAAGTCCAAACGGTATTCATCTTCCGTTTGAACGCACCCGGTTTCACAGCCGAAACAGTCATGCTGATTTCCCCTTTCGCGGAAAGGTCCGTTCTGTTTTGGAACAAGGCAGCGTGCCGGACAGAAAACCGGCACGCTGCCGCGCTGCTTCTATAAAGTGGATTACTTGTTGGCTACGATCATGTCGATCCAGTCGCCCAGGTCGAACGCAACCTTCGCGCAATACTCGGGATCCTCGACGACCAGTTTGCCTTCGTTGATCCACCACTCATAGCCGCGGTCGTTCTTGGCATCGAAGGTGTTGACGCCGTCGATGTAACCGTCAGCGGAGTGATCCTGCATGCACTCGGGAACGGGAGCGTAACCGCCCATGTCCTTGCCCCATGCGGAGAAGCCTTCGTTGGTGGTGGTCATGTAAGCGATGAACGCGCATGCAGTCCAGGGCAGCGGGCTGGTCTTGGTGACCATGAGGTAATGCTTGTAGGCGTATCCGCCGACACCTTCATAACCGTCCTGATAGGCAGCTACGGTGATATTGTTGACGGAAGATTCCGCGGTCTCTTCGACGGAGCGGAGTTTGGAGTAAACCAGCAGACCGCACTGATCGACGGCGGAGGTGGTAACGAGGGTGTTGCAGATGGGACCGTCATCGGTCTGCTCGTTGTACTGCTCGCACCAAAGATAGATCCAGGCCAGAGCGTAGTTGGCGTTCTCTGCTTCGAGGCCGAGGGATTCGGCGTCGAGTTTCATTTCCTCGATGAGGTCGATGAACCGGGCCTGTTTCTCGGCGGGAAGAGCCTCAAAGGCGTCCTTGGTCCAGTTGGCGTACTTCTCGGAAGTGAGCATGTAGAGGAAGTTCTTGCCGACGAGTTCGCTGTTGACGCCCATGTACAGGGGAGCAACGCCTTCGGCTACGAAGTCCCACATATTCATGAAGGTGGCTTCGCCCAGGTTGTTGAACTCAAAGACCT
>JAZLLT010000029.1:0-40652 GCA_045598325.1 Clostridia bacterium | reverse complement strand
TTACCTGCTTGCGCTCGTCCTTTGTCATACAAGGCCTCCGCGTCCATAAAAATCCATTTTCATTATAACACGAATCACCCGTGTTTGGCAACTGCTAAACGGTAAAAAAACAGGGCCCGCCTTACGCGGACCCCGCCTGATGGTTACATTATTTATACATGGAAGGATGATAGGGGCGCAGAGCAACCACGATGACGCCGAGGACGCCCAGGAAGAAGCCCCACCAGTAGCCGCCGTTCAAGCCCTTGGCCGCGTTCATCTTCTTGGTCTGGAAGCCCAGAATGATGTTGATGATGAAATAAATCGCCAGTAAAATGAGCGTCGCGGTCGCAGCCACAGTATCGGAAACAGGGTAGTACATGATTCATTCCTCCTTTTATGATTTCCCATTCATTATATCTGCTTCCTCTGTTCCTGTCAACATTACGTTTTTTCGCTTGACATTTAACACTCACCGTAGCATAATATTATACGGCATTATGTCCATCTTATATAAAAGGAGTGTATTCACATGGCAATTGTAACCTCTACCGAGATGTTCAAAAAGGCCTACAATGGCGGATACGCCATCGGCGCGTTCAACGTAAACAACATGGAGATCATTCAGGGCATCACCGAGGCCGCTATCGAAGTCAAGGCCCCCCTGATCCTGCAGGTGTCCTCCGGCGCCCGCAAGTATGCAAAGCACGTCTACCTCATGAAGCTCATCGAAGCAGCTGTTGAAGATGCAGAGCAGACCGCAGGCTTCGACCTCCCCATCTGCGTGCACCTCGATCACGGCGATACCTTCGAACTGTGCAAGAGCTGCATCGACGGCGGTTTCTCCTCTGTCATGATCGACGGCTCCTCCAAGTCCTTTGAGGACAACATCGCCCTGACCAAGCAGGTCGTTGAGTACGCTCACGATCACGGCAAGGTCGTCGAAGGCGAGCTCGGCACTCTGGCCGGCGTAGAAGACGACGTTAAGGTCGCCGCCGAGGATTCCTCCTACACCCGTCCCGAGCAGGTCGAAGAGTTCGTACAGCGCACCGGCGTTGACTCTCTGGCCATCGCAATCGGCACCTCCCACGGCGCCTACAAGTTCACTGCCGCTCAGTGCACCCGCAATGAGAAGGGCATCCTCGTGGCCCCGCCCCTCCCCTTCGACATCCGCCCCGAAGACGCAAAGCGCCTGCCCCGCTTCCCCATCGGTCTTCACGGCTCTTCTTCCGTACCCCAGGAGTATGTGAAGATGGTCAACGAGAACGGCGGCAAGATGCCCGATGCAGTCGGTATCCCCGAGGAGCAGCTGCGTGAAGCAGCCCGCGGCGCTGTCTGCAAGATCAACATTGACTCCGACCTCCGCCTCGCCCTCACCGGATCCATCCGCAAGGTCTTCACCGAGAAGCCCGGTGAATTCGACCCCCGCAAGTATCTGGGCCCCGGCCGCGACGCCATCCGCACCATCGTCAAGCACAAGCTCATCGATGTTCTCGGCTGCGCAGGCAAAGCGGAATAATCCGATAACCGAACGCAACATAAGTCCCCGGTACCGTATTCCGGTATCGGGGATTTTCCGCATAAAAAAGGAAGAAGCGAAAACTTCTTCCTTTTAGTATGCGCTGATCGCGTCTCCGAAGTAGCCATAGCCCTGTGTGATGGCTTTGTTGACCGCCTCGGGACGGCTCATGCTGTCCGGATAGAGCAACAGCAGCTGCTTGTATGGCTGGATGTTTTTCGGGAAATGATCCACGCAGAGCAGCAGGGCGCTCACCTCGTGGTTGATGTCCCCGGCGTAGGAATAGGCGGACGCCAGTTTGATGGCGGCGTTATAGGTAATCTTTTTGGAAAGCGCCGTGTAGTAGTGTTCCACCGCGCGGGAGTAGTTCTGCTCCGCCATGCAGTCATCGCCCAGCAGGATATAGCCGCTCGCGCTGCCCATGCCGAGGTTGGCAAAGGTGCGCCGGCCGCCGTCCGAGCAGGTGCCCCAGAGCAGGAGCACGATGAGGGCGAGCACGAGGCCCGTCATGGAAACGATGGAGCGGATGTGCTTTTCGACGAAGTTGCCGTCAAAGACCCGCTTCTGCTGCGCGCGGGAGGCGGGTTTCTTCGCAGAAGATACAGACTTCGGTCTGTTTCCGTTCGAAGCGGAACGGCTGTAGACTTCATAGGAAGCGCGGCGGCTCCTGTCCGTATACGCCGTCTTCACGCTCTCCGTCCTGCGTGCGGGTGCCGCTTTCATACTTTCCGTCCTTCGGGCAGGCGGTGTTTTCACGCTTGTTCCGCGGGCGGGCGCCGTTTTGACAACCTTTTTCGCCTGCGCGGGCTTGGCTTTGAGCAGAGTCTCGTTGCTGCCCGAGCGTTCCGCGATGGCTTTTCTGATCTTCGAGAGGAGTTTTCTCCACTTCTTTTTGAGGATCTTCCATTCCTTCGCGGCAAAGACCTTCGTTTTGCCCCAAAGGACTTTTGTCTTGTCCCACAGGACGAGCAGCGCTTCCCACAGACGGGAAAGCCCGTTTCCGAGGACTTGTTTCAGTTTCGCAAAGCGGTCGGGGAGGCTCTTGTTGAAGGCTTTCAGTTTCTTTTTGATATTGCGCCAGAGTTTGTCAAAATCGAATAGGCTCTCTTCCCGCTCCTTTTCCTCGTTGAGCAGGCGGTTGAGTTTTCCGGGCGTCACGAGGCGCATACCGCACTGGGCGCATTTTTTCTGCCCTTCTTCTGCCTTTTTGCCGCATCTGACACAGTACAAACCCCGTCACCCCCTTTTTCCGTTTGATTTCCGATTCAGTTCTGCCCCTTCAGGGTCTCGTAGTAGGGATCGCCCGCGAACTCGCGCTCGTGATTGCACTCGCCGCCCAGCGCCTCGATGGCGGAGCGGATCTCGAGATAGTCGAGGTAATTGAGTTCGGGCTCGTCCAGCGCCTTCGTAAGGGCGGGGATGGCTCTGTCATCGCCCAGTTTCCCAAGGAAGGAGGCGTACAGAGCGTACTTGTCCTCCGTCTTCAAAAACGCGTCCATGACCGCCTCGTACACGCGCCCGTCGCCCGGGCAGTTGCACAGCAGATCCAGATAAGTCTCGCGGGCGGCATCGGTCACATCGGGGAGGCGCTCCAACAGTTCATCCTTGTGTTCTTCGGCGCAGTCGGTGATGAGTTCCGCCGCCACATCGGCCAGTTCGTCCTCCTCTTCCCTGCGGTCGATGACGGCAAGCGCCATCTCGAAAGCGTCTTCCGCCGCGTCCAGTTCCTTGAGCAGGTTCATCGCCATGATGCGCAGGGCAGGCGAATAGGCCTCGTTTTTCGCGGTGAACAGCAGGGGCTTCACACTCTCCTCACCCAGATCCGCGATGCGGTCCAGCAGCTGATCGGGCACGGGCACATCCGCCTCGTCGTACAGGCGCATCCACTTGACCAGTTCGGGCGCGGAGGTGTACTTGGTGAAGTACGCGCCGGGCGCCTCGCCTTCCAGGAACGCGGCGGGCGAATTGAGCCATCTCATGTAGACCTCGGGCATGGCGTCTTCCATCTGCTCGAAGGTCTTGAATTTGCCCTTGTTCATCTCGATCCATTTTTCGCTGTACGCTTTGAAATTGGCATCGAAATCCAGAATGTCAAACATGGTTTATCTCCTAAAATTTCGTCTTTTCGATGAGTTTCTCCAGGTCTGCAGCGCTGAACCGTCTGCGGGTATTGCAGAAGTTGCAGTCGATCTGCGCGCCGCCCTGCTCGGCGATCATGTCCCGCAGTTCTTTTTCGCCCAGGGAAATGAGCGCCTTTTCCACCCGTTCCTGACTGCAATCGCACTTGTAGGCGATTTTCTGGCGGGAGAGGATCTCGGGCTGCAGATGGGACAGGAGCTGCTCATAGGTGCCGTCCAGATGATCGGCCTCAAAGGACTTGCTGATGTTCATGAACATGCCCGCGGAGTACTCGATGCTCTTGATGGCGGCTTCCGACGCGCCGGGCATAATCTGGATGACCAGTCCGCCCGCGGACACCACTTCGTCCGCCACCAGCACGCCCACGCTCACGAGAGAGGGCGTCTGCTCGGAGGCGGTGAAATACATGGCGAAGTCCTCGCCGATCTCGCCGCTGACCAGATGGGTCATGCCGATATAAGGCTCCTTGAGCCCCATGTCCTTGATGACGGTGAGCATGCCTTCCTTGCCGACCAGCGCGCCCACATCCAGTTTTTCGCCTCTGCGGGGCACATCCGCAGAAGGATGGGTCACAAAGCCCTTGACGGAGCCGTCAGGTCTGCCCACGGTGAGGATGAGACCCGCGGGGCCGTTGCCCTCCACGCGGCAGGTGACGGATTCCTTCTCGCCCTTCAGCATGGCGCCCATGATGGAGGTCACGGTGAGGGTCCTGCCCAGCGCCGCCGTGGCGGTGCGGGACAGATGGTGAAGGCTCCGCGCCCGTTCCACCATGTGGGTGCTCTCCACGAGGAAGGCGCGCGCCTGCCCCTCGAGCAGGGAAATGCGGAGCAGTTCATCGGGATAATACGGTTTGTTTTGCATTTACATTCCTTCTTTATGCCTTTCGGCAGACAAAATACATTCGTTTTCCGCCGGGACCGCCGCTTTCGCCGCTGTCCCCGCCGCGGACGGTGATGTCCGCGAAGCCGCAGGCGGTCAGCCACACGGTGAGTTCTTCTTTCGTGTGGGCGCGCTGCACATGGTGCTCGGTGAAGCGGTCGAACTTCCCGTCTCCGCCCTTCACGAAAAAGGTCAGGTCCATGGTGATGAGCCGCGCGTCTTCGTCAAAGACATTGCTCCAGAGGTACGCCATGTCCTCCTTGTCCTCGCCGTAAAAACCGTTCTTTCCCATGGAGGACAGTTTTTCGAGGTTGCTCACATCGAAAGTCAGCACGCCGCCGTCCTTCAAACAGTTCCGCGCGCTTTCGAAAAAGCGTCGGACATCCGCTTCCGAGGTCAGATAATTGACCCCGTCGCAGGCGCAGAGCACCGCGTCCGCCTTATGGGGCACAGCAAGGTTCCGCATGTCCTGCTGCACAAAGGGGATCTTCGCCCCCGCCCTGCGCGCCTTTTCGGCAGCCTCGCGGAGCATCCCGCCCGACAGGTCCACGCCGGTCACCTTGTACCCCGCCTTGTAAAAACGCAGGGACAGAGGGCCCGTGCCGCAGCCGCAGTCGATGAGTTCCTTTGCGGAAGGATTCACGGACTTGATCAGGGACGCGTACCACTCGAACCACTTCTTGTAGTCGAAATCGTAGGTGAAGGCGTCGTAGACCTTCGCAAGCGTTTCGTACATCACTCGGTCTTATGCTCCCAGAAGCGGTCCGGCTTCTCTTCGGGGGCAGGCAGTTCATCTTCCTCGTCCTCTTCCTCGGCGACCAGACCCTGATTGACCTTCGCGCCTTCGATGCGGGGATTCAGATACTTGTCAAAGCAGGCGTTGCTGAAGGATGCCTGAATGAAGCCGACAAGCGCGATGCCGATGACGCCGTAGATGACCAGCAGCACCAGCAGGGAGATCTCGAGATACGGGATAAGCAGCAAAATCGCCGCGGGGATGGCAACGCAGCCCAGCAGGATGAGGAACGCGATGGGCAGACGGGCAACGGAGATGAGGAAGCTGTTGCGGATGAGGGTCCTCAGATTCATCTCGTAGGTCACCATCATGGTGAAGATGACTTCGTTGAGCATCCACCAGAGGATCAGGACGACCACCATGAGGCCCTGAGGGATGGCATAGAACCAGCCGCCGGTCGCCGCCATGGAGCCGTAGAAATCATACGCCACATAGACCACGGGGAAGGAAAGACCGTTGATGAGACCGATGACAAGCGCCTGCTTCCAGTTGGTCTTGATGGAAGCCTTGAAATCCTGCCACATGAAGGAGTGCTCGTCGCGGGCCCAGTTGCGCAGCACATAGGCGGCGCCCACCTTGCCGATGGCCGCCAGCATCACGAAGGGGATCATGATGATGAGGGTGGTCAGCAGGTTGCTCCGCATGGCGGCGGTGCGGCTGTTGTTATACACGATATACTTCTCGCTCATGTCGGTTTTGAGCGCTTCCATGTAGGCTTCGTCGCCTGCCAGAGCGAGGTACCTCTCGGTTTCGGCGATCTTCGCGGCGATGTCGTTTTCGGAAGCGGCCAGTTCCGCTTCGGTCAGCGCTCTTACGGTGGGCTCGCCGCCTTCCACGACCGCGGGCTCCTCGACGGTGACTTCCTTGCCGGAACGGACCAGTTCCAGATTGTGGCGGATGCCGCTCAACTGCTCATTGAGTTCCTTGAGTTCGGTGTCCGCGCCGAGGATCAGGTCGTACTCGGTCCTGCGGGCGTCATACGCCGAAAAGGATTCGTACAGCGGCGAATCGATGCCGTTCAGTTTTCCGGCGGTGGTGTCGTCAAAGAAGGCGATGGCGGTGGAACCGCCGATGTACATCCACACGATGAGTGGCAGAAGGAAAAGAAGTTCGATCAGGTTCAGCCCCACCATGCTGGAAAAGCGCACCTTCAGCGTGGTAAAGAAGAGTTGGCGGCGCGTAGTGGGCATCTGCTCCACCGTGTAGTCGCCTTGTCCCGCTTTGCCGTAGAAGTAGTTGTTCATGATACCGCTCATAGTCGTTCTCCTTGGTCAATCCCTGGTTTTTGGGTCAGATCATTTTTTTGATTGCGCGGACATAATCGAAATTGCAGTTGCAGCAGCCGCCGATATAGGAAACATAGTCGAGGGCGGGCGCCACTTCTTTCGCGAATTGTTCCGCAGTGTAGGGGATCTCGCTGCCGTCCATGTTCATGGGCAGGCCCGCGTTGGGCTTGAACACGAGAGGAAGGGAGGTGGTCTTATGGAACTTCTCAATAATCGGAAGCGCCAGTTCCGGGCCCAGAGAGCAGTTCATGCCCACGGCGTCCGCGCCCGCTTCTTCCAGTTCCTCGCAGACCTGTTCCACGCTGTTGCCCATCATGGTCTTGCCCCGCTTTTCGAAGGTCAGGGTGGTGAAGACGGGCTTTCCGAACTGTTTCGCCACTTTGGTGGCGACCACGGCGGTAGACAGATCCATGAAGGTCTGCACCATCACGCCGTCCGCGCCCGCTTCCATGACGGGGGTCATCTGTTCGGTGAAGATGTCGGTGACTTCTTCTTCGGTGAGGTCGCCGTAGGGTTCCATGAACTCCAGCAGCGGACCGATGGCGCAGAAGACCTTGACGCCCGTGCCCTTCGCGGCGGAAAGCGCCAGTTCCGCGCCCTTTTTGACCACATCGGTCACGGAGTAGGAACTTGCCCGTTTCACCATCTGGCGGTTGGCGCCGAAGGTGTTGGTGAGGATGATCTGACTGCCCGCCTCGATGTAGGTCTTATGAAGGGCGCTCACCAGTTCGGGATGCTCGATGTTGTACTTCCATACAGGCTCGCGCTTGATGCCGGCCGCGTCAGCCAGAGACCAGAGTGTGGTGCCGACGGCACCGTCCAGGAGAGTGATTTTGCTCATACTGCCTCCGATATCATTACAGTCCCGCAACGGACATCTTGCCCGCGAACACGGCGGGAGAACCGATGCAGCTCATGCCGGGATGACCGAAATCGAGGTCATCCGCCACGGATACGATGCTCTTGAGTACCTCGTAGAAGTTGCCCGCCACGGTGATCTGTTCGACGGGTCTGCCGATTTTGCCGTTTTCGATCAGGAAGCCCTTGGCGCCCAGAGAGAAGTCGCCGCTGATGGGGTTGGCGCCGGAGTGCATGCCCATGAGGTAGGTGATGAGGATGCCGTCGCCAGCTTCATTGAGCACCTCGTCAAAGGATTTATCCGAGGGCTTGATGAAGAAGTTGGTGGGCGCCACGGTCACGCTGCCGGCGTAGCCCGCCTTGGCGGCGTTGCCGGTCGTCTCTTTGCCCAGCGCCTTCGCGGTGGTGCGGTTGTGGAGCAGGGTCTTAAGGACACCGCCCGAAATGACTTCCTTGGTGAAGCAGGCCACGCCTTCGCAGTCGAAGGGAGTGGAGGCAAGGCCGCCTTCACGCAGAGGATCATCCACGATGGTCACGCAGGGCGCGGCGATGGTCTCGCCTTCGCAGCCTTTCAAAAGGCTCAGGCCCTTTTTCGCGCTTTCGCCGGAAAATACGCCCGCGAAGGTGGAAAGCAGGGTGATGGCCATGTCATTGCGGAAAATGATGTTGTAACTGCCGGAAGGAACGCTCTGCGCGCCCAGTCCCGCGACCGCCTTTTCGACACCCTTCTTTGCCAGTTCCTTGATGTCGATATCCGCGGGGTCGCGGCTGAACTTCATGCCCACACCGTAATTGACCTTGCCGTCCTCGGACACGATGGGCGCCACGAACGCGCCGATGCGGTTGCTCTTTTTGGTGATGTCCAGACCCTTGCTGTTCAGAATGCGGGTCACATTGCTGCCGCTTGAGAAGCCGCAGCCGTCCACGCGCTCGACACGCTTGTCCGCAGCCTTCGCAAGGTTTTCCATTTCTTTGGAAAGGGCGATCTTGTCCGCGGCGGTCAGAGCATCGATCTTTTCGTTGTAAAGCGCCACTTCGGGGTAGGACGCGCTGCCCTCGAAGATGGTCTCGTCATCGCTGCTTTCGAGGATGGACGCATTGTTCTTGACACCCTCGATGAGCAGGTCGACGGCTTCCTCGTCCATGACCTCGGTGGAGGCGTAGCCCATATGTCCCGCGAAGATGCCGCGGAAGCAGGCGCCCATGGAGGAGGAAACGGAGTATTCGTGGATCGCGCCTTCCAGCACATCCACATCGAAGTTATCGCCGGAAGTATAGAACAGTTCGTATTCGGTGATGCCCGCTGCCTTGGCTTTTTCAAACAGGCGGGAGGTAAAATCATTCAGTTTCATTTTCTGCCTCCTACGGTCATGTCGGTCACGCGGATCATGGGCTGACCCACGCGGGTGGGGACGGAGCCGCTGGACGAACCGCACATGCCTTCCGCCATCCACATCTTTTTGCCCACGCGGTCGATCTTCATGATGGTGTTTCCGCCCTTGCCGATGAGGGTCGCGCCGCGCACGGGGCGGTCGATCTTGCCGTTCTTGATGAGATAGCCCTCTGCCACGGCGAAGTTGAATTCGCCGGTCAGGGGGTTCACGCTGCCGCCGCCCATTTCCTTGGCATAGAGTCCCTCGGCGGTGGAGGAGATGATCTCGTTTTCATCATCGTCGCCCGCCGCAATGTAGGTGTTGCGCATGCGGGAGGTGGGCGCGTAGGCGTAGCTCTGGCGGCGTCCGGAACCGGTCACGGGCATGTTCATGCGGCGTCCGTTCAGACGGTCCACCATGTAGTTTTTGAGGATGCCGTTTTCGATGAGGACGAGTTTCGTGGTGGGATTGCCCTCGTCGTCGATATTTTCACTGCCCCAGTTATTGGGGATGGTGCCGTCGTCGATGGCGGTGAGTTTGGTGGAGCCGATCTGCTGACCCATCTTGCCGCAGAACTCGCTGTTTCCGAACGCCACGGAAGTGGCTTCGAGGGAATGGCCGCAGGCTTCATGGAAGATAACTCCGCCGAAGCCGCCGTCGATGATGACGGGCATGACGCCTGCGGGGCACAGATCACCGTGCAGCATGGTGACAGCCTGAGCCGCCGCCTTCTTTGCCGCCGCGTCCATGTCCACCTGCTTTTCAAACAGTTCGAATCCGCTCATGGCGCCGGGGCCGAAGAAGCCCACCTGGTTCTCGCTTCCGTTGCTGGCGATGGCCTGCACGGCGGCGCGGCTGTAAACGCGGATGTCGTTCACGAAAAGCCCTTCCGTGTTGCAGATGGTCACATGCTGCTCCCAGTCGAGCAGGCGCGCCACGGTGTGGGCGATCTCGGGGCTGTAGTCCTTCATGACGCGGCAGGCGTTCCTGACGAGCGCGGCTCTCTTTGCCCCCGGCACATCCATGGGCATCTGCTCGATGACATGGATATTGGGCGCGACGGACTCGATGAGATGCACATCTTTGCCTTCGCCCTTGACGGAACCGATGGCGTCCGCGGCGTCGCAGGCCAGTTTCATGAGTCCTTCGGGGCTGGTATCATTGGAATGGACATAGACCGAATTGAGTTCCCTGTACACGCGCAGACCCACGCCGTGATTGCGGGTGGTCACCGCGGTCTCGATCTTGTCGTCGTTCTGGGCGATGGAGGAGCGGCGGGTGTCCTCATAGAAGAACTCCGCGAAATCTCCGCCCGTGGAAACGGCTTTTCTGAGTGCCAGTTCGGCTGCGGATTTGTTGAGCATGCTGTGTCTCCTTTATGTGAATTGGGCTACTGACCAAACAGTTTTTCCGCCACGGGTCTGTCCGCGGGGGCAAAGTCGAGGGTAAGCGCCTGACTGCCCTTCACCCATCTGACCGCGTCCTCCTCAATGGGACGGGGCTCGCCTTTCAGGATGCGGACCTTGTAGAACAGGATGAGCACGGTCTTTTCGGGGTACTCGGTGATGCGGGCGTCGAAGATACCGGTGACTTCGGTCTCGATGTCCAGTTCCTCGGTGAGTTCCCGTTTGAGCGCTTCCTCGGGGCTTTCGCCCTGTTCGATCTTGCCGCCCGGGAATTCCCACAAAAGACCCTGATTGCTCTTTGCGGGGCGGCGGCACACGAGGGTCTCTCCCCCGCGCTCCACGATGCCCGCGACCACTGCAAGCGGTGTCATGTTTTTTTTACCTCGTAATGATTTATTGTAGCATATTTTTCCGTTTTATGCAAGAAATTTCCACGCTTTTGCCGCGACAGTCGCCTCTTCGTCCGCCTTCACCACGAACACGGGCACACTGCCCGCTTCCTCGATGCGGGGAAGGCTTTCGCGGTTGGCAGTCTCATTCAGGCGGATGCCGAGGAAGGAAAGATGACCGCAGACTTCCGCGCGGGTCTCATGGTCGTTTTCGCCGATGCCGCCCGTAAAGGCGAGGGCATCGACACCGCCCATTTCCGCGGCGAACGCGCCGATATAGCGCACGATTTGGGTCGTGTAGACGCCGATGGCGAGTTTCGCCCGTTCGTGTCCGCCCGATGCCGCTTCCCGCAGGTCGCGCATATCCCCGGAAAGTCCCGAAATCCCCTTGAGACCTCCATTATGCTCGATGCCGCGCATGAACTCCTCTTCGCTCATGCCCTCGCTCAAAAGGAAGTGCTCGATGTAAGGGTCGATGTCGCCGCAGCGGTCGATGTGGGGAAGCCCCGCCTGCAGGGAAAAGCCGAAGGAGGTGTCCACGCTCTTCCCGTCCTCAATGGCGCAGATGGAGCCCGACCCGCCGAGATGGCAGGAGATGACCCGCTTATAGCCTTTCGCTGCCATTGCCACGCCCTCGTGGGACGCGCCGTGGAAGCCCATGCGGCGGATGCCGTATTGCTCGTACCACTCGTAGGGCACGGAATAGAGATACCGCTCGGGCGGGATCGTTTCATGAAACGCCGTCTCGAAGCAGCCGATGAGTTTCTTGTTCGGCGCGATCACGCGGAACGCCTCGATGGCGGAAAGATACGCCGTATTATGAACGGGCGCGGCGGCGAGATACGCCCGCATGGCGTCCGTCACTTTATCCGTGATCTCCGTAACGCCGCTCACGCCTCGGGCCAGCACGGTCTTGAACGCCACGGCGTCCGCCTGCTCCGCGCCGCCGATGAAGTCCAGAAACAGACGGATGCCCGCCACATAGTCCGGAATGGGCTTTACGCCCGAGGATGTCTCCTTCCCCGCCGTGAAGGCGTATTCCGCTCTGTCCGTTCCGACTCTGCCGATTTTGCCGCCCGCAAACACCTTTCCCTCCGGCTCCTCCGACAGGCGGAATTTGAGGGAAGTGCTGCCGGGATTACAGACCAGTATCTTCATTTCCGTTACCGATGACGCTCAGGATGACGCCGTCCGCCGCCACAAAGCGCACGGAGAGCGCCTCCTCGGGCATCTCAACCGTTTCGGGCACGATAAGCAGGGCGTCATTGACGAAAATGGTGTCCAGTTCCTCATCGTCCGCATAGACTTTGCAGGCGGAGGTGAAGCCCGCGCCTTCCACAAAGAGGTTGCCGTGTTTCACATAAGTATCCGTGACCGCGCTGTCTTCGAGTCCGAAAATCATCTCCGAATCACGGGTCAGTTCTTTTTCGCCGTAGGCATACTTTCTGCCGTACATGATGTCGTATTCGATCATCTGCATGCCTTCCATGTAGCCTTCGGCGTCCATGCAGTTCTGGTGGTAGCGCACCATGACGCCTCTGTCCGCTCCCGCCATTTTCAGGGCATAAGCGCCCAACTGGTAAGCTTCGAGGTCGCGATTCACTTTCTCAAGGGGGAAGTTCGCCCAGATGGCATAGCGGGTGGCATACAGGTCGCCATCGGCGAGATCCTCCACCTCGAACTGGAGCCCGGGCAGATGGTCGCCGAAGAACACGATCATGGTGTCCTCGGGGTATTCCGCGAAAGTCTCCGTCAGGTGGGTGATGAAAGCGTCCACCTCGCCCATCTGGGTAAGATAGTATTCCATCTGCGCCTTCTCGTGTTCGCCGGGCGCCATGGTCACGGTGAAGGCGGGCGTGAAGCCCTCCGGATTTTCGGGATAGGCGCCGTGGGTCTGCACGGTGACCGCATAGATGAAGTCTTTGCCTTCCGATTTTTCCATGGTCTCCAGCATACAGGTTTCGAGGATGGAATCCTTCGCCCAGCCCTTGGGCGTCACATCGTAGCCATCCATGTACTCCACGGACACAAAGCGGTCGAAGCACAGGTTGGAATAGACGGTGTTGCGATAATAGAAGGAGCCCGTGTAATTATGCAGGAAGGTGCTGGTGAGCCCGCAGGCCTTGAGGTCCGTGGCGAGCGACTCGATGACGCCGTCCTTGGCGACGGTGTAGAAGGGGAACTCGCCCGCGCCGAAGAAGTCCAGATTGCAGCCGGTCAGCACCTCGAACTCGGTGTTGGCTGTGCCGCCGGAGACCGTGGGCACATTGAGGCGGCCGGACGGGCAGGTTTCCAGCAGTTTCCGGTAACCGGGGATGGGATCGCCCTCGTAGGCGTAACCCGTGAACACGGAGGGATCGCTGAAGGCTTCCAACTGCACGAAGATGATGTTGGGCACTTCCGCGTCCGCCTCGCCTCTGCCGATGAGGTTCCGGATGGTCGCCACGGCTTCGGCGCCGTAGCCATCGGGCTCGCTGTTAAACAGGCCGGTCCTCACGAACTCACGGAATTCCTCGCGGAATCCTCTGTCCGCGGGCTGTTCTTCCTCATCCACGGTGATCTCCATATCCGCCGCCTCGCCCACCTGCTTGACCGCCTCGCCGGAGTAGGTCTCGGGCTCCCTGATGCCGGTATCGAACATGCCGAACAGGAAGGACCAGGCAAAGCCGTTGTCGAGGTAGGCGTCATACAGGCTCGGGCGCAGGCTTTTGCTCACATAACCGCCTTCGATGCAGAAGAAAATGAGGGCGATGCAGAGAACGGCGGAAACAAGCAGGCGCAGAAGCGCTCTGCCCAGTTCTTTTTTGTATTTCGGGGTCTTGATCGCCAGCAGCACGAGACCCGTGACCACCGCGGCGATGGCGAGCGCGCCCAGCACGATCTGCCACCACTTGTAGTAGATGGGCAGCATGAGGATGGCTTCCATGTTGAGCTGCAGGTCCACGGGAGAAAGGGGCGAGCCGGTGCGGCGCCCCAGAATGATCCGGTTGGCGATGCCGAGGGCAAGCCACAGTACGGAAACCAGCGTGACCGAAAAGACCTTTTTACGGAACAGCATGGCGATGCACAGCGTCACCATGATGACCGCCCAGGAAAGGGCAAAGGCGGGGAAATTGCTTACGAAAAAGCGGAAGGGCGCGATGGCGCTCCTGCGGGAAAGCCCTTCCAGAACGAAATTGAGCAGCAGAGAAATAAGCGCCGCGACCTCGATAAACGGCAGCGCGCTCTTGCGCCCCACCTTCATTCGGACGGGAGAATACTGTTTGCGTTTCATTTACTTCCTCCGGAGAGAAATAATAACCGATTCATGCTTGCATTTTGGTACACATATCCATTATAATACAGAATTGTGGAAAAATCGAGAGGAAATTCGTAAATCATGAGTACATTCTACGATGTCATCATCATCGGCGCGGGTCCGGGCGGCATCTACGCGGCGTATGAACTGAATAAACTGGCGCCGCAGATGAAGGTCGCGGTGTTCGAAGGCGGTCACGCCCTCGAAAAGCGCCGCTGCCCCATCGACGGCGACAAGGTGAAAAGCTGCATCCACTGCCCCTCCTGCTCCATCATGAGCGGCTTCGGCGGCGCGGGCGCCTTCTCCGACGGCAAATACAACATCACCAACGATTTCGGCGGCACCCTGCACGAGTATATCGGCAGGAGCAAGGCGCTGGAACTGATGGAATATGTGGACGAAGTCAACATGGCGATGGGCGGCGAAGGCACGAAGATGTACACATCCATCGGGAGCGCCTTCAAGACCCAATGCATCCGCAATAAACTCAACCTGCTGGACGCGAAAGTGCGCCATCTGGGCACGGACATCAACTTCATCGTGCTTCAAAACCTCTACGCCCGGCTGAAGGACAGCATCGATTTCTTCTTCGACACCCCCGTGGAGACCCTGTCCTCCTGCGAGGGCGGCTACCGGGTGGAGACGAAAAAGGGCGAATTCACCTGCAGAAAGTGCATCGTGTCCGTAGGCAGGAGCGGCAGCAAGTGGCTGGAAAAGACCTGCGCCGAAAACCACATCGAAACGAAATCCAACCGTGTGGACATCGGCGTGCGCGTGGAACTGCCCGCGGTGGTATTCGAGCATCTGACGAAGGAACTGTACGAGAGCAAGATCGTCTACCGCACGGAAAAGTTCGAGGACAATGTGCGCACCTTCTGCATGAACCCCAACGGCATCGTGGTCAACGAAAACACCAACGGCATCGTGACGGTGAACGGCCACTCCTACGAGGACGACAAGCTCAAGACCGAAAATACGAACTTCGCCCTGCTGGTAAGCAAGCACTTCTCCGAGCCCTTCAACGACAGCAACGGCTACGGCGAATCCATCGCGCGCCTTTCCAACATGCTGGGCGGCGGCGTCATGGTGCAGCGGTACGGAGACCTCATCCGCGGACGCAGGAGCACGGTAAAGCGCATCGAGGAAGGTCTCGTGCGCCCGACCCTCACCGCGACCCCCGGCGACCTCTCTCTGGTCCTTCCCAAGCGCATCCTGGACGGCATCATCGAGATGATACAGGCGCTGGACAAGATCGCCCCCGGCACCGCCAACGACGACACCCTCCTGTACGGCGTGGAGGTCAAGTTCTACAACATGGAAGTGGATATCGACGAGCATCTGGAAACGAAACTTCCGGGCCTCTACATGATCGGCGACGGCAGCGGCGTCACCCACTCCCTGTCCCACGCGTCCTCAAGCGGCGTATTCGTGGCAAGAGAGATCGCGGAAAAGGCATAGTAAAAAAAGAAAAACAACACCGTTAGTGACAGCCCGATAAGGAAGTTTTTATGATGTGATTTTGTACGGCAAAATCCGATGCTCGTTATTGATGTGAACAGACTGGAATTTGTGAGGAGGTAAGCGAATGGAAATCAAAATCAGGAAAATGACAATCCATGATGCGGAACCACTTTACGGATTATTGTCTGATCCGAAAGTAATGGAATACCTTGAGCCCCCGTATTCAAAAGAGCAGACTGAGCAGTTCCTTATCAAAGCAGGCCTTTCAGAGAGACCGTTGATTTACGCTGTTGAAAAAGACGAGAGCTTTATTGGTTATGTTATTTATCATGACTATGATGAAGAAAGTCTGGAGATCGGATGGGTTTTGCATCCTTCTTGTTGGGGCCGAGGCATTGCAACCATTTTGACTACTCAAATGATTGAAGAAGCTGAATGTAGTGGAAAGCATGCGGTTATCGAATGTGTACCCGAACAGAAAATCACCGGAAGAATAGCCGAGAAGTTCGGATTTCAAAATATCGGTATGAATGAAGGATTGATAGTATACCGTTTATAACAAGAACTCGCCAAATCCCGGTTTGTCGAGATGAAAGAAATAACCCGCCGAAAAGGTAATTTCCTTTTCGGCGGGTTGTGTTTTGTCAAAAAACATCCTTATGACACTGCACCGTTCGGACGAGCGGTGCTGTTTTTTTACACGCAATACAACCGGTCAGTACTCCATTTCAACGGATTTTCGGCAATATACCTTGCCGCCTCGTCATAATCATCCTGATTCCGAACGGTATGTTCATAAAACGGTGTCCGGACAATCATGTCGATCGCTTTTATCTCTTTGCATTTACGGTTCGTGAGCGACTGAAAGGCACAGACAATATCCATGACCGCAGGGCGGGTGTATGGGTGGGATAGCAGCCGTCTGCAACGGCAGGCATGTCCCCCTTACGGCGCACGGGTGTCGGAGAAAAGATACTTCTCTCAGGTTACAGTTTCAGTTCGTATACGCCGCCCGGGAAGAACTCCCCTTCGCGGAAGGAGACCGCTTCCGTGCCCGTTTGGGTAAAGCCCACGGACAGCAGGAGTCCTATGGACGGGGCGTTGATGAGGGCGGTGCCCGCGGTGATCTTGAGCGGGGCTTCGGGGACAAGTTCGTTCAGGACCGCTTTCATGGCCTCCTTCGCGTAGCCCCTGCCGTGGTAGTGCGAATCGAAGCAGTAGCCCGTTTCGTAGCCGTACGGGCGGGCGTTCATGGCGATGTAGCCGATCATGATCTCACCGAGGAGGACCGCGTAGAAGCGGTGGTCATCGCTTTCCGCCATGGTCGCCCATTTGGCGGTGCGGGCGCGGACGGCGTCCTCACCCGTGTCCACGGGGGCGTCATAGCGGGCGTAGGGACCCGACTGTTCATCCTCCCAGATGCGCTTGAGCGCGGGCCAGTCCGAAGCGATGACGCGGCGGAGGGTGAGGCGGGCGGTGGTGATGGTGTGCATGGGTGGCTCCTTTCGGGGTGACGGGGCGTGAACTTAGGCTCCCTTGTGCATAGGGAGGCTTTGGGGACTGCGGCCTCATCCGTCACGGCTTCGCCGCGACACCTTCCCCATAGGGGAAGGCAAGGGAGTGCGGGGTGCGCGGCAACGGACACAAGTCTCCGCCCTGCGGGCGCGCTGACAATATTGCTATATCCTCTTTTCGATCTCTCTGTTCACGCGCTCGCGCATTTTGATGAGATATTCGTCCGTTCTGGGGTACACATCGAACTCCACCGTCTGACCGTCTTCCATGATCCTCACGGCTTCCTCGTGTCCCACGAAGGATTCCAGCAGTTGGAGAGCTCTCATGTCATCGATGCCCTGCTTGAAGACGCGGCCGCGGATGGAATGGACGGGGGCGCCGTCCCTGCCCGGATAGACGATGAAACTGTCGCCCGCGGGCGTGAAGCCGTCACCGTCATTCTGGCGGTACGGGTCTACGGGATATTCGCTGAATCGGCAGCCGTAGAAGTTGTACGCCCACTGGAGGAAGCCCGCGATGTTGTATTTGAACAATTGGCATCCGAGGATGCGGGTGCGGCGGGCGGGCATGGCGATGAAGTGGTTGGATACATCCTTGTACTGACTCACGCAGTAGTAGGTCCACAGGTTCTCGATGTTTGCCGCGAGGAAGGGTTTGATGGCGTTGTTGGCGGGGACGGGATGGGCGACCGCGCCCTTTTCGTAGTACTCCACATGGGAGAGGGCGTCGATCATGTATAGGTCCTTCGTGATGTCCGAAATGCTGTTTCTCGCCGCCATATAGGCGTCAAGGCACCGCTCATTGGGCTCGTCGGAAATATGATACATGCACTTGTCCGCGATGCCCAGTTTCTTCGTCTCCGCGATGACGGCGGGAAGGTAGGCGTGGAGGAATTCCGTATAGGCGGGATCGGTGGCGTCCGTCTCCCAGCCGAAGATCCGGGTTTCGGCGCCGTCCACCTCCGCGATGATCTTGGGGCAGTGCGCAGCGCCCCACTGGGTGAACAGGTGCGCCATCTCGAAATACTCGATGCCGCTGCTTTGCGCGAGGGCGACGAAGCGTTCGAACAGACTAAAGTCAAATTCGTAACCGACTTCAGTCTTTTTTATTTTGACCAGTTGGCAGGTGAGGCGCTCGCCGCCCACCAGCGTATCCAGGGGCGGGGTGTGGATGGGCGTCAGCACGCAGTTCTGCCCGATCTCCTTCATGCCGGCAAGGAACTTATCGCAGATGTCCCAGAATTCTTCGCTGAACATTTTCACGCGGTAGTAGTTGCACAGGGCGTCCGGATGGAACCAGTGGGTGTGGATGAGCGTTTGCTTGGGCAGCATCGCGCCGATGCGGTGATAGACGGTCTCCTCCTCGGCAAGCAGGTTTTCACCGTCAAGGATCTGCACCTTCACGGGATAATCGCCCGCGCTCAGGGTCACGGGCGCGTCGATATCGAACCACGCGGTCTCCCAGTGGCCGCCGTAGATGTGCATACGCTCCTTTTCGACACTCCCGAGGATGTCCGGGTACACGCCGGGAGTCTTGCGCAGATAGTCGTCGTCCGCGTCCTGCTGGCAGGCATAGGTGACCGGCACGCCCAGCACATGGTACATTTTGATGTGTTCCGCGATGGGTGAAACCACCTTCACCGTGCAGTAGCATACGGACACATCCGTGTCCCGCCAGGATGCCTGAAAGGACACGCGCTCGTTGAGCAAGCCCTGCAGCGTGCCTATTTTCCCCTTGGGGCCTTCGTCCGGGAACACTTTTTCGAGAGAAGAAACCAGTTTGAGTTCGATCATTTCTGTTCATCCTCCGTATATTTTTCCGCCATTTGGACAAGTCTGCGCAGCCGGTTGTTGACGCCGCTTTTGCCGATGGGCGGGTCGCAGAGATCGCCGAGTTCGGTGAGGCTCGCCTCGGGATTTTCGAGGCGCACGGATGCGATCTCCCGCGCCCAGTCCGGCAGTTTATCCATGCCCACATGCTCCGCAAGATAGCGGATGGCCTCCATCTGCCCCTTCGCAGACGCCACGGTGCGCTCGATGTTGTTATTGTCGCAGTTGAGTTGGCGGTTGGCGCCGTTGCGCAGTTCCTTCACGATGCGCTTGTTTTCCAGTTCCAGCACCGCGCTGTGGGCGCCGGTCATGGCGAGCAGGGACGAGATGCCCTCCGCGTTTTTGATGTAGGTGACGAAGCGGTTCCTGCGGGGGCTCACGGCGCAGCGGATGCCGCCCGTGCGCATGAGAGACGCGAGATACTCCGCCATCTCCTCCCCCGCGCTGCCGATGGTGAGGGCATACTCCTTCTCGGGGTCGGACATGGAGCCCGTGATGAGGAAGGCGCTTTTGAGGAACGCCGCCTTGCAGTGGTCTTCCCGCGTGATCTCCTCCGCGGGCAGGGACGCGATGCCGAACAGGCCGTTTTCGTCCTTCAGCATGAGTTTATCCATGACCTCGTCCACACAGTCGTCCGGGAACACCAGTTCGTATTTCGTGTGCTTTCCGAGACTGTCGAGGGTGGAGGTGCGGATCTCCGCCGCCACGCCCAGGAATTTCTTGATCAGGGTAAAATAATAGCGGGACACGCCGGGCTTCGTCACCGTGATGTTCAGGGCATAACGGGAGAAGCCGCGGAAACCGATCCCGCCGCTCAAGAGGATCGCCGCACAGATCTCCGCTCTGCCGCAGCATTCCCTCGTCACTTCCGTATGGATGAGTTCATCCTTGATGCTGTCGCTGACTGCCATCAGTCTCTCCCCAGAATGCGCACTTCGGGTTCCAGCGTGACGCCGCTTTTCTCAAAGACTTTCCGCTTCACAAGTTCGATGAGGTCGAGAATATCTTTCGCGGTGGCCGAGCCCGTATTGATGATGAAGCCCGCGTGCTTTTCGCTCACCTGCGCGCCGCCCACCGAGACGCCCTTCAGGTCCGCACCTTCGATGAGCGCGCCCGCGAAATAGCCTTCGGGACGCTTGAAGGTGCTGCCCGCGCTGGGGTAAGTCAGGGGCTGCTTGTCGCGGCGGCGCTTTCCGAGGTCGTCCATCAGCGCCTTGATTTCGTCTTTATTGCCTTCGGTCAGTGCAAAGACCGCATCCGTCACGATGAGCCCTTCGGTGAGGGCGCGGGTCGTGCGGTAGCCCATGTTGAGTTCATGGGCCGGATATTCCTTCACAATGCCCGTTTGGGGGTCGAGCAGACGCGCGGAGACGGTCACGGTTTTGAGTTCTCCGCCGTAGGCGCCCGCGTTCATCGCCATGCCGCCGCCCACACTGCCGGGGATACCCGAGGCGAATTCGAGGCCCGTGAGCCCCGCTTCATACGCTTTCATCGCAAGGCGGGTCAGGCTGTCGCCCGCTTTCGCGGTCATGCGTGTGCCATCCACGGTGATGCCCGAAAATTCGTCTCCCAGACGGATGACGAGCCCTTCGATACCGCCATCCTTCACGAGGAGGTTGCTGCCGTTTCCGATGACGGTCGCGGGGATGCCGTTTTCGCGTGAGAGCCGCAGAGCAAGCGCCAGTTCCGCTTCGTCCTTCGGCAGAAACAACGCGTCCGCGTTCCCGCCCACGCGGAAGGTGGTATATCTGCTCATGGGCGCGTCGAAAATGAGGCGCTCCGCGGGCAGGTCTTTTTTGAGGATTTCAATCGGCTTCATTCAGTTTCCCTCGATCACAAATTCATAGTCGCGCAGCATCTGCTGGCTGTAAGCGATGACCACGATGTCGGGCTTCAGTTCCTCCACCCACTGCTTCATGGTCTTTTTCGTGCTTCGCAGGTCCACCGCGTAAACATCCTTCGCGGCAAGCCCCATGAAGGCGGTGACGGGTGTTCCGAAACTGTCCTTGAAGATGAGGATCCTGCCATCCCCCGCGTTTTCATTGTGAGTGTGGGTGATGGCGAGGTAGTGCCCGTAGACATAGTAGGCATTCGAGGAGAAGTCCGTACCCTCGTCGCAGGCGAGGTTGACTTCGTTCACCACCGCCTGCTTAAAACTGCCTTCGCGGCGCACGCCCTGCGCGTCGTTCGTCAGTTCCTCGTACATCATATGGGTCTCATAGGCGGGATACCACACAAGCACATCGTCGCGGATGACCTTGTTTTCCCCCACGCGCCGCCCGTACTCGCCGATGAGCAGAGACGGGTAGTAATCATAGGTGAAGCGGTCGATATCGAGGTTTTCGGGCTCCGTCCCGATGCCGATAGCCCGGAGATCTTCCGCGGTGTCGCGGGCGACTTCGAGCGCCAGACGCATGGTCCAGTGCACATCGCTCTTGTTGACGGCGCTGTCCATGGTGAGATTTGCCCGCCGGTAGGTGTCGCGGCTGTCCGTCACGGTGACGCCGGAAGCGCGGAACCAGTCTGTCACCTCGTCTGCGAAGGAGTTATTGGTATCGATGAGCGCGGTATTCCCGGGCAGGAGCCCGTCCTCATACAGCGTGCCGTGGCAATAGGTCAGGTGGGTGGGAATGCCGTATTCCGCTTTGATATCGGCAGCGAAACAGAGCAGTTCGTTCACCTTTTCATCATCGTAGTCGTCCGTGAACAGGTCATAGTAGCCGCCGGTCGTGAGTTCCACCATCCGGCTGTCGCCGATGGCGATCACATCCTTGCCCAGTGCCTTCTGGAACGCCACGCAGAAGTGGCGAAAAAAGTCCCGGGAAAACAGGCGGTTGTCCGTGTTGTAATCGAGTTTTTGGATGCGGGCGGACACATTGTCAAAAATGTCGCCGTCCACGGGCATGTAGTCCGTGTAGGACTTAAAAAATCCGTAGGCGTAGTTGCGCCCGTATTTGATGAGGGTGACGCCCATGACGGTAAGGATGCCCGCCACAAGGAGAAGCGCCAGTACCCTGTTTACGATCTTACGCATACCGCACCTCAGAAGTTAAAGTAGATAAGGGGATTGTAGCCGCCGGAGACCACGAAGGAGACCGCGACTGCGGAAACGGCGATAAGGGCGACGCCTTCGATGACAGCGGATACCTTTTCGCCGATACGGACTTTCATTTTGAACCACTCCCATACGGGCAGGGAGCATACGACGCCCGCGATCAGGCACCACGCGTACTCTTTCAGATATACGCCCGTAAGCCCGCTGGTGAGCGCCTTGCCGCCGAAGCCGAACATGGAAGCGTACATGGCGCGCGCGTGAGTGAGGTTGTCGCAGCGGATCATCACCGTCACGATGACGGTGAGCGCCATGGCATAGAAGTGACCCACAGCGTGCTTTTCCATCCACTTACCGAGCCCCGTCACCTTTTCCACGGCGAGCACGACAAAGAAACCGAGACCCCACAGCACGAAGGTCCATTCCGCCCCGTGCCAGAGGCCCGTAAGAAACCAGACCACGAACATGTTGAAGAGCATGCGCCCCGTCTTCACGCGGCTGCCGCCCAGCGGGAAGAACACATAGTCCCGGAACCAGGTGCACATGGAGATGTGCCAGCGGCGCCAGAACTCCGAGACGGATTTGGAGATGAAGGGCAGGTTGAAGTTTTCGAGGAAATGGAACCCGAACATGCGGCCCAGACCGATCGCCATGTCGGAATAGCCGGAGAAATCATAATAGACCTGCATGAGATAACTGCAGGCGGAGAGCCAGGAAAGCGCCACCGTGAGGTCGCCCGCAGGCAGGGCGTAGATGCTGTCGGTGAGCGCCGCGAGAGCGTTTGCGAGGATCGCCTTTTTGGACAGGCCCACCAGAAAGCGCCGCGCGCCCTCGGAAAAATCATCGAGGGTCTCCCTGCGCCCCGCGATCTCCTCCGCCACGGTCTCATAGCGGACGATGGGGCCCGCGATAAGCTGCGGGAAGAAAGAGATATACAGGCACACGCCGAGGAAATGCTTCTGCGCTTTGCCCTTGCCCCGGTACACATCGATGATGTAACTCATCGCCTGAAAAGTGAAAAAGGAGATACCGATGGGCAGGGCGATCTTGGGATCGACGATGGAGGTTTTGAAAAGGGAATTGATGTTCCCGATGACAAATGAGGTGTATTTGAACACACCCAGAATACACACATTCAACACGATACCGGCGGTCAGAAGCAGTTTTCTGCCCTTTTGCGCGGCATCGATTGCGCGGGCGATGAGCCAGTTGAGGATGATGGAAGCCACCATCACCAGCACGAATTTCGGTTCGCCCCACGCGTAAAAAAGCAGACTCATGACCGCGAGGACTGCGTTCCCCGCGGTGCGGTTTTTCCTGACCAGATAGTAGATGATCAGCGTGATGGGCAGGAAGAAAAACAGGAAAGATGAACTTGAGAATACCATAGTTCCCCCGTGCGAAATGCGGCGGGCACTCCCTCACGGGCGGTGTCCGCCGCACAATTGATAGATTCCCTTACGCTCTTCTCGCTTCGTCGAGCGCAGCAAAGCCGATGGGCATCTCGGTATCGAAGTCATCGTAGTGGGCTTCGATGCTGACGCGTCCTTCGTAGCCGGCTTCGGTCAGGATTTTGAACAGTTCGTCGTAGTGCTCGCCGTCGCCTTTCTTCGGGCAGGCGCGCTTGATGGCGCAGGCCACATGCACATGCTTGAGCAGGGGACCCGCCATCTTGAAGACCTTCCAGCTCTCGTGACCCATCGCCATGTGGTAGGTGTCACCCAGCACGCCGATATGGGGCATGTTGACGAGGGACGCCAGCAGGGTCGCCTCGCTCACATAGTTCAGAATGTTGCTCTCCATCGCGCGCAGAGGCTCGATGGCGATCATGATGTCGTTTTCCGCCGCATGCTTTTCCAGCAGCCGCAGAAAGTTCGCCACCTGACGCCAGCCCTGTGCGGTATCGAAACCTTCGGGGATGCGGCGCGCGCCGGAAGAACCGAACACGCACACCTTGACGCCCAGCCGCGCAGCGCGGGCAAATGCCTTTTCGATGTAATCGTGCAGTCCCTGCGTGTTCACATCGGGGCCGGTCACCTTGACGCTGCCGGGCAGCAGACAGTTGGTGGTCTCCACCTTGATGGGAGAAGCATCCACAATGGCGCAGACGCGCTCGAATTCTTCATCCGACATGGAGTAGATGGCGCTCAGATTGCCTTCGAGGTAATCAAAGCCCTCCTTCTGCACCTTGGCGATGTTGTCGATGGAGGAACAGACGCCGATTCTGATCATGTCGTTTCTCCTTATTTTTTCTGGCCGTAGGAGCCTTCGGTATTGAGGGTCTTCTCCTCGACGGTCTTCGCGCGGGAATTGGCGCGGCGCTTGTTGAGTTCTTCGAGGAACTTGTCTTCGTCAAGAGGCAGTTCGATGGTCTTATCGAGCCAGGAAGACAGGTGCATGGCGTTGGAGATGGTCAGGCCGTTGATGCCTTCCTTGCCCCATGCGATCAGTTCGCCGCGGCCCAGGATCTTATTGGCGAAGGCGCGCAGAACACCGTTGTGCTGGGGATTCTCGCCGTCGGTCTCCACTTCGATCTCGGTCACTTCGGGAGAACCGAAGCCCTTGGTCCAGGTCTTGTGGAACTCGGGGATGGACATGGCAAGTTTGCGCATGATCAGTTTCTTGCCGTCACAGATGAGCTGGCCGCCGTCCATGTCGATCTCCAGACGGTTGGTGCCGGGAGCATCGGAGGTGGTGGTCACGAACACGCCGGTGGCGCCGTTGGGATATTCCACATAGGCGGTCACATCGTCTTCGACTTCGATATCATGCCACTTGCCGTTGTGGGTGAACGCGCGTACCTTGCTGGGCATGCCGCAGATCCACTGCCACAGGTCGAGGTTGTGGGGGCACTGGTTGAGCAGAACGCCGCCGCCCTCGCCGTCCCAGGTGGCACGCCAGGCGCCGCTGTCGTAGTAGGACTGGGAGCGGAACCAGTCGGTGATGATCCAGTTGGTACGGCGGATCTGTCCCATTTCGCCGCTGTCCACGATCTCCTTCATCTTGCGGTACACGCAGTTGGTGCGCTGGTTGAACATGATGGCGAAGATCTTGTCCTGCTTCTCCGCGTACTCGATGAGTTCGCGCACGGCCTTGGTGTAGACGCCCGCGGGCTTCTCGCCCAGAGCGTGGAGACCCTTGGACAGGGCTTCCTTGATCAGGCGGGGATGGTCGTAGTGGGGAGTGGCGACGATGACGGCATCGATGAGGCCGCTGTCCATCATTTCGGTGGCATCGGAGAAGATGGCAACGCCGGGCAGATTCTTCTTTGCCCACTCGCGGCGCTCTTCCTTGCGGTCGCACACGGCAGTCAGAGCCATGGAATCCACATCACCCTTGAGGATGCGTCCCGCGTGGCTGGAGCCCATGTTGCCGATGCCGATGATACCGACGCGGACATACTCATAGCGGGTCCACTCGCCCTCGGCGGGATTGCTGAAGCCCTTGGCCTTCAGGATGCCCTTGAGCGCGTCGGTGGCTGCCGCGAAAGCGGTCTCGCTGTCGGGATAGGAATATTCATGCTTCACTTCTTCGCCCTGCAGTTTCTCAAGACCCGCAAAGACGGTGAGGTGGGGTTCCACGGACAGGATCATGCCGTCGGCCTTATCGGAGATGCCTTCGATCAGTTCGCGGAGGTTGCCGTCACCGCAGCCGCTGGGCACGACGGCGCCGGTTTCCATCATGGCGTCCTTGATGTGCATGTAGAAAATATAGGGCTTGAGGAGCGCAAAGTTCTCGATGGGCTTCTCACCGCACTGGATGAAGTTCGCCGGATCGAAAACGCACTTGAGGCGTCCGCCGAAATACTGAATGAGGTCGAGGCAGCGGGATGCCACATCGCCGTAGATGCCCTTCTCGTTCTCGTGGCAGAGGATGATGCCCTTTTCGTCGGCGGCGTCCAGCATACGGCTGAGGCGCTCGATGACGATGTCACGGTACTGCTTGGGGTCTTCTCCCTTGGGATAGTAGAAAGAGAACATGCGCATGCGGTCACAGCCCAGCGCCTTGCACACATCCAGCGCGTTCACGAACTGGGCAAAGTGCGGCTCGAAATCGTCATTCACGCCGATTTTTCCGAAGGGGGAACCGAGAGAGGACACGAAAATGCCGTTCATATCAAGTTTTGCCTTGATCTTTTTGGCTTCTTCCACGGTGAGATCACGGACGGACTTGCCGTCCACATTGCGGAGTTCGATTCCGCGGATACCGGCCTTTTTGAGCGCCTTGATCTGAATATCCAGGGACTGACCGGCCTCATCAGCAAAAGCAGACAGAATAAACTTGGCCATTTCTACCACCCCATTATATTATTGATGCGTATAGTATACGCTAAAACCGCGTTAGCGTCAAGGGATAAGCGTTATTTATCCCCCGAAACCAGGAACAAACTGGTCAGGACGATCGCCCCGCCCGCGATTTGCAGGGGCGTGATGACCGTGCCCATCAAAATGAGTTCGAATAACGCCGTCACCACGGGACTCAGGTTCAGGAAAAAGGCGTTGACCTGCGGGGACAAAACGGAAACGGAAAAATTGTTCATGGCGAAGCAGGCGCCCGAGCAGATGAGCCCCAGAAACAGCGCCGCCCACAGATAGGCGGATATCGTGACGCTTCCCCATGCCGTATGCTCGCGGAGCATGAGCGGAACAAGCGTCACGAGCGCCGCGGCACTCTGCCAGAAGGTGACCGCGAGGCTGTCGTACTTTTTGATCAGTCCCGCCGTCATTTCCAGATAGATGACCCAGCAGACGCAGCAGACGAACATGAACAATACGCCGATGAACGAGTTCTTCCCCTTGCCCGAAGAAACCACGAGATACACGCCCGTGAGCGACAGGATGAGCGCCGGCCACATCCGCTTCTTCGGCTTCTGCTTTTTGAACATGATGCCGGTGAGCAGGCAAAACACGGGGATGGTGGCGGTGATGAGGGAAGCCGCGGAAGGCGAGGTGTTGAGGATGCCCTGGATCTCGCAGTAATAGTACACCGTGATGCCGGAAAGGGTGGTGCCGATGAGGGCGGGGACATCACGCAGTTTCATACGCAGGTCCGCCTTCCCCGCGAGCGCCACGATGAGCAGCGCGGGCACGGCGGCGACATAGCGCACGAAGATGAGCGAGAAGGCGTTGAGCCCTCCGTCCACGGCTTTTTGGGAACCGATAAAGGAAATGCCCCAAAGAGCGCTGACCAGCGCGGCGCAGATGAGGGCATAAAGACGGGTGTGTTTTTTCATGATGACTCCGATTTCTTTTCTGCTTTCATTATACCACAAAGCCTCCCGCAGGCGCAATGCCCGCGGGAGGCTTCCGAATATGAAGTTTATTTGCCGGTGCCGCAGAGTTCCGCGGTCGCGGTCAGATACATGCGGAGCATGGTTTCATCCGCCGCCCAAGGATCGTCCGCGAAAAGGAGATGCAGGGAGCGGCTCCTCAGTTCCATTTCGCTTTCCAGCAGGATCTTATAGCGCATAATCTTCGCGATGGCCGCGGATTCGGCGGAGTCAATGGCTTTTGTAAACGCCGCATCGAGTCCGCTTTCGCGGGCGGCGAGCATCTTGTCTTTCAGGATTTCCTTCTGCCCGTCATCCGCTTTCTCCATGGCGGAAGCAAGGCGCCTGACCGCCTTGTCGCCCGCGCGGTGCGCAACGCACAGGGCCGTGGTGACGGTGTTCCCCATGGCATCATCCGCGATGGAAACCTCGCAGGCAATGAGGGTGGGCGCGGCGATCTCCGCCTTGTCAACGGTCTTTGCGCTCTTTCCGTCATACGCCGCTTTCCCGGCGCACAGGGCGGTCACGCGCTCGCGGTACTTGCAGATGAGCAGTTCCCGGACCGCGTCTTCCTCCGCGCCCAGCGCCGCCATCGCGTCTGCCCACGCGTCCGTCATGTACCCGAACGCCTGCTGCTCCCGTTTAAGCGCGGCGGCGGTCTCCTCATCCGTGTCGCGCATGAGCACGGCGTACTCCGCATCAAGCGCGCCCTTCCACAGGGAGATCACTTCGCCCGTTCTGCCTTCTTCCAGCAGGGCGGCGCTTTCCGCTTCCAGTTTTCCGTGGACGGCGCAGTAGTCCGTGCGGACGCTCTCGATGCCGTCGCCCTCCGCGATCACATACACCTGACAGGTTTCCCCGCTGCCGCCGATGACCGGATATCCTCCGCCTTCGCCGACCGGCACGGTGACCTCGTTGGAAGAGACCACATGGGTGACGCCGTCATCATCCTTTGCTTCCACCCACGCCACATTGGTCACGCTGCCCAGCAGCAAATCGATGTCCGTGACGGTGTAATGGATGTACATCATGGCGGGAGATGCGTCCAGAGTGGGCATGGAGCCGAAGAAATAGGCGCTGTCCGTCAGCAGGATGTCGTAGCCCTTCACATCGGTGAAGGTGATTCCGGTGTCGTTATAGACCACCACGGCAAAGGAGATGTCCTCGCCGACTTCATAGTACTTGCCGTTTTTCGGGGTGGACAGTTCGTACTTCCACACAGTGAACTCGTCTTTTTCCGCGGGCACGGGCGTCCCCTTCTGCACGGGCACGCTGATCCAGTTCGAGTAGGCGTCGTCGTTTCCGAGAGCGCCTTCCTCAAAGAAGATGGCGTGGGCGCGGTCGTCGATATAGCCGCTGTCCTCATCCACGATGTTCACAACATGGGTGGTGTAAGTCAGATAACCCTCACCCGCGGGCAGGGAATCAATGTGCTCGACGAGCACATTCTGCTCGGAGACCGCGTTGCACAGATAATCGTAGATGTCGATGTCCGTGATGGTCTTGTCCGTGCCGTTCTGGATCACGATGGCATAGGTCACGGTCTCGCCGAGGCAGTAGGCGGTGCCATCCGCGGGCGTGCTGATGACGGTTTTCATGAGCGTCACACATCCGGGCGCGGGCTCCTCTTTTCCGCAGGGCACGACGACGATATTGGACACCTCGCTCCTGTCCTGTACATTGGGCGCCTCACCCCAGACCGCGTAAGCCTGATTCGGATGGCTGCCCCAGGCGGCATCATCGGCGGTCACGGTGTAGTCGTAGGAGATGCTCGCGTAATTTCCGTCGTTCACCGTACCCACGACATAGGAAAGGTCGCCGTCCCGGAGTTCCACATCATACAGCGTCTTTCCCGTGTCATTCACGAAATCGACCTGATAGACCACTTCTTCGCCTTCAATATAGAACAGTCCGTTGGCAGGCGCGCTCAGTTCCATTTTGACGAGGACAGGCGCGTGATCCTCGACAATCTCTTCTCCGCAGGGCACGAACACCGTTTCACTATACACGATTTCGGGGTCGCCCAGCACATTTTCATAGGTCACGGAGGCGGTGTTCCAGATGCCGCCCGCCATCACATCGTCCGCGGTCACGGCATGACCGTAGACGCAGTATCCGCTGTCGCCCGGATTGAAGTCGCCGAACCAGTCGTCTTCCTCCATGAGCGGATCGGTGAGCGTCGCGTCATGCGCGGGCGCCTCACCGGCGCAGAGGAGGTCGATGCGGTAGATCACGGTCTCGCCCTCGGTGTAGAACATTCCGTTCGCGGGCGCGGACAGCACCTTTTTGGTTACGGACATCACCGTCACGGGTACGGGCGGATCGCCCGCCATGGTCGGCACGGTCACCTCGTTTGTGAAGCAGGAGGTCTTCCCGTTCACTTCAAAGCCTTCCCAGTCGACAAAAGCCTGATTGGTGATGAAGCCCGTTTCCGCGTCTTCCGCGGTCACGGTGTAGTCGAACTCTCCGCCCAGATAGCCACAGCCGAGGCTGCCCGCGCGGAATGCCTCGTCACCGGGCGCGAGGGGATCCAGCACGATGATATCGGTGATGGCTTCGTCCCGTTCGTTGCAGATCATGATATGGAAGGTGACCGTCTCGCCTTCCGTGTAGTATTCGCCGTTGGCGGGCGTGCTCACCACGGACTTCACGGCGTACACGATGCCCTGCGGGACGATCTCCCCGCCCGTCAGCACGATCACGGTATTGGAGGGCTGCTGCTGCCTTTCCCCGGCATCCTCGTCCCACCAACTTGCATAGGCGGTGTTTTCGATATAGCCCATGTCCACATCAGCCGCGGTGACGGAATAGAAGAAGATGGCTTCCAGCGTCTCGCCCGCGCCGAGGTTCTCGCAGACCGCCACGACGGCATCCTCATTGGTGCCGCGGATGGGGTCGGAAATTTCGATGGAATACAGCGTGCAGTCCGTGAGGTTCTTGACCGACACCATGTACTGCACCTGCTCGTCTTCCACAAAGTGCTCATTGTTGGCGGGCAGATTCAGCACGGATTTCGTCACCTCGAGCACGAGGTCGCTGCCGTCCGTACCGTCATCCCCGTCATCATGATCGCCTTCATCATCCCCGTCCACATGAAGGGGATTCTGTTCGGTGATGCCGCAGCGGTTGCACTTGCGCTCCTCCCAGCCGTCCTTGCCGGGCACGGGCTCCTCCACCACATGCCAGTCGCTCCAGTCGTGACCCAACGCCGTGAGCGGCGTATACCACTCAAAGCCGCAGGGCCAGGAGTCGCCCTGATGGGAAAAGCGGCGGGAGCACTTGTTATACTGGATGCCGTCCTCCGTGCAGGTGGGTTCCTTGATGACCGTCCACGGGTCGGCAAAATAATGTCCCGGCGCGGGAATGGGAGCATACTCGGCTTCCTGACAGCGGATACAGTAGCGCACCTTCTGCCCGGGCGTAGTGCACTCCGCGGGGTACACCGTCTCCCACTGTCCCCATTCATGAGTATCGCAAAGATACGCGCTCGCGGTCATGCTGCTCATGACGCCCAGCACCAGCACCAGCGCGATCAGAAAAGCGGAAATCCGTTTCATGTTACACCTCCGAATAATCCGTAATGTGCTGCAGTAACACGGCCATTATAAACAAAAGGCACGGTTTTGTCAAGAAAACCGTGCCTTTGAGGGGTATCCGATACCATTATTTCCCGAATACCTTCCCGATGAGTTCATCGGTAAAGTCCCTGACGATCATGTGCGTTCCGAGGCTCATGTGCAGTTCCCTCTGCCGCGCCGCACTGTCGTTCAGGCGGCTCACGGTGAGGGCGCCCATCCTGACGCCCGCGGAGATCTCGCTCCTGCCGTCGCCGGTCACGAGGATGTCCTCCCCTTTCGCGCCGAGCGTCTTCATGAGTTTCAGCATGATCTCGTCCTTGGGCATCTTTTCGGTCCAGGTGGAGCCGATGACTTCCTCGATGAGTTTGCCCTCGCCGATTTCGTAGCCGAGCCCCTCCACTTCCTCGTGCATGCCCATGCCCTTCCGGACGACCGCGCCGGTGACGAAGTAGTTTTTGACGCCCGCGTTCCATAGCATTTTGAGGAAATCCATGCTTCCCTTCACGCGGAAGGATTCGGGATCCTTCTTTGCCAGCGCCAGGTTTTTATCGCGGCAGTAGCCGTTCAGCACCGCCTCATAGAGTTTGAAAAGCCGCGGCGTGCAGGATGCCAGCATCGCCGTCATTTCGGGTGTCTCGGGCAGATCGTCAAAGCGTTCCTCGCCCGCGTCGATGAGTTTCACCTTTTTGCTGTTGACCACAGGATCGCAGTCGACTTTGATTTTACCTTCCTCGACGGCGCGGCGGATGGACCACTCCATCTGGGTGAGAGCGGAAAGTCCCGCGGATTCCACACAGAAGCGGTCGGTTTCGGGCAGGGGCTTTGTGCCCGCCGCCGCGATGAGCCGCGCACGATTAGCGTCGCTGTCGAAGTCCTCCGGGAGGCCGTTTTCGATCACATCCGCCAGCACGATGCTCATGACGGGCGGCCAGTTTCGGATGAGGGAATGGGTGCCGTCGATGTCGTGGAAGGCGTACAAAATCCGCCGCGGTTCAAATTTCCTGAGGCAGCCTTCCGCATAGGTCGCGATGATGCCGTTATTCATAATGCCTCGCTTACTGTTTGATGTATTGATTCGCCACATTGAACACCCGCTGCGCGTCCGCCTCGTCCCGGTACAGGATGATGGTGTTTCCGAAGAAATCCCAGGTCTGCAGACTGTGAGCGCCGCCGTGCCGCGCGATGATCTCGTTGATTTTGTCCAGAAACTCCCCATTGAAGAGTCCCTCGGCATTGGTCTCATTGATGCGGACCTCTTCACCGTCCACTGCAAAGGAGACGCTGTGGCGGACGCCGAACAGCGACATGTCATCCTCGATGTCCGTGAAAGTCACATCCGCCGCGATGTGGTCGATGCCCTGCAGCACATAGGCGTAAAGTCCCTCTCCCGAAGCGGTTTTCCGGACGGCGAACACATCGTCCGAGTAAGGCTCCCACGCCGTGAAATCTTCGTTCCCCGCGCCCGCCAGCAGGAGCAGCACCGCAGCAAACTGATTGTTGTAGGACACAACATAATGGTCATAGCCGAGGTCGGTCCCGTAATCTTCGCCGATATCCTTTGTCAGTTCCATGTCGTAATCCAATAGTTTCCGGTAGCCTTCGTCCGAAACGGTCACGCCCGCCTTTTCCAGCATTCCGCGCGCCCGTTCTTCCCGCTCGTGCATACTGCTGCGGTTTCTCTGCGCGAAGCGGAGCGTGCGGATCTTTCCGGGAAGGAAAATGAGCAGCAGGAGTGCCGCGATGACGCACAATATGATGATGATTCGTCTTCTGTATCTCCGTTTTCCGAGCATGCGGTCCGCTCCCTTCTTCAAATCCCGTCCGCATTATACCACAGACTCGGGCAATCGTAAAGTACACAAAAGGAGCGGCACCGCAGCCGCTCTGATGTCCCCTGTGCACAGACTTCCGCACGCAGGTCACGGTATTGCCGTCGTTCTTCCTTCGCAATCTGATTTTCCCGTCAATAGAAATGCTCGATGAAATAATCCGAGGTCTTGCTGAGTTCCGCGCGGAAATACTCATAGCCCAGTTCCTCCGGCAGGGTCGGCTTTCCGCTCGCCAGATCCGTTCCGAAGCCGAAGCGTCCGCCGTCCATGGTAAAGCCCATCGCGGTCAGCAGCGTCGGGGCGATGTCCAGCATCGTATAGACGCGGTCTTTTTCCGCGCCGGGAGCGGCGGACACATTGATAAAGCAGTTGTACAGTTTCCTGTCCCCGTAGGGTACGCCTTCCACCAGTTCCGCGTCCATGCGCGGGTGATCGCCGAGAAGCACGATGACCGTGTCTTTAAAGAAGGGCTGCTCTTCGCACCACGCGATGAATTCCGCGGCCTGCCTGTCCGCGCAGGAAACGATGTTCGCCGTGGGGTTTTCGTAGGTGTCCGGGCAGTCCGCGCAGAGGTAGCCCGTGGGATAGTGGGTGTCGATGGTGGAGAACATGAGCATAAAGGGCGCATCCCCGGAAGACAGGCGCGTGAGTTCCTTTTTCACGATCTCATACAGTTTGCCGTCCTCGATGCCCCAGCCCTCAAAGTAACCTTGCGGCACTTCGCCATTCTCATAGGCGGTGTTCAGGTCGTATATCGTCTGCACGCCGTGCCGGGTGAGTGCCGATGCCGTGCCGGCGAAGGAGGCATCCGAGCCGCAGACATACTCGGTACGGTAGCCGCTTTCACTGAGGATATCGGTCAGGAACACCGCGTCCGGGGCAAGCCCGTTTTTCCAGGTCGTGTTCCTCTGAATGTGATAGGCACAGGGCGCGCCGGACAGGGCGCTGAACAGGGCTCCGAAGGTCCAGCGGGAGTAATCGATGCTCTCAAGCCCGCTCAGCGGATTCGTCTGACCCGCGAACCGAAGATTCCGGTCCGAAAGATCCATGAGCCGCGGGATGAGGTTTTCCTCCTGAAAACCGCCGCTTTCCCCGTCCGCGTAGGTGGTCTCCATGCTTTCCAGCCACACGAAAATGAGGTTTTTGCCTCTCTGCGGCGCCTTCACGCGGCTCCTGTCGGGCATATCAAAACATTCCTCGTAGATGGCGGTCTTTTCCCGCCGGTGCCGCAGATACTCGGTCACGCCCAGATTGCGGTTCACATACTTGAGGCTGCAGTACGGGATATACAGTATCTCCGCCGCGAGCAGGACACAGGAAACAACGCAGCACATCATCTTCCGCGCCTTCTCCCCTTTGCCCGCGCGCTTCCAAAGCCGGAAGCCGGCATGCACCGCGCCGGTCAGGAGCGCGGTCACACCCGCCTGCAAAAGCAGGGGCGGCAGAATAAATCGCGCACCCGCGCGGATGACCTCCGGGTTCGTGCCCTTCGTGTCCGCGGTGACCGTATAGAGCAGGGCGTCAAGCCCCGCGGAAATACTTACGAGATAATCCGTAAACACCACCGCGAAAAACGAGACGACCGCGATCAGAAACGCGATGACCCAAAGGACGGCGGTAAAACGCTTCTTTTTCTTTGACATAGACGATAGATCCTTACAGATGCGGAACGGATTGATTGTTATCACGCGCATTATACCACAGTCTTTCCGGATAGTAAAGAAAAAGAGCGGCATTGCTGCCGCCCTTTTGGCGTGTTTATTTTCCGAAATACCGCTCCAGCATTCCCCTGAACGCTTTGCCGTGTCTTGCCTCGTCCTTCGCCATTTCCATCACCGTGTCGGCAATGGCGTCAAGACCCGGTCCGCGGGCTTTTTGCGCGAGGGCGAACTTGCCCTCGGCGGCGCCGTTTTCGGCGGCGACGCGGACGGTGAGGTTCTGCTTGGTGGACTCAGAGACCACTTCGCCCAGGAGTTCGGCAAACTTCGCGGCGTGCTCCGCTTCCTCAAAAGCGGCGGTCTTCCAGTATTTCGCGATCTCGGGATAGCCTTCACGGGCGGCGGCGCGGCTCATGGCAAGGTACATGCCCACCTCGGTGCATTCGCCTGTGAAGTTGGCGCGGAGCCCTTCCACGATGTCCGCGGGCGCGTCCTTTGCAATGCCGATGACATGCTCGCAAGCCCACACGAAATCTTCCTCCTGCAGGGTGAATTTATCTCCGCTCACATGGCAGAGCGGGCACTCGGCGGGGGGAACATCGCCCTCGTGCACATAGCCGCAGACCGGGCAGACCCACTTTTTGCCGCCTGAGATCTTCGTTTCGACTGCGGGAGCGGGGGCAGCGGGCGCGGCGTCCGCGCGGACGAAATCGTCCCTGCCGTGCTTGCAGACGGGGCAGATGAAGTCATCGGGCAATTCGTCGCCTTCATAGACATAACCGCACACGCTGCAGACCCAGCCTTTCTTCCGCGCGGGCTTGGGCTTGATGTCGCTCTGATAGTAACCGTAGGTCACGGAGGGGTCATTCCCCAGCACCGCGCCGTCCGTCACTTCCGCGATGAACAGTATGTGGGTGCCGAGATCGTACTTATCCGTCACTTTGGCGGACAGATAACCGTTGCAGCAGGCGGTGAGATAATATAGCCCGTTTGCGCTCCTCTCAACGGAGGTGAATCCGTCAAACTTGTCGGTCTCGCGTCCCGTGCGCATACCGAATCTCCGAAACAGACCAAAGTCGGCTCTCGTGTCGATGGTGGACACATTGAACACGCCCGTGTTCAGGATCATGTCGCAGGTCAGGTTTTTCTTGATGACCGCGACAGAAACGCGGGTGGGCTCGTTTGCCACCTGCAGGGCGGTGTTGACGATGCAGGCGTTGTCCCTGCCGTTTTCCCGCGCGGACAGCAGGTACAGGCCGTAAGTGAGTTTGAACATTGCTTTGGGATCCATGATTTCCTCCCCATGAGAAAAGGACGGCATAAGCCGCCCCGTGAGATTATTTGAAGTATCTGTCCAGCAGACCCTTGAAGGCTTTTCCGTGGCGGGCTTCGTCCTTGGCCATTTCGTGCACGGTGTCGTGGATGGCGTCGAGGTTCAGTTCCTTGGCTTTCTTAGCGAGGTCGAACTTGCCCTGAGTGGCGCCGTTCTCGGCGGCGACGCGGACGGTGAGGTTTTGCTTGGTGGACTCAGAGACCACTTCGCCCAGGAGTTCGGCAAACTTCGCGGCGTGCTCGGCCTCTTCAAAAGCGGCGGTCTTCCAGTACTCGGCGATCTCGGGATAGCCTTCACGGGCGGCGGCACGGCTCATGGCCAGATACATGCCGACCTCGGTGCACTCGCCGTTGAAGTTAGCGCGCAGACCTTCCTTGATCTCTTCGGGGGCGTCCTTGGCGATGCCGATGACATGCTCGGCGGCCCAGGTCATTTCGGTATCGGTGATCTCAACGAATTTCTCACCGGGGGCTTTGCACAGGGGGCACTTTTCGGGACGGGTTTCACTTTCGACGATTTCGCCGCAAATGAGGCATTTCCACTTTTTCATAGGTTCTATCTCCTTTTTATTTTATCCTTAATAGGAACGATTATCATTATAGACCATCTGCGTGCTTATGTCAAGTCAGTTTTCCAGTAACTTTACGGGACCGATGAGGCCGGACGGCGTGATCTGCATGTAGGTGGAGAAGCGGTCCTGCTCCACATGGACGAGGTTGTTGACCACATCGACGGTGAGGCGGTTGACGCCCGGTTTCACCGCGGAGCGGAGGTCGTACACATAGGGCGGCGCGATGCGGAGCCCGAGGTCGATGCCGTTCAGCCACAGATGCGCGCACTCGCCCACTACGCCCAGATCGATGCCCACGGTGTTTTCATCCGCGGTGAATTCGGTCTCGTAGCGCATGAAGCCGCTGAAAGAACTGTCCCCTTCCCTGCCCGCCACATTGTAGAGGCGGTCGATGGGCTTGGGCGCGGTATAGCCGTCTTCCTTCATGGCGTGCTTCGTGGAGAGCGTCCACGGGCCGTTCAGGGGCTTCACGCGCTTCCACATGATATCGCCGGGCAGGTCGACGCCTTTTCCGTCAAACACGAAAATGGTGCTCTCGCCGCGGCGCAGACCCAGAACGAGTTTGCCGTCCGCCGCCGTCACTTTGGAAAGACTGTCCCTGAGGAAGTCGACCTTAGTGCCCTCGCCGGAAACAGGGAGAATCACGGTGCCGAAATAGTCCTCCGTCTGGGACTCGTTGACGAACTGGAAAATGTGGGTGTTCCTGTCCACTCTGTGGCAGAAACGGAGCAGGTCGAAGGGCTTGTCGAGAGAAATATCCGTACCGCCGCAGGCGCGCACATAGGCGGGGACATCGTTTAGTGACACAACATCGCCCGCGTCGAATCCCTCCGGACGCCCCTCAACGAAGACGATCTTCACGCCCCGCGCGATGAGGGAAGCAAACCGGTCAAGCAGCGCACCGGGCAGATATTCGCTGTACGGCACCACGAGGCAGGAATAGGAATTGCCGTTCACGGTGAGCCTGCCATCCTTGACATCCGCATCTGCCAGCATGGTGTCCATGGGCAGGAAATCGTAGTTGAGTTGATTGTCGTAAAGGAGGCGTGCGGGCTTCTGGATGAGCATCCGCTTCTTGCCCGACCACTCCGCTTCCGCGTTATAGTAGATGGCGGCGGAAACGACCTCGCGGCTGCCGCCGAAGAGGTGGGTCACCTTGTTGGTGTAGAGCATGAGTTTGCGGAAGGCATCGAACTCGGGGTTGAAATGCTCGGCGTTGAAGTGGGGCGGGCAGTCCGGGTCGGGGAAAATGAGGGAAAACGCGTGGGGCACGAATTCATTGATGCCCCGCACCAGCATGTGGTCCATGAGGCACTTCATGAAGGGCACGCCCTCCGCCCAGCCATACGCGCCGAAGATCTCGCACATGGCGCGGCCGTTCATGCGGGGCCGGATGCGGCTGTGGGACGCAGCGAGGCGGGCAAGGCAGTAATCGAAGAACTCACTGGTGTAGTAGCCCATACCCACGGCGACGGCATGGGTATAGTGCGCCATGCCGGGCATGATCTGATGCAGCACCACATCGATGCCCGCCATGTCCTGACCGTCCAGAGAGCGGAAGTAGTGTCCGCCGCTGGAGGAAAGGCGCATGTGGGCGTTTTCGTCCTCAATGATGTGACCGATATACTTGACCCCGTGCGCGCGGCACCAGTCACCCAAGCCGTAGGAAAACGCCTCTTTCCAAAGGTTCGTGATGGCATCCATGTAGGCAACGCGCACCCGGGCGGTCTTCTCCCCCATGGGATACCAAAGGGCGGGCAGGAGGGGCAGATAATCTCCGCCGTCCGCGTTCATGCGTTTGAGCACCTCGTCCGTCCACGGCAGGGCAAGACCCGGCTGACCCACCGTGTGCTCATAGCCGCCGACAGGGTCCGAAGAGGCGAAGGTACCGTTTTTGAAACCCGGCTCGTCCGAGAAAAAGCCCTCCAGCGTGGAGCCGAAATATTCCTTGAAATGCTCATAGTGGGGCTCGTACACCGCCTCGATCTGCACGGCGACGGAGGCGGGATCGATCATGTGGATGTAGTCTTTATGGATGCCGCGGCGGCTCCTGTACAGGGCAAACACCCGGTACACGCCCTCGGGGATGTCCCAGTAGACATACTGCCCGTCCACATTTTGCGTCAGATCGATGGGCTCGCCGTCCAGCGTCTCCTCCATCCGGTCGCGCCGGTAGGCGTACACGCCCAGCAGTTCCTCTTCGCCCGCTTTCTGCGTGACGCGCAGCAGGATGGCACTTTCGGGCGCGGGACCCACCACATCCAAATGGTCCTCCACCAGCATGAGCTGCCGCCGCTCGGGGTACTTTTTGATCAGTCCGTTGGCGTAGCCGGTGGGAAAGTGCTTGTCGTCGAGGATCCACACCTTCATGTCCAGTTTTTTCGCCTCGGACAGAAGCACCGCCATGTCGTCCCACCACTCATCCCCGCCGAAATCCTCGTGGGTGCGGCTCTCCACGCAGAAGGCGCGGCAGCCGCTGTCATACACCTGATGCACATAAGAGACGAGCCTGTCGTGATAACCGTTCTTCATCCAGAGGAAGGGCAGAAGATGATTGCTTTCTTTTCCGTTCAGGGCGTCCGACAATCTATTGTACATAAACTGCCTCCATAGTTTATTTTGAAATAAGTATACAACATGTGAGTGTTTTTTTCAATTACTTTTGCGGATGTTGAACACTGCTTATTTCCACGCTCAAAGTTCTTTGTATCATATCTGACTACTTTTACCCCCCTTAACGGTTTGTCAATATATTTCTAACATTTCATAGCCATCATTTATCTGCAAACGATGTTATTAAACCCGTGCTAAATCCCCGCAAAGAAACGCAAAAATCGCATATTTACTCATTGACAACGGGGCGCGGCATATTATAATAATATCGAAGGCGTTCGCGCCCTGCTGTTTGTCGCTTTTGTTTCCAAAAGGAGGAAAAAATGCTCAAAATCACCCATCTCACCAAGACTTACGGGGAGAAAAAGGCCGTTGACGACCTGACTCTCCATATCGAGCCGGGCGTCATTTACGGCTTCATCGGTCATAACGGCGCCGGCAAAACCACTACGCTCAAATCCGCCGTGGGCATCCTGCCCTTCGATAAGGGCGAGATCCTGATCGACGGCGTGAACATCGCCGATTCTCCCATCGCCTGCAAAAAGAAGATCGCCTACATCCCCGACAATCCCGACCTGTACGAGTTCATGACGGGCATCCAGTATCTCAACTTCGTCGCGGACATCTACGAGGTGGACGGTGAGAAGCGCAGCGAGCGCATCACGGAACTGGCAGAAGCCTTTGAACTTGCCGGCGATCTCGGCAAGCCCGTCTCCGCTTATTCCCACGGCATGAAGCAGAAACTCGCCATCATCGGCGCGTGGATCCACGAGCCCAAACTCATCATCATGGACGAGCCTTTCGTGGGTCTGGACCCCATCGCTGCCCACACCCTGAAGGGCATGATGCGTCAGCTTTGCGACAAAGGCGGTTCCATCTTCTTCTCCACCCATGTGCTGGAAGTGGCGGAAAAACTCTGCGACAAGGTCGCCATCATCAAGGACGGAAAACTGATCCGTCAGGGCACCATGGAGGAGGTCAAGGGCGACGCGAGCCTCGAAAGCGTATTCCTGGAGTTGGAGGACTAAAGGCATGCTGAAAGTCCTTCTCAAAAAGCAATTCAAGGAACTGTTCCGTTCCTACTTTGTGAACGCGAAAACCGGCAAAACCAGAAGCCGCGGCAAGCGCATCGGTTTGTTCCTGCTGTTCGGTCTTCTCATGCTGGTAATGGCAGCCTCCTTCTTCGCCATCGGCATGGGTCTCGGCATGACCATCCTCGATATCCCCGAAGCGCCCGGCGTGCCCGATGTGAAGTGGCTGTATTTCGCCCTCATGGGCATCATCTCCATCGTCTTCGGCACATTCGGCAGCGTCTTCAACACCTACTCGACCCTGTACATGGCCAAGGATAATGAAACGCTCCTGTCCATGCCCATCCCGCCCCGCACCATTCTCGTCTCCCGCATGGCTTCCGTGTACGGGCTGAGCCTTCTGTACAGCGGCGGCGTGTGGCTGCCCTCTCTCATCGCGTCCTGGATCATCACCGATGTGAGCGCGGCGGCAGTCGTCCTGCAGGTGCTGCTGCTGTTCTTCATCCCCCTGTTCGTCACGGCGCTCTCCTGCGCCCTCGGCTGGGTGGTGGCGCTCATTGCGTCCAAGGTGAAGGGCAAGGGCATCATCACCGCCCTCATCGCCCTCGGCTTCTTCATCCCCTACTACTACCTGTGCTTCAACACCGGCGACTTCATGACCACCCTCGCAAACAATACCGAGGGGCTCTCCGGCGGCATCAAGACCTGGGGCAACCTCTTCTACCAGTTGGGCAAAGGCTCTGTCGGGCAGATCGGTCCCTTCCTCCTCTTCGCCGGCATCGCGATCGTCCTGTTTGTTGTCTGCTACTGGGTGCTTTCCGGGACCTTCCTGAAGATCGCCCTCGCCAAGCCCAAAATCGCGGAAAAGAAGGTACAGACCAAAACCCTCAAGGCGACCGGCGTCAAAAAGGCGCTGTTCCGCCGCGAACTCAAGCACTTTGCCTCCTCTTCCACCTACATGCTGAACGCGGGTCTCGGCATCGTGTTTGCC